>JBKBKD010000017.1:0-71262 GCA_046294595.1 Novosphingobium sp.
GACGATGAAGTTCGGCTCGCTCTGCGCGCTGGGCGGCTTCACGCCCTATCCGGTGCTGTCGGCCTTGCGCAACTTCCCGCAGGATTTCGGGGTGGCAGGGGCGCAGGAGGCGGCGGAGTGACGATCCCATGGGTTATGAACATCACGACTATCGCAGGCAGCCCGATCTCGGCACGCCTGAGGTGCGCGCTCGCACACCTTTGCCGAATGCTTTGCGGATGGTCGTCCGAAAGCGCAGATTGAACGGCTCCTGATCGACAAAACCCCGGTCGCCATCGAAATCAAAGCCATTGGCTATGCTGTCACGATGGCGACGCCTGCTGCGCTCCCTTCCTTGCCGGATCGATGCTGGCGGTGTAACAAGCCGTAAGGCTTCAGTTATCACCCCGTCGGCCGCGCAGGTCACGACGGCTTCCTTGGCAGCTCGCCGGGCCGCGAGGAGCTTTGCCAAGCGTCTGTCAGCGGCCCTTCCACTGCGGCTTGCGCTTCTCGGCAAAGGCTCTTGGTCCTTCCTGCGCATCCTCGCTGTTGTAAGCCTTCTCATGGACCGCGTAGGCAGCATCGAGTGCGGCGGAACGGCCCATTTCAGTGGCGAGCATCACCGTTTCGCGCGCAGCTGCAACAGAAAGCGGCGCACCTGCCAATACTTCACGGGCCAGTTCGATGGCGCAGGTGAGCGCTTCTCCCGGCTCGCACAGCCGGTTGACCAATCCGATCTCATAGGCGCGCGCGGCGCTGACGGGCTTTCCGGTGAGCACGATCTCCATGTAGATGCGCTGCGGGATCATGTGGATAAGCGGTGCGGACCATGGCGAGCCGCGCCCCACGCGCACTTCGGTGATGCCGAACTGGGCGTTGCTGCTGGCAACGCACAGGTCGCAAGCTTGCGCGATCATCCAGCCACCGGCGAAGGCCGCACCATTTACGGCGGCAATCGTCGGTTTGGTAAGCCGCAGGTTCTCGTAAGGCACCGGGAACATGTCGCGCGGCGGGGTTCTCAGGCCGGTTTCGACCATTTCCTTCAGATCGCCGCCTGCACAGAAAGCCTTCTCCCCGCTGCCCGTGAGAATGGCGATACGGGCTGTCTCGTCCGCTTCGAACCGCGACCATGCCGTGCGCAGGGCCTCGCGCACTTCGCGGCTCAGGCAATTGCGCTGTTCTGGCCGGTTTATGGTGATGATGGCGATGCCTTCGTCGGTGAGGGCATAGGTTGCAGCATCGGACAATTCAGTATCCTCGCTTCGCAATGGTATGGGCTTCCCGGTCGAGCGCCTCGCGGAAATCAGGATGGGCGATGCCGACGAGCGCTTTGGCGCGCTGGGCCAGACTGCGCCCCTTCAGCTCTGCCGCACCAAACTCGGTCACGATCACGTCGACCTCGCTGCGCGCCGTGGTGACAGGGCCGCTGAGTGCAGGCACGATCTTGCTGACGGTCCCGGCCTTGGCGGTTGCCGACAATGCGATCAGTGCGTGACCGCCGCGAGAACGCGCACCGGCCCGCACGAAATCCACCTGTCCTCCAGTGCCGCCCAGATAGACACTGCCCGATGCTTCGGCATTGACCTGCCCGGTCAGATCGACCTCCAGTGCCGAATTGAGCGAAACAAAGCGCGAAAGCCGCGCAAGCACGGCGGCATCATGCGTATAGCTGGCAGGACACATGCGCACCGCGGCATTGCGATGAGCGAAGTCATAGAGCCTGCGCGTGCCGATCAGGGCGCCGTTGATCGAGATGCCGGGGTCGATCTCCTTGCGCGCGTTCGTGATGACGCCGGCCTCTACCAGATCGGCAAGGCCATCGCCCAGCATTCCGGAATGCACGCCCAGATCCTTGCGGTCATGCAGCAGACGCAGGATGGCGTCGGGCACGGCGCCGACACCGGTCTGGATGACGGCGCCATCTCCGATGAAATCCGCACAGTGACGCGCTATGGCCGCATCGGTGGCGGTGACGGACGCTGGCGGCACTTCGACAGGTGCGCGGTTGCAGTGAACCGCCACGTCGATTTCGCTGGAATGGAGCGTCTCGCCGAAGGTGTAGGGCACGGCCTCGTTGACTTCGGCAATGACCACGCGTGCCTTCACCGCCGCGGCACGGACATGGTCCGAGATCAGGCCGCAACTGTGATTGCCGTTTTCGTCCGGCGAGCTGACCTGGATCATCGCCACGTCGCAGCCGATCACGCCCGCTTCGATCAGCGGGCCGACCTGGCTTACGTGGCAGGGAATGATCGAAAGCTGACCGCCCCGAGCCATCATTCGCAACTGACCGATTGCGCCCATGCTGGAAAGGGCGAAGCTGGCAGCTGTTTCCGGGGTGAATGCGCCCGAAAAGCTCGTCGCGATAAACAGCGAAAGGCCGGGAATGGCCGAACCCTGCTCGATCAGCGCATCCACCAGAACGGATGGCTCGCCGCAAGCCTGCCCCATGACGATACGGTCGCCGGGTCGGAGCAAGGCCGTTAGATCAAGCGTTTCGCGCGTGACGTCTGCCGCCATCACTCGCCTGCCTGCGCCAGCAGGGCCTTGGCGCGCGAAAGATAGGGCCGGTCCAGCATTCCGCCTTTCCAGCCGATTGCGCCGACGCCGGGATTGGCTTCGAACAGTGCGACGATCTCGCGCGCATCGGCCAGTTCCTCCTCTCCCGGAGTGAAGGCCGCGTTGATGACGTCCACTTGCGCCGGGTGGATGGCCAGCATCCCGCGAAAGCCATCGCGCCGAACCTTCTGGGCGCGCAGGCGCAGACCTTCGAGATCCCGGAAATCGCCCTGGATCGTTTCGATCGCGGCAACGCCTGCCGTGGCTGCGCCCAGCACCGTCAGGCTTCGAGCGAGTTCGTAGGTGAAGCCATAGCTGCCATCGGCATTGCGGTTGCTGCTGGCTCCGATGGAATCGGCCAGATCTTCCGCACCCCAGGTCAAGGCGATGACGCGCGGCGCGCCTTTGTAGCTGCCGGTGTGGAACATGCCTTCGGCAGTTTCGGTGACGAGCACGATCACGGGTGTCGAGCCTCGCTCGATCCCGTGCATCGCCTCGAATGCGGTCAGATAGTTGTCGAGCAAATCCACATCTGCGCGGCCATAGACCTTGGGAAGCATGATCCCACCCGGCCTGCCCGGCATGATGGCCACCAGATCATCAAGCGTATGCGTGCCGTCAAGCGGGTTGACCCGCACCCAGATGCGCGCACGATCGTCGGCGTTGGCGTCCAGAAAGCTGCGAACCATCGCGCGGGCGAGCGGTTTGGCCTCGTTTGCCACCGCGTCTTCCAGATCAAGGATGACGACATCGGCGGGGCTGGCCAGGGCCTTGCCCATCTTCTTCTCGCTGTCGCCGGGGGCAAACAGCCACGAGCGCATTTTCATCGGCTTCATCCGCAGTATCCTCAATAGGATTTCGGAAGGTCGAGAACCTTCTCGGCAAGGAAGTTCAGGATCATGTGCGGACTGACCGGCGCAGTGCGCGGGATCAGGCTTTCGCGCAGATAACGCTCGACATGATATTCCTGCGCATAGCCCATGCCGCCCATCGAAAGCATCGCGGTGTGACAGGCCTCGAAAGCGAACTCTCCCGCCAGATACTTGGCGGTATTCGCTTCCACGCCGCAATCTTCGCCCCTGTCGAACAGGGTGGCGGCCTTCATCGTCATCAGGTTGGCGGCTTCAAGCTGTGCCCAGCATTTGGCCAGCGGGTGCTGGATGCCCTGATTCTGGCCGATCGGGCGGTTGAAGACGATGCGTTCCTTCGCATACTTGGCAGCCTTCCTGATCGCCGCGCGGCCAAGGCCGATGGCTTCGGCGGCCAGCAGCACACGTTCGGGATTCAGCCCTTCGAGGATATAGCGGAAACCCTGTCCTTCCTCGCCAATGAGGTCGGTTTCGGGCACCCACAAATCCTCGATGAACAGCATGTTGGAATCGACCGCATGGCGGCCCATCTTGTGGATCAGCCGGGTTTCGATCTTGGCGCGATCGAAGTCGGTATAGAACAGCGAAAGCCCGTCCGTCTTGCGCGTGATCTGGTCAAGCGGTGTCGTGCGGGCCAGCAGCAGCATCTTGTTGGCCACCTGCGCCGTCGAGATCCAGATCTTCTCGCCGTTGACCAGATAGCCGCCGTCCCTGCGCTCTGCCCGCACCTTTAGCTGCGTGGTATTGAGACCGACGTTGGGTTCCGTCACGGCGAAGCAGGCCTTGTCAGTTCCCGAGACGATGTTCGGGATTGCACGCTGCTGCTGTTCTTCGGTACCGAACAGGATCAACGGCTCCAGCCCGAAAATGTTGATGTGCACGGCAGAGGCACCGCTCATCCCGGCGCCGCTTTCAGCAATGGCCTGCATCATGATGGCAGCTTCGGTGATGCCGAGGCCCGCGCCGCCGAAGCGTTCGGGCATTGCGATGCCCAGCCACCCCGAATCCGCCAGCGAGCGGTAGAAATCCTCGGGGAACTCGCCCTTTTGATCCTGTTCCAGCCAGTAGTCATCCGGGAATTGCGAGCAGTGCTTCAGGATTGCGTCGCGGATGTTCTGCTGGTCAGCGGTAAACTGGAAATCCACTTCAATGTTCTCCCGAGCCTTTGGCGAGAGGGATAATCTTTCGAAGCTGCAGGTGTCATGCCGGAAGGAGTGAGCTCCTTGCAACATCGCCCTGACGCTGCATCAGCAGGACCCAGTCAAAGCGTCCGGCAGCACCAGGCGATGCCCTGTGCTGCCGGAACGCTCCCCCCGAACATTAGTCCCTGCGGTCTGATCTGGTTCAGCTTTTGCTGGGCAGCTCCGCAACGGCGGTGCCGAAGGCGGAAACCTCGCCGCGGTGGGTTGTCGCCTGCTGCTGGATCTCGACATACTTCTTGCCGTTCTCCTCGAACTTGCGGATCACGCTGCCGTCGATGAAGATCACGTCGCCATCGGGATTATGGCGCCGGATCTGACATTTGGACTTGTGCAGGAAGCCGTCGTCACCGATCCAGTTGGTTATGTGGTGGGTGAGCCAGGAATTGCGCTCCGGGCCATAGTCATAGGCACCCGGCGCCCCGACTTCGAGCGCGAAGGCTTCATCCCAGTGCACGCGCTCCGGGCAATCGGGGACATTGAAACGGTTCTTGATGCCCAGACCGGGATGTGCCTGCTGAAGCTTCCACGCCAGCTTGTTGGCGCGGATATAAAGGCCGCCCCAGCCTTGCGCGTAGCAGATGAAGCCGGTCACAGTCATCGGCCCCTTCATCATCCGCGGCAGTTCGTCGCCGACGTTCACATCCTCCCAGTAGCGGGGCGTTGCACCGCGGATTTTCTCGTTTGCGTAAAGCTTGCCCCATTCTTCGAGCTGTTCATCCGTGAACGGTTCCACGCGGCCGCGAGCCTCGGTATATTTCGTGCCCTTCTCCCGAGCCTCGTCGCGATCGGTGCGGAAGACCCAGCTATCGGCCTCGCACACCAGATCGCCATGCTGGTTGTAGAAGTCCACATGGTAGATCTGCTGGAACGAACGCCCGGCAAAACGGGTCTGGTGTTCCACCAGGTCCTTGAGATAGGCCTCGGTGCGGATCGTGTCGTTGCGCAGGACCGGCTTGTGCCATGTCCAGTCGGCACCGGCCCACATTGCATGAACACCCGACAGCCCCCCACAATAGCCGGAGATGATCCGGCTCGTGGTAAAGAGGAAACTCGGAAGAGCGACGATGGTGCCATACTTGGTCTTTGCCGCGTATTCCGGATCACACCAGAGAGGATTGTCGTCGCCGATGCCGTGGGCATAGTGACGGATGGCATCGCGCGTGGCTTCGTAATTCCATGGCTCGACCGTATTTTCGATCTTCACGCCGATGCGGCTGCGCAGGTCGGCAAGCCCTTCCTCGGTGATCTTGGGAAACCTGGCTTCCCGTAACTCAGCCACTTCAGACATCTGTATCATCTCCTGTGCGGGTATCTCGATTGGTGCTTGCGGCACCGGGGTGAAGCTCAGGCCAGGGCGGCGGCCTCGCGCTCGCGCAGCATCTTGCGGTGGACCTTGCCTGCCGGGGTCTTGGGGAGTTCGCTGACGAACTCGATGACGCGCGGAAACTCGTGCGCGGCCAACCGTTCACGGGTGAAATCCTGCATCTCGCGCACAAAGGCATCGTCGGGCAGGCGGTTCGTGACAATGAATGCCTTCACGATCTGACCGCGCTGGTCATCGGGAACGCCGATGACGCCTGCTTCAAGGACATCGGGGTGCTTGAGCAGTGTCGCCTCGATCTCGACCGCGCTCATTGTCCATCCTGCGGAGATGATGACGTCGTCGGCCCGGCCGCAATGGTAGAAATAGCCGTCCTCGTCGATGCGGGCACGATCCTTGGTGCTCATCCATGCCCCGCCGCGCCAAAGCATCAGTTCGCCAACTTCGCCGGGATCGCAGGGGGTGCCGTCAGGGCGCTGGACCTGAAGCTTCTGGCCGGGGATCGCCTTGCCCAGGGAACCGGGCTTCACCCTGAAATCCGGGGCGCCTGGATAGTTCACAAGCACGACACCGATTTCCGTCGTGCCGTACATCGAACAGGCGGGCGCGCCGAAAGTCGCGTCGATCCAGTCAAGCGTGACCGGATCGATAGGTTCGCCGGTAAAGGAGAGCTTGTGGATTCCGAACGCGAAATCCTTGCTGCGGCCGCTGTTCTTCATCATGCGGTAGTGGGTGGCGGCGGCGCTCAGATTGGTGATGCGGTAGTCTGACAGGGCTTTCATCAGGCGGACCGGATCGAACCGCCCGGCGAAGGTGCCCGTCGTAACGCCCAGTGCCAGCGGTGCGAGCGTGCCGTGCCAGAGACCATGCCCCCATGCCGGCGACGAAGGGCAGAAGAACGCGTCGCCGGGACGGATGCCGGTGCCGTAAAGCGCGGCGAACATCAGCGTGACGATCGTCTTGTGACTGTGTTTCACGGCCTCAGGCAGTTCGCGGGTCGTGCCGCTGGTGTACTGGAACACGGCCATGTCGCTTGCGGATGTGCGGGCAGCATATCTGGGCGGGAAGGGGGCAAGGCCGTCCAGAAATGTCTGGTCTGCCACGATAACGCGCATTTTGGTGTCGGCTGTCACCTGCCGGGCAAGATCGGCTTTCTGCGCGTTTGTTATCAGTATCGCAGGCGTGCAGTCGTTTAGGCGCAGTTGCAGGGCATCGGGTCCGAACAGCGTGAACAGCGGCACCGATATCGCCCCGCTGAGCATTGCTCCGAAAAGGCAGACATAGAAGGGCAGCGACGGTTCGAGCATGAAGGCTATGCGATCGCCGGGCTGGACGCCGGCGGCATCGAGCCAGTGCGCAAAGCGGGCGGCATCGGCGGCAATCTGATCGAAGGTGAGACACTCGTCACGGCCACCCTGATGATCGTCTGCGTGGGCTATCCTGACCGCAATCCTGCCGGAACCGTCGGCATGACGAAGAATGCACTCGTGCGCGATGTTGAGCTGTTGGCGGTTGCCGTCAAAGAGCTGCCACAGGGCATCGCCGGAAGCGTGCGCCTGGGCATCGGCAAAGCTCGTCAGGTCGGTGAGTCTCATGCCGCCGTTGATGCGCTCACAGCTTGACGTTGTAAATACAGAATGTTATTCGACATGTTGAATAAGGAGATTCTGATGGCCGACGTTAAAGCCCCTGCCATTTCGCGCGCTGCGGCCATTCTGAGGCTCCTTGGCAAGAGCGCGCAGCCTCTCGGCGTCAATGCCATCGCGCGCGAACTGGGGCTGGTGCCATCAACCTGCCTTTATGTCCTGCGCGCGCTTGTCGACGAGGAGCTTGTCGCCTTCGACGACAATACCAAGCGATACAGTCTGGAAGCGGGAGTCCTTACGCTGGCGCGGGGCTGGTTGCGCCGGAATGGCTTTGCAGCCCTTGCTCAGCCTTCGCTCGACCGGATGGCGCGCGACCTCGGCGTGACAATGCTGGGTGTGCAGGTTGTCGGCATGGAGCACATCATTCTGGTGGCGGCAGCCATCGGCGGAGGGAACTTCCAGCTCAGCGCCGAGGTCGGAAGCCGCTTTCCTGCGCTGATCAGTGCCACGGGCCGGTGCATCGCGGCTTTCGGAGGGCATCGGCCGGAAGATCTGAAAAGGAAGTTTGCCACACTGCGATGGGACAATCCGCCTGACTTCGAAGAATGGTTGCGGCAAGTCGAGGAAACGCGCGCGTGCGGCTTCGGCATTGACCGGGGCAATTACATCGCGGGCGTGACCGTGGTTGCCGCTCCGGTGCTTGCCCGCAATGGGGGGGTCAGCCATGCGCTCATCTCGCTTGGCATTGCCAGCGTGATCGATCGGGTCGGGGCAGACACCTTGGGCAAGCGCCTGCTGCAAGCAGCCCAAGCCATTGCTGACAATCTGCCGGGCTGACCGGCGCATCCTGCTTTCATGCGGTGCCGAACAGTTCGTCGAGAACTTCCGCGGTGTGTTCGCCAAGCCGGGGCGTTGGTCCATGAACCTTGCCGGGGCGTCGTGCGTCTTGATCGTCGCGGGAGCGCGGGATCAGATTAACCGGCCTCAGGCTTTGTCGGTAATCTGCCAGCGTTCCAGCGGCTTGTAGGTGATGACCTTGTGGTCCAGCAGCTCGCCATGGTCGAGACAGAAGGTCTCAAGCTGATGCGATTCGCCGATCAGTTCAACGCAGATCGTCAGTTGCGGATCGACCCATTCGGCGCCATCCGCGCCGATGCTGCCGTGATTGCTGTATCCGAAATGCGTGTGATGCGACACCGCATTCAGGATCCCGTTGGCCCTGGCCTTGACCACCAGATGATGGTGCAGGGCGATCGACGAACGCAGGCCGAACCATCCGCGTTTCCTGATCCTGTCGGAGCGTCGCAAATAGATGCGCACCATCCCCAGTTCGGCGCGATCGAGGGTGTAAGTCCTGCCAGTGGTCATTGCGTTTTCCCGGATCGGGCACCGGATCTGGTTTGCGGCATGGCCCGCAAGCCGCGAATCTGGCGCAAGGTCAGATCGGATGCAGCAGCCTCGCCCGTCTTGGGAACCGCAACGCGCTGCGAGAGATAGATGCCGCTGTGGCCGGAACACAGGTAGGCAACGAAACAGGCTGTCGCGATGTACACGCCATGCGTGGCGCCGAACAGTTCGATCCCCATGATCGTGCAGGCCAGCGGGGTGTTTGCCGCGCCCGCGAAGACGGCAACGAAGCCCAGCCCCACGAACAGGCTGACCGGGGCACCAAGGATGCCCGCCAGTGCACTGCCCAGAGCCGCACCGATAAAGAACAGCGGCGTGACCTCGCCACCCTTGAAGCCGGTCGAGAGCGTGACGATGGTGAAAAGCATCTTCAAGGCGAAGCTGTGATAGTCGGCGGGCCTGTCGAAGAAGCCCCCGATCGTCGCGGCAGCGGGATCCGGCGCCCAGACACCGAGCCCAAGATAGTCGCGCGTGTCGAACACGAAGACCAGAGCGACAATCAGCACCCCGCCGACCAGCGGGCGCAGGGGGGCAAAGGCAATCCAGCGCCTGAACTGGGCGGACAGTGCGTGATTGGCTTCGGCAAAGACCAGCCCGGCAAGGCCGAACAGCACACCGGCGATGGCGGCCTTGAGGAGCAGCAGCGCATCGATGCCGACCTTGCCCGGCACATCCTGAAGGTATCCGATCTGGTAGGCGGAGTGGTGGATGCCCCACAGCGAACAGGTCCAGTCTCCCAGCACGGCTGCGACAAGGCAGGGAACAAGCGCGCCATACTCGACCCGCCCGATCGCGAGAACTTCCAGCGCGAAGATGGCTCCGGCCAGCGGCGTTCCGAACACCGCGCCAAATCCTGCGGCAATGCCCGCCATGAGCAGGATCCGCATGCCGCCTTCATCAAGCCGGCAAAGCTTGCCCACGGCACTGGCAAGGCTCCCGCCCAGTTGCACGGCGGTGCCTTCCCGGCCGGCCGAGCCGCCGAACAGGTGGGTGGCAACCGTGCCGAGAAAGATGAGCGGCGCCATGCGCAGCGGCACACCGCCGCCCGGCTCATGAATCTGCTCGACGATCAGGTTGTTGCCGCCTTCGACCGAACGGCCCAGCCAGTGATAGAGAAGGCCGATCGCAACGCCGCCGAAAGGGAGAAGGTAAAGCAGCCAAGGGTGCGCAAAGCGGGTGCGCGTCGCGACATCGAGGCTCCACAGGAAGGCTGCGCAGACCGAGCCGACAAGGGCCGACATCGGCGCAAGGATCAGCAGCCAGCGGATGACCGACATCGCGTGATCGTGCCGGGTGCGGACAAATGCCATCCAGTTGAGACTGGCAAACAGGTTTGCGAAAGTAGCGCGCACAACTCCTCCCTTGGTGCCATAACGGCGTCGGGTAGGAATCATCAGCCTTGGGTGAAGGCGGTTCGGCCATGCGGCCCGGCAGAAATCCATTGCCGTGGTCAGGCCCTTTGCCAATCCGGCTTCGCTTCGTCAAGCCGCTGGCTGACCGTTCGGGATGCAGCAGGTGCGGGCATGTCGGGGGGGCGGCCCGGCCAAGGTGTGCGCGGTGGCTGTGCCATGCAGGGCTTGCTTCACCGCAGCCGGATTGCCGGAACATGTCCCGGCACGGTATTGCCATGGCTACCGCCGTCCCCGATGCTGGTGCGGGACGGGCCGAAGGCCTCGGCCTTGCCGTTCCGTCGATCTGGCGCGGTCCGGTCGGACCTGCAGGAGGGCAGTCAAGTGATGAAGGCCGGAAGGGGTAGCCGCGCAAGGATGCCCCGGACCGTATGGGCGCTGGGGCTGGTAAGCCTCTTCATGGATCTTTCCTCGGAGATCATCCATGCATTGCTTCCCGTGTTCCTGACAACGACGCTGGGCGCCAGCGTTGCCATGGTCGGCCTGATTGACGGCATCGGCGAGTCCACGGCCTCGATCACCAAGATGTTTTCCGGGTATGTCTCCGATCGCATAGGCCGCCGCAAGCCGCTGATCCTGCTTGGCTATGGCTTGGGTGCGCTGTCAAAGCCGTTCTTCGCCTTGGCAGGTGCCCCGGCACCGGTTCTGGCGGCAAGATTTGCTGACCGGGTCGGCAAGGGCCTGCGCGGGGCGCCGCGCGATGCGCTTGTTGCGGACGTGACGCCGGTTGCCTTGCGGGGAAGGGCCTATGGCCTGCGGCAGGCGCTCGATACGGCCGGGGCGGTCCTGGGGCCGCTTGCTGCCATTGCCATGATGCTGGCGCTGGCCGACGACATGCGGCTGATCTTCTGGATCGCGGTCATCCCCGCGTGCATTGCCGTCTTGCTCGTCCTGTTCGGCGTTGACGAACCGGCGCAGACGTCCTCGCGCAGCAAGGGGGCCTTCCCCCTGCCTCGGTCCGGGCTGCGCACGCTTGGCCGACGATACTGGATGATCGTCGCGCTTGGGGTCGTGTTCACGCTGGCCCGTTTCAGTGAGGCGTTTCTTGTCTTGCGCGCGAACGGTGAGGGGTTGCCGCTCGCATGGACACCGCTGGTGCTGGTCGTGATGAACCTCGTCTATGCGCTTGGGGCCTATCCGGCAGGTTGGCTCTCGGACCGGGCAGACCCTTTCATGCCAATGCTGTGCGGTCTTGCCTGCCTTGTCGGTGCCGATGTGCTGCTGGGCCTTGGCTCCGGTCTGATGCCCACCTTTGCTGGCATAGCCCTGTGGGGCGCTCATCTCGCCTTGACGCAAGGGATCCTTGCCAGGCTTGTGGCCGACGCGGTGCCGGAGAGCCTGCGTGGTTCCGGATTCGGGCTGTTCAATCTGGCCACGGGTATTGCCATGCTGGTGGCCAGCGTGGCTGCGGGCGCCCTCTGGGACACGCTCGGCCCGCAGGCGACCTTCGTGACGGGCGGGGCGTTCGCGATTCTCGCAGCGGTGCTGCTTCGGGCCGTGAAGCGGGCCTCTCGCTGACAGGCATTTCCGGCCCAAAGGCCCGGCGCAATGCAAGCGTGACCGATTTCAGGCCGGGGGCAGGAGCCGTTGCCGACGCGCGCAATCGCTACCGGGCCGAACGGACGGCACGTGCTGGCGCGAAGCCTTCGGGCGCCGTGCATGACCGCCTTTGCCGCTGGCGGCGCGTGATCCTTTCAGCCATCGGCATCATTCCAAGGTACTATTGGCGCTGCCACGAAGCGGGCGCATGGTCCGGACCGATCTCAACGACAATCGACCCGGAGAACCGAGGATGTTGCAGCAGGCCCTAAGCCAGTTCAATGGCGCATCGCTTATTCGCGAAAAGTTCGACAACTTCATCGGCGGCAAGTGGGTTGCCCCGGTGCGCGGCGCCTATTTCGACAACGTATCGCCCGTTACCGGGCAGGTTGTCTGCCAGGTGGCGCGCGGCACGGCAGAGGACATCGAACTGGCGCTTGATGCCGCCCACGCTGCCAAGGATGCGTGGGGACGCACCTCTTCCACCGAACGTTCGAACATCCTGCTGCGCATTGCCGACCGGATGGAGGCGAATCTCGATCTGCTGGCCATGGTCGAGACCATCGACAACGGCAAGCCGATCCGCGAGACGACCGCGGCGGACATTCCGCTGGCGATCGACCATTTCCGCTATTTTGCGGCCTGCGTGCGGGCGCAGGAAGGCTCCATTGCGGAAATCGATCACGATACCGTGGCCTATCACTTCCACGAACCGCTGGGCGTCGTCGGCCAGATCATCCCGTGGAACTTCCCGATCCTGATGGCGGCATGGAAGCTGGCCCCGGCGCTCGCCGCGGGCAATTGCGTGGTGCTCAAGCCTGCCGAACAGACCCCCATGTCGATCCTCGTTCTGGCAGAGCTGATCGCCGATCTCCTGCCGGAAGGCGTGCTCAACGTCGTCAACGGCTTCGGCCTTGAGGCGGGCAAGCCGCTGGCCACCAGCAAGCGCATCGCCAAGATCGCGTTCACCGGCGAAACCTCGACCGGCCGCCTCATCATGCAGTATGCCTCGGAAAACCTGATCCCGTGCACGCTCGAACTGGGCGGGAAAAGCCCGAACATCTTCTTTGCCGACGTGATGGCCGAAGACGACGACTTCCTCGACAAGGCTCTGGAAGGCTTCACCATGTTCGCGCTCAACCAGGGCGAGGTCTGCACCTGCCCCAGCCGGGCTCTGGTGCATGAATCGATCTATGACCGCTTCATCGAAAAGGCGGTGGCGCGTGTTGAGGCGATCAAGCTGGGCAGCCCGCTCGATCCGGCAACGATGATCGGCGCGCAGGCATCTTCCGAACAGATGGAGAAGATCCTCGGCTACATCCAGATCGGCCGCGACGAAGGCGCGAGGGTTCTGACCGGCGGCAGCCGCGCCGCGCACAACGGCGATCTGGCGCAGGGCTACTACGTGCAGCCCACCGTTCTGGAAGGGCACAACAAGATGCGCGTGTTCCAGGAGGAAATCTTCGGCCCGGTGCTGGCGGTCACGAAGTTCTCGACCGACGAGGAAGCGCTCGCCATCGCCAACGATACGCTCTACGGCCTCGGTGCGGGCGTATGGACGCGCGATGGCACCCGCGCCTATCGCATCGGCCGGGGCATTCAGGCCGGCCGCGTCTGGACCAACTGCTACCATGCCTATCCCGCCCACGCGGCATTCGGTGGCTACAAGCAGTCGGGCATCGGGCGTGAAACCCACAAGATGATGCTTGACCATTATCAGCAGACGAAGAACCTTCTGGTCAGCTACAGCCCGAAGAAGCTCGGCTTCTTCTGAAGCGATCCCTTTGCGAAAAGGGCGCGGCGCGGTGCGGAGGGAAGGCTCCGCAGCCGCGCCGCAGGCAGTGCAGGCAGTGAAAGAAGCGCAAGGATTGCGCCGCACATCGTGGAGAGAGCCATGCCTCAGGTAGCCGTCAACGTCATCTATCATGCCCCCGCCGATCCTGCGGCATTCGAAGCCTATTACAACGGCACCCACATGCCGATTGCGGCACGCATTCCCGGCGTTGAACGGATCGTGCTGCTCAAGGGCCTGCCCGGACCCGATGGCAGTGCGCCGCCCTATTACCGCATGGCCCAGCTCTTCTTCGCCGATGCCGCCGCCATGGCCGAGGCCATGGCCAGCCCTGAGGCGCAGGCCGCAACCGCCGATATCGCGAACTTCGCCACGGGCGGTGCCACCTTTCTCGTGGCCGAGGTTGTCTGAACTTGCCGGCATGATGCGGTCTCGCCCCCGCTTCGTGCTTGGCGCAAAGGCCGGCGGGGCATAGGATGCAAGGCCAAGGCCGCATGTCCGCATAAGGACAGCGGCACGAAAGAAGCGGGCCGGAAGGCAGGCCCGTCGCTAGGGGATGGTCGGCCATGGCAGCGAAAGGCGCTCTGGAAAGGGCAGGTGAGGCAGACGGGTGCGGCGCGCTCGCGCAGGCACGGTCCGGCGTTATAGCCTGCACATCACATGCCGATGATCCTGCTGCGGCCGTTGCCGAACTGGCTGAACAGCTTGAGGCAGAGGTTGGAGAGGGGCGGCTGGCAGGCGCGCTCTTGTTCTGCTCCAACACCTATCCGCGCGATGCGCTGGAAGCCGCGCTCCTCCACCGCCTGCCCGATGTGCCCCTGTTCGGTTGCACCAGCGCGGGCGAGCTGACCGAGCGGGGTTACGATACCCGCAGCGTGGTGCTGATCGGCTTTCCGCAAGGCCCCTTCTCGATGGCCTCGGTGCGGTTCGATGATCTGGACCGGTTCGATCCGGCGTCCGCGCAGGCCGTCATCCGCCAGCTGGTCGCGCAGGAGCGGCGTGGACGGGTTGCCGCGGCGCCTGCGGACCGGGCTTCGCATCAGGTGGCGCTGTTCTTCGTCGACGGGCTGTCTCACCGCGAAGAATTGCTGACCATGACCGCGCAGCACGCGCTGGGCGACATCCAGCTTATCGGTGGGTCAAGTGGCGACGGCCTTTCCTTCCGCGATACCGCGATCCTTCACGAAGGGCGCTTCCATGCCGATGCCGCCGTGGTCGTGCTGCTGACGAGCGAGCGTCCGCTGCATGTGTTCTGCAAGAGCTTCTACCGCCCCGGCCCCGCCAAGATGGTGATAACCGAAGCCGACGCCCAGGCGCGCATCGTTCACGAGATCAACGCCGCACCCGCGGCAGAGGAATACCGCAGGCTTGCCGGAAGCCCGCTTGCCACGCTCGATGCGCAGTTCTTTGCCGCCTATCCGCCGATCGTGCGCACGGGAGGGCAATGCCATGTCCGTTCGATCCAGACCGCCAATCATGACGGCTCGCTGACCTTCTACTGCGCCATCGATACCGGCGTGGTCCTGTCCATCGGTGAACCCGTGGACCGGGTGGCGGCACTGGATGATCTGTTTGCCGAAATCGGCGCAAGCGTGGGCGAGATCGATCATGTCATCGGCTTCGATTGCGTGCTCAACCGGCTTGATGCCGAGGACCGCCAGCAGGCCGGGGCCGTATCGCGCCGCTATGTCGCCAACCGGGTATTCGGCTTCAACACCTATGGCGAGCAGTTCCGCGCCGCCCACATGAACCAGACCTTCACCGGGCTTGCGATCGGACGATGAGCGCGAACCGTTCCGCCGTGCTGCCTTCGGGCGGCATTCTCCCGCCTGCTAAGGTCGAAGGCGAAAGCGAGCTTGCCCGGCTTCAGGCGCGGATCCGCCAGCTTGAGAAGATCAATGCCGCGCTGATGGACCGGGTCGAACGCTCGGTCGACATGGAGGGCGGCGCCTTCTCGATGTTCGAGACGGCCATTGCGCTCGAAACGGTGGTGCGTGACCGCACGATCGCGCTTGAAACCACGATGGCCGAACTCAACCGCGTGATCGCCGAACTGGCCGCGGCGAACGAGGACGCAACCGCAGCGCGCGTGATGCTGCGCGATGCGATTGAATCGCTCGATGACGGTTTTGCCCTGTTCGATGCGGAAGACCGCATGGTCCTGTGCAACCGGGCGTTCCTGCGCATCTTCCCGGAGTTTGCCGACATCGCCGGAAGCGCGCCGGAGTTCAGCGAACTGGCGAGCCGCCTTGCGCAGACCGGAGCCATGGCCGGATCGCAAAGCGCGCCCGAACGCTGGCTTGCCGAACGGGTGGAGCGGCATCGCCGCGCCGAGGGCGCGCATGTCCAGGCGCTGAGCGACGGGCGCTGGATCCAGATCAACGAAATCCGCACCAGCGATGGCGGAATCGTGGGCATCTACACCGATATCACCTCGGTCAAGGCCGAGGATGCCCGCCAGCGCGCGCTTGAGCTGGCCGAACGCAACCTGGCGCTTCAGGCCACGCTCGATACGCTGTCGGAAGGCGTCTGCCTGTTCGATGCGCACCGCCGCATCCAGGCATGGAACGAGGGGCTGTTGCGGGTGCTTGGCCTTTCGGGAAGCAGCCCGGACCTGCTCCGCCATGTCGACAGTCACGCGGCGCTGGTCGAATGGTGCACGTGGAAACTGGGGCTGGAATGCCCCGATGCGCTGGCATGGCGCGAAGGCACCACGGCGCAGCTTTCCGCCGACTGCCTCATGGCTGCGCGCAACTTCGTGATCCGTTCGGTTCCGTTGAACAATGGCGGGATGGTTTTCACCTTTGATGACGTGACCGACCATGTGCGCCTGCAACGCTCGCTGACCGAAACGGCCGAACTGCTTGAACGGCGCGTGCAGGAGCGCACCGCCGAACTGGTCGAGGTCAACCGGCAGCTCGTCGAGGCCAAGAACGAGGCCGAAACCGCCAACCGTTCCAAGACGAGCTTCCTTGCCGCGGCCAGCCATGATCTGCTCCAGCCGCTTAATGCCGCTCGTCTGTTCGTCTCCGCCATGGACGGGCTTGCCTTGCCCGAACGTCCGCGCGCGCTGGTGCAGCAGGCCAGCACAGCGCTCGATTCGGTCGAGGATCTGCTCGAAGCCCTGTTCGAGATCTCGCGACTCGATGCGGGGGCGATCCAGCCCGAAGTGGGCGACCATGCCCTTGGCGGCATCCTCAATGCGCTGCGGGTGGAGTTCGCCCCGCTCGCTGCGGCCGGGGGGCTGGCCTTCGATGTGCCCGAAACGAGCCTCTGGGTGCGTTCGGACGCGCGGCTGCTGCGCCGTGTTCTCCAGAACTTCGTGTCGAACGCCATCCGCTATACCGAAGCCGGCAGCGTGCGGGTGGAGGTTTCGGAAGAGGTCGATGCCGATGGCCTTGGCGCGATGGTGCGCGTGACCGTGCGCGATACCGGCCCCGGCATTGCCGAGGCCGACCGCGAGGAGATTTTTGCCGAGTTCCGCCGCGTGGGCAAGACCCAGAAGATCCCCGGCAAGGGTCTGGGGCTTGCCATCGTGCGGCGCGTGTCCACCATGCTGGGCCATGCCATCGAACTGGAAACGGCACCGGGCGCAGGGGCCGCCTTCTCGATCGTGCTGCCACGGGTGGCGCCTGTCATGCTGCCGCCGGCACAGGCGCGGGTGGCCACCGCCGCGGGCCGCATGGGCGGCATGGTTCTGGTGATCGACAACGATCCCGCCATCCTTGCGGGCATGGAGGCCCTGCTGGAAAACTGGGGGCTGGAAGTGGTCGTCGCGCGCGGTCCGGCCGATCCGGCAGCCCGCGCGGCGCTGGCGCAAGGCCCGGCGCTGCTGATCGTGGACTATCATCTGGATGACGGGCTGACCGGCGAGGAAGCGCTGGCCGATCTGCGCGCACGTGCCGCGGTGCAGCTTGGCGGGCGGGTGATACCGGCCGTGTTCATCACCGCCGACCGCAGCGAGGAGACCAAGGCCCGCCTTGCCGCGCAATCGCTGCCGCTGCTGAACAAGCCGGTCAAACCTGCGCAGCTTCGCGCCCTGCTGCGCCAGCTCGACGTGCTGTGAACGCGCGGGCGGGGCAGGGGAGCAGACTTATCCCTTGAAGCCCACCTTGCCGGCCATGATGACGGCCTGCGTGCGCGAGAACACGTTCATCTTCTGGAGAATGGCCGATACGTGCGCCTTGATCGTGGTCATCGAAACGTCGAGTTCATAGGCGATCTGCTTGTTGAGGCGGCCTGCAACCAGATGGCCCAGCACCACCCGCTGTTGCGGCGTCAGGCTTTCGATCCGGCTGCGAATGAGGTCTTCCTCGGCCGCGGCGGAATCATCGCCCTCAAGTTCGGGCATGTAGATTTCGCCTGAAAGCACCTGTCCCAGAGCCTCGACGATCGCCGCACGCTTGAGGCTCTTGGGCACGAAGCCTGCCGCACCCGCCGCCAGGGCATCGCGCACCACCTTGCGGTCGGTCACGCCCGAAACCATCACCACCGGCGTTGCGGGGAAGGCATCGCGCAGCGCTTCAAGCCCGGAAAGATGGGCCACATCGGGGATGTTGAGATCGAGCAGCACGAGATCGACATCCCCCGCCTCGGCCAGCACGGCCAGCGCCGATTCAAGGCTGTCGGCCTCAAGAATGGTGCAGTCGGGGAAGGTATCGTCGAAGATCGAACGCAGGCCATCGCGCACCAGCGAATGATCGTCGACGATCAGGACGCGTTCGGGAACGATGCTTTGCGGCATGAGGCTCCTCGCGGTCTGTCCGCCGTCCGGTGCGGTCAGTCCGGCCGGATGCGGCGCGGTGGCGGTCTTCATGTCTATCCTAACCGGGGAGGTCGAGGAGCGCCATACCCCGGTTCAGGGGCATGGCGCATCCGGCGGGTTGTTACTGCCGGGGCAGCTTGAACACCCAGAGCATTCCGCCCTGGCTGATTTCCTTGAAGGTCTTGGCCACTTCGCCGCCCCACAGCGGCACCGCGCCGCCCCAGCCCGACATCACGGCCACATACTGTTCGCCGTCCTGTTCCCAGGTGACGGGCGATCCGACCACGCCCGATCCGGTCTGGAACTGCCACAGCTCCTCGCCGGTCCTGGCATCGAAAGCCTTGAGATAGCCTTCGGGCGTGCCGGTGAACACCAGATTGCCGCGCGTGGCCAGAACCCCGCCCCACAGCGGCGCCTTGTTCTTGTATTCCCATACGATCTTGCCCGTGACCGGGTCCATCGCGCGCAGGGCGCCGATATGGTCTTCGGCAATCGGCTTGATCGTGAAGCCCGCGCCGAGATAGGCCGCGCCCTTCTTGTAGGCGATGGGTTCGTTCCAGATGTCCATGCCCCAGTCGTTGGAAGGCACATAGAACAGACCGGTGTCCTGCGAATAGGCCATCGGCATCCAGTTCTTGCCGCCAAGGAACGATGGCGATGCAAAGACCGATTTGCCCTTGCCATCGGCGGTGGGCGCGCCGGGACGGTTTTCCGGCACGTAGTTCGGGCGGCCCGTCTTCAGATCGATGCCGTTGGCCCAGGTGGTCTGCATCACGAACTTGTGAGCGCCCACGAGCTTGCCGTTGGTGCGGTCAAGCACATAGAAATAGCCGTTGCGGTCGGCCTTGGCGCCCAGCTTCATCGGCTTGCCCTTCATCGTGGCGTCGAAGGGGATGAACTCGTTCACCCCGTCGAAGTCCCAGCCATCATGCGGGGTGGTCTGGTAGTGCCACTTGATGACGCCGGTATCGGCATCGATCGCAAGGGTCGAAGCGGAATAGAGGTTGTCGCCGGGGCGCAGGTGGCTGTTCCACGGGCCCGGATTGCCGGTGCCGAAATAGACGAGGTTGGTGCCCGGATCATAGGTGCCGCCAAGCCACGTGGCGCCCCCGCCGGTCTTCCACAGATCCCCGGTCCAGCTCGCATTGAGCTTGCCGGTCATGCCGTTGGGCTGGCCGTTGAGCGTGCCGATGTGGCCCTCGATCACGGGGCGTTCCCAGATCAGTTCGCCGGTTTCGACATTGCGCGCCTGCACGGCCCCCACAATCCCGAACTCGCCGCCCGAATTGCCGGTGATGACCATGTCCTTGACGATCAGCGGCGCGGCAGTGGCCGAATAGCCTGCCTGATAGTCGCCGGTCTTCTTGTTCCAGATCACCTTGCCGGTGTGCCGGTCAAGCGCGACAAGCCGGGCGTCGAGCGTCGCGAAGATCACCTTGTCGCCGTGAATCGCCGCGCCGCGGTTCACCACGTCGCAGCAGGGCATGATGCCATCGGGCAGGCGGGCGTTGTATTCCCACTTCTTCTCGCCCGTGCGCGCATCGAACGCGAAGAGGCGCGAGTAGGATCCGGTGACATAGATCGTGCCGTCATAGACCAGCGGCTGCGATTCCTGGCCGCGCTGCTTCTCGCCGCCCAGCGATGCGGCGAAGACCGGCACCAGCTTCTTCACGTTCTGCGCGTTCAGCTTGTCGAGCGTGCTGAAGCGCTGCTGCCACGGCCCCATGCCATAGCTGATGACATCGCCGGGCGTTGCCGCATCGTTGAGAATGTCCGCACTGGTCGGGCCGCCGGCAATGGCCGGGGCCGCGATCAGGCTGGTGGCTGCCGCCAGCCCCGCGATAAGTTTGGAGATACGCCGCTTCATCCTGTCCCTCCTGTTATGGGATATTCTTACGCGCGCCGGGCGGGCTGCCTTTGCGACAGGCCTTGGGCCAGACAGCTTTCCCGATCGTCGTCATCAAGCCTATCGGCTGCGCTTTGGCGCACAATTGCACCTTGGGATGAGAGGAAGCGGGGGGATGAGAGGAGACTGGGAAGAGAGGAAGCGGGCATGCCGGAAAGCCATGGGCCGCCGTGAAGGAACGTGCGCTCATTGGCTCGCGGTTCGGGGGACACCGGTCGCAGTCGATGTCCCCGTCCCCCTGTTGTCCGCACCTGGTGCGGAACCCCTGAAAGCTGTCCGGTCCTCAGCCCTGCGCGGCAAGCGCGGGCCGCCATGCCACGCCCTGCCGCGCGAACAGGGCGGCCATGCGCCCGTCGGCGATCATCCGGCTGATCTGCGCATCCAGCGCAAAGCCCAGCGTGCGGGAGTTCTCCTTCACCGCAATGCCGATGTCCCAGCCTGCCGACATCATCTGCGGCAAGGGGCCTTTGCGCACCTTGATGCCCGCGCCGGGATGCTCGTGGACGACCGCCTCGATCTGCGCGCTTGTCGCCACCACGAAATCGGCGCTGCCATCGGCTAGGCTGGCCGCGGCGGCATAGCCGCTCGGCAGATGGACGAGATCCTTCGCCAGCACGCCGCCGGCATGGCCCAGAAGGTAGAAGTCGGGGATGGATGCCAGTTCGGCCGCCACCTTGCGTCCCCTGAATGCGGCGGGCGATGCCTCGCAATTGCCGCCATCGCGCGCGCAGGCCGCGCCGAAGGTCTCGCGGTAGTAGGGGCCAAGGAACACGACATTGTTTTCACGCTGCATCAGAATCCGGTCGAAGGGCACATGCAGCATCACGTCGCACGGCTGGAAGCCCAGCAGCCCGCCGCGCCAGACAACGTTGCGCAGATCGTCGGAAATGTCCTCGTCTGCCGGGAAAAGCTGGATATCGGCCCGCACGCCAAGCGCTTCGGCGAGCGCGCGGGCGAGGTCTGCATCGATCCCCAGCGGCTTCCCGCCGGGTGTTTCCGACCATGACCACGGGCGGTTGTCGGCATAAAGGCCGACCCGCAGAACCCCCAGATCCCTGACCTTCTCCAGCGGTGCTGCAACCAGCCGCGAAGGCGCGAGAGCGCCCAGCGCGGCCGCGGCGCCGATTCCCGCAAGCAGATCGCGACGGGCAAGGGGCTGTCGCACGATCAGTCTTCCGTGTGCTTCGTCTCGATCCAGCTCCGGATCGCCCAGCCTGCCTTCTGGCCCAGCACTTCGCCGAAAGGCGGCATATAGACCTTGCCATCATGGCTGGAGCCGTGGCGGAAGCGTTCGACGAACCATTCATCCCCCGCATCGCCAAGTTCAAGATAGCGCAGGTCCGGCGCGATCCCGCCGGAGATGGCATCCAGCCCGTGGCAGCGCGCGCAGTTCTGGCCATAGGCGGACTGGCCGATCTCGATCGCTTTTTCATTGCCACGATAAGGGTTTACCGCGGTCCAGTTCTCGTTCCCGCCTTCAATGTCGGGCAGGGCGGAGGTGTCCACCGCTTGCGGCGTCACGTCGCCGTGGGCGGAAAGGCGGCTGGCAACGCTGGCCGATGCCAGCGCCGCCGCAGCAAGCAGGGCCGCGCGGCCGTGGGAAAGGGTCATGGCTCAAACATCCTCTGCGACAAGTGTTCATCTTGGCCGGTCGGCAACGCGGATTCGCATTCCGCCTGCGCCATGCCCGTCTTTCCTTTCACACCCCGCGCTGCGCCCATATTGGACAATGGTATTAGGCCAAGGTGCCATACCGCGATGGCCAGGCCGGGTTTATGCTGCCAAACGATAACCTTGTGGAGAGGCACGATGAAACCACCCCGACGCCCGGCGTGCATCGCATGGCCGCGCCGCACGGCCACATTGCTCGGCGCGATGCTGGCAGCCGTGACGGTCGCGCCCGCAGCGGCAACGGCGCAGACCGTCTATGTCAGCAACGAACGCGGCAACACCGTGACCGTGATCGATCTGGGTGCGGAGGGCGGCAACGGGCGCGTGGTGGCACAGTGGCCGGTGGGCAAGCGGCCGCGCGGCATCACCCTGACCCGCGATGGCGCCGCGCTGCTGGTTGCCGCCAGCGCCGACAACGCCGTCGAGATGCGCAATCCTGCCAACGGCGCGCTGGTGTCCACCCTGCCTTCGGGGGCGGATCCCGAACAGTTCTTTGCATCCTATGATGGCAGCCTGCTGTTCGCGGCAAACGAGGACAACGCCGCCGTGACCGCGATCGATCTCAAGGCGCGGCGCGTTGCCTGGCAGGTGCCCGTGGGCGACGAGCCGGAAGGCGTGGCGCAAAGCCCCGACGGCAGGTGGCTCCTCGTCACGAGCGAGGAGGACAACACCGTGGCATGGATCGATCTGGCCACGCGCACCGTGGTTCACGAGACCGAAACCGATGCCCGCCCGCGCCATGTCGAGTTCACCGCCGATGGTGCGCAGGTCTGGGTGGCGGCGGAAATGGCGGGCACGGTGCACGTGCTCGACGTGACCGCGCGCGCGGTGGTGGACACCATCCGCTTCGCCCTGCCGGGGGTTCCCGATTACAAGGTGATGCCCTGCGGCATCCGCTTCACGCCCGATGGACGCACCGCGATCGTCGCGCTGGGCAGGGCCGATGCGGTGGCCTTTGTCGATGTGGCGAGCCGCAGGATCAGCGGCTATGTGCCCGTGGGCGAAAGGCCGTGGCATCTGGCGATCCTGCCGGATGGCAGCCGTGCCGTTGTCGCCAACGGGGCAAGCGATACGGTATCCGTGATCGACATTGCCGCTCGCCGGGTTGTCGGCACCATCGCGGCGGGTGAAGGCCCTTGGGGCGTTGCCATAGGAAAGTGACCGGTCATAACCGGGCGAAACGCCGCCCGGATGCGCCGGGAATGCGTGGGCGTCTCATCCCAAAGTCCAAGGCCATAAGTCCAATATCGCGCGGCGATGCTGCGCAGCATTGTTTCCCCCAGTCGCAGGATAACCGACACGCCTTTCACGGAGGGGAACATCATGAAGATCACCAGGGCGCTTTGCGCCTCGGCCGCGCTGGGCGCCATCGCCCTTGCGGCATCGCCCGCACATGCCGGAACGCCCGAACTCTTGAAGCGCCTGCACGAGAAGGGCATCCTGACCGACGAGGAATACCAGGAGCTGCTGGCCGAGGAGGCGCGGCCTTCGCCCGCCGTTCAGGCTGCTGCGCCCGCAGGCGATGCCACTGCCCGCGCGCAGGCCGCCATCGACACCACCCGCCTTGTGCGCACGACCGAAAGCGGCATTGGGCTGGAAGTGGGACCGGCCACGATCACCTTTTCCGGTTCGGTCAACGGTTTCTACGTCCACGACAATCCCGATACGCCATCGGCGCGCACCGCGGTGGTGGGCGGCATTGCCAATGTCGGCGGCAACAATTCCAGCGCGGTGCGCAACGGCCTGCTGCCCGGCTTTCTCAAGATTGCGGTCAGCACCAATCAGGGCGGCTGGGACGTGGGCGCGACCTTCGGGATGTATCCGGGCATCAACTCCACCGCGTGGGGTGCACTGGGCGCGAACAACGGGGGGCAACCCACGGCGCTTGCCACGGCCGGCATCGACTTTCGCCAGACCTTCCTGACTTTCGGCAAGCCTGAGATCGGCACCTTCAAGATCGGACGCGATATCGGCCTGTTCGGTTCCGAGGCGATCCTGAACGATATCACGCTGCTGTCTTCGGGTTCGCCGGGAAGCAATGTCGCGCCGGGCAACACCACGCTGGGGCGCATCGGTTCGGGCTATATCTACACCGATTTCCAGCCGCAGATCACCTATACCTCGCCCGTGTTCAGCGGATTTCAGGCCTCTGTCGGGGTGTTCCAGCCGCTGTCCTCGCTCACGGGGCCTGCGGAAAGCAACTCCGCGCCGGGCTTTCAGGGCAAGCTCACCTACGATGGCAAGTTCGGCGATGTTGCCACTCGCCTGTGGGTTTCGGGCATCACCCAGAAGCATGATCTGGCCGCGGGCGGCAGCTTCACCGGGCAGGGACTGGATGTGGGCGGCAAGGTCACGGTCGGCCCGCTGACCGCGCTGGGCTACTACTATACCGCTACCGGCCTTGGCACCACGGTCTTCGGCCTGTTCGATACCGGCCTTGCGCAGAATGGCACCGGCATCGCCCGCCGCAAGAGCGAGGGCTTCTATGCCCAGGCGTTGGCCACTTTCGGCAAGTTCTCGATCGGCGGCAGCTATGGTGAAAGCCGCCTCGATCATGCCAGCATGGCCGACCGGCTCGCCAATCCCAACCTTGTCAGGGTCAATTCCAGCTACGTCGGTCAGGTGCGCTACGGGCTGACCTCGTGGGTGACGCTGATCGGGGAATATGTGCGCTCCAAGGCGGTTGCCCACTCCGGAAACAGCGCGCAGAGCGATGCGGTTGCACTGGGCGGCATCCTCTTCTTCTGAAGCGGCATTTTGCCTGCCTGATCCAAGTGCACCCTTGCCGGCAGCCCCTGATCCCCGCAAAGGGCTGCCGGCATACCGAAGATGCCGAAGTGTCCCTGAAAGTCGCAGCAGATGGATGACATGTTCTTTCGCACCGGCCCAGTCCTTGCCGGAGCCCTCGCCCTTTCCCTCAGCGCCCTGCCCGCTGTCGCGCAGGAAGCCCCTGCGGATGACGATGCAGGCGAACGCGTGCGCGCCGAGCAGATCGTTGTGACGGGCAACGGTCTTGCCGCAACGCCGGGAACGCCTGCCTATTCCACCGTCACGCTGGGGCGTGATGCGCTGGCGCGCGCGGCATCGGGCCGGATCGAGGACGTGCTGACGAACGTTGCGGGCTTCCAGCAGTTCCGCCGCTCGGACAGCCGCTCGTCCAACCCTTCGGCGCAGGGCGTGACCCTGCGCGCGCTGGGCGGCAATGCCACCAGCCGGGCGCTGGTGCTGCTGGACGGCGTGCCGATGGTCGATCCCTTCTTCGGCTATGTGCCGCTTTCCGCGCTTGCCCCCGATACGCTGGGCGCGGTGCGGGTGACGCGCGGCGGCGGCTCCGGGCCGTTCGGCGCGGGCGCGCTTTCGGGCACGATCGAACTGGAAAGCGCCGGGCCCGAAGCGCTGGGCCGCGTATCGGCGCAGTTGCTGGCCAGCCAGCGCGGCGAGACCGAGGCGAGCGGGGCAATCGTGCCGCGTCTGGGGCAGGGCTTTGCCGTGGTTTCGGGCCGCTGGGACCGGGGCAGGGGTTTCTTCACCACCCCGCCCGCGCAGCGCGTTCCCGCTACGGTGCGCGCCGCTTACGAATCATGGTCCGCCGCGGTTCGCGCGGTCGCGCCGATTGCGCCCGATGTGGAACTGCAAAGCCGCATCGCCGTCTATCGCGACAACCGCGTGCTGCGCTTTGCCGGGGCCGATACCTCGACCAAGGGTGAGGACGCCAGCCTGCGCCTGGTCGGGCGCGGAGCATGGCAGTTCGATGCGCTGGCCTATTTCCAGTCGCGCGATTTTTCCAACGTGGTTGTTTCTGCCACCACGTTCCGGCCCACGCTCGATCAGTTCGCCACCCCCGCGCAGGGGATCGGCGGCAAGCTTGAAGTGCGCCCGCCGCTGGGCGAAAGCAATGTCCTGCGGCTGGGCGCAGACTGGCGGTGGCTGAGCGGGACGATGCGCGAAACCGCCTTCAACGCCAGTACCGGCGCCGTGACCGCGCGCCGCACTGCAGGCGGCGTGAACAGCGATTTCGGCCTCTATGCCGAAAACGACATGACGCTGGGACAGATCGTGCTGACGGGGGGCGTGCGCGCCGACCGGACGGTGATTGCCGATGGCTATTTCGAGGTGCGCAATGCGGCGGGCACCGTCACCAGCCGCAGCGACTATGCCCGGCAGCCCGGCTGGACACTGACATGGCGCGGCGGGGCGCTGTGGCGGGCAAGCCCGGTCGTCGCCTTGCGCGCCGCGGCCTATACCGGCCTGCGCCAGCCCACGCTCAATGAACTTTACCGCCCCTTCACCGTGTTCCCCGTCACCACGCAGGCCAATGCGGCGCTGCGCAATGAACGGCAGAAGGGCTTTGAAGCCGGCATTGACCTGACCCCGGCCGAAGGCCTTGCGCTTTCGCTGACGGGTTTCGACAACCGGATCGAGAATGCGATTGCCAATGTCACCATCGGCACGAACCTGCGCCAGCGCCGCAACGTGGAGGAAATCCGCGCGCGCGGAATCGAGGCGACTGCCAGCGCGAGGGTGGGCATCGCGCGCTTCGATGGGTCGCTGGCGTGGACCGATGCCGAACTGCGCAACGGTGCGGCCTCGCCGCTTACCGGCAAGCGTCCCGCACAGACCCCGCGCCTGGCCGCATCGGGCACGCTAACTCTCACGCCTGCACAGGGCTGGCAGATTGCCGCCACGCTGCGCCACGTCGGGCAGCAGTATGAGGACGATCTCCAGATCGACAGACTGAAGGCGGCCACCACGCTCGATCTGTTCGCGCAGGTGCCGCTGGGTGCCCGCGCCAGTTTCGTGCTGCGCGGCGAAAACCTGTTCGATACCGAAATCATCACGCGCAATTCGGGCGGGTCGATCGATCTTGGCGTGCCGCGCACGGTCTGGGCGGGCCTGCGCTTCACGATGTGAAACTGGCAAGGAGCAAGCCCGATGAAGCGCCATCTTCTTGCTCTCCTGCTGACTTCGGCTCCCGTTCCGGTGCTTGCCGCGCCCGATGCGTTCGATGCGCCCGGCAGCGGCGGCGCCCAGATCGTGGTCAGCGCGCCGGGCGGCATGATCGATACCGACGAGGCGCGCGGGCTGGATCGCGCCGCGCTCGACGCATCCGGCAGGCCCGATCTGGGGCGCGCGCTGGAACGGGCAATTCCCGGCCTGACCCTGGCCGAGGCGGCCGGCAACCCGTGGCAGGCGCAGATCCTGTGGCGCGGCTTTTCGGCCAGCGCCTTGCAGGGCGCGGAACAGGGCATGGCGGTCTATCTCGATGGTGTGCGCTTCAACCAGCCGTTCGGCGATGTGGTGCTGCTTGATCTTGTGCCCGATACCGTTCTGGTGCGCGCGCAGGTGAACGATGCCAGCCCCGTTCTGGGCCGCAATGCGCTGGCCGGAACGCTCCTTCTCCAGACCGGCGACGGGGCCTCGCTCGCCGGTCTGAGCGCACTTGCCGATGTCGACAGTGTCGGCATGGTGGGCGGTGCGTTCAGCCTTGGCACGGGTGGGCAGGGGCGCAATCTGCTGATCGCGGCCGAGGTGCGGCGCGATGCAGGCTGGCGCGTGGCCAGTCCTTCGCAGTTCTATCGGGCCTTCGCCAAGGGGGTGCATACCGGCGCGGGCTGGGGGATTGAACTGTCGGCCCTTGGCGCGGCAAGCGAACTGACCGGCAACGGCGTTTCGCCGGTCGAACTGCTGGATGCGCAATATTCGGCCGTGTTCACCCGGCCGGATACCACCAGCACCCGCTTTGCGCGTGTTGTGGCCGCGCCCTGGGTGGAGACCGGAGGGTCCGGGCGGATCGAACTGCGCGCCCACTACCAGCATCTGCGCCGCAGCAATGCCAATGGCGATCTTGCTGATTTCGGTCCGTGCGATGATGCGCCCGGCCTGCTTTGCGTGGGCGAAGAGGACGATGGCTACGAGGACCGCCTGCTTTCCGGCGGCGCTTTCGTGCCGTTCGATCCGGCGGGCGATGATCCGGCGGTGTTCAACCGCGGGCAGGAACGCACCGATGCGCTGGGCGCGATGCTGCAATGGCTGGACGAGCGCGAGACTGCCATCGGCACGCGGCGCATCGCGCTGGGCGTGGCGTGGGAACATGCCCGCACCCGTTTTCGCGCCTCGACCGAACTGGGCGAACTGGAAGATGATCGTTCGGTCGAACCGCTCGGCCTGCTCCTTGCCTCCGAAGAAGGCGCGATCCAGCCGGTCGATCTTGTCTCAACGGTTGATGATCTGGCAGCGTTTGCCAGCATCCAGCTTCCGCTGGCGCGCGGGTTTTCGGTCGAGGCCGGGGCGCGCTTCTCGCACAACCGGGTGCGCATGGACGACCGGCTGGGAACCGCACTCGACGGGGATCACACCTTCAACCGGCTCAACCCTTCGATCGAGTTCGACTGCGTTCTTGCCCCCGGCATCGCGGCGGCAGCGGGCTTCTCGCTCACCAGCCGCAATCCCACTCCGGCCGAGCTGAGCTGCGCCGATCCCGATGCGCCCTGCACGCTGGCCAATTTCTTCATTGCCGATCCGCCGCTGAAGCAGGTGAGGGCGCGCAACTGGCATCTGGGTCTTTCCGGCGCTGCGGATGGCGATGCAGCGGGTGCGCCGGGGACGCTGGCATGGCGGCTCAACGTCTGGCGCACCGATACGCGCGATGACATCCGCATGATCGCCTCGCAGATCCGCGGGCGCGCCTACTTCGCCAATCTTGGCCAGACCCGGCGGCAGGGAATCGAGGCCTCGCTCGACTGGAGCCGGAATGGCTGGCGCGCCAGCCTTGTCTATGGCTTCACCGATGCGCGCTTCCGCGATGGTTTCGTCATGTCCAGCCCGGCCAATCCCGCCGCCGACGATGCCGGGCAGATCACGGTGCGGCAGGGAGACCGGCTGCCTGCGGTGCCGCGCCATACGCTCAACCTGCGTCTTGGCCGCGAGGCGCGCACGTGGAGCGCAGGGCTGACGATGCGCGCACGTTCGGGCCAGTTCCTTGCGGGCGATGATGGCAATGACAATCCGCGCACGCCCGCCTATGCGGTGTTCGATCTCGATGCTGCGCTGCGTCTCGCGCCGCGCCTCAGCCTTGTGGCGCAGGTGCGCAACCTCCTGAACCGGCGCTACGCCACCTTCGGCACATTTTCCGAGATCGACGATATCGAACTGGCCGAAGCGCCCGGCGCCGAGGATCCGCGCGCCTATGCGCCCGGCGCGCCGCGCAGGCTCTCCGTCTCGCTCCGCGCGGAGTTCTGACCAGCATTGCCCTGCGAGGAGCGTCGTCACGTGCGCCGCGGCCGTGTCTGGCGGCCGGTGAAGACCATCGTCTCCTCTGCCCGACGCGCCCCCGGATACATTCAACAGCCGCGGCGTCACCCCTTGACGCACCCTGTCGGGCCTTCGTTCCCAATCTGTGCTTTCAGCCGGACAGGGAAAGCTTTGTTTTCCGCTGGCGCGGGCGACCTATGAGCGGTCTTCCAACAGGGTTGCCCGGCCATCAGCCGGAAAAAGATGAGGACGTTCTCGATGCCTGACCATGCTCGCGCGTTTTGCGCGTTCACCGCGCTTGCCGCCCTCCTGGCCGGCCCGCAGGCTGCCCGCGCGACGGACGGCTATTTTCTGAACGGCATGGGCGCAAAGGCCAAGGGGGCGGGAGGCGTTGCCATTGCGATGCCCGAAGATGCCGTGGCGATCGCGGCCAATCCGGCTGCGGCGGCGGAGGTCGGCAATCGTCTCGATGTGGGTTTCGAAGTCTTCGTGCCAAGCCGTGGCGCCGAGATCACCGGCAATCAGGCTGGATTGAACGGCATCTCGTCCGGGAACGGGGCCAACCCGTTCATCCTGCCCGAAGTGGCCTATGTCCGCCGGTTGAACGGCACCCTGGCGTTCGGGCTTGTCATCAACGGCAACGGCGGAATGAACACCAAGTATGAGCGCAACCCCTTTGCCAGCTTTGGCGCGCAGGGTCCGGCCGGGGTCAACCTGCGACAGATCTTCATCACGCCGACGCTCGCAGCGCGATTGGGTGGCGGCCACAGCATCGGCGTTTCCCCGATCCTGGTGCTGCAAAGCTTCTCGATGACCGGCATCCAGCCGTTTACCCAGGCCAGCGTTGCACCCGCCAGGATGACCAACACAGGCGATGACTGGTCAACCGGGGCAGGCCTGCGCCTTGGCTACCTCGGCCATCTCGGCTCAAGAGTGACGGTTGGCGCATTCTACCAGACAAAGGTCTGGGCGAAGCCTTTCGAGAGCTATGCCGGTCTTTTCGCCAATGGCGGCGATTTCGACGTTCCGGCTTCGTGGGGCGCAGGTGTCTCGATCAAGGCGACGGACAAGCTCACCCTCGGTGCCGACTACAAGCGGATCGAATATTCCGGCGTTCCTGCGGTCGGGAACCCCCTTGCGATCAACCTGCCGTTCGGCTCGCAGAACGGGCCGGGCTTCGGCTGGAGGGATGTCGACGTGTTCAAGGTGGGCGCGGTCTATCGGGCCAGCAGCACGCTGACCGTGCGTGCAGGGTATGGCCGCTCCGACAATCCGGTCCCCGCGTCGCAGACATTTCTCAACCTGCTGGCGCCGGGCGTCGTCACCGATCACTTCACGGCCGGTGGCACCGTGATGCTGAAGGACGGGCTGGAACTGACCGGCTATGTGATGCATGCGCCGCGCAATGACGTGCGCGGGGCTGGCTCGATCCCGCAAGGCTTCGGTGGCGGCGAAGCGAATATCCATCTGGCGGAAACGGCCGCAGGACTGTCGCTGGGTTTCGTGTTCTAGCAAAGGAGTGGGCAATGCCCGAAACATGGCTGCTTGCCCTTGGCGGGGGTGTTCTCATCGGACTGACCTCTGGCGGTTTCTACCTGCTGGCAGGGGAAATCGCGGGCATAACCGGCGTGGTCCGCCGTGCCGTATCAGGCCCGGACCGCGCATGGCGCCTTGCCTTTCTGGGCGGCATGGTCGTTGCGGCGCTCATCTGGCTGGCCAGGGCTGATGCTGCGGCAGCAACGGCCGGACTGGAAAGATCATCCCTCCCTGTCCTGATCGGCGCGGGTCTGCTCGTCGGGGTGGGCACGGATCTTGGCAATGGCTGCACTAGCGGCCACGGGGTCTGCGGTCTCTCGCGCTTCTCCTTGCGTTCGCTGATCGCCGTCGTGGTGTTCATGGCTGTCGCAAATCTGACGGTCTGGCTGATCCGCCATGGAGGTCTGGCATGAAGACCGCGATTGCTTTTCTGGCAGGAATGGCCTTCGGCTTCGGCCTGCTGGTTTCGGGCATGACCAGCCCGGACAGGGTGCTTTCGTTTCTTGATCTGGCCGGCGCGTGGGATCCGGCCCTTGCCTTCGTGATGGGCGGGGCGGTGCTGACCGCAACCCCGCTGTTCCTTCTTGCAAGGCGGCGGGCGCGGCCCGTGGCGGGGGTGGCCTACGACGACCCCGACCGCCTGACGATCGATCGCAAGCTGGTGATCGGCGCGGTCCTGTTCGGGCTGGGCTGGGGCCTTGCGGGCATCTGTCCGGGGCCTGCGGTCATCGACCTGGTCCTCGCGCCGGAGAGGACCGCGGTGTTCGTGATCGCAATGGTTGGCGGCATCACGCTTTCCGCGCGAGTGCGCAGCAGGTTCCCGGCTGTGGACGCACCTGTCCGGGTCGGGAGAATCACGGAATGAGCGATGAAGACGATCCGCATTCCTGTTGATGGCGGTCTTGCCATTGTTGCCGACGAGATGGGGCCGCGGGGCGGTGCGACTGTCATTCTGGGGCATGGGGGCGGTCAGACGCGGCACAGCTGGGACCGTGCCGGCGAGGAACTGGCCCGCGCGGGTTATCACGTCATCAATTACGATCTGCTCGGCCACGGCGAAAGCGACTGGGAGCCGGATGGCGACTATTCCTATGCGCGCCGCGCTGCGGACCTTGCCCGGCTGCGGCAGTTCGCCGGGCCGCGCTGCGCCTTTGTCGGGGCCTCGCTTGGCGGATTGTCGAGCATGGCGGCCGCATCGCTGGGGGTGGTGCCCGATGCGCTCGTGCTGGTCGATGTGGTGGCGCGCCTTTCGCCTGCGGGTGTCGAACGGATTGTCGGTTTCATGACGGCGCATCCCGGCGGCTTTGCCTCGCTGGAGCAGGCGGCCGATGCCATTTCGGCCTATTATCCCGACCGTCCGCGTCCGGCACGGCTCGATGGCTTGCGCAGGAACCTGCGCGAGCGGCCGGACGGGCGGTTCTACTGGCACTGGGATCCGAAGTTCCTTGCGGGCGGGCGCAGCCACGGCTCGCTTGAGGAACTGCTCGGCAAGGCCGACTGGATGGACCGTGTGCCCACCCTTCTGGTGCGGGGCCTCAAATCGGACATCGTGACCGACGAAGGCGTTGCCGATCTTGCCGCGCGCATTCCCGGTCTGGAAGTGGCCGACATCAGCGGTGCCGGGCACATGGTGGCGGGCGACCGCAATGACCAGTTCAATGCTGCCGTCATTGCCTTTCTCACGCGCGTCATGCCGCCTTGTCCCCGCGACAGCCAGCGCGTAGATGGGGCGCATGTCAGGCGAGATATTCGATAACCGCGGTCGCGGCACCGCCGGATGGTCATGGCCGTCCATCCACCCCGAAGGACGCAAGTTCGGCCTCATCACCGCGGCGCTCAGCGCCGGGGCGGCGTTCATGGCATGGGAAACCCTTGCCTGGCCGCTGGCCTTCCTGACGCTGGGGGTGCTTGCCTTCTTCCGCGATCCGGTGCGCGTGACCCCGCGCGATGACAGGTATGTCGTCGCGCCTGCGGATGGTCTGATCACGCTGATCCAGAAGGTTGCGCCGCCGCGCGAGCTGTGCGTCGATGATGGCAGCGGTGTTCGCGGCATGAGCGAGGAACCGGTCACGCGGGTGTCGATCTTCATGTCGGTGTTCGACGTGCACATCAACCGGACCCCGATTGCCGGGACCGTGCGCCGGGTGGTCTATATCCCCGGAAAGTTCCTCAATGCCGATCTCGACAAGGCGAGCGAGGAGAACGAACGCCAGCACTTTCTGGTGGAGCGCAGCGACGGGGTGCAGATCGGCTTCACGCAGATTGCCGGGCTGGTGGCGCGGCGCATCGTGCCGTTCGTCAAGGGCGGCGACATTGTCGCGGTTGGTCAGCGCGTCGGCCTGATTCGCTTCGGCAGCCGCGTCGATGTCTATCTGCCTGTCGGCACCGAGCCTAAGGTTCTGGTGGGCCAGAAGACGATTGCCGGCGAAACGGTCCTTGCCGAAATCGGTGCCGCGCCGCTGCTCGAGGGTATCGGCCAGTGACAGCGGCGGCACGGGGCCTTGCCCGGTGAACGGCGGGGACGGTCAGGAAGCAAGGTCGCGCGGGCGGCTTCCCGGCGGGCTGACGCTGCGCGCCATGACGCCCAATGCCATCACCACCGCCGCGCTGTGTTCAGGGCTTACCGGCATCCGCTTTGCCGTGACGGCCGCATCAGGGACCGATCCGGTTCAGGTTGCCGAGGACTGGCGCAAGGCCGTGGCCGCCGTGATCATTGCCGGGATGCTCGACGGGATCGACGGGCGGATCGCGCGCCTACTCAAGGCCCAGTCGCGCTTCGGCGCCGAACTCGACAGTCTGGCCGACAATGTCTCGTTCGGGGTGGCGCCCGCCCTGATCCTGTTCCTCTGGTCGTTGCAGGACGCGCCGCGCATGGGCTGGTTCGCGGCGCTGGCGGTGGCCATTGCCTGCGCCCTTCGTCTGGCGCGCTTCAACGCCCGCATCGATGTCGAGGAACAGCCCCACAAGTCGGCAGGCTTCCTTACCGGCGTGCCCGCACCGGTCGGGGCAGGGCTGGCCTTCCTGCCGCTTTACCTCTGGATCGCCACCGGCAACCCCACGTTCCGCGAGCCGCTTCTGGTTGGCCCGTGGCTGGTGCTGATCGCGTTCCTGATGATTTCGAACCTAGCCACGCTGAGCTGGTCTTCGCTGCGGCCGCGGCGCAATGTCCGCCTTGAACTCATGGCGCTGGCCGGTCTGGTCATTGCGGCGCTGCTGACCGAGCCATGGCTCACGCTGTCGGCGATCTGCGTGGTCTATCTTCTGCTGATCCCGGTCGGGGTGATGCGCTATGCGCGGGTCAGGCGGCTGCGCGCAGGTGCCGCGAAGGCCGAGCCGCTTCCCCCGGCCTGAAGCCGCGCTGGCCATGTCGCCGCACCGCAGGCATGGCGGCCGCTGTGGCATGGGTGCGTGCGGGGGACGGGCCGTGGCTTGTGATCTGCACCAGAAACTCCCGGTCGGCGCGCAGCGAACGATATTCGGCCCACAAGGCGGCGATCTGTGCGCCGCGCCCGTGCATCGTGGCGAGGATGGCCGCAACCGCGATCAAGGCGGCAAGAGCAAACGCGAGAGTGCAGAGCAGGGCAAGCATTGCAGGTTTCCTTGTTCTTTCCGTGCGGACCCGGTTTTCGCACCTTTCCACAAAACCCTGTGGATAACCTGTGGTTTACGATATGGTTCCGAACAGAACGTTTCGTGATTCGATCATGAGATTAATGTTCTCTTTTTGTTCTATCGCGTCAAGCGGAAAAATCCGCAATTCCCGTCTGCGCACACCGCATGTCCGTGCCTCCTGGCGGGAATTGACGAGAATCGGGCTGGATTTCGCCCGGTCACTGCTCTAAGGGCGCAGCGCCGGACCGGACGGAGCGAATCCATCGCCCCTTTCCAAACGGCAATCCACACGGGAGGCGCACATACCGGTGCCGCCAGCGGGATCTCCGCAGCGGTTCCAGCGTCCCGGAGGCACAACCGGAAAGGAATTATCCATGGCGGCACCTGTCGTCACGATGCATCAGCTTATCGAAGCCGGGGCCCACTTCGGCCACCAGACCCACCGCTGGAATCCGCGGATGAAGCCGTATATCTTCGGCGCCCGCAACGGCATCCACATTCTCGACCTGTCGCAGACGGTTCCGCTGTTTGCCCGCGCGCTCGAGTTCATCTCGGCCACCGTTCAGGCGGGCGGCAAGGTGCTCTTCGTCGGCACCAAGCGCCAGGCGCAGGAGCCGATTGCCGAGGCCGCCCGCGCTTCGGGCCAGCACTATGTCAACCACCGCTGGCTGGGCGGGATGCTGACGAACTGGAAGACCATTTCCGGTTCGATCAAGCGCTTCAAGGCTCTGGAAGAGCAGCTTGCCGGCGACACCACGGGTCTCACCAAGAAGGAAGTGCTCCAGCTCACGCGCGAGCGTGACAAGCTGCAGCTTTCGCTGGGCGGCATCCGCGACATGGGCGGCATCCCGGACGTGATGTTCGTGATCGATGCGAACAAGGAAGAGCTGGCGATCAAGGAAGCGAACGTGCTCGGCATTCCGGTTGTCGCCATCCTCGATTCGAACGTTTCGCCCGATGGCATCGCGTTCCCGGTTCCAGCCAACGATGATGCCAGCCGCGCAATCCGTCTCTACTGCGAAGCGGTTGCCGCTGCTGCCACCAAGGGTGGCCGCGATGCCGCGATCGCTTCGGGCGCCGATCTTGGCGCCATGGACGAGCCGCTGGCCGAAGAAGCTGCTGAAGCCTGATCCGGTTTTTGCGTGACGGCCCTTCCGGCAGGCAGGGCCGTCACCGAATTGTCCCGGATCGGACTTACGGGCCGCGGCAGTGCTGCGGCCTTCCTACGTTTTCAAGAATAAAGGATCAACGCGATGGCTTATACCGCCGCTGACGTGAAGAACCTGCGCGAGCGCACCGGCGCCGGCATGATGGACTGCAAGAAGGCTCTCGACGAAGCCAACGGCGACTTTGAAGCCGCGGTCGACGCACTGCGCGCCAAGGGCCTTGCCGCCGCCGCCAAGAAGTCGAGCCGCACCGCCGCCGAGGGCCTCGTCGGTGTTGCCGTGGCCGGAACCAGGGGCGTTGCCGTCGAAGTCAACTCCGAAACCGACTTCGTGGCCAAGAACGACCAGTTCCAGGACTTCGTGCGCAAGGCGACCGAAGTTGCGCTCAGCACCGGCGCTGCCGATGTCGAGGCGCTCAAGGCCGCTGCCTATCCCGATGGCGGCACCGTGGCCGACAAGCTGACGAACAACGTGGCGACCATTGGCGAGAACCAGCAGCTTCGCCGCATCAAGCACGTCGAAGTCTCGCAGGGCGTTATCGTGCCCTACATGCACAATGCCGCCGCGCCGAACCTCGGCAAGATCGGCGTGCTCGTCGCGCTCGAATCCGAAGCGGCCGCCGACGCGCTCGAAGCGCTGGGCAAGCAGATCGCCATGCACATCGCCGCCGCCTTCCCGCTGGCGCTGACGGCGGACGATCTCGACCCCGAACTGATCGCGCGCGAACGCAAGATCGCGGCTGAAAAGGCTGCCGAAAGCGGCAAGCCCGCCGAAGTGCAGGCCAAGATGGTCGATGGCGCTGTGGCCAAGTATGCCAAGGAAAACGCGCTGCTTTCGCAGATCTTCGTGATGGACAACAAGTCCACCATCCAGCAGGTCGTCGATGCCGCCGGCAAGGAAGCCGGTGCGAAGATCGTGCTGAAGGACTATGTCCGCTTCCAGCTCGGCGAAGGCATCGAGAAGGAAGAGACCGACTTTGCCGCCGAAGTGGCCGCTGCCGCCGGCATCAAGTAAGTCTGCATTGCATGATCCCCGCACGGGCGGGCTGGCGCTTGGCTGGCCCGTCGGTGCGGGGATTGTCGTGCCTGTTTCCTTCGCGTTTCATTCGCGCGCCCTTGGCAGGCCCCTTCATGGGGCTATAAGGGCGGCCCAGACCATGTCATCCCCACGTTTCCGGCCCGGTTTTCCGGTCCCGGTCATCCGGCAAAGAGTGTAGCACTTTCATGAGCCTTCCTTCCTACAAGCGCATCCTCCTGAAGCTTTCGGGTGAAGTGCTGATGGGGGAGCAGCAATTCGGCATCGATACCGATTATGTCGCCCGGCTCGCGCAGGAAGTGAAGGATGCGCGCGACACCGGATTGCAGATCTGTCTCGTGATCGGCGGCGGAAACATCTTTCGCGGCATGGCCGGGGCGGCCAAGGGCATGGACCGTGCGCAGGCCGACTACATGGGGATGCTGGCCACGGTGATGAACGCGCTGGCCATGCAGAATGCGCTGGAGCGTCTTGGCGTGCCCACGCGCGTCCAGTCGGCGGTGCAGATGGATCAGGTGTGCGAACCCGTGATCCGCCGCCGGGCCGAGCGTCATCTGGAAAAGGGACGCATCGTGATCTTCGCTGCGGGCGTCGGCGCGCCCTATTTCACCACCGATTCCGGCGCGGCGCTGCGCGCGGCCGAAATGAAGTGCGATGCCCTGCTCAAGGGCACCAGCGTCGATGGCGTCTATGATGCCGATCCCAAGCATGATCCCGCGGCAAAGCGTTATGAATCGGTGGATTACGACACCGTGCTGGCAGACAATCTGAAGGTCATGGACGCCAGCGCCGTGGCCTTGTGCCGCGACAACAACATTCCGATCGTCGTCTTCTCGATCCGCGAACAGGGCAATCTGGCCCGCGTGCTTTCGGGCAAGGGGACGCAGACCATCGTAAAGAAGGACGCCTGACATGGCCAAGTACGACAAGGCTGACCTTGAGCGCCGGATGAAGGGCGCGATTGAATCGCTCAAGGGCGATCTTTCGGGGTTGCGCACCGGCCGCGCCAACACCGCGCTGCTCGATCCCATCATGGTCGAAGTCTATGGCAGCCACATGCCGCTTGCCCAGGTTGCCACGGTTTCGGTTCCCGAACCGCGCCTCATTTCGGTGCAGGTCTGGGACAAGGCCAATGTCACCCCGGTGGAAAAGGCGATCCGTTCGGCAGGGCTTGGTCTCAACCCCATCAACGATGGCAATACCCTGCGCCTGCCCATCCCCGATCTGACCGAGGAACGCCGCAAGGAACTGGCCAAGCTTGCCAGCAAGTATGCGGAAAGCGCGCGCGTGGCCATCCGCAACGTTCGCCGCGACGGGATGGATGCCCTGAAGGCCGACGAGAACAAGAAGGAAATCTCGGAAGACGAACGCAAGCGGGCCGAGACCGAATTGCAGAAGCTGACCGACGACTACATCAAGCAGGCCGATGAAGCGGCCAGCGCCAAGGAAAAGGAAATCCTCGGCAAGTGAGCGCGGTTGCCGCCTCGACGGGTGATGGCGCGGCCTGCGGTGCGCGGCATGTCGCCATCATCATGGACGGCAACGGCCGCTGGGCCAAGAAGCGCATGATGCCGCGCGCCTTCGGGCACAAGCGCGGCGTCGATACGGTGCGCGAGATTGCCCGCGCCGCCCGCGACATGGGGCTTGAGGCGTTGACGCTCTATGCCTTCTCCTCCGAGAACTGGAAGCGCCCGGCAGACGAGATCGCCGATCTCATGGGACTGCTGCGCAGCTTCATCCGCAACGATCTGGATGAACTCGTTGCCAACAACACGCGCCTGAAGATCATCGGCGATTATCAGGTGCTTGCCCCTGATATCGTCGAACTGATCGAGGATGCGATGGCGCGCACGGCGCAGAACACCGGCACGACGCTGGCGATTGCGCTCAACTATGGATCGCAGCAGGAGATTGCGCGAGCGGCTGCCAAGGCTGCGGCCAAGGGCGCGATCACGCCTGAGGCGATCGAGGCCGAACTCGATACCGCGTGCCTGCCCCCGCTTGATCTGCTGATCCGCACGTCGGGAGAGATCCGCCTTTCGAACTTCCTGCTCTGGCAGGCGGCCTATGCGGAAATGTGGTTCACCGATGTGCTCTGGCCGGATTTCACCCCGGCGCACCTGCGCGAGGCGCTGGAGCAGTTCGGTGCGCGCGAAAGGCGCTTTGGTGGACGGTGATTCGGGCATGATGGCGCAAGGGGCCGGAACGGGCGCCGCGCCCGCCAGATCGGACCTGCTCGTGCGGGTCGCCTCGGCCATCGTGATGCTGGCCATTGCCGCCGCAGCCTTCCGGGCGGGCGGGCGCGTCCTTGATGTGTTTGTCACGCTCGTCGCTTTCGGCGTCTTTGTCGAATATGTCCGGCTGGTCAGCAGGATTGCCGACAATCCGGCCCGGCTCGGCTCGATGGTGATTGCGGGCGCGGTCTATATCGGCTGGGCGGGGCTGGCGCTGGTGGTCATGCCCGAACCGATGATGCTGGCCGTGCTCGGTCTCGTCATCTGCACCGATACGGGGGCCTATTTTACCGGGCGCGCCATCGGCGGCCCGAAGATTGCCCCAGGGATCAGCCCGTCCAAGACATGGGCCGGGCTTCTGGGCGGAATGGCTGCGGCAGGGATATGGACCGGCGGCGTGGTGCTTTTCGCCGGCTATCTGCTGTCCTCGCTCGGACCGACGGGACCAAGTCTTGCCGCAGCCCTTGAGGCGACCAATGTCGGCATGGCGGCCATCGCGGGCGCGGTGCTGGCGGTGTTCGCGCAAATGGGCGATTTCTACGAATCCTGGCTCAAGCGCCGGGCAGGGGTGAAGGATTCCTCGCGCCTGATCCCCGGCCATGGCGGCCTGTTCGATCGGGTTGACGGCCTGCTTCCGGTCGCCATCATCGTGGGCACGGCATGGGCTGCCGGGCAGGTCGGGTGACGAAGGCATGACGCGCAGCATTTCCATCCTTGGTGCCACCGGCTCCATCGGCACGTCGACGCTCGATCTCCTGCGGCGCAACCGCGATGACTGGCGGGTGGTTGCGCTGACCGCCAACGGCGATGCAACCGGGCTGGCAAGGCTAGCGCGCGAGTTTTCCGCCGAAGTTGCCGTTGTCGCCGATGAAGCCGCGCTGCCCGCCCTGCGCGAGGCCCTTGCCGGCACGAACATACACGCCGCCGGCGGACCGGCCGCGCTGGTGGAGGCTGCCGCGCGCGGTGCGGATCTGACGGTTGCGGCCATTGTCGGCTGTGCGGGCCTCGCCCCCACCATGGCCGCAATCGAACAGGGCGGCACCATCGCGCTGGCCAACAAGGAAGCCCTTGTTTCCGCCGGAGAAGTGATGACGGCGGCCGTTGCGCGGCACGGCGCCACGCTGCTGCCGGTCGATTCCGAGCACAACGCCATTTTCCAGTGCCTTGCCGGAAACGACATAGCGCATGTCCACGCCATCACCCTCACGGCCAGCGGCGGTCCCTTTCGCGACTGGACGATGGAGCAGTTGCACAGGGCAACTCCGGCCGAAGCGGTGAAGCATCCCAACTGGTCGATGGGCGCCAAGATCAGCGTCGATTCCGCCACGATGATGAACAAGGGGCTGGAGTTCATCGAGGCGTTCCACCTGTTCCCGGTGGGCGTTGAGCGCCTGCGCGTGATCGTCCATCCGCAATCGGTGGTGCATTCGATGGTCGAATACCGCGATGGCTCGACGCTGGCCCAGCTCGGCCCCTCGGACATGCGCGTGCCCATTGCCTCGGCGCTTGCCTGGCCACAACGCATGCACACGCCCTGCGCGCCGCTCGATCTGGCAGCCATCGGCCAGCTCACCTTCCGCGCACCTGATGAACAGCGCTTTCCCGCAACGCGCCTCGCGCGCGAAGCGGCCATTGCGGGCGGCGCGGCGCCTGCCACGATGAACGCGGCAAACGAGATCGCGGTGGCTGCGTTTCTGGCCGGTCAGATTGCGTTCACCCGGATCGTGCAATCGGTCGAGGACGTTCTTTCACGCGGCGTTCCCGTCGCACCCGCTTCGCTGGACGATGTCATCGCCATCGATGGCGAAGCGCGGGTGAGGGCGCACGAAATGCTGGAGTCTGCAACGTGATGAAGGCCATGTGATGCCCGTGATGGAAAGTCCTGGTATCCTCACCACTCTCCTCGCCTTCGTCCTCGTGCTGGGGCCGCTCGTGTTCATCCATGAGCTTGGCCACTACCTTGTCGGGCGCTGGTTCGGGGTGAAGGCGGACGTGTTCTCGATCGGGTTCGGCAAGGAGCTTGCGGGCTGGACCGACCGGCGCGGCACACGCTGGAAGCTCTCCGCGCTGCCGCTGGGGGGCTATGTCCAGTTCGCGGGCGACATGAACCCCGCCAGCCAGCCCGGCCCGGAATGGCTGGCCTTGCCGCCGGAAGAGCGCAACCGCACGTTCCAGTCCAAGGCCCTGTGGCAGCGCGCCCTGATCGTTCTGGCAGGACCGGTGACGAACCTGCTGTTTGCCGTGCTGATCCTTGCGGGCTTTGCGTTTGCCTATGGCAAGGCGGTGATCCCGCCGGTCGTGGGCGAAGTGCAGGCCGGTTCCGCCGCCGCACAGGCAGGCGTGCGGCTGGATGACCGGATCGTGTCCATTCGCGGCAAGGCTGTCGATTCCTTCCTCGATGTGCGGCTCGAAGTGGGGCAGAACCCTGGCGAGCCGCTCGATCTGGTGGTCCTGCGCGAAGGGCGCGAGGTGCGCCTCGATGCGCGTGCCGCCGTGCGGGTCGAAACCGACCGTTTCGGCAATACGCAGAAGATCGGTTTTCTCGGCATCGGCCCGAAGTCCTACGAGATCGTGCCCGTCGGCCCGATCGAGGCTCTGGGCGAAGGTGTCAGCCAGACCCGCAGCATCATCGGCATGATGGTTCACGGGATCGGCCAGATCATTACCGGCAAGCGCGAGGTGCAGGAACTGGGTGGGCCGATCAAGATCGCCAAGTATTCGGGCGAGCAGCTGGTCAGCGGCTGGCAATCCTACGTCAGCTTCGTGGCGCTCATCTCGATTAACTTGGGGTTCATTAACCTCCTGCCAATCCCCGTTCTCGACGGAGGGCACCTCGCGTTCTACGCCGCCGAGGCGATCCGTCGCAAACCGGTTGGCGCGCGCGGACAGGAGTGGGCTTTCCGCACCGGGCTTGCCTTCGTCATGGCGCTCATGCTGTTCGTGACGATCAATGATGTGGCATCGCTCAAGCTGTTCGGAGGCTAGTCGCAATCAGCCATGGGGCACAGGAAACCGGAGGCACAAGTAACCGGGGCCGCGTCATCCCGTTGAGGGAAGCCGGAAAGCCTGACCGGCACTTCGGAGAATGATCCACGGATTGTCTTTTGCACAGAAACACTGGGCAATGTTTGCTTGATTGGCCTTGTTGCATCGGGCACAGGGCGGCATTGCTTGTCGCGACCGGACACTGCCTGCCAGCGTCCAGTCGTCACTTGATACGGGATGGCGCTTGGTGATGATCGTAGGTAACGCGGGTCGGCCGGAAAGCCGGAGTGGCAGGTCGGCGCCGCTGTGCGCAGCGCTGCTGGTGACAAGCGCGCTCGTGGCGGTTCCGCAGGTGGCCTTTGCGCAAGGCACGGCCGCACAGCCCGCCAGCCCGGCGCCTGCGGGCGATGTCATCCGCTCGGTCGTGGTCGAAGGCTCGCAGCGTCTCGAACCCGATACCATCCTTTCCTACATCCGTCTGCGCCCCGGACAGACCTATACCCAGGCCCTGGGCGACCAGGCGCTGAAGGACCTCTACGCCACCGAACTGTTCGCCGATGTCTCGATCCGCAACAACGGCGGCGATGTGGTGGTGCAGGTCAAGGAAAACCCGGTCATCAACCGCATCATCCTTGAGGGCAACAAGCGCCTCAAGGAGGACAAGATCCTTCCCGAAATCAAGCTGGCGGCGCGCCAGATCTTCACCCGGTCCAAGGTGCGCGCCGACGTGGCCCGCATCATCGAACTGTACAAGCGTCAGGGCCGCTTTGCCGCTTCGGTCGAACCGAAGATGGTCATGCTCGATCAGAACCGCGTCGATATCGTCTTCGAGATCAGCGAAGGGCCGAAATCCAAGGTTCGCCGGATCAACATCATCGGCAACGAGAAGTTCAAGGACGGGCGCCTGCGCGGACAGATGGTCACGAAGCAGGCCAGTTTCACCCGCATCTTCTCGTCGGGAACCAGCTATGACCCGGACCGGCTCGCCTTCGACCAGCAGAAGCTGCGCCAGTTCTACCTGACCGAGGGCTACGCCGATTTCCGCGTGGTTTCGGCGGTGGCGGAACTCACGCCCGACAAGCGCGATTTCATCATCACCTACGTGGTCGAGGAAGGCGAACGCTACAAGTTCGGCGACGTCAAGGTCGACAGCCAGTTGCGCGATTTCGACAGCGAGAAGCTGGCAGCCAACCTGCCGATCAAGGCCGGGCAGTGGTATAACGCGAAGGCGGTCGAGGATCAGGTTGATCGGCTGACCGAGACCGCCGGCGCGTTCGGCTATGCCTTTGCCGACGTGCGGCCTGACTTTTCGCGCAACAAGGATGACCTGACGATGTCGGTCACCTTCCGCATCGCCGAGGCCCCGCGCACCTATGTCGAGCGGGTGGACGTGAACGGAAACACGCTGACCCAGGACAAGGTGGTGCGCCGCGAGTTCCGCATTGCCGAAGGCGATGCCTTCAACACCTTCCAGATCAAGCGCTCGACCAACCGCATCAAGTCGCTCGGCTATTTCCAGGAAAAGTTCGAGATCGAGCAGAAGCCCGGCTCCGCGCCCGACCGGATCGTTCTCGAAGCCAATGTCGAGGAACGGCCCACCGGCGAACTCCAGCTTTCGGCGGGCTTTTCGAGCCTTGAAAGCTTCATCTTCCAGGGGTCGATCCGCCAGAACAACTTCCGTGGCCGCGGCCAGACGATCGGCCTTTCGGTCGACTATTCGCGCTTCACCCGTTCGGTGCAGGTGAGCTTCACCGAACCCTACCTGTTCGACAAGAACGTGTCGTTCGGGATGGATGTCTATCGGCGCGACATCAACAGCTTCAACTTCACCAATCAGAACCGCAATACCACCTACCGCCAGTCGACAACCGGTTTTTCCGCGCGCGTGGGCGTGCCGCTCACCGAATACATGTCGCTGATCGGCCGTTACACCTTCAACATCGACGACGTCACGCTCGACCGGAATACCTTCTTCGTCAACGGGCAGTGCAGCAACCTTCTGGCCGGGCGCTTCCTGTGCGATGCGATCGGCAAGCGGACCAGTTCGATCCTCGGCGCCTCGCTGGTCTATGATACGCTTGACAACCGCCTGCGGCCGAGCCGGGGGATGCAGGTCGTGCTGGGCGGCGATGTCGCGGGGCTTGGCGGCACGGTCAAGTATGCGCGCGTGACGGCCAATGCCGCGCGGTTCTGGCCGGTTGGCGGCGGTTTCATCTTCTCGGTGCGCGGCGAGGGCGGAGCGATCCGCCCGCTCGCCAGCCGTTCGAACGATCCGACCATCGACGACGTTTACCTGACCGACCGCTTCTTCCTTGGCGAGCCGCAGATTCGCGGCTTCGACATTCGCGGCGTCGGCCCGCGCGTGCTGCGCAAGACGATCATCAACGGCGTGGAATCGCAGGACCGCAACCAGTGGGTCGATGACGCCATCGGTGGACGCTACTATTACCTGACCCGCGCCGAGCTGGAGATTCCGCTTGGTTCCGGTGCACGCGAAATGGGCCTGCGCCCCTCGATCTATGTCGATGCAGGCGCACTGTGGGGCATTGCCAATCCGCTTCAGCCCAACCTCGTCAATCCGCAGAGGATCTATACCGATCGTCTGACCGGCCAGCCGACCAGCAGCCCTACGGCCTCGGACGGCTCCTCGAACGGCGATCCGATCCAGACTTTCAACGAAGTCTTCGTCGGCAACTCGCCTTCGCCGCGCGTCTCGGTCGGCATCGGCGTCAACTGGAACTCGCCGTTCGGGCCGTTCCGCCTCGATTTCGCCAAAGTCCTGAAAAAGGTCGATGGCGACGACCCCAAGACCTTCACTTTCAACGTGGGAACCCAGTTCTGATGACCATCCGTTACGCTTCCGCCCTTCTCGCGGGCCTCGCCGCTGTTGCCGTTGCCCCGAACGCCGCGCTCGCGCAGGCGACGACCGGCACGGTCGTGCAGGGCATCGCCATTGCCAACCCTTCGGCCGTGGTTGCCGCATCCAGCGCCTTCCAGACCGCGCAGCAGCAGCGCCCTGTCACCTACAAGCCGCAGATCGATCAGGCGAACACCCGCAAGAGCCAGATCGAGGCGCAGCTCAAGCCGCTGATCGACAAGCTCACGGCGGATTCGAAGGCCGCCAACCCCAACCGCGCGGCGTTGCAGCAGCAGTATGAGCAGATCCAGCAGATCGAGCAGGCCGGACAGGCCGAGATCCAGCAGATCCTCGAACCGCTGAACCTTTCGCAGCAGTATGTGCTCGAACAGATCGGCGACAAGCTTGATGCCGCCACGCAGGCTGCGATGGACAAGAAGAAGATTTCGCTGGTGATCGATTCGCAGAGCGTCATCAAGGCCGGGCAGGTCTATAACCTCAATCAGGACATCCTCACCGAACTGAACAAGCTCATCCCTTCGGCCCAGCTCGTTCCGCCCGCAGGCTGGATGCCGCGCGCCCAGCGTGAAGCGCAGGCCCAGGCGCAGGCTGCACAGCAGCAGGCCGGAGCGGCGCAGCCTGCCAACAAGAAGGTGCCCGAAGGCCGCTAAGGCCTTCGTCCGCACGAGACTGGCAGGAAGACCGGGACGATGAGCGAAGAGCAGGCGGCGCCTTCGGGCGTCATCACCGATTACGATGTGCGCAAGGTCATGGCGGCGCTGCCGCATCGCTATCCCTTGCTGCTGGTCGATCGCGTGGCCTCGATCACCCTCAATGAACGCATCCATGCGGTTAAGGCCGTGTCGATGAACGAGCAGTTCTTTCAGGGGCATTTTCCCGGTCGCCCGATTATGCCCGGCGTTCTCCAGATCGAGGCACTGGCGCAGGCTGCCGGCGTTCTTGCCGTGGAATCGCTGGGGCTGGCCGGTTCCGGCAAGCTCGTCTATTTCATGGCGATCGAGGAGGCCAAGTTCCGCAGTCCGGTGGAACCGGGCGTCCTGCTCGATCTCCATGTCGAGTTCACGCAAAAGCGCGCGCGGGTTTGCAAGTTCGCGGGAAAGGCGATGATTGGCGACAAGATCACCTGCGAGGTGGGCTTTACCGCGATGATCGCCGACAGCTGAGGCGGGCCATGCTGGACATGCGCGCGGCTTTGGGCTAGGCGCGCGCCCTTGAAGATTCTTGCGGCCGGTCGGAACCGGCTGCGCACCGGAGTTACCGACATGAAGACTGGCATTCACCCCGACTACCACATGATCAAGGTGCAGATGACCGACGGCACCGTTTTCGAGACGCGCTCCACCTGGGGCAAGGAAGGCGATACCCTCGCGCTCGAAATCGACCCGACCTCGCACCCGGCGTGGACCGGCGGCACCCGCCAGCTCGATCAGGGCGGCCGCGTTGCGCAGTTCAACAAGCGTTTCGGTGGTCTCTCGCTCAAGCGCTGAGCGCGGCGGAGGCTTCGGATCGGAAAAAGGGCGGCCCTGGCCGCCCTTTTCTTTGGCGGCCATGGCGCTGGCTCTGCCGCCTGGCGCAACCTTTCCGGCCAAGGGCAGTTTTCGGGCATTGCTATCGCCGATAGCTTTCCTAAAGATCATGTCATGACGCTGACCAATTCCCTTGAAAGCCGTCTGGGCTATCAGCTGCGCCGGGCGTCGGCAGTCATGATGGCCGATCTGGCGCGCGAGCTGTCCGATCTCGACATGCGCCCGGCCGAAGTGACGACACTGCTGGTCATCGCCGAAAATCCCGATTGCTCGCAGACCGAGGTGGGACAGGCGCTGGCGATCAAGCGCGCCAACATGGTGCCGATCATCTCGCGCCTGATGGAGCGCGGACTGGTGGATCGCCGCCGCCTTGACGGACGCAGTCATGCGCTGACCCTGACCCCGGCAGGTCAGGCAATCGCGCGCGAGGCACTGGCGCGGATCGATCGCCATGAAGTCCGCTTCACCGAACTGTTGGGCGCGGCCGATGCCGAGGTCATGTTCCGGTGCCTGCCCGTGATCCGCGCCGCACGCGACATCGATACCGAGGGCTGAGCGCGCTTCGGTTCAGCCCCAGGGGCGTTCGCGATACCACTTGGTGATCACGTATTTCAGGCCCTTGCGCACTTTCATCGCGTGATGGAGCGTGGCCGGGTTGCAGCTTCCGTCGGCCCGCCGGTTGTTCCAGCAGACCAGCTTGCCGGTTTCGGGCTGGATCGTCTTGTCGATCACCTTGAAGCGCGTTGCCCCGCCCGCTTCCACCGTGTTGAGATAGACCATGAAGGTCCATGTCCGCTGACCGGCCACGCTGCAAAAGCGCGCAAAGTCTGCGCCGCCCGGTTCGAAATAGTCGGTATGGGCCTTGAACTCTTGTCCCGGTTCATAGCGCTGGCCCTGAATCGGCTCGCCAAACCGGCGGTCGATGCCCGAAAGCGCGGAAAGGCGCTCATCCAGCGCGATCACGTCTGGTTCCAGCATCGGCAGGTCGCAGGTTTCGCTGGTGCGGAACCGGTTGTCGCCGTTCGGATCGGCAAGGGTCGAGGGGCGCCGGTCCTGTTCGATCCGGGCAATCAGCGCGGCGCACTGCGCCTCATCCAGAAAATCGCGCAGGATGAACATTTCCAGCCGCGGCGTGGGCACGCGCATCATGCCGGGCACCGCTGCCAGCCGCCCGGCGCACAGGTGCGCCGCCTGATCGAAATCGGTCGAGGTCATGGCCAGGCTCTATCCTGCCGGGATGGCGTGCCGCAACTTGAACCGTGCGCCCCGTTGGTCGTAAAACCGTCACGTTTCTGCCGCATGGGAAGGGCCGTGGCCGCACCAGCATTTCATCCTCCCGCGCGCAACGGCTTCTCGCTCGTAGAGGTTCTGGTCGTGCTCATGGTCATGGGCCTTCTGGCGAGCGTGGTGGTGCTTTCGCTGCCCGGAGACGAGCGCGCCCTGCGCGACGAGGCCGAGCGCTTTGCCGCGCGCACGCTTGCCGCGCGCGACATGGCGATTGCCGGGGCGCAGCCGGTGGCCCTGGTGGTGAGCGACAGCGGTTACTACTTCGAACGGCGCAGCGAGCAGCAGTGGCAGCCGCTTCCGGGGCGGGGCTTCGATCTGACGGCATGGGCTGCGGGAACCCGCGCCACGGCAGGGCGCCAGCGCGTGATCTTCGATTCGCTGGGGCTGGTCAGCAGCGAGGCGAGCGTGCGGCTCGACCGTTCCGGCCATGCGCTTGTCGTGCGCCTGCGCCGCGATGGCAAGGTTACGCTCGATGCCGGCTGATCGCGGGCCATCGCCGCCCAACGGCTTCACCTTGCTGGAATTGCTTGTGGCGCTGGCGGTCTTTGCCATTGCCGCGCTGGCCCTGTTGCAGATGGAGGGGGCCAGCATTTCCCGCACGGCCGATCTTGACCAGCGCCTGCTGCGCGAGATTGTGGCGCAGAACATGGCGGCCGAAATCCTGACCGATCCGCGTCCGCCCGCGGTCGGTTCGGCAAGCGGCACGATCACCAATGCCGGTCGCCGCTTCCAGTGGACACGCACGGTTGCCTTCCGGCCCGATTACGGGGTTCTGGCCATCACCCTTTCCGTGCGCGAGACGACGCCGGGCGCGCAAGGGTCGGCCTTCACGATCGATTTCACGCGGCTGCCCGGCGCATGATGGTGCCCCCTGCGCACAAGGGCGTCAGGCCCAACGGGTTCACTCTCGTCGAGATGCTGGTGGCGCTCGCGCTCTTTGCGGTGATTGCCGTGGGCGCGCTGGGCCTGCTGCGCTTTTCGGTGGATGCCGAACTGGCCAGTCGCGCCCGGACCGACAGCATTGCCGCACAGCGCCGCTTCCTGTCGGTCTGGACTGCCGACCTGGCGCAGGCGGTGCCGCGCCCCTCGCGCGACAGGGGCGGCACGCCGCGCCTTGCCTTCGAGGCCAATGCCGATGGCGTCCTGATCCGGTTCACCCGCAGCGGCTGGGACAATTTCGACGGGGCGGCGCGCCCATCCTTGCAGAAGGTGGAATACCGCGTGACACCGACCGCGCTGGTGCGGGCAGGCTATCCCTATCCCGATGGCGCCGCGCCTGATCCGGGCGCGCAAGTGCTGCCGCTTTTCGGCGCGCCCACGGTCCGCTTCAGGGCAAGGGACGGCAACTGGCGCGATGTCTGGGATCCGCAGGTGGCGGCAGAGCTTCCCGTCGCGGTTGAACTGCTTGTGCCGCAGAAAGGCGTGCCGCCATTGCGGATCGTCTCGCTGGTCGGGGTCAATTACCAGTGAGGCGGTGGCTGTCCCGGTCCATGCAAGGCCCGCATAACCCGCAAGAGCGTGGTGCCGCGCTGCTCTCGGTCCTGCTGCTCGTAGCGGTCATGGCGGTCATTGCTGCGGTCATGCTCGACCGGCTCAATCTGGCCACGCGCCTTGCGGGCAATGCTCAGGCCATGACTCAGGCGCGGCTCTATGCCACCAGCGCCGAGACGCTCGCCATGGCGCGGATCAAGGCGCTGGTCGATCAGTCGCAGGAACGCACGGTTGATCGGACCGGCCTGCTTGGCCGCGATTTTCCGCTGCCCATGCCGCGCGGCACGGTTCTGGCGCGCGTGGATGATGCGGGCAACTGCTTCAATCTCAATTCGCTGGTGGAAAGCGATGCGCAAGGCACGCTGCGGCTGCGCGTTGCCGGGCTGAACCAGTTGCGCGCCCTGATGCAGAGCCTTGCCATCGATCCGGGCGAGGCCACTGTCATCAGCGATGCCATGGCCGACTGGATCGATACCGACAATGTGCCCGCGCCGAACGGTGCCGAGGATGAAAGCTATCAGGGCCGCGATGTTCCCTATCGCACCGCCGGAAGGCTGATCGGCGATGTCAGCGAAGTGCGGGCGGTGCGCGGCATGACCCCGCAGATCTACCAGCGCCTTCGCCCATGGCTCTGCGCGCTGCCCGTCGCGCAGCTTTCGCCGATCAACATCAACACCCTGCGGCCCGATCAGGCGCCGCTCCTGGCGATGGTGTCGCCTGCTGTCGTGCCGGTGGACCGCGCGCGCGCCCTGATTGCCAGCCGCCCCGCGCTCGGCTGGGCCAGCGTTGAGGATGCCTTGCGGGCCTTTGGCGGCGCAGGTGCGGATGCGGGCGAGGGGGGCGGCGGCATCCCGGCCTCCCAGTTGCAGGTGCGCAGCCGCTGGTTCCTTGTCGGGCTTGCGGTCACGGTCGATTCGGCGCGGCTGGAAGAGGAAGCGCTGATCGATGTAGGGGTGAACCCGCCGCGCGTGGCGTTCCGCGCGTGGGGCGGGGGTGACAGTCGGTGATACAGGGCGCGCGCCGATTTTGTTGAGTGCATGGGCCGGGCCGCAATTTTTTCGCTTCCCTTTCGCGCGCCTTTCTGCGAAGGGGCCAGCCCGCGCAGCACAGCCTGCGCCGCAATGTGGCGACCGTAGCTCAGTTGGTTAGAGCGCCGGTTTGTGGTACCGGAGGTCGTGGGTTCGAACCCCATCGGTCGCCCCATGCATTTCTCCTTCATCCGGAAAAGCGTTGACGCTGGCCTTGCGCCATAGGCTTTTGGTTGCCCTGCCGCCATTGCGCTTGCCCCGTTACGCGCCAAGTGGCAGAGCATGGCACAGACCGGCGGCTGATGCTTGCCGGGAGAAGGACAGTCTGCTCCGCGCCCATGCACGGTTTTGCCAATCCCGCCCGTTTCCTGCGCCTTGCCCGCTGGATGATGCCGCTGTTTCTGGTTTCCGGCCTGCTGCTCTCGCTGGGGGCGGTGCTTTACGGGCTGCTTGTGGTCCCCCCTGACCGGCTGATGGGCGATACGGTGCGGATCCTGTTCATCCATGTGCCTGCGGCGTGGCTTGGCATGGCGGGCTGGTCCACCATCGCCGTTGCCAGCCTCGTCGAACTCGTGTGGCGCCATCCGCTTGCCGCCATTGCCGGGCGGGCGGCTGCGGTTCCCGGAGCGGCGTTCACGGCCATCTGCCTTGCCACCGGATCGATCTGGGCGCGGCCCACATGGGGCACCTGGTGGGTGTGGGATGGCCGCCTGACCAGCTTTCTGGTGCTGCTGTTCCTCTACTTCGGCTACATCGCGCTTTCCGGCGCGGCCCAGCGCGACATGGCTGGCGGAGGGGGTGGCAGCCGCATCACCGCCATATTCGGGCTGGTGGGAGCGGTGAACATCCCCATCATCAACCGTTCGGTGGTGTGGTGGAACAGCCTGCACCAGCCGCCCTCGATCACAGCGGGCAAATCCGCCATCGACGCCACCTTCCTGTGGCCGCTGCTGATCGCGGCGGTGGGTTTCAGCCTGGTGTTCGGCGGCGTCGTTCTGGCGCGGATGCGCACCCTTCTGGCCGATATTCAGGCCGAGGCGCGCCTGCGCCGCAAAGCGATGGCATGACAGACAGATGCGCGAAGGACTTCAGCAGTGGGATTATGTGATTGCGGCCGTGGCGATCGGCGTGATCGGCACGCTGCTGCTCGTCGGCTGGACGCTGGCGGCGATGGTCCGGGCCGAGCGTCGCCGCGATAAGGTTCGCAACAGATGAACAGCACCACATCCACCGGCGGCATCAAGCCGAAGCACCAGCGTCTCGTCCTTCTGGTCATCGCGCTCGTCGCGCTGATCGGGGCAGGGCTGCTTGCCGCCTATGCCCTGTCCAATCAGGCGAGCTATTTCTACGTTCCCGCCGATCTGGTGAAAGACCCGCCTGAGCAGGGCCGCGCCATCCGGCTTGGCGGCATGGTCGAGAAAGGCTCGCTCAAGACCCGCCCGGACGGCATCACGATTGATTTCGTGGTGGGCGACGGCAAGGCGCGGGTGCCCGTGCGCTTTACCGGCATAACCCCTGACCTTTTCGTCGAAGGGTCAGGCGTGGTTGCCGAGGGCCGCATGGAGGGCAATGTCTTCGTGGCCGACAATCTTCTTGCCAAGCACGACGAGAACTACGTGCCGCGCCAGATGGGCGAGATGAGCGCCGAACAGATCAAGCAAGTGGTGGCTGAAACCAAATGATTGCCGAAATCGGCCTTGCCGTCCTGTGGATGGCGGCAGCCCTTGCCGTGCTCCAGCTTTTCGCCGGATTTTCGGCGCTTCGCCCCGGCGGCAAGGCTCTGGCAGGGGTGGTGCGGCCGCTGGCCGTGATGCAGGGGCTGCTGGTTGCCCTGTCCTTCCTTGCTCTGATCGATCTCTTTCTGGAAACCGATCTGTCGGTGAAGCTGGTGGCGGCCAACAGTCATTCGATGAAGCCGTTCATCTTCAAGCTGGCGGGCACATGGGGCAACCACGAAGGCTCGATGCTGCTGTGGGTCACGATCATGGCGGTATCGGGGGGCGTGGTCGCGCTCGTCGAAAAGCGGCTGCGTGAAGATACGCTGATCGCGACGCTTGCCGGTCAGGCGTTCGTCAGCCTCGGCTTCTATGCCTTTCTGCTCCTGTCCTCGAACCCGTTCGAGCGCCTGCCCGAACCGGCGCCCGAAGGCATGGGGCTGAACCCGCTGCTCCAGGATGTGGGCCTCGCCTTCCATCCGCCCACGCTCTATGTGGGCTATGTCGGCCTGTCCGTGGCCTTCAGCTTTGCCATCGGTGCGCTCATCACGCGCGATGTCGGCCCGGCCTTTGCGCGCGCCATGCGTCCATGGGTGCTGGGGGCGTGGATCTTCCTGACCATCGGCATTACTGCCGGTTCCTACTGGGCCTATTACACGCTTGGCTGGGGCGGCTGGTGGTTCTGGGATCCGGTCGAGAACGCCTCGCTCATGCCGTGGCTTGCCGCAACGGCCCTGCTGCATTCCGCATCCGTGCTGGCCAGCCGCAATGCCCTGCGCGCGTGGACGGTCATGCTCGGCGTCATCGCCTTTTCGATGTCGATGGTCGGCACGTTCCTCGTGCGATCGGGCATCCTTACCTCGGTTCATGCCTTCGCGGTCGATCCCGAACGCGGCTCGTTCATTCTGGCGCTGCTGGCCATCTACATCGGCGGGGCGCTGGTCCTGTTCGGCGTTCGCGCCAATACCGTGACCGAGGGCGAGCGGTTCAGCCTCGTCAGCCGCGAGGCAAGCCTCGTGTTCAACAACGTGATGCTGTGCGGCATTCTTGCCATTGTCCTGCTGGGCACGCTCTACCCGCTGATGACCGAGGCGTTCGGAGCAAAGGTGTCGGTCGGCCCGCCCTATTTCAATCCGGTGGGGGCGATCTTCGCGCTGCCCATGATGCTGATGATGGGAGTAGGCCCGCTGCTGCGCTGGCGCAGGGACAACCCGTCGCGCATTTCCGCCACGGTGGCCGTGCCCGCGCTGGCAAGCGCCCTTGCCCTGCTGGCGGTGGTTCTGCTTGCCCCCGGCATCAATCTCCTGCCGATGCTGGGCATCGCGGTGGGGGCGGGTCTTGCGCTCGCAAGCTGGCTGCCCCTGCGCGGCCGCAACCTGCGCCGCACGCCCCTTTCGGTATGGGGCATGGTCGTGGGGCATTTCGGGCTTGCCGTGGCGCTGATCGGAGCGGCCAGCGAAAGCGCCTTTTCAACCGAACGCCTCGCCGCGATGAACGTGGGCGATACGCAGAGCGTCGGCCCGATCACCTTGCGGCTGGAAAGCGTCGAACCCGTGGCAGGCCCGAACTGGACCGCGCTCGAAGCCACGATAAGCGCTTCCTACAAGGGCGCCGCGCCCGTCACGCTCCATCCGCAGGCGCGCACCTTCTCCTCGCCGCCGGGCGAACGCACCGAATCCGCGCTGCACACCCGCTGGAACGGGCAGCTCTATGCCGTGCTCGGCAACGAGGGCGATGATGGCCGCTGGCAGATGCGGTTCTGGTGGAAGCCTTTCGTGCCGCTGCTCTGGCTCGGCGGCCTGCTGGTGGCATTCGGCGGCCTGCTGGCCCTGATCGGCCGTGTTGCCCAGGATGTGAAGCGGCTGCGCGCGAATGACAAGATCGCCTTCCGCAAGGCGCGTCAGGAAGCATTGAAATGACCGCGGATTCTCCCCGGCGTCCCGGCCTTGCCATGTGGCTGCCTCTGGCGCTGTTCGGCGCCTTTCTGGCGCTGGTGATCTGGGGCCTTTATCGGCCCGCCAATACCGAAGTTGCCAGCACCTTCATCGGCAAGCCGCTGCCGCAGTTCGATCTGCCAGCGGCCAGCGATGACCGTCCCGGTCTGTCGAGCGCGCAGATGCAGACCGGCAAGCCGCGGCTGCTCAACGTCTTTGCAAGCTGGTGCGTGCCCTGCGCGATTGAGGCTCCGCAGCTTGAGGCGCTGCGGCGGCAAGGGGTCGAGATCGACGGTGTTGCCATCCGCGACCGCAAGGCCGATCTGGACCGCTTTCTTGCCACTTACGGCAATCCCTTTGCCCGCATCGGCCGCGATGACCTGTCCGAAGTGCAGGTCGGCATCGGATCATCGGGCGTTCCCGAAACCTTCGTCATCGATGGCAAGGGCGTGATCCGCTATCAGCACATCGGCGAGATCCGGCCGGAGGACGTGCCGGTGATCCTGGCCAAGCTGAAGGAGGCGCAATCGTGAAGCGCGTGATCTTGCCACTCCTCGCGCTCCTTGGTCTGTTTGTCATGGCGCCCGCACGGGCACAGGATCAGCTTCCGCCCGCGCCGCTCGCCTACCGCCAGCTTGATGATCCCGTGCTTGAAGCCAAGGCCCAGCGCCTGATGGAAACGCTGCGCTGTCTCAAGTGCCAGAGCCAGTCGATTGCCGACAGCGATGCCCCGATGGCGGGCGACATGCGCCATCAGGTGCGCAGCCGCATTGCCGCCGGGGAGGATCCTGAGGCAATCCGCGCGTGGCTGATCGAACGCTATGGCGATTACGTCAGCTACGCGCCGCAGAACAAGCCGATCATGTGGCCGCTCTTTGCCGCGCCGCTGGTGATCCTGCTGCTTGCGGCGATCCTTCTGCGCGGCCGCTTCCGCCGCGGTCCTGCAAGGGCGGAGCGCGCCGAATGACCTGGGTTCTTGTCCTGCTTGCCGCCGCCGTTGCGTTTCTCGTCATGGCATTCGTGCTCAGGATGCCGCGCGCCGGATGGGAACTGACGGGCGCTGCCCTGCTGCTCGGCATTGCCGGTTATGCCTTGCAGGGCCGCCCTGCCATGCCCGGCGCGCCCAAGGCACCGGTCGAGAACCGGCGCGCGGCTGATGAAGCGCTCATCAAGCAGCGCCAGCAGATGGGTGATGGTTTCGCCAAGGGGCAAAGCTGGCTCATCCTTGCCGACGGTCTTGCCCGTCAGGGGCAGTATGGTGCGGCGGCCGAAGTCCTGCGCAAGGGCACGCAGCAGTTCCCCAGGGATGCGGACCTGTGGGTTTCGCTTGGCAACGCGCTGGTCGGCCACGGCGACGGGATGATCTCGCCGGCTGCGCAGTTTGCCTTCCAGAAGGCGGCGAACCTCGATCCGGCCCACCCCGGACCGCCGTTCTTCATGGGGCTGGCGCTTGCGCAGTCCGGGCGTCTTCCCGATGCCCGTGCGATCTGGGCCGAACTGCTCGCGCGTTCGCCCGCCGATGCGCCCTATCGCGCCGATCTGGTGGAACGCATCCAGCGTCTCGATTCAATGATTGCCATGGCAGGCGGGGCCGATACCACCGGGGCGCCCGTTCCGGCCCCCTCGGCGGCGCCGGGTTCCTCTTCGCAAGGATCTGATAAATAATATCTTTTCTTTGCCGGTGCGGGCTTGTTCACGGCCAATTCGCCAGACCGGTTTCGCCCCCGTGCCAGCCATTGCGGGGGGCTGCGGGCGGTGCTAAAGCGCCGCGCCGATCCGCCGTTTCGGCGGAACTGGTTCAGGGCTGAAAGGCCGGGGGCACCGTCGCCATGAGTAATGCCGAAAATGCCGCGCAAGGCACTGGCCCGACCGTGCAGGCGGCGGGACACGCGGCGGGGCATGCGCACACGCAAGGTTCGGTGATGAAGCTTGCGGTCGGCGCCATCGGCGTGGTTTTCGGCGACATCGGCACCAGCCCGCTCTACGCGCTGCGCGATACCTTCGACGGCCACCATCCGCTGCCGCTCGACCTGCTGCACATCTACGGCATCATCAGCCTGATGTTCTGGTCGATGATGATCATCGTCACCTTCAAATACGTGACGATCATCATGCGCGCCGACAACAAGGGCGAAGGCGGCAGCCTTGCCCTGCTCGCGCTCATCAACCAGCACACGGATGGCAAGCGCTGGGGCAGGGGCATCATCCTGCTGGGCGTTTTTGCCACGGCGCTGTTCTATGGCGATTCGATGATTACGCCTGCGGTGTCGGTCATGGGCGCGATCGAGGGTCTTGCGGTTTACGAGCCGCGGATGCAGGGCATGATCGTGCCGCTCGTCGTCGGCATCCTCATCGGCCTGTTCTTCATCCAGAGCCGTGGCACCGAGCGGGTATCCACCCTGTTCGGCCCGGTCATGCTGGTCTATTTCGCCACGATCGCCACGCTTGGCGCAATCAGCATTGCCCAGCATCCGCAGGTCGTCGCCGCGCTCAGCCCGCACTTTGCGGCGAGCATGTTCATCGCCGATCCGTTCCGCGGCTTTCTTGCCATGGGCGCAGCGGTGCTCGCCGTGACCGGGGCCGAGGCGCTCTATGCCGACATGGGCCATTTCGGGCGCAATCCGATCCGCGTGTCATGGCTGGTCTTCGTGCTGCCCGCGCTCGTGCTGAACTATCTGGGGCAGGCCTCGCTGCTGATCCGGGATCCTTCGGCGCTGGAAAGCCCATTCTATTTCCTTGCGCCCGAATGGTTCCAGTGGCCGCTGCTGTTCATTGCTTCGGCTGCGGCGATCATTGCCTCGCAGGCCGTGATCTCCGGCGCATTTTCGGTCACGCAGCAGGCGATCCAGCTTGGCTTCATCCCGCGCATGACGATCAAGCACACCTCGACTGCGGCCGGGCAGATCTACATTCCCGTCATCAACTGGGCGCTGATGATCGCGGTCATCCTGCTCGTGCTGGTATTCCAGCGTTCGTCGAACCTGACGGCGGCCTATGGCATTGCCGTGACCGGCGCGATGCTGATCGACAACTTCCTGCTGGCGGTGGTCCTGTTCAAGCTGTGGCAGTGGAAGGCGCCTGCCGCCATTGCCATGCTGGGCCTGTTCTTCGCCATCGACGGGGCATACCTTGGCGCGAATCTCACCAAGATTCCCGATGGCGGCTGGGTGCCGCTGCTCATGGGCGTGGCGATCTTCACCCTGCTGACCACATGGTCGCGGGGGCGGGCGCTGATGCGGGCAAACATGGCCGAAGGCACGATCCCGCTCGAAGTCTTCACCAAGTCCGCCCATTCCAGTGCCGCGCGCGTTTCCGGGACGGCGATTTTCATGGCTTCCACGTCATCTGGCGTCCCTTCCGCGCTGCTTCACAACATCAAGCACAACAAGGTGCTCCACGAACGCGTCGTCATCCTCACCGTTTCGATCGAGGACGTGCCCTATGTCGAGGAGGCGGAGCGCTATTCGGTCAAGGACTTCGGCAACGGCTTCTACCGGCTGACGCTGCGCTTCGGCTTCCTTGAGGAAACCGATGTTCCCGCCGCGCTCAAGCGGGTGGACATGTGCGGCGAGCCGTTCAACATGATGAAGACCAGCTTCTTCCTCTCGCGCCAGACGCTGCTTCCGTCCGACAAGCCGGGCATGGCGCTGTGGCGGGAAAAGCTGTTTGCGTGGATGCTGCGCAATGCCGCCAGCGCGATGGAGTTCTTCCGCCTGCCCACCAATCGCGTGGTCGAGCTGGGCAGCCAGCTCAAGATCTGATCGTGGCGCCGGGTCTGGCCGCTGACGGCGTGCTTGCGGGCAAGCGCGTTCTGGTGATCGAGGACGAGTTCATCGTCGCGGCCATGGTGGCCGAGGCGCTTGAGCATGCGGGCGCTATCCCGCTGGGGCCGGTCGGGCGGGTGGATGACGCCTTGCAGGCCATCGGCAGTGTCAGGCTCGGCGCGCCGCGCATCGATGCGGCGGTGCTCGACTGGAACCTGTGCGGCAATCCCGGCCTGCCGGTGGCCATCGCGCTTGCCGGTCAGGCCATCCCTTTTGTCATCGCCACCGGCTATGGCTCGGTCGAACCTGCGTTTGCGGATCGCCCGCTGCTTGCCAAACCCTATGCCGAGGGTGATCTGCTGGCAAGGCTGGCGGCCCTTTTCGCCGCCTGAAAGCGTTCGCCGCCTGAAAGCGCCCACGCAAAAAAGGGCGCGGCGTCTGCGCGCCGCGCCCTCCTGTCCCGTCAGAACTGGTCTGTCGGCTTCTCAGCCGAGGTTCGCGCTGACCATCGCGTAGAGCATCGGGATCGACAGCAGCGTGTTGGTGCGGCTGGCATAGAGCGCGCGCGGCGCCGCTGCGGCCTTTTCCTCGGCCGTGGCTTCGACGATGCCGAGGATCTTCTTCTGGGCGGGCCAGATGATGAACCACACGTTGAACGCCATGATGAGCGCCAGCCACATGCCGATGCCGATCAGGCGGACGTTGCCTTCGCCCGTGAGCGTCATGGCCTGATGGGCGTAGCCCGAAACGACCGCAATGCCGAGGCCGGTGATGACCGTGAGCAGCGCGCCGTAGCGGAAGAAGAAGAAGACCTTGGGCGCGATGAAGCCGGTAATGGCGCCCTTCTGCTCTGCCGGAATCTTGGGCATGGTCGGCACCTGCACGAAGTTCAGGTAATAGAGCAGGCCGATCCACACGATCCCGAAGAAGATGTGCAGCCAGCGCAGCACCGAGTTCGCATCGACCGGTGCGGAATCGGTGAAGCCCATCATCAGCACGATTGCGGCGACAAGGCCCGTAACAAGCACAAGATGAAGGTTGCCAAAGAACTTGGCCATGAGATTTCCCCCTTTATTCAACCGTCTGTCATTCCGGCGCACGACCTGAAGCGCCTACGGTTGCCCGCATATTAGGCACGGTGCGGCGAATGTCACACAAAAATGTGATGCAAAAGTCACACGAAAAGCATGCCGGTGCACCCTGTCCGAAGGGCACGGGCGGGCGCGGCCCGTGCATCCTGCTTTCGCTGGCGCATCAGTCGTGCGGCGGGTTCTGCTCCACCTCGGTTTCCGCCTCCACGGCCAGCCCGTGCCTCATCAGCATCGGGATCTGGGCGAAGGTGAACAGGAACGATAGCGCCGTCACGCCCCACAGCTTTGCCTGAAGCCAGATTTCGAAGTTGCCATTGGCGGTGTTGAAGAAGTGGCGCAGCACCTCGTTCAGTCCGGCCAGGAACAGGAAGAAGAACGCCCAGTTGCGCGAAAGCTTGATCCAGCCTTCTTCGCTCAGGCCGTCGAATGCCGCTTCCAGCAGATAGCGCAGCATGGCCTTGCCGCGCGCCAGCCCGGCAAAGAGCACGCCTGCAAACAGCAGGTAGATCGCGGTCGGCTTGACCTGAATCCAGAACGGATCGCCCAGCAGCACCGTAAGCGTGCCGAAGCCGAGGATCAGCACCGTGGAGAGCCACAGCATGGGCGATACCTTGCCCAGCCGCCATTTCGATACGATGAGGGCGATTACGGTTGCCGCCATGAATGCGCCGGTTCCCTTGGTCACGGCCACCACCTCGCCAAGCCCCGCTTCCGCGCCTTCCGGCTTGAAGTGACGATAGGCGAGGAAGAACACCAGCAGCGGCCCGTAATCGACCGCCAGGTTGATCCATGATGACCGGGGTTTCCTGTCCGTTGCGCTCACCGGAACACTCCTGCAATGACCCTGGCCAGGAGATCGGGGTCGAAGGGCCGAAGATCGTCGATCTTCTCGCCCACGCCGATGGCATGGATCGGCAGGCCATATTGTTCTGCCGCCGCCACCAGCACGCCGCCGCGCGCGGTGCCATCCAGCTTGGTCATGATCAGACCCGTCACGCCTGCCACTTCCTTGAAAATCTCGATCTGCTGAAGCGCATTCTGCCCGTTGGTGGCATCCAGCACCAGCACCACGTCGTGCGGTGCCTCCGGGTTCAGGCGGCCGAGCACGCGGCGGACCTTGGCCAGTTCGTCCATCAGTTCGCGCTTGTTCTGGAGGCGGCCCGCCGTGTCCACGATCAGCGTGTCGATGCCGGTATCGGTCGCGGCCTTCACCGCATCGAACACGATCGAGGCAGGGTCGCCGCCTTCCGGCCCGGTCACGATCGGAACGCCCAGCCGGTCGGCCCAGACCTTCAACTGGCCGATTGCGGCGGCGCGGAAAGTATCGCCCGCGGCCAGCATCACGCCATAGTCCTGTTCCTGGAACAGGTGCGCCAGCTTGGCGATGGTGGTGGTCTTGCCCGATCCGTTCACTCCGATCACGAGGATCACCTGCGGGCGAGGGAAGGCCACGATCTCAAGCGGCTTGGCCACCGGGCGCAGGATGGCGGCAATCTCTTCGGCCACGGCTTCCCTGAGGCCCTGCTCGGTAATCCCGGCGGCAAAGCGCGCATCCTTGAGTTTCGCGCGGATCCGGGCCGCTGCGCGCGGGCCGAGGTCCGACAGGATCAGCGCGTCCTCGATGTCGTCGAGCTGCGCCTCGGTCAGGCGCGATGTGCCCACGATCCCGCCGAGGTTTTCGGCAAGGCGTTCCGAGGTCTTGCGAAAACCGCCCAGCAAGCGGTCGGTCCAGCTTTCGCCACTCATTCCAGCATTCCTTCGACAATCCTTGCCGGCGTTACCGTAACGATGCTGCCCGCTAGCGTGCCGGGCGGAACGCGGTAACAGGCAAAATCGGGCGCATGGCCGGTTCCGTCGCGTTCGGCAAGAACCTGTGCAGGTCTTGCGACCAGTGTTTCCAGCCAGCGCGCACGTTCACGCCCGGCCACCTCGCGCAGTTCGGCGGCCCGTTCGCGCACCAGGACCGGATCGACCTGCGGCATCCGCGCCGCGGGGGTGCCGGGGCGCGGGGAATAGGGAAAGATATGCGCATGGACGATGGCGCATTCGGTCACGATGGAAAGGTTCTCGGCGTGCATCGCGGCGGTTTCGGTGGGAAAGCCGGCAATGAGATCCGCGCCGATGGCAATGTCCGGGCGCCGGGCCTTCATGCGCTCGACCAGAGCGATGGCATCACGGCGCGAATGGCGCCGCTTCATCCGCTTGAGCACCATGTCGCTGCCGGATTGCAGCGAAAGGTGGACGTGCGGCATCACGCGCGGTTCCTGCGTGATGAGGTCGAACAGCAGCGGATCGATCTCCACGCCGTCGAGCGAGGAGAGGCGCAGCCGGGGCAGGGCCGGGAAGGCATCGAGGATCGCCTGCACCAGATTGCCGAGTTTCGGCGCGCCGGGAAGGTCCGCGCCCCACGAGGTGACATCGACGCCCGTCAGGACCACTTCCTGCACCGGCCTGTCCCCGGCACGAATGGTCTGGCCGATGGTCTCCACCACGCTCGCAACCGGCAGCGACACGCTTGCCCCGCGCCCCTGCGGGATGATGCAGAACGTGCAGGCGTGATCGCAGCCGTTCTGCACGGGCACGAACGCGCGGGTGTGTGACGCGGCCGCGCGCAGTGGCGGGGAGGGGCTGGCATTCCAGCTTTCGGGCCGCAGCTTCAGGCTGTTGGAGACAACGGCATCGACTTCGGGCATCGCGGCAAAGGCTTCGGCCTCGATCGTTGCGGCGCAGCCCGTGACGACAAGCCGTGCGCCGGGATGCGCGCGCCGCAAGCGCCGCACCGCCCGGCGCGACTGGCGCACCGCTTCGGCGGTCACGGCGCACGAGTTGACCACCACCGTGGGCGGCGCATCGGCCAGAAGCCCTCGGATCGCCTCGCTTTCGGCAATGTTCAGGCGGCAGCCGAGCGAGATGACCTCGCCGGAAGGGGCAGGCTGGCTCATGCCGGGAAATCGGCGTCCGCGAACGTGCCTTCGAAGCTCGTGGCCGCGGGGCCGGTCATGTCGATGGTGCCGCCTTCGGGCCAGGTGATGACAAGCGGCCCGCCTGGCAGGTCGATCCGCACCCTGCGCCCGGTCAGCTTGCGCCGGATTGCCGCGACGGCTGTGGCGCAGGCTCCGGTGCCGCAGGCTTGCGTAAGGCCCGCTCCGCGTTCCCAGACGCGCAGCTTGAGATGGTCGGCGCCGATTAGGCTTGCGACATTCACGTTGATCTTCTGCGGAAAAAGCGGGTCGCATTCGATCAAGGGGCCGAGCCGTGCCAGATCGACCGCATCGGCATCGGGCACGAAGAATACCACGTGCGGATTGCCGACATTGACGCCCACCGGGTTTTCGAGGTCTTCCCAGCCGACCGGCATTTCCAGCGTGTCCATGGCATAGGCCACCGGGATTTCATCCCAGCGCAGCCGGGGCGCGCCCATGTCGACCGAGACACCGTCGTCGCGCGCGGATGAGCGGATCACGCCCCCCAGCGTTTCGATGCTCTGATTGCCCCCCAGCAGCAGGCCGACTGCGCGGCTGGCGTTGCCGCAGGCTTCCACTTCGCTGCCATCGTGATTGAAGATCCGCATCCGCACATCCGCAATGGCCGATGGCTCAAGCACGATCACCTGATCGCAGCCGATGCCGGTGCGCCTGTCGGCGAGTGCGGCAGCGCGCCGCGCAGTCATGATGACAGGCGCTTTGCGCGCGTCGATCACCACGAAGTCGTTGCCGAGGCCATGCATCTTGCGAAACGGAATGCGCATGGCCCGCGACTTAGGGATTGGCGCAGCCCAAGGCAATCAGTTGCGCCGTCCGGTGCCGACTTTTCGGCCCGTCGTCTTTTCAGCCAAGGGCCGTGCGGGGGGTATCGGTCTGCGTGTCTGCCTTCCCGGCCGGACTTTCGCCGCCTTGCAGCAGGGCGCGTTCCGACAGCAGTGCGCGCACCTCCTGCGCATCAACGGGTTGCCCATAGAGGAAGCCCTGCCCCTTGAACGAACCGAACTTGCGCAGTTCGTCAAGCACTTCGGGCGATTCGATGCCCTCTGCCGTCATCGGCATGTTCAACCCCTTGCCCAGCGAGGAGATCGCCTCGATGATCGTCGCGCTGTCCTTGTTGGTGCCCAGCGTGGAGACGAAGAAGCGGTCGATCTTGATCTGGTCGAAGGGCAGGGTGCGCAGTTGCGCAAGGCTGGAATAGCCTGTGCCGAAATCATCCAGGCTGATGCGGATGCCCTGGTTCTTCAGGCTGGTGATGAGCGTGCGGACCACGCCGATGCTTTCATGCAGGCAGGTTTCGGTGATTTCTATGTCGAGCCGGTTGGGCGGGAAATTGGCCTCCACCAGCAGCTTGAGCAGCTTTTGCGCAAACCACGGATCGCGCAGCTGGAGCGGCGAGATGTTCACCGACAGCGTCAGGCGCGGATCCCATTCGCGCGCATCGTGCAGCGCTTGCCGGATCAGGCTTTCCGACAGTTCCGAAATCAGGCCGATTTCTTCGGCGATGGGGATGAAGATTTCGGGCGAGACGATCCCGTGACGCGGGCTTTTCCAGCGCGCAAGCATCTCGAAGCCGGTCAGTTCGCCCGTATCGAGATCGACCTGCTTTTCGTAATAGGGCACGAATTCACCGCGCGGAATGCCTTCGCGGATCCCGCGTTCCAGTTCGCTGCGAAAGCGCAGCTCGCTTTCCATCACGTCTTCGAACCAGCAATAGCGGTTCCGGCCGCTTTTCTTGGCCTGATACATGGCCAGATCGGCGCGGTGCAGCAATGCTGCGGAAAGCTCTGCCGGCTCCGCTTCGGCCTTGTCTGCCGAGGTGGCGAGGCCGATCGATGCCGTCACGTCAAGCGCAAGACCTTCGATGGCCACCGGGCGGCTGATTGCCGCCGTGATCCGGGCCATCAGCCGTTCGATCGCCTCGGCATGGTCGGGATCGTAGATTGCGGCAAAGGCGAACTCGTCACCGCCTAGCCGCGCCATGAGCGAACGTTCGGGCAGGAGAGCCGCCACCCGCTCTACCGTTTGCATGAGGACAGCGTCGCCCGCCTGATGCCCGTGCGTGTCGTTGGCACGCTTGAAGTTGTCGATGTCCATCATCATCACGACCACTTCGTGGCCGGTGACGCGGGCGGTGCGGATCATGTCCTCCAGCGCCTTGCCCACGCTGCGCCGGTTGAGGCATCCGGTCAGCGGATCGGTATGGGCAAGCCGGTGCGCGGTCTCCTCGGCCTTGCGGCGATGGCCGACCTCGCGCGTGAGATCGACATAGCGGCGCCAGCCGAACAGCAGCAGTGCGATGTTGAGGATGAGCGCGATGCCCAGCATCGGCTCGTTCGGCACATCGCCGGACAGGATGGCGCGCAGAAAGTCGCTGACCACGACCGAGCCGTTGGCAACGAACATCAGGATCGCAGCGACGATGATGCCAAGGCCGATCACGTCGTTGTCTGGCCGGCTGTCGCCGCCAGCGGTGATGGCCGCGTCCGCGCTCCCGATCACAGGACCATCCAGAGCTGTGTTCTTTCGATCCGGCGCTGTCGCCATACCCCTGCTTTCGTCTTTCCCGGCCAGACAGCCAGGCGCGTCCTTCCAAGAGCTTCAATCCATAGGTGTTCGTCCTGAAGTTTTGGTTAAGATTGTCTGTGCGCGCCGGGTGCGGCGGCTTGCTGCGAACGTTGCCACCATGATCGCACTTGATTTGCGGCAATGCGGCGCGTAAGGGCGCGCCAAGCGATGGCACTGTGTCCGTCGCGGATTCGACAACGGCCCCTGTTCAGGATGCCACACGCTGGTCGGCGAGGTTTCGCCCACCGGCGTTTTTCGCGTCATGCGGAAATTGCGTTCGGTTGCGGGCATGACGATGGGAATTGCGCGTGTTCGATAGTCTGTCAGACCGGCTTGGAGGCGTGTTCGACCGCCTGCGTGGCCGCGGCGCGCTGCGCGAGGAAGATGTCCTTGCCGCCATGCGCGAAGTGCGCATCGCGCTTCTTGAGGCCGATGTCGCATTGCCTGTCGTTCGCCGCTTCATCGATCAGGTGTCCGGGCAGGCGGTGGGCCAGTCGGTCCTGAAGTCGGTCACGCCGGGCCAGCAGGTCGTCAAGATCGTCAACGATGCGCTGGTCGAGATGCTGGGCGGCGGCACCGCCGAACTTGATCTGGCCGCCACCCCGCCCGTGGTCATCATGATGGTAGGCCTGCAAGGATCGGGCAAGACCACCAGCACCGCCAAGATCGGCAAGCTGCTCAAGGAAAAGCAGGGCAAGAAAGTGCTGATGGCCTCGCTGGACGTGAACCGTCCGGCGGCGCAGGAACAGCTCAAGGTGCTGGGCGAACAGGCGGGCGTCGCCACGCTGCCGATCGTTCCGGGCCAGCAGCCGGTGGATATCGCCACGCGCGCCGTGAATGCGGCCAGGCTTCAGGCCGTCGACGTGCTGCTGCTCGATACGGCGGGCCGTCTCCATGTCGATCAGGCGCTGATGGACGAGATGAAGGCGGTTGCTGCCGTCTCGGCGCCGAAGGAAACGCTGCTGGTCGTCGATTCGCTGACCGGTCAGGATGCGGTCAACGTTGCCCAGTCGTTTTCGGGCGAGGTCGATCTTACCGGCGTCGTCCTCACCCGCATGGACGGCGATGCGCGCGGCGGTGCGGCGCTTTCCATGCGCGCCGTCACGGGCAAGCCGATCAAGTTTGCGGGCACGGGCGAAAAGCTCGATGCGATCGAGCCTTTCCATCCCGAACGGGTCGCGGGCCGCATCCTCGGCATGGGCGATATCGTCTCGATCGTCGAGAAGGCGGCCGCCACGATCCAGGCCGAAGATGCCGAACGGCTTGCCCAGCGCATGTCGAAGGGCCAGTTCGACATGAACGATCTGCGCACCCAGTTGCGGCAGATGCAGAACATGGGCGGGCTGGGCATGCTGGCGGGCATGATGCCGGGCATGAAGAAGGCCAAGGCCGCGATGGCCCAGTCGGGCATGGACGACAAGGTGCTGCTGCGCATGGATGCGATCATCGGTTCGATGACGCCCAAGGAGCGCGAGCGGCCCGAACTGCTCAACGCCAAGCGCAAGATCCGCATTGCCAAGGGGTCCGGCACGCAGGTGCAGGATGTGAACAAGCTTCTGAAGATGCATCAGGAAATGGCCAAGGCCATGAAGCAGATCAAGAAGATGGGCGGCCTCAAGGGGCTGGCCGCACTCTTCGGCAAGGGTGGCCTTGGCGCCGCCATGCCGGGGCTGGACCAGCAGATGGGGCCGGGCGGCCTTGGTGGTCTGGGCGGCGCTGGCGGTCTGCCCGGTCTGGGTTCGGGCGGCCTGCCCGCCAATCTGGGCGATCTGCTCAAGAAGAAGTGATGTTTTTGCGTTTTACCGTTTCTTCCGGTTTGTCTGAAAGGTAGTTCAAATGTCTGTTTCCCTTCGTCTTTCCCGTGGCGGTTCGAAGAAGCGCCCCTACTACAAGATCGTCGTTGCCAACAGCCGCGCCCCGCGCGACGGCAAGTATCTGGAGCAGGTCGGCACCTACAATCCGCTGCTGGCGAAGGACGATGAAAACCGCGTGCGTCTGGTCGAAGACCGCGTGCGCTACTGGCTCGGCGTCGGTGCGCAGCCGACCGACCGCGTCGCCCGCATGCTCGACAAGGCCGGCATCAAGGAGCGCACCCCGACCGTGAACCCCAAGAAGGGTGAACCGGGCGCCAAGGCCAAGGAACGCGCCGAGGAAAAGGCCGAGAAGGCCCGTGAAGCCGCCGAAGCGGCCGCAGCCGCGGCTGCGGCTCCCGCCGAGGAAGCACCTGCTGCCGAAGAGCAGGCTGAGGCCTGATCTTGGCAGACCGGCCCGTCACGCTCGCCGCCATCATCGGCGCGCACGGGGTGGCGGGCGAGGTCCGCTTGAAGCTGTTCGGTGAAGGCGTGGCGGCGCTGAAGCGCTACCGCGCCTTCAACGATTCTGCACTTACCGTGGTCAAGCTGAGGGATGACGGCAAGGGCGGCGCGATTGCCCGCTTCGCCGAAGTGCCCGATCGCACGGCGGCGGAAAGGCTGCGCGGCACGGCGCTGACGGTCCGTCGGTCAGAAATGCCGCCGCTGGCAGAGGGCGAATATTACCATGCCGACCTGATCGGCTTGCCTGCTGTCTCGACCGGGGGCGATGCCTTGGGCGAATGCGTGGCGGTCGAAAACTTCGGCGCTGGCGACGTGATCGAGATCCGCAAGCCTGATGGCAAGAAGTTCATGGTGCCGATGAAGCCGGAAGCGGTGCCCGAATGGACCGATGCGCGGATTGTGATTGAGGCGGGTTGGGTCGAGTAGTATATACATCGCGTATATACGGAGGCCGTGATGGGCAAGGAATATACCGCCAAGAGCTTCAAGTCCGGAAATTCCGTGGCTATTCGCGTGCCTGCGGCCTTGGGAGTGGAACCGGATCGCGAATGGTCCGTGGAGTGGGTTGACGGCAATCTGGTGCTTCGCGCGAAGCCTGCGGGGGAACGCAAACTGGATGTCGCCAAGTTCTGGGGCAAGGCAAAAGGGCTCAAAGTTCCTGAACGGCGCGATTTTGATGAGCGGCCAAGCACCATTGCTGCGCGTGAGGCGGACGCTGGCAAATGATCGCCTATCTGCTTGATGCCGATTGCTCAATCTATGCCATGCTCGGAACCCATCCAGCTCTCCGGGAACGGTTGGCGGATTGTCGACCTGATGAGGTGGGCATTTCGGCGGTGAGCTTTGCTGAGATAGTGATGGGTGAGAACCTCGGACATCCGCCGGATCGCGAGGTAATCGAAGATTTCGTTTCGGTTGTCCCTGTCCTGCCGTTCGATGAAGCTGCGGCTCGCGCGTATGCGAGACTGCCATTCAAGCGCGCGAGATTTGATCGGCTGCTTGCGGCCCATGCCTTGAGCATCGGGGCAATCGTGGTCACGAACAACGAGGCGGATTTTGCCGATGTGCCGGGTCTGGTGGTTGAGAACTGGACGGTGTGATCTGCGATGACCTTTGCCGCCACCGTCCTCACCCTCTACCCGGAGATGTTCCCCGGTCCGCTCGGAGTCAGCCTTGCCGGGCGGGCTTTGCGCGAGGGGACGTGGGCGATGGATGCGGTGCAGATCCGCGACTTTGCCATCGACCGGCACAAGACCGTTGACGACACCCCGGCAGGGGGCGGGGCGGGGATGGTCCTGCGGGTGGACGTGCTGGCCAGGGCCGTCGACCATGCTCGCGCGCGCCATCCGGGATGCCCGGTGGTCGCCATGACCCCGCGGGGCAAGCCGCTGACGCAGGAGCGTGTCCGCGAACTGGCGGCGGGGCCGGGCGTGATCGTTCTGTGCGGCCGGTTCGAGGGGTTTGACGAGCGGATTTTCGCCGGGAGAGAGGTCGAGGAAGTCTCTGTCGGCGACATCGTCCTTTCCGGCGGGGAATGTGCCGCGCTGATGCTGCTCGACGCTTGCATTCGGCTGCTTCCCGGCGTAATGGGCGCGGCTTCTAGCGGGCAAGAGGAGTCGTTCGAGAACGGCCTCCTTGAATACCCGCACTATACCCGGCCCCAGGAATGGGAAGGGCGAGTGATCCCTGAAGTGCTGCGATCGGGGGATCATGGAAGGATCGCGGCGTGGCGCAAGTCACAGTCCGAGATCGATACACGGTTACGCAGGCCGGACCTTTGGGAGCGCCACATCGGCGTTCGGGCCCAGTCTGCCTCTGGCGCGCAGCATGAAGTGCAGGACGATTGAAAATGAACCTGATCCAGCAGCTTGAAGCTGAAGCCATCGCCGAGTTCAAGGCGAAGAAGGATATTCCCGATTTCCGCGCTGGCGACACCGTGCGCGTGGGCGTGCGCGTGGTCGAAGGCGATCGCACCCGCGTTCAGGCTTACGAAGGCGTGTGCATCGCGCGTTCCAACCGTGGCCTTGGCTCGAACTTCACCGTTCGCAAGATCTCGTTCGGCGAAGGCGTGGAGCGCGTCTTCCCGCTCTACTCGCCCAACATCGATTCGATTACCGTGGTGCGCCGTGGTGTCGTGCGTCGTGCGAAGCTCTACTACCTGCGCGGCCGGACCGGCAAATCGGCACGCATTGCCGAGCGCAAGGTCACGAAGGCTTGACGGACAGGGCCTGAGCAACGCCGCAACACGGCCGACGTGTTCAAGAGGCGTCCCGGCTCAGAGCCGGGGCGCCTTTTCTGCTTTCAACCGCAACTATTTCGGGCCACGTAAGCGCATTGCAGACATGCGCCGGAGATGATCCGGGCCAGAGGATTCCGAATACCCATGCGTCATTTCCGCCTGCTCGCCGCCTGTGCGTTTTCCGCTCTCGCTGCCACGCCTGCGTTCGCCCAACAGGGACAAGCCATGACCACTGCCGCGCCCGCCGAAGCCCCCCGTCTGACGTTTGAGCGCGTGTTTGCCAGTCCCAGCCTCAATGGCCCGGCCCCGCGCGCGGTGAAGCTTTCACCTGACGGGCGTTATCTCACGCTCCTGCGCAACCGCGCCGATGATCGAGAGCGCTATGACCTGTGGGGCTTTGACCGGCAGACATCGGAATGGAAGATGCTTGTGGATTCGCTCAGGCTCTCGTCCGGCCGCGCGCTTTCCGAAGCCGAGAAGATGCAGCGCGAGCGCCAGCGGATCGGCGATCTGAAGGGCATCGTCTCGTATGAATGGGCCGCCGATGGCAAGTCGGTGCTGGTGCCGGTCGATGGCGAACTGTTCCTTGCTGGCCTGGATGGATCGGTGCGCAAGGTGGAAGGCACCGTTGGCGGTGAACTGACCCCGAAACTGGGGCCGAAGGGCAGCCATATCGCCTATGTGCGCGACCGGCGGCTGTGGGCTGGGCCGGTGACGGGAGCCGCGCGGCCGATCACTCCGGAAGAGCCGAACGCGGATGTCCACTGGGGCGAGGCCGAGTTCGTCGCGCAGGAGGAAATGAGCCGCTTCAGCGGGTTCTGGTGGGCGCCCGATGAAACCCGCATCGCGGTGGAACGCTTCGATGAAAGCATGGTGGGGATCGTGACGCGCACCGCCATCGGCGCCGACGACACGCGCACCTATCAGCAGCGCTATCCGGCAGCGGGCACGCCCAATGCCGAAGTTTCGCTGTGGATCATGGGGCCGGACGGCTCCAACCGGGTCGAGGTGGATCTGGGCGCCGACAAGGACATCTATCTTGCCCGCGTGGACTGGGCGCCCGATGGCAAGGCGCTTTACGTGCAGCGCATGAACCGCGAGCAGACCGTGCTCGACATGCTCAGGGTCGATCCTGCAACCGGCAAGTCCAGCGTGCTGTTCACGGAGAAGGCGGCGCCGCGTCACTGGATCGACCTTTCCGACAGCTACCGCTTCCTCGCGGATGGCAGCCTTGTCTGGTGGTCGCAGCGCGATGGATTCGGGCATCTCTACCGCCTCGAAAAGGGCCGGTGGACCCAGCTTACCAAGGGGGACTGGGTCGTCACGGGGCTTGTCGGGGTTGATGAGAAGGCGGGCAGGGTGTTTTTCACCGGCACGAAGGATGATGTGCTTGCCCCGCAGGTCTATGCGCTCGATCTTGCCGCGCCGCGCAGGATCACGCGCCTGACCGAACCGGGCTGGGTCAACAGCGCCAGCATGGACCGGAGCGGGAAGACGCTGATGATCACGCGCTCGTCCGATGCGCAGCCCGCGCAGTCCTACATCGCGGACAGCAGCGGCAGGCGTCTGGCATGGATCGAGGAAAACCGGGTGGAAGGGACGCACCCCTATGCCCCTTACCTTGCCAGCCACCGCCCTGCGCAGTTCGGCACGATCCCGGCCGCCGATGGCACGCCGCTGCACTACATGATGATAACCCCGCCGCTTGAGCCGGGACGCCGTTATCCCGTCTTCACCTACCACTATGGCGGGCCGACCGCGCAGGTCGTGACCAAGGGGTTTCAGGGCGCCCTGGCACAGGCCATCGTCGACAAGGGCTACATCTATTTCGCGATCGACAACCGCGGCTCGGAAAACCGGGGCGTGAAGTTCGCCTCGGCGATCCACCATGCGATGGGCTCGGTCGAAGTCGAGGACCAGCTTGCCGGGGCGCTGTGGCTCAAGCGGCAGCCCTTCGTCGATCCGGAGCGGATCAGCACGTTCGGCTGGTCCTATGGCGGCTACATGACCATCAAGATGCTTCAGGCCGATCCGGGCGTCTATGCGGCGGGCATCGCGGTTGCTCCGGTAACGAAGTGGCAGCTCTACGACACGACCTATACCGAGCGCTATCTTGGCGATCCCGGCAAGCTGCCGCAGGTTTACGAGAAGGCCAATGCGCTTGCCGATACGCGCAGGATCAGCGATCCGCTGCTCATCGTTCACGGCATGGCCGACGACAACGTGGTATTCGAGAACGCCAGCGCGATCATCGCCAAGATGCAGGGCGAGGCGGTGCCTTTCGAGATGATGCTCTATCCCGGCTACACGCACCGCATCAGCGGGCCAAAGGTCAGCCAGCACTTGTATGAGACGATTTTCCGCTTCCTCGATCGTAATGGCGCGGGGAGCGGGAAATAGGGGGCGTGGTGGCTTCAGGTGGCGTTGCCCTGATCGGGTTTGGACCCTGGGCGAGCGGGGTTTGTGCACTCCAGGCATTTTTTCAACTTGGCTGGTCGGCACCAGCCGCTAGAGCACGGTCCGTCCGCGGATGAGGGGCGGGCCGCAGGAAGGGAATGGAAATGGGTTATCGGGTTGTAGTGGTCGGCGCGACGGGCAATGTGGGCCGCGAGATGCTCAAC
>JBKBKD010000001.1:0-305752 GCA_046294595.1 Novosphingobium sp.
CGCGCGCTTTGCAAACCTATGGCAAGGCTCTTTCCATCATGAAGATCAGCGGCGTGGACATCCGTCCGGGCAATATCCTGGAATACGAAAAGGGCATCTGGAAGGTCGCGAAGACCCAGCATACCCAGCCCGGCAAGGGCGGTGCGTTCATGCAGGTCGAGATGAAGAACCTCATCGATGGCCGCAAGACCAATGTCCGCTTCCGCAGCGCCGACACGGTCGAGCGCGTGCGCCTCGACACCAAGGACTTCCAGTTCCTCTATGCCGAAGGCGATGACCTGGTGTTCATGGACGTGGAAACCTACGACCAGATCACGCTGCCGTCCGATCTTCTGGGCGATGCGGCGGCCTTCCTTCAGGACGGCATGACTGTCCTTCTCGAAATGTATGACGAGCGGCCGATCTCGGTGCAGCTGCCCGAACAGGTCGAAGCGACCATCGTCGAGGCAGACGCCGTGGTGAAGGGGCAGACCGCATCCTCGTCCTACAAGCCTGCCATCCTCGACAACGGCGTTCGCGTGATGGTTCCGCCGCACATCGAAAGCGGCACGCGCATCATCGTCGACGTTTACGAGCGCACCTACGTGGGCAAGGCGAACTGATCGATGGCAGCCATCTCCGGCCTGATGCGCGTCATGGAGCGTGCGGCGCGCAAGGCGGGCAGCCGCCTGCGCCGCGACTTCGGCGAGATCGAACATCTCCAGGTCAGCAAGAAAGGCCCGGCAGATTTCGTTTCCAAGGCGGATCAGCATGCCGAACGCACGCTCTGGGATGAACTGCGCACGGCACGTCCGGGCTGGGGCTTCCTGATGGAAGAAGGCGGCGAAATTGCCGGGGAACCGGGCAAGCCGCGCTTCATCATCGATCCGCTGGATGGCACCACCAACTTCCTGCACGGCATTCCGCATTTCGCCATTTCGATCGCGGTGCAGGAGCCTTCGCCCGACGGGAAGGGCTGGGGTGAAATCACCGCAGCGCTGGTCTATCAGCCGATCACCGATGAAAGCTTTTGGGCCGAAAAGTCGCAGGGCGCATGGCTTCAGGACCGGCGGCTGCGCGTATCGGCGCGCCGTCATCTGGATGAAGCGCTGATTGCCACCGGCATTCCCTTTGCCGGGCGTGGCGACATGGGCGAATGGATCCGCATCTATGCGGAGCTGGGCCCGCGCATCGCGGGCATCCGCCGTTTCGGGGTAGCCTCGCTGGATCTGGCATGGGTTGCCGCCGGGCGCTTCGACGGGTTCTGGGAAAGCGGGCTGCATCCGTGGGATACGGCTGCGGGATGCCTGCTCGTGCGTGAGGCCGGGGGCTTCGTCTCCGACTTCAAGGGGCGTTCGCTTCCCGTGTGCGACGAGACCGTGCTTGCCGGCAATGACGCGCTCCATTCGAAGCTGCACAAGCTGCTTGCCGGGGCCGTGCGTAACGCTTGACCTTTATCCGCGCCGCTGGCTAAGGCTCGGCGGCGCGCGTGCCCCTGTGGCGGAATGGTAGACGCGAACGACTCAAAATCGTTTGTAGAAATACGTGCCCGTTCGAGTCGGGCCAGGGGCACCATTTCCTCGGACAGACTGCCGTTTGCGGCGCAAGGCGTGCAGCTTGCGTTCTTTCTATGTTCTGGTAATCACCGGGCATGGCCAAACCCAAACGCCGCTATGCCTGCCAAGCCTGTGGAAGCGTGACCCATCGCTGGCAAGGCCAGTGTGCCGATTGCGGTGAATGGAACACGCTTGCCGAAGAAGCGCCGGAGACGGTCTTTTCCGCGAGGCATGATCTGTCCAGCGGCGGGCGCCGGGTCGCCTTCGTCAGCCTTGACGAGCCGGTTGCCCTGCCGGAACGGCGCAATACCGGGATTGCCGAACTTGACCGTGCGCTGGGCGGAGGGCTGGTTCCCGGCTGCGCCATCCTGATGGGCGGCGATCCGGGCATCGGCAAGTCGACGCTGCTGCTTCAGGCCGCGGCCAAGGTCGCCCTGTCCGGGGCAGCGGCTGTCTATATCAGCGGCGAGGAAGCCTCCGATCAGGTGCGGCTTCGCGCAGATCGACTTGGCCTTGGCAAGGCGCCGATCCGGCTCGCCTCGGCCACCTCCGTGCGCGATATCCTGACCACCCTGGGCACGATGCCACCGCCCGCACTGCTCGTTATCGATTCGATCCAGACCATGCATTCCGATCAGATCGAGGGTGCGCCCGGCACCGTCAGTCAGGTGCGCGGCTGTGCGTTCGAACTGATCCGCTATGCCAAGGAAAACGGCGTCTCGCTGGTTCTGGTCGGCCATGTCACCAAGGACGGTTCGATCGCCGGGCCGCGCGTGCTTGAACACATGGTCGATGTGGTGATGAGCTTCGAGGGCGAGCGCAGCCACCAGTACCGCATCCTGCGCGCGATCAAGAACCGCTTTGGCGCAGTTGACGAGATCGGCGTTTTCGCGATGGCCGGCGCCGGGCTGGAGGAAGTTGGCAATCCTTCGATGCTGTTTCTATCCGGACGTGCCGAGGAGGTTGCGGGAAGTGCGGTTTTCCCGGCACTGGAAGGCACACGGCCCGTGCTGGTTGAGATTCAGGCCCTTACCGTGCGCCTTGCCAGCGGGGCAACGCCCCGCCGCGCGGTGGTGGGCTGGGATAGCGGGCGTCTTGCCATGCTGCTCGCCGTGCTTGAGGCGCGCTGCGGCCTGAACTTCTCGACGGCCGAAGTCTATCTCAACGTCGCGGGGGGATACCGGCTCACCGATCCGGCAGCAGACCTTGCCGTTGCCGCCGCGCTCGTATCCGCGCTGTCGGACAGGCCCCTGCCAGCCACATCGATCTGGTTCGGCGAAGTCTCGCTTTCGGGAGAGGTCCGGCCGGTGGCCCATGCCCCGATCCGGCTGCGCGAAGCGGCCAAGCTTGGTTTCACCCGCGGCTGCGGCCCCGAAGCGGGTGCCGAGCAGGCACCGGGGCTGCACTATTCCCCGCTGCGCCTGCTGCCAAATCTGATTGACCGGGTCATGGGCGCTTCATAGGAACCGCGGCATGACCGGTTTCGATTATGTTGTGCTGCTTTTCGTCGGCATTGGCGCGGTTGGCGGGTTCCTGCGCGGCTTTGTCGAGGAAGTGCTGTCGCTGGCGGCATGGTGCCTTGCGCTGCTTGCCGTCCATTACGGACATGCGCCTGCCACGCTCTGGCTGGCAGGGCACCTGCCGACCGAAACCGGGGCAGGAGTGCTGGCCTTCTTTCTGCTGCTGCTGATCCCTTACCTTGGAATGCGAATGCTGGCGCGCAACATCGGCTCGGCCAGCCGGGACTCCGCCGTCGGCCCTGTCGATCGCCTGCTGGGGCTGGGATTTGGCGCGGTCAAAGGCTTCATCATCGTGGTGATGGGCTATTCCATCGTCGTGTTCGGCTATGATCTGGCATGGGGCGAAGATGGCCGTCCCGGCTGGATGACCGAGGCGAGGGCCTATCCCTTCCTCAATGCGGCAAGCGAGGAGCTGCTGACGCTGATCTCCGAACGGCGCGAACAGGCGGCCGAGCAGGCCAGCGAACTGGCCCGCCGCAAGGCACGCAAGCAGCTTCTGGGCGATTGACGTGGGCGCTGCGCGCGGCCTCTACACGCCGGAAGTTCTGGCGACGGCCATGCAACTTGCGGATCATCCGTGGAATGACGCCTTGCCCCTTCGCGGCACCGCGCGTTCGCGCACCTGCGGCAGCGTGATCGAACTGGCTCTGGCAACCGATGACAACGGGGGCATCACACGCGCAGGCGTGCGCCCTCACGCTTGCGCCATCGGCCAGGCAGCCGCCGCGCTTTTCCTGCGCAGTGCCGTCGGCAAGGATGCCGGGGCCATAGCGGCCGCACGGGATGCCATCGCCCTGTGGCTTTCGGGCGGCGATCAACTGCCGGACTGGCCGGGGCTTGCCCTGCTTGAACCGGCCCGCGCCCACAGCGCGCGGCACCCGGCGATCCTGCTGGCATGGGATGCGGCGCTCGACGCGCTTGGGGCGGCATGATCCCGCACAAAAAGCAGGGCTTGCGGTGGCGCCGGGCGCTTGGCTAGAGCGGCTGACATCAAGGCCCTGAAGGCAGGGAACGGGATCGGGGGAAACAAGCGTGTCAGGCTCAGACCTATCGGCCAAGCAAGCCGGCCAGACGGCGGCCGAACCATCGGCATCCGACATCAGGCTGGTCATTGCCGCCAGTTCGGCCGGCACCGTGTTCGAATGGTACGATTTCTTCATCTACGGCACGCTTGCCGCCATAATCGGCAAGACCTTCTTCCCTTCCGATAACGCCACGCTTCAGGTTCTGCTGGTCTGGGCCGGGTTTGCCGTCGGCTTCGGTTTCCGCCCGCTCGGGGCCGTCCTGTTCGGTTATCTCGGCGACAAGCTCGGCCGCAAGTACACGTTTCTGGTGACGGTCACGCTGATGGGCATCGCCACTGCCGGGGTGGGCCTGATTCCCTCTGCCGAAAGCATCGGCATTGTCGCGCCTGCCATCGTCATTCTTCTGCGCGTGCTACAGGGCCTTGCCCTCGGCGGTGAATATGGCGGTGCGGCGATCTACGTGGCCGAACATGCGCCCGCTGGCCGCCGGGGCTATTACACAAGCTACATTCAGGCCAGTGTGGTCGGCGGGTTCGTGCTCAGCCTGATCGTGGTTCTTTCCAGCAAGGGATTGATGAGCGAGGCCGTCTGGCTCGACTGGGGCTGGCGGGTGCCCTTCCTCGTCAGCCTTGCACTGCTCGCCATTTCGCTGTGGATGCGGGTCAAGCTTTCCGAAAGCCCGGTGTTCAAGGCCATGAAGGAGCAGGGCGAACTGGCGGGCAACCCCTTCGTCGAAAGCTTTACCTATCCCGGAAACAAGCGCCGCATCTTCATTGCCCTGTTCGGCATTGCCGCGGGCCTTACGGTGATCTGGTACACCGCGATGTTCTCCAGCCTTGGTTTCCTGAAATCGGCGGCGCGCGTGGACGATACGCTTGCCGAAATCATCGTGGGCGTGGCGGGTGCGGTCGGCATGGGCTTCTACCTTCTGGCCGGGGCGTGGTCGGATCGGGTCGGACGCAAGAAGCCCATCGTGATCGGCTATGCGCTTACCCTGCTGCTGCTGTTTCCGATCTTCTGGGTGATCGGCTCGGCCGCCAATCCCGGCCTTGCCGAGGCCGCTCGACGCAACCCGGTCATCGTTTCCGGGCCGGATTGCCATTACAGCCCCTTCGCTTCCGAACAGGAGAGCAATTGCGGCAAGCTCCTGTCCGACCTTGCGGCATCCGGCATCAGCTATGAACTGGCCGAGGCTCCGATATTCAGCGTGACTATCGGCACCAAGGCCATGGCGGTGGAAACCTATCCGTGGGAAGAGAAGGCGGCGGCGCGCATCGCGGCCCTTCAGGCCGAGCTGTCCGGGCACGGGTATGATTTCGCCAGGGTGACGCCATCGCCAGGCAGAATCGCCGTAGTCATCGGCGCGCTGCTTGTGCTCATGGCGCTGTCGGGCGCAACTTACGGGCCGGTCGCTGCCCTGCTTTCGGAAATGTTTCCGCCGCGCATCCGCTACAGCTCGATGTCGATCCCCTACCATATCGGCACGGGCTATTTCGGCGGGTTCCTGCCGCTGATTTCGAGCTACATCGTCGCGCGCACGGGCGATCCTCACGCCGGACTGTGGTACACCTGGGCTGTCGTGCTCGTGGCGTTCGCGGTGGCGGTCTGGGGATTGAAGCCCGGATTGCCCAGCGATTTCAAGGACGACTGAGATTTCGACACTGCTTCCGCCATCGACCCTGCGCCTTGGTCTCGACAGGGAAGCCCTGGTGGCGAACTGGCGCGCGCTGGACGCTCTTTCCGGCGCGGCAGCGGCCGGGGCGGCGGTGAAGGCAAACGCCTACGGCCTCGGAGCTGGGCGCGTTGTCGAAGCGCTGGCCAGTGCGGGCTGCCGGGACTTCTTCGTGGCGCACTGGGCTGAGGTGCCCGCCCTTCTGCCACACGTCTCCCCCGCGATGGTTTCCGTCCTGCACGGTCCGCTGACCACCGAAGAGGCGGCTTTTGCGAGGCAGACGGGCGTCCGGCCAGTCATCAACAGCCTCCAACAGGCGGCAATCTGGACCGGGACCGGTGGCGGCCCCTGCCATCTCATGGTGGATACCGGCATGAACCGCCTCGGTCTGTCCATCGGCGATCTTGCCGATCCCGTGCTGCGCGGGCTGGATATCGATATCTGCCTCAGCCATCTTGCCAGCGCCGACGAGGACAGTGCGCTGAACGACATCCAGCGCACTCGCTTCGCGCAGGTGCGCAGCACGGTTGCAGCGAAGCGCTACAGTCTTGCCAACAGCGCCGGCATCGCGCTCGGTGCGGATTATCATGCCGATGTCACCCGCCCCGGCATTGCGCTTTATGGCGGCGTCGTGCGTCCCGAACTGGAAGGCAGGATTGCGCAGGTCATCCGCCCTGAGGCCGCACTCATTCAGGTCCGCACGCTCCGGCCGGGTGATACCGTCGGCTACAACGCACTGTTCACGGCAAGCAGACCGATGCGCGCGGGCGTCCTCAGCATCGGCTATGCCGACGGCTATCTGCGCTGCTGGGCGGGCAGGGGCATGTTCACGCACGCGGGCAGGATCGCGCCGGTGCTTGGCCGTGTCTCCATGGATCTCACCATCGTCGATCTGGAGGCCCTGCCGGAATGCCGCGAAGGTGACTGGCTCACGGCCGCATACAGCCTTCCCGAATCATCGCGGCTGACCGGGTTGTCGCAGTATGAGCTGCTGACCCTTCTGGGAGAGCGGTTTTCGCGCCAAAACGGCGGCTAACCAGACTTGTTAAGATTTGTTGCGCCGCACATGCTGCACGTGCTAATGTCTACAGACGTCGCAGCGGGGGCCCACACATGGCCAGTGAATCCAAGAACGGCGGCACGGTTATAATCAAGAAATACGCCAACCGCCGCCTCTACAATACAAGCACATCGAGCTACATCACGCTCGACCATCTGGCGCAGATGGTAAAGGACAACATCGACTTCAAAGTGATCGACGCCAAGACGGGTGCGGATCTTACGCACTCCATTCTTGCCCAGATCATCATGGAGGAGGAGTCCGCCGGCGAGCAGATGCTGCCGACCAATTTCCTCAGGCAGTTGATTTCGATGTATGGCAATTCCATGCAGGCTTTCCTGCCTGGATACCTTGAAGCATCGATGGAGCATTTCCGCGAGAATCAGGCCAAGATGCGCAAGGCCATCGAGGAAAGCATCGGCGCCAATCCGCTTGCGCAGATCGCACAGCGCAACATGGAAATGTTCAAGGCTGCTGCGGCCGCGTTTGTGCCCTCGGCGCAGACTGCGGCGGAGCCGAAGCAGCCTGCCGATGCCGATGATCTGGATGCCCTGCGCAGGCAGATGGCCGAGATGCAGAAGAAACTCGACCAGCTTTCAGGCTGAAACGCATCCCGCAATGCCAACGCGGCCATTGCGGGATGCCGCCTGGCGCTTTATCGCGCCACCTCATGAACCAGCCTACGATCAAGCACGCGCTCAACGTCAAGCGCGCCGACGACTTCGCCCAGTGGTATCAGGCCGTGATTGCCGAGGCCGAGCTTGCCGAGGAATCCGGCGTGCGCGGCTGCATGGTGATAAAGCCATGGGGCTACGGCATCTGGGAGCGCATCCAGAAGCTGATGGATGCGCTGATCAAGGAAGCGGGCGTCGAGAACTGCTATTTTCCGCTGTTCATTCCGCTGTCCTACTTTGCCAAGGAAGCTGAACACGTCGAAGGCTTTGCCAAGGAAATGGCGGTCGTCACCCACCATCGGCTGATTTCCGACGGCAGGGGCGGCCTCGCGCCTGATCCCGAAGCAAAGCTGGAAGAACCGCTCGTCGTGCGGCCGACATCCGAAACGGTGATCGGCGCAGCCATGGCGCGCTGGGTGCAGTCGTGGCGCGATCTGCCGCTGCTTACCAACCAGTGGGCCAATGTCGTGCGCTGGGAAATGCGCACACGCATGTTCCTGCGCACCAGCGAGTTCCTCTGGCAGGAAGGCCATACGGCGCATGTCGACGAGGCCGACGCCATGAAGGAGACGCTGCGCGCGCTGGAAATGTATCGCACCTTCGCCGAAGGTCCGCTGGCGATGCCGGTCATCGCTGGAGCAAAGCCTGAGAACGAGCGGTTCCCCGGCGCGGTCGAGACCTACTCGATCGAAGCCATGATGCAGGATGGCAAGGCGCTTCAGGCGGGCACCTCGCACTATCTGGGAACGACTTTCGCGCAGGCCGCAGGCATCCGCTATCAGGACAAGGATGGCCAGCAGACACTGGCGCACACGACGTCGTGGGGGGTCTCTACCCGGCTCATCGGCGGTGTCATCATGACCCATGGCGACGATGACGGTCTGCGCGTGCCGCCGCAGGTTGCCCCGCAGCAGATCGTGATCCTGCCGATGCTGCGCGACAACGATGCCGACGAGGCGCTGCTGGCCTATTGCGAGGAAATCCGCGCGGCGCTGGCAAAGCAGTCCGCTTTCGGGGAACGCATCCGCGTCCTGCTTGACAGGCGCCCCGGCAAGGCCACGCAGAAGCGCTGGGCCTGGGTCAAGAAGGGGGTGCCGCTGATCCTCGAAATCGGCGGTCGCGATGCGGAGTCCGGTCAGGTTTCGGCACTTCGCCGTGACCGGCTCTGGCGTGACGATGCCAAGCCGAACTTCGTCGCGCAGCCGCGTGAAGCGTTCATCGCCGCTGCCAGTGCCGAACTCGAAGACATCCAGGCCGCGCTGCACGGGCAAGCGCGCGAACGCCTTCACAGCCGGATCGTGCGCGATGTGACCGATCTTGACGGGCTGAAAGCCTACTTTGCCGAAGGCGTAAAATACCCCGGCTGGGTGGAGATGGGCTGGAGCAGGCCGACCGGCGAGGCGCTGGAGAAGGTGGTCGAGCAGTTGAAGGCGCTGAAGCTGACCATCCGCAATACGCCGATGGACGCAGGCCAGCCTGCGGGTATATGCCCCTTCACGGGTGAACCCGCGGTGGAGAAGATCCTCATCGCGCGCGCCTACTGATCACGGGGAAGGGTGGCCGCAAAATCGCCACCCTTTTCACTTTACCGGCTTGTTGCGGTCATCGCGCCGTTGCATGACGCACCCATGCGCACTTTTCTGATCCTGCTTCCGCTTCTCGCGGCAACTTCCGCTTATGCCGCCCCTGAGGATTCCATCTCCGAAGCCCGGCTGCGGGCTGATGTGGAAAAACTCGTCAGCTTCGGCACGCGCCATACCCTGTCTTCGCAGACCGATCCCAAACGCGGCATCGGCGCGGCACGCAAATGGGCCGAGGCAGAGTTTCGCAAGACTTCCGCTGCCTGCGGCAACTGCCTTGAAATCGTTCTGCCGGAAACCGTCGTCTCCGGCGAGCGCGTGCCTGTGCCGACGCGGCTGGTAAATGTCGTTGCCATCCAGCGCGGAACCGAGCGGCCGGGCGAAGTCGTGATCGTGCAGGGCCATATCGACAGCCGCGTTTCAGACGTTCTAGATGCGGTGAAGGACGCGCCGGGTGCAAACGACAATGCATCGGGCACCGCGCTCGTGCTTGAGGCGGCGCGCGTCCTTTCGCGCGAAAAGTTTCCCGCCACCATCGTCTATGCCGCGCTTTCGGGCGAAGAGCAGGGCCTGCTGGGCGGCAAGCTGCTTGCCGATTATGCCGCCGCGCAGGGATGGACCGTGAAGGCCGTGCTCAACAACGATATCGTTGGCGGCAGCACCGGTTCGGATGGCTACCGGGACGATGCCCATGTGCGCGTCCTGTCGGAGGGCCTGCGTGCAGATTCCACCGATGCGCTGCGCGCCCAGATGCGACGCTTCGGCGGCGAGAATGACAGCCCTTCGCGCAACATTTCGCGCTGGCTTGCCGCGCTCGCCGAAGCTGATGCCGGCAAGGGCCTTGCCGTCCGGCAGATCTGGCGCGCCGACCGCATGGGCCGGGGCGGAGACCAGTTGCCCTTCTCCGACAAGGGCTATCCCGCAGTGCGCTTCACGGTGGCGGTTGAGGATTACGAGCATCAGCATCAGGATCTGCGCACCGAACATGGCGTGAAATATGGCGACACCGCCGACGAGATGGACTTTCCCTACCTTGCCAGAGTGACCCGGCTCAATGTCCGCGCGCTCGCCAGGCTGGCCCGCACGCCGATGCCGCCCGCTCCCATCGTCAAGGGGGCAGTCAAGCCGGATACGGATATTGCATGGCAGGCCGTGCCGGGCGCGGCGCGCTACGTCGTTTGGCAGCGCCGCACCGATGCGCCGATGTGGGAAACGAGAGTGCAGGAAACAGCAGCGACGAGCGTGAGCCTTCCCGGCGTTCGCGCGGATGACTGGCTGTTCGGCGTGAGCGCCGTTGCCGCCGATGGCAGCGAAAGTCCGGTTGCCTCCGCAGTTCCCGGCGGCCAGTTCGGACCATTGCCCAGGCCGTGAACGCTTGCCATCGGCGGACTTAGGGACCACATGCCGCCGATGGCAAAGCATTCGTTCCCGCAGGGACTTCCCACGCGCCAGCAGGTGCTCGATTTCATCGCCCGGTCAGCCGAGCCTGCTGGCAAGCGCGAGATCGCGAAGGCGTTCGGGCTGAAAGGCGCGGAGAAGATCGCGCTCAAGGCCCTGCTCAAGGACATGGCCGAAGAGGGGCTGATCGACGGCAATCGCAGCGCGTTTCACGCCATGGGCGGGGTGCCGCGCGTAACCGTGCTGCGCATCGTCGAGATCGACGACGGCGAGCCTGTGGCCATTCCCGATAGCTGGCAGTCCGACGATGCCAGCCCGCCGCCACGGCTGCGCGTGGTCGAGCCCAAGGGCAAGGCGCGCGAGCGCGGACCCGCGCTGCGTGTGGGCGACAGGGTGCTGGCACGCACCGAAGAGGCGGGCAAGGGCTGGATCGCGCACCCGATGAAGAAGCTGCAAGGCGGCGAAGAGCAGCTCATGGGCGTGGTCGAGATCGACGGGGCGGGCAAGGGCTGGCTGGCTCCGGTGGACAAGCGGGTGCGCAACGCCGCGCCGATTTCCGATCTTGGCGGGGCAGAGGCTGGCCAGCTCGTGCTGGCCGAACCGGCCGGGCGCTCGCCGCGGTCGGGCATGAAGGTCGTGGCCGTGCTGGGCGATCCGCTGGCCCCGCGTTCCTTCAGCCTGATTGCGATCCACCGGCATGGCATTCCCTTCATCTTTCCCGAAAGCGCGCTGGCCGAAGCCGGGACCGCTGCGGGACTTCCACTGAGCGAGGAACACAGGGAAGACCTGCGCGCCCTGCCGATCGTCGCAATCGACCCGGTCGATGCGCGTGACCACGATGATGCGATCTGGGCAGAACCCGATGGGGAAGGCGGCTTCAGGGCAATCGTGGCCATCGCGGATGTCAGCTTCTATGTGCGGCCCGGCGGCCAGATCGACCGTGAAGCCCGCAAGCGCGGCAACTCGGTCTATTTTCCCGACCGCGTGGTGCCGATGCTGCCCGAAGTGCTAAGCGCCGATGTCTGCTCGCTGAAATCAGGGGCGGATCGTGCCGCCATGGCCTGTCACCTGCACATCGACAGTTCCGGCCATGTCCGCGAATGGCGTTTTACCCGCGCGATCGTGCGCATCGCCGAAGTCATCGCCTATGAAGAAGCGCAGCGCCGCATCGATTCCGGCGAGGCCGAAGTGCACCTGCGGAACCTGTGGGACGCATGGCGGCTGCTGGAAAAGGCCCGCAATGCGCGCGATCCTCTCAACCTTGAACTGCCGGAACGCCGCGTTGTGCTGGATGAGCATGGGCGGCTTGTGGACATTGCCGTGCGCGAGCGGCTTGATGCGCACCGCGTGGTCGAGGATTTCATGATTGCGGCCAACGTTGCTGCGGCAAAGGCGCTGGAGGCCAGGGTGGCCCCGGTCGTCTATCGCATCCACGAAGCGCCGAGCCGCGAGAAACTGCTCGCGCTCAAGGACTATCTGGCCACCTTCGGCCGCAAGCTTGCGCTGGGGCAGGTCATCACGCCCACGCTGTTCAACCGGATGCTGAAGGACGTTTCGGACGAAGCGGAAAAGGCGCTCATCATGGACGCGGTGCTGCGCAGCCAGACGCAGGCCTATTACGGTCCGCGCAATGCCGGCCACTTCGGCCTGGCGCTTGGCTCCTATGCGCATTTCACATCGCCCATCCGCCGCTATTCGGACCTGCTGGTGCATCGCGCGCTGGTCGATGCCTATGGCCTTGAGCAGCCGCGGCCCAGAACCGGGCTGCCGGCGGCCTCAGGCCTTTCCGACCGTGACCGCGCCGATCTTGCCCGCGTATCGGAAGCCATCAGCAATGCCGAACGCCGCGCCATGGAGGCCGAGCGCGAGACCATCGACCGTTATGTCGCCGCATGGCTTGCATGCAAGGTGGGCGAGGTCTTCGACACGCGCATCACCGGCGTGCAGAAGTTCGGCCTGTTCGCCACGATCATCGGACTTGGGGGTGATGGGCTGGTTCCCGTCTCCACCCTTGGCGCAGAGCGTTTCACCTATGACGAGAAAGCGCAGCGCCTTGTCGGCGAGATGAGCGGCGAAGCCTTTGCCATGGGGCAGATCCTGAAGCTCCGCCTTGCCGAAGCCAATCCGTTGACGGGCGCTCTCAAGTTCGAGCCTGCGGACATTGCCGAAGGCGTCCAGCGCATCGAGCGGCGCGGGGAGCGGATCGAACCAAGACCGCGCAGGCAAGGCAAACATGCTGCGGGTAAGCGCGGGCGTCCCGCAAACATCCGTCATCAGGGGCGCCGGAAATGACAAAAGGGCGGCCGATCAGCTGAAGCGGTCGATTTCCTCGTCGGACATTCCGCCCGGCACGACCATCAGCGGGCAGGGCAGTTGTCCGGCAATGCCCGAAAAGTGCGAGACCAGCGGCCCCGGCGAATTGCCTTGCGCCGCGCCCAGCACCAGCGCCGAAATCTCCGGATGCTCGTCAAGATACTTGCGCACCACTTTCGGCCCGTCGCCCTGGCGGACCGAGATGACGGGCGTCAGCCCCGATTCGCTGGCAAGGCTGCCCGCCGCGGTCATGGCAAGGACTTCGGCCCGATCGCGCGTTTCTTGTTCCATCGTGGCCTGCACCCCGCCAAAGGCCACGAACTGCTGGCGCGCCACCAGCGCAAGGATGTGCACGGTGCCGCCGGTTCGCACCGCCCGGCGCGCGGCAAAGCGCAGAGCGCTTCTCGCCTCGTCGGTTTCGTCCATGATTACCAGGTAGATGCGCTGTGTCATGCCGCCGATCCTCTCGCTGCCTTGGTATCGGCTAATTCGTATTCAGCGCAAGCGCCAAGCTACTTGACCCGACGCGCCATGTTGGTGAAATGGGGCCGACAAAAGATGCAGGTCAGGTTTCCTTTTCGGGGGCCTTGATCCCGCCCTCCTAGGATACGGAAACGCGCTCCCATGCCCATCGCCATCAAGATGCCCGCCCTGTCTCCGACGATGGAAGAAGGGACCCTCGCCAGGTGGCTGGTCAAGGTGGGTGACAAGGTCTCCTCCGGCGACATCATGGCCGAGATCGAGACCGACAAGGCCACGATGGAGTTCGAAGCGGTCGATGAAGGCACCGTCGTGTCGATCGACGTGCCCGAAGGCAGCGAAGGCGTGAAGGTCGGCACCGTGATTGCCATGATCGCGGGGGAAGACGAAGACGCCGATGCACCCGCCCCCGTGCCCGCTGCGGCCGCTCCCGTTGCCGAAGCAGCGGCACCGGCGGCGCCGCCTGCTGCTGCGCCGACACCTGCTGCTGCGCCTGCAAAGGCAAGCGCCCCCGTGGCGAAGGGTGATCGTGTGGTCGCCACGCCTCTGGCCCGGCGCATTGCCGAAGACCGGGGCATCGATCTTGCCGCCGTTGCCGGATCGGGCCCGAACGGGCGCATCGTCAAGGCCGATGTCGAAGCGGCAAGGCCGCAGGCAGCAGCGCCTGCCGCTGTGGCTGTGGCTGTGGCTGCGCCCGCACCGGCTCCCGTCCAGCCGACTGCCCCTGCTGCCGCTGCGGTGCCCGATTTCGGCATCCCTTACGAAGCACAGAAGCTGAACAACGTCCGGAAGACGATTGCGCGCCGCCTGACCGAAGCCAAGCAGACAATCCCGCACATCTATCTCACGGTCGATATCCGCCTCGATGCGCTGCTCAAGCTGCGCGGCCAGCTCAATGCGGCGCTTGAACCACAGGGCGTGAAGCTTTCGGTCAACGACCTCATCATCAAGGCCCTGGCCAAGGCCCTCGTGCAGGTGCCGAAGTGCAATGTCAGCTTTGCCGGCGATGAACTGCGCAGCTTCAAGCGCGCCGACATTTCCGTCGCCGTTGCCGCGCCTTCGGGCCTCATCACGCCGATCATCGTCGATGCAGGCAGCAAATCGGTCTCGGCCATTGCCACCGAGATGAAGGCGCTGGCAGCCAAGGCCCGCGAGGGCAAACTGCAACCGCACGAATATCAGGGCGGCACGGCGTCGCTTTCGAACCTCGGCATGTTCGGCATCAAGAGCTTCGATGCCGTCATCAATCCGCCGCAGGCCATGATCATGGCTGTAGGCGCGGGAGAGCAGCGGCCCCATGTGATCGACGGCGCACTTGGCATTGCCACGGTCATGTCGGCCACGGGCAGCTTCGATCACCGCGCGATCGACGGTGCTGACGGGGCCGAACTGATGCAGGCTTTCAAGGCGCTCATCGAAAACCCGCTGGGACTGGTGGCCTGACAAATCTGCGAGCGGCAGCGTGCTGCTCGATCCGCTAGGAAATCGGCCGGAAGAGGGCCTTCAAGGAGCATATGCGTGGCTGAAAACTACGACGTCATCGTTCTCGGATCGGGGCCCGGCGGCTATGTCGCTGCCATCCGCTGCGCACAGCTTGGCCTGAAGACCGCCATCGTCGAACGCGAGAACCTGGGGGGCATCTGCCTCAACTGGGGTTGCATCCCCACCAAGGCCCTGCTGCGTTCGGCCGAAGTGCTCAACCACATGAAGCACGCGGCCGCCTATGGCCTTGCTGCCGACAATATCCGGGCCGACCTTGAAGCCGTGGTCAAGCGCTCGCGCGGGGTGGCCAAGCAGCTCAACCAAGGCGTCACGCATCTCATGCGCAAGAACAAGATCGCCGTGCACATGGGCAATGGTGTCTTGAAAAGCGCGACAAGCGTCGAAGTGACCGGCGAGAAGGGCGCCGAGACGATTTCGGCAAAGCACGTGATCGTCGCCACTGGCGCTCGCGCGCGCGACCTGCCCTTTGCCAAGGCCGATGGCGAACGCATCTGGACCTATCGCCACGCCATGACGCCGAAGGAAATGCCGACGAAGCTGCTGGTCATCGGATCGGGCGCGATCGGTATCGAGTTCGCCAGCTTCTACAACGACATGGGCGCTGCCGTGACCGTGGTCGAGATGATGGACCGGATCGTGCCGGTCGAGGACGCGGACGTGTCTGCCTTCCTTGAGAAAGCGCTGACCAAGCAGGGCATGACGATCATGACCGGCGCCGGTGTCGAGAGCCTTGCCGTATCGGCATCGGGCGTGAAGGCGAAGATCAAGGGGAAAGACGGCAAGGTTGCCGAAGCCGATTTCAGCCACGTGATCGTGGCCGTGGGCATTGTTCCCAACACCGAGAATATCGGGCTGGAAGCGCTGGGCGTGAAGGCGGAACGCGGCATCATTGCCATCGACGGCTATGGCCGCACCAACGTCAAGGGCCTCTGGGCCATCGGCGACGTGACGCCGGGGCCGTGGCTGGCGCACAAGGCAAGTCATGAAGGCGTGATTGCAGCGGAAGCCATTGCGGCCGAACTGGGCAACAAGGACGTGCACCCCCACCCGATGGACCGCAGCAACATTCCGGGCTGCACCTATTGTCATCCACAGATCGCCAGCGTCGGCCTGACCGAAGCCAAGGCAAAGGAAGCCGGGCACGAGGTGAAGGTGGGCACGTTCCCCTTCATCGGAAACGGCAAGGCAATTGCGCTTGGCGAGCCGGAAGGCTTCGTGAAGACCGTGTTCGATGCAAAGACCGGCGAATTGCTTGGCGCGCACATGATCGGCGCGGAAGTGACCGAGATGATCCAGGGCTTCGTTGTCGGCAAGACGCTGGAGACCACCGAAGCCGAACTGATGCACACGGTGTTCCCGCACCCGACCATCAGCGAATCGATGCACGAAAGCGTGCTGGCTGCCTACGGACGGGCGCTGCACATCTGACCTGATCGACGTTCAGGACATTCCGGAGGGCGCGGGAAGGAACTTTCCCGCGCCTTTTTTTGTGCGTGGTCCGGCTTCAGCGTGCGAAACCGGAAATAGTCCGTTCCGGTTGATATCGGTCAAGGACGGAAAAGTCCGCAGCAGGCGAAAAGACCAGCATCGTTCGAAACCGGAGCGGGTTTCAAAACGGACAGGGGAGGCGAGTAGGCGTGAGAACTTGAATTACGCCTCTTAGTACCTGCCTTTGTCGCTCGACGCTGACAAGGGTCCGCCATCTTCCACCCTGGGTTCTCAGCCCACCCACCTGCCGAGATTAGCCTGAAAAGGTTCGTTTGAAGTTGATCGGCAAAACCGCAGAAATCTGAGGATTTCTGAAGCCGAACCTTTTTAGCTGAGGTTCGGGTGAAAAGAGACGAAAGGCCGTCAGAGACAGGATCTGGCTGCGCCGGCAGTCTCTGAGGTTCGGTCGCAATCAGCAAAATGGTGCGGAAGCTAGGGATTTTCTGGCCCATCGAAGCCCATCTCATTGATTCGCATTGAGATGTTGGCGGACAGGGTGGGATTCGAACCCACGGTGAGCTTGCACCCACGGCGGTTTTCAAGACCGCTGCCTTAAACCACTCGGCCACCTGTCCGCAGATCGGCGGGGGCGCCGCCGACGGGGAGCCGTTAGCGGTTTTGCGTGGCGGCGCAAAGGGGGATTCCCATCGTGGTGCAGACGTGCGACAGGTTCGGGATGACATACCGGATGAATGCATGGGGCGTGACGTTTTCCAGAATGGTGCGGCGGGCGTGGATCGCCGCCGCGGCAATCACCGGCTGGCTGGTGTCGCCTGCCGCATCGGTCGCGCAGGAAAGCGGCCCGGATGCGGGGTTTCAGGGCTACCTTCAGCTTCTTGGCGCACGCGCCCGCTCCGAGGGGGTGAGCGAGCGCACCATAGCCGAGGTAACGCAGGGGCTGACCTTCAATCCGCGCGTCGTCCAGCTCGACAGGGCGCAGCCCGGAACCAGCAGCGGTGCGATCCCCGCATTCGAGCCGTATCGTCGCAGCCATGTCGATGCCTCGCGGATTGCGCGGGGACGGCAGCAGTTTACGGCCGCGGCGCGAGAAATTGCCACCATATCCGCGCGCTACGGTGTTCCGGGGCCGGTTCTCCTCGCCATCTGGGGGCATGAGACGGATTACGGCGGCTATACCGGAAACTTCGATCTGCCGCGCTCGCTGGCGACGCTTGCCTATGAAGGGCGCCGCCGGGAACTGTTTGCCGACGAATTCATCGCGGCAATGAAGATGGTGGACCGCGGCGTTCCGCGTTCAAGGCTGGTCGGAAGCTGGGCCGGGGCGTTCGGCAATCCGCAGTTTCTGCCCTCGGTCTATCTGCGCGTTGCGGTTGATGCGGACGGGGATGGCTTTGCCGACATCTGGTCCAACCGGGCAGACACGCTTGCCTCCATCGCCAACTATTTCCGTGATGCGGGATGGCGGCCGGGCCAGCCCTGGGGGGTTGCCGTAAGCGTGCCGGAGAGCCTCGATCGCGAGAGACTGGGCACATCGCTGCGCAGCCCGCGCTGTCCGCGCGTGTTCGACCGGCATACCGGATGGAAGACCATGACCGAGTGGCGTGGGCTGGGTGTCGTTCCCAAATCGGGCTCGTGGCCGGCAGACAATGTCATGGCCACGCTGCTGGAACCGGATGGCCGCGGCAAGACCGGCTATCTGCTAACCGGAAATTATAGGGTTATCCTCGATTACAACTGCTCGAACTTTTACGCTCTGTCCGTGGGACTTCTTGCAGATGAAATCAGCCGCTAGCCGGATCGCACTTGCTTCCACCCTGCTTCTGGCCGCCTGTGGGGGTGCCAATGCGCGGGTTTCCAGCCTTCCCGACGGGGCCGCGCGCGGGCCAGCCGGGGATTATCCGATGGTGCTGGGCGAACCCTTCGTCATCGATGGCATCACCTATACGCCCGCAGACACGCTCAATTACGATTCGGTCGGGCAGGCGCAGCGGGCCGCGGATGGTGCACTGGGTGCAGGCATAACCGGAGCGCATCGCACGCTGCCCCTGCCAAGCTATGTCGAGGTCACGTCACTGGAAACCGGGCGGACCATTCTGGTCAGGCTCACGAAGCGCGGCCCGATGACCGGCTCTGATCTTCTCGCGCTGTCTCCGGCAGCATGGAACCAGCTTGGCGCACCGCAGAGCGGCCGCGTTGCGGTCCGGGTGCGCCGGGTCAACCCGCCTGAGGCCGAGCGCGCGCTGCTGCGCAGTGGCGGCGAAGCCCCGGCGCGGATGGATACGCCGCCGGGGCTGCTCGCAGCGCTGCGCCGCAAGCTGGGAGCCGTTGCCGCACCTGCGCCCATCACAGACTCTTCCCCCGTGGCCGCAGTCACTGCGGCGGCGCAGGCGAAGAACACGCCAGCGCCAAAGCCGGCTGCAAGGCCGGCCACGCAGGCAAACCGCATCACCGCAAGCGAGGCGCCAGCCGCCGCCAAACCTGAACCACGCCCGACAGCGGCCGCAAATGCCGCGCCGGCTATCCGCCCGGAATCAGGCACCGCCGCCAAGGCGGAGCGCGGCCTGTTCGTGCAGGTAGGCGCTTTCTCGACCAGGGCGAGGGCCGAAGGCGTGGCCCGCACGGTGGGAGGCAGCGTTTCGCCCGCAGGAAAGTTCTGGCGCGTGCGGGTGGGGCCTCATGACGATCGTGGACAAGCCGACGCGGCGCTGGCGAAGGTGCACGCGCAAGGCTATGCCGACGCACGGATCATGACCGCGCCATAGCCTTGTCGGGCGCGGGTCTGGTCCCTGTGGTCTTGCGGGGAATGCAGTTGCGCTCGAAAATCTTCATCGGCATGGCTCTGGTGGCCGTAGCGGTGGTGCCTGCCGCTGCGGCATCTCCTGAAGGTGCAGCGCTCGGCAGCAAGGCCGGGCCTGCCTTGGCGATGCCGGCCATCGACGCACCGATTGCCCTGCTCGTCGATGTGGGATCGGGGCGTGTCCTCTACGCAAGAGACGTGCACCGCCGGTTCGTCCCAGCCTCGATCACCAAGATCATGACCAGCTATGTTGCCTTCGACCTGCTGAGCAAGGGGCGGCTGCGGCTGGACCAGCGCATGGGCGTTCGGCCCGATACGTTCCGCAAATGGCGCGGCGTAGGCAGCACGATGTTCCTTCCGGCCGATGCGCAGCCGACGGTGGCGGAACTGATCGAAGGCATCGTGACCGTTTCGGCCAACGATGCGTGCGTCGTTCTGGCAGAGGGAGCGAGCGGATCGGTGCCAGCCTTCACCGCCCTCATGAATGCGGCGGCAGCCGACCTTGGGATGCGCGACAGCCACTTCAACACCCCCAACGGCTGGATGGATGAAGGCCAGACCTACGTGACAGCCGCAGACCTTGCGACATTGAGCGGCGCGCTGATGACGCGCTTTCCCGATCTCTACCGGCGCTTCTATGGCCATGCAGAGATGACCTGGGGCGGCATAACCCAGCCGAACCATAACCCGCTCTACGGCTATGTTGAGGGCGCCGATGGTGTGAAGACCGGCTTTACCAACGAGGCAGGTTACGGCTTTGTCGGTTCAGCCGAACGGGGCGGGCGAAGGTTGGTCATGGTGCTTGGCGGCTATGACAGGCCGCAGGACCGGGCGCAGCAGTCGCGCGCCCTGATCGAGTGGGGCTTTGCGGCCTGGGACGCAGAACCGATCTTTCCCAAGGGGGCGCAGGTTGCAACCGCCAGGGTGCAGGGGGGCACGGAGCGCAGCCTGCCCTTGATCGCTCCAAGAGAACTGAGCGTCACGGTTCCGAAAGGCGAAAAGGCCCGCTACACGCTATCGGTGCGTTACCGGGGGCCGTTGAAAGCCCCGGTGTCGCGAGGGGACACGGTTGCCAGTCTGCTGGTGCGGGTGCCAGGCGAGCCGGTGCGTATCCTGCCGCTGGTCGCCGGGCAGGACGTGGCGGGAGGCGGGATGCTGGCCCGCCTGCGCGACGGCATGTTGGGGATCGTCGGACTATGAACGCGGCACGGCATCCGGCAGGACGTTTCATCGCCTTCGAAGGCGGCGAGGGCGTCGGCAAATCCACGCAGGGCAGGCTTCTGGCCGCTGCCCTGCGCGAGCGCGGGCTTGAGGTTGTCACCACGCGCGAACCGGGCGGCACGACCGGGGCAGAGGTCATCCGGGCGATGCTGCTGAGCACCGAAGGCGAGGGCTGGGGGGCACGGGCCGAGGCTCTGCTCTTTGCCGCCGCCCGTGCCGATCACGTTGAGAGGCTGATCCGTCCGGCAATTGCGCGCGGCGCCTGGGTCATCTGCGACCGCTTCGTGGACAGCAGCCGCGCCTATCAGGGCGCAGGCGGCGGTCTTTCCGATGAAGAGGTGATGACGCTTCACCGGATCGGCAGCGGTTCGCTCCTGCCCGATGTCACCATCCTGCTGACCCTGCCGCCGGAAGTGGCCACATCAAGGCTGGTGCAGCGCGACGGCAATGATGCCGACCGTATCGGCGGCCGTTCGGCAGAGTTCCACGCGCGCGTCGCCGCCGCATTTCGGGCCTTTGCCGAGCAGGAGCCGGAGCGTTTTGCGGTGATCGATGCGCTCGGCACCGTCGATGAGGTGCATCACCGCATCATCGCCGCCCTTGGTTTTTGTCTTTCCGCATGACTGGCCCCGCTCCCCTGATCGGGCACGACGAGGCGTGGCGCATCTGGCGAGCCGCAATGGCGGGCGAGCGCATGCACCACGGCTGGATTCTGGCCGGGCGGGAAGGGCTGGGCAAGGCCAGCTTCGCGATGGCGGCAGCAGCCGAACTCGTGGCGGAACCGGGCGTGCCGCAACCTTGCGCCGAAGCCCATCCCGATATTCTCGTCCTGTCACCGCTACCTGCCAATGATGACGAGGCGAAGAAGCGCGACGATGGCAAACCGTTCCAGCTGAAGCGCAACATCACCATCGATCAGGTGCGTGCATTGCAGCGCCGGCTGACGACACGGCCGACGCTGGGACAGCGGCGCGCTGTCATCATCGATGCGGCGGACCTGCTTGAAAAGAATGCCGTGAACGCGCTTCTCAAGAGCCTTGAGGAGCCACCGCTCGGAACCTTTTTCCTGCTGGTTGTCCATGCGCTTGGCCGTTTGCTGCCGACGGTCCGTTCCCGCTGCCGGATCGTTCGTTTCCACCCGCTGGCCGAACCCGATGTGGCTCGCGCGCTTGATGCCGCCGCGCCCCATCTTGATGCTGAAACCCGCCGGATGGCGCTTCTGCTTGCAGGCGGCGCACCGGGGGCGGCGCTCGCCCTGGCCGAACAGGATCTGGCCAAGGCGCATGCCCTGTTTGAAAGGCTGCTGGAGCGTGGTGATCCCGATCTTGCCCTGCGCGGATCGCTGACCGGCGTTCTGGGCGCGCGGCCCGACCGCGAACGCCTTGCCGCGACGATAGAGGCCGCCCGGATGACGGTGGTGCGCGCACTGGACCGCGCAGACGATGCCGGTCGGCTGCGTCTGGCGGATGTCCATGCCCGTTTGGTCAGGCTTGCCGCCGAAGCACCGATCTACAACTTCGATACGGGAATGCTGATGACCGAAATCGGCTCCTTGCTGGCATCGGCTGCGCCGATTAGGGAAGGGGCGCATTAAGTCTCCTGCCTTCAGACCAGAAAGTGACCGGCCCGATGGGCGAACCGTTCTATATCACAACCGCCATTTCCTATCCCAACGGAAAGCCGCACATCGGCCATGCCTACGAGGCCATCGCCGCCGACGTGATCGCACGGTTCCAGCGGGCCATGGGACGGGACGTCAGGTTTCAGACCGGCACCGATGAGCATGGTCTGAAGATGGCCCAGAAGGCTCGCGAACTGGGCATGACGCCGCGCGAACTCTCTGATGAAATGTCATCCTATTTCATAGAGATGTGCGATAGACTGAATGTTTCGTATGATGTGTTCATCCGGACCACCGAAGAACGCCATCACGCATCCGTGCAAGAGCTTTGGCGCCGGATGGAGGCGCGCGGCGATCTCTATCTCGATCGCTATGAAGGCTGGTATTCGGTGCGCGACGAGGCCTTCTACGATGAAAGCGAACTTGTCGTCGGGGAAGGGGGCGAAAAGCTCTCGCCGCAAGGCACGCCGGTGGAGTGGACGGTCGAGGAAAGCTGGTTCTTCAGGCTCTCGAACTATGCCGAACCACTCCTGAGGCTTTACGCGGAAAACCCGCAGTTCATCCAGCCTGACAGCCGCCGCAACGAGGTCATGCGCTTTGTCGAAGGCGGATTGCGCGACCTGTCCGTGTCGCGCACCAGCTTCGACTGGGGCATCAAGGTGCCCGGAAGCGATGGCCATGTCATGTATGTCTGGGTCGATGCGCTGACCAACTATCTGACTGGGCTGGGTTTTCCCGATGAGAGTGGAGATTTTGCAAGGTTCTGGCCGGCAGATCTGCACCTGATCGGCAAGGATATCGTGCGGTTCCATGCGGTCTATTGGCCAGCCTTCCTCATGAGCGCGGGCGTGGCCGTGCCAAGGCAGGTGTTCGGTCACGGGTTCCTCCTCAACCGCGGGCAGAAGGAATCGAAGTCGCTGGGCAATGTCACCGACCCGCTCGATCTGGCAGAGCGTTTCGGTGTTGATCCCTTGCGCTATTTCCTGATGCGCGAAGTGGCGTTCGGTCAGGATGGCTCCTATTCCCCCGAAGCCATCGTCACCCGGTGCAATGCCGAACTGGCAAACAGTTACGGCAATCTGGTGCAGCGCACCTTGTCCATGATCTTCAAGAACATGGGCGGGAAACTGGAGAAGTTCTCGACGGTCGAGGCCGACGACCGGCTTCTGGCAACCGTGTTCAGCGCCTGCCACGACGAACTGCCGCGCGAGTTTGCGGCGCTGAACTTTTCCGCCGGAATCGAGGCGTGGATGCGCGCAGTCTTCGCCTGCAATGCCTATGTCGACGAGCAGGCCCCCTGGGCCCTGCGCAAGACCGATCCCGAACGGATGAAGGCCGTTCTCCTCACCCTGTTCATGGCGATCCGTGATCTGACCATCGCCATCGCCCCGGTCGTGCCTGCGGCTGCGGCAAAGGTGCTCGATCAGCTCGGCATTCCGCTCGAAGCGCGGGCCTATGCCGATCTTGCCGATGCCGACTGGTATCTGGCGCGGGTTGCCACGGGTGAACATGTCGCGCAGCCGGTTCCGGCGTTTCCCCGGCTGGAACTGCCTGAGGAGCCTGCCGCGCAATGATGCTGATCGATTCCCACTGTCATCTCAACTACAAGGGACTCGTCGAGCAGCAGGGTGAAGTGCTTGGCCGCGCTCGCGAAAGCGGTGTGCGCGGTTTTCTCAACATTTCGACCCGACTGCGCGAATGGAGCGATATCGTCGGCACCGCCGAGCGAGAGAGCGATGTCTGGGCCAGCATCGGCATCCACCCACACGAGGCCGATGCCCATGCCGATCTGGGAGAGGCGGCGCTGCTGGAAGCGGCAGCCCATCCCAAGGTGATCGGCATCGGCGAGACCGGCCTAGATTATTTCTACGACCATTCCGACCGCAAGGTGCAGCAGGATCTCTTTCGCGTGCACATCGCCGTTGCGCGCGAAACCGGTCTGCCGCTGATCGTTCACACCCGCGATGCCGAAGAGGATACGGCGCGGATCATTGAAGAGGAAATGGGGAAGGGGGCCTTTCCTGCGCTGATCCACTGCTTCACGGCATCGGCCGACTTTGCTGCGAAGATGCTGGACCTTGGCCTTTCGATATCGCTTTCCGGGATTGTAACATTCAAGAACGCGAAGGACTTGCAGGCCATAGCGGCAGGTTTGCCTGAGGATCGTCTGCTGGTCGAAACCGATGCACCGTTTCTGGCGCCGGTGCCCCATCGCGGGAAGACCTGCGAGCCGGCCTTCGTCTCGGACACATGCGCTTTCGTCGCGGCCTTGCGCGGAACCAGCAGGGAAGCGCTGGCGGAAGCTACCGGCAAGAACTTCTTCGGTCTCTTCCGCAAAGCGTCGCTGTGAAGGCGCGGTCATGAAGCTGACCATCCTTGGTTCGGGCACGTCCACCGGCGTTCCGCGCATCGGCAATGACTGGGGTGATTGCGATCCGCAGGAACCGCGCAACCGGCGCACCCGCGTGGCGATCATGGTCGAAGGTGACGATGGCAGTCGTCTGCTGGTGGATACGCCAACTGACCTTCGCCAGCAGTTTCTTGCCTGCGGGATCGACCGTGTCGACGGCGTGCTGTGGACGCACGACCATGCCGATCACTGCCATGGCATCGATGACCTGCGCCCGCTGCGCTATGGGCGCGGGGGACCGATCCCGGCCTATGCCGCCGGAGAGACGGTCCGGCGCCTTCGGCAGCGTTTCGGCTATGTCTTCGCAGGGCAACACGGTTATCACACGATCTGCGAACTTGATAACCTTGATCGGGTGAGGATGCTCTGCGGGATCGGGATCAGCCACTGCCAGATGCCGCACGGTCCGGCGCAATCGACCGCGTATCGTTTCGATCAGGCAGGAAAAGCAATAGCTTACGCCACGGACTTCAGCGAGATTACCAATGAGATGATCGACCTTTTCTACAGGGTCGATGTTCTGGTGGTGGATTGCCTCAGGCGCCAGCCACATCCGACCCATGCGCATCTTGCCATGGCACTGGAACTGATCGAAGCGAGCCGTGCCGATCGCGGCATCCTTACGCATCTCGACAAGTCGATGGACTATCGCACGCTTTGCGCGGAAACGCCGGATCATGTCGAACCGGCATATGACGGCATGGAGGTGGTGCTGTGAGTGCGGATCAGATCGTCCGGTTGATCGGCCTGGTCATGGTGCTGGTGCTGCTCGTGGCCAACCTGCGCGGCCAGCGCATCGGGTTGTCGGAAGGTCTGCGGATGGCAGCATTGTGGGGCTTCCTGATCCTTGCTGCGGCGTTGCTGTTCTCGGTGCTCGGATGGTGATGACGCCTCCCTCAAATCCGGTATTCAATTTACATAATACTTATTATCACATCTCATGTGCGACGCTTGTGAGAGCGCCCCTCACGCGTTTCTGCACTGCGCAGTTTCCCATCGCCCCATACCCAGGCACGGTCCCAATCCGGACGGATGCAATGAACCAGAACGACACACCCAATCTTGCCCGACTGCTGAAGATCATGGCCAGACTGCGCGATCCGGAGCGCGGCTGCGCATGGGACTGCGCGCAGACATTCGCCACGATCGCGCCCTACACGATCGAGGAAGCCTACGAAGTCGACGACGCCATCTCCCGCGACGACATGCCGGGTCTGAAGGAAGAACTGGGCGATCTTCTGTTGCAGGTCGTCTTTCACGCCCGCATGGCCGAAGAGCTTGGCCTTTTCAGTTTCGATGAAGTCGCCGCTGCCATCTCGGACAAGATGGAAGCGCGCCACCCCCATGTCTTCGGCGACATGGATGGCAACCAGGAGGCGCGCGAAGATCGCTGGGAAGCCGCCAAAGCCGCGGAGCGCGCCGCGAAAGGGGCGCAAAGCGCGCTTGACGGGGTGGCGCTTTCCCTGCCTGCGCTGATGCGTGCCGAAAAACTCCAGAAGCGGGCTGCAAGACAGGGTTTCGACTGGCCGGACCCGGATGGCGCAAGAGAGAAGGTTCTTGAGGAAATCGAAGAGCTTGCACAGGCATCTTCAGACGAGGAGCGCATCGCCGAAGCTGGCGACCTGCTGTTTGCGGCCGTCAATCTTGTTCGCAAGCACGGCATAGGCCCCGAAGAGGCACTGCGCGCCGCCAACGCCAAGTTCGAACGCCGGTTCCGCGCCATGGAGCAGCTTGCCGAAGGCCGCTTTGGCGATCTTCCGCTCGATGCGCAGGAAGCCTTGTGGCAGGCAGTCAAGCGTTCAGAGCGGTAAAACGCCCCAGTTCGCGCTGGCTCAACCGCACCTTGATGCGCATTGCCGGACGATCCTCGCCAACGATCTCCTGCTCCTCCAGTATTTCGCCGTGCGCATGGAGCCACGCCAGCCGCTGCCCGTCCGACAGGGGAACGACAAGCTCGACAACCTGCGCGCCACCCGTGAGCAGTTCGCCAAGCTTTTCCAGCAGTGCATCCATCCCTTCGCCGGTCAGCGCCGAAATCGGGACGACCGGAACGTTCGACAGCTTGGCTGCGACGAGATCGCTGCGGGCCGCGCGCTCCTCAGGGGACAGGAGATCCCACTTGTTCCACGCTTCGATGATCGGAACTTTGGCGCCGCCTTCCCCGATTACCCCAAGATCGGCGAGGATCTGCTCCACCTCGGCCTTCTGGTCAGCGCTGGCTGGATTGGCAACATCGCGCACATGGACGATCACGTCGGCTGCGGTCACTTCCTCCAGCGTCGCCCGGAAGGCTGCAACAAGCTGGGTCGGCAAATCCGAAATGAAGCCAACCGTATCTGACAGGATGGCCTTCTCGACGCCCGGCAGGCGAATGGCACGCATGGTGGGATCGAGCGTGGCGAACAGGAGATCTTCCGCCATGACGTCAGCGCCGGTCAACCGGTTGAACAGGGTGGACTTTCCGGCGTTGGTGTAACCCACCAGCGCAATCACCGGCCAGGGCGCGCGCTGGCGGCGCTCGCGATGCAGGCCGCGCGTGCGGCGCACCTGCTCTAGTTCGCGGCGCAGCCGGGCCATGCGTGCGCGGATCAGCCGACGGTCGGCCTCGATCTGGGTCTCGCCCGGACCACCCAGAAAGCCGAAACCGCCCCGCTGGCGCTCAAGATGGGTCCACGAACGCACCAGTCGCCCCGCCTGATAATCGAGATGGGCAAGCTCGACCTGAAGCCGCCCTTCGGCGGTGGCTGCACGTTCACCGAAAATCTCAAGGATCAGGCCCGTGCGGTCGATCACCTTGCGCTTGAGCTTCTCTTCCAGGTTACGCTGCTGGATTGCCGAAAGTGCGCCATCGACGATGACCAGTTCGGCATCGGACTGGTTGCAGGCAGTGGCCATGCGTTCCACCTGCCCTTCGCCGAACAGCGTGGCAGGACGAACACTGCGGACAGGCAGAATGAAGCCATCCACCACCTCGATCCCGATCGCGCGAGCAAGGCCCTGCCCTTCCTCAAGCCGGGCATCGGCATCAATGCCGAGACCGGCGCCGCGCTGGCGGATGTCGGGCAGGACCACGATGGCGCGCGCGCCGCGGGTGACTTCGCCGGATATTTCGCCGGCGTTGTTGCCGAATTCAAAAGTGCTCAGGAATCCTCGCCATCCCAGTCGCCGGTCAGGTCAACGTGACCGGCAGGCTGAATCGTCGAAACAGCGTGCTTGTAGGCGAGCTGGACATAACCCTCACGCTCAAGCAGCATGCAGAAGAGATCGTAGGAAGCCACCCGCCCCTGAAGCATCACGCCGTTGACAAGGAACATGGTGACCTGAACCGCCGCGTCGCGAACGCTGGAGAGGAACACTTCCTGCAACAGGCGCGCCTTCTTGCCGCTTTCCTCCCCGCCCGTCTGGAAGTGCGCAACCGAAAGCTGCTGGCCCGGCATGATCGTGGAGATCGCGTGCTTGTAAACCAGCTGGGACTGCCCGTCACGGCGCAGCAGGATCGAGAAATTGTCGAACCAGGTGACAATCCCCTGCAACTTCACGCCCTTCACGAGGAACATCGTGACCGGGATCTTGTTCTTGCGCAGATGATTGAGGAACAGGTCCTGAAGGTTCTGGCCCTTCCCGCCGGTTGCACCGGTCGCAACTGCGGGCGCCTCGACCGCCGGTGCGGGTTCGGGCTTGGGCCGAGGGCGGGCGGACAAGGTCTTTCCGGTCATTTCACGTGACTCCGTTTGGTATTGGCCTGCCCCGTTGCGGTTGCAGGCAATCTGGCCTTTGCGGAATGAGCACCATGGCATCATCCGGTTCCAGCCGGTTTCATGCACTAGTGTAAGGCGGCATCGACCGAAGGTAAACATGCCAAATTGAGGAGGTGGGGCAATTCATGCGAATGCGTAGCCCTTCCCCGTTGCCGACGCCCGATATTCAGTCCTCGTCCTCGCCCTCGCGGCGTTCGGCCATGCCAAGCAGCTTGAGCTTGCGGTGCAGCGCGGAACGTTCCATCCCGATGAAGGCAGCGGTCTTGGAAATGTTGCCGGAAAAGCGGCGGATCTGGACCTTCAGATACTCGCGTTCGAAATTCTCGCGAGCCTCGCGCAGGGGCACCCCCATCAGCGCCGATGCGCCCGTCTCGCCGCCCATGGGCATCGCCACGATCTCGGACGGAAGCATGTCGGGATCGATCCGGGCGAGGCGTTCGCGCGGAGCAAGTATGATCGTTCGTTCGACCACGTTGCGCAGTTGCCGCACGTTGCCCGGCCAATCATAGCTCTGGAGGGCGGCCATGGCTTCGGGCGTGACCGCAGGCGGGGGCACGCCCTGCTCGCTGGCGTAGCGCGTGAAGAAATGGTCAACGAGCGCGGGAATGTCATCGCGCCGCTCTGCCAACGGGGGAATTGCAACCGGAACGACGTTCAGCCGGTAGTAGAGATCCTCGCGGAAACGGCGCTCGGCAATCTCGCGTTCGAGCGGCCGCGAGGAGGAGGACACGACCCGGACATCGACCCGGATCTGGCGGTGTCCGCCGACCCGGACGAAGGACTGCTCGGTCAGCACCCGCAGGATGCGTGCCTGGCTGGACGGCGGCATGTCCGACACCTCATCAAGGAACAGCGTGCCGCCATCGGCCATTTCCAGCAGCCCTGCCCGCACCAGCTTGCCGTCCGATTCTTCGCCGAACAGTTCCTGTTCGAAGCGTTCGGGCGTGATGCGCGCGGAGTTGACGGTGACGAAGGCATTCTGCGCGCGCGGGCTCCACGAATGGAGCAGGCGCGCCGCCACTTCCTTGCCCGATCCGGCAGGCCCGGAAATCAGCAGGCGGCTTCCGGTGTTGGCCACACGCTTCAGCGTGGCGCGCACATGGTTGATTGCCGGGCTGTTGCCGGTGAACTCTTCCGCCATGGCAAAACCCTGCCGCAGGCGCTGGTTCTCGCGGCGCAGACGTTCGGTCTCGGTTGCGCGCTCGACCAGCAGCAGCAGACGTTCGGCTTCGAAGGGCTTTTCCAGAAAATCCATCGCGCCGCGGCTGATCGCGGAAACCGCCGTGTCGATATTGCCATGGCCGGAAAAGATGATGACCGGCAGTTCCGGTTCGCGCTTCTTGATCTCGTCAAGCACTTCCAGCCCGTCCATCGGGCTGCCATGCAGCCAGACGTCAAGCAGGACGAGGCTGGGGCGGCGTTCATCGATCGCGGCGAGGGCCGACGTGCTGTCGGCTGCAAGGCGGCAGCCGTAGCCCTCGTCGGAGAGGACGCCGGCGACAAGTTCGCGGATATCGCGTTCGTCGTCCACGATGAGGATATCGAGTGCCATGGTCGGGTCCTGTCAGTCCTGTTCGGCGTGTGCAGCGGATGCGGGAGATGCGGAAAGCGGATCGCGCGCGAAGCGCATGATGACGCGCGTGCCGCCGGTGGGTTCGGGAGCGAAGGCCATCTCGCCGCCATGCTCCTCGACAATCTTGTGCACGATGGCAAGGCCAAGGCCCGTGCCTTTCTCGCGGGTGGTCATGTAAGGCTCCAGGATGCGATCACGCTCGGCCGGCAGCCCGATGCCGTTATCGATCACTTCCACCGTGACGGACGTTTCATCGCCGGAAAGCGTGACCGCAATGCGTCCGCGATAATCGATGTCCTCGTGCTTTGCCCGCGCCTCGATCGCCTCGATCGCGTTCTTGAGAACATTGGTCATGACCTGCCCGAACTGGTGACGGTCGCATTGCAGCGGCATGGTGCTCACGTCACACGCAAAGCTGAAATCGAGCGCGGGGTGCGCCACTTCCTGAAGGAACAGGGCCTGACGCACCAGATCGCTGGCATCTTCGGCACGGAAAACCGGCTTGGGCAGGCGCGCGAAGGAGGAGAACTCGTCCACCATCTTGCGCAGATCGCCAACCTGACGGATGATCGTGCTGGTCAGTTCCTCGAACAGTTCCGGATCGTTGGCGATCTGGCGGCCATAGCGCCGCTTGAGCCGCTCCGTGGCAAGCTGGATGGGCGTCAGCGGGTTCTTGATCTCGTGCGCGATGCGGCGGGCAACGTCCGACCATGCGGCCCGGCGCTGGTCCAGCAACTGGCGCGAGATGTCCTCGAAGGTGATGACGTGGCCGTTGTCGTCCTTTACCACCCTGACGGCAAGCGTTCTCAGATCGCCGCCCATCGGCTGCTGGATGACATGATTGGCCTGTCCCGACGTGACGAGCTGGGCAAAGACCGGTGAAACGTCCGCCAGCGGCCGTCCGATGGGACTGGGCGCGTCGGCAGGCACCAGCATGCGCTGGGCCGAGGAATTGATGAGCAGGACCGAGCCATCGCGCCCGATCGAGACGATCCCGGCCGTGATCGATTCCAGCACCGCTTCGATGAAGGCGCGGCGCACCTCAAGCTGGGCATTTGCGGAAACGAGCGCCTTTGTCTGCCCTTCAAGCTGCTCGGTCATGCGGTTGAAGGCGCGGGCGAGCAGGCCGACCTCGTCGGTGCCGCTGTTCTGCGCAACGCGCATGGCAAAGTTGCCGCTGCCGATGGTGCGCGCGGCCGAAACCAGTTCGGCAAGCGGCGCCACCTGCCGGTCGGCAAACCGCAGCGCCGCCCAGACCGCTATGGCGACAAGGCCGAGACTGACCGCGAAGAGCAGGATGTTGAACCGCAATTGCAGCGCGCGCGCGCGTGTCGTCAGCATGTCGTAGGATTTGAGCACGCTCTGCGCCCGCTCCCACTGCCCAAGCGCCAGCATGTCGGAATTGCGCGCGGTATAGAGGTAGATCTCGCGCTTGCGGTCGATCGGGGTGATCGCCTCGATCCGTTCGGCCGAGGCTTTGACCACGACGCCCTCGCCCTTCTCGATCCGGGCAATGTCCTGCGGAGTCACGCGTTCGCGTTCGGTGTTCTTGTCGGGATCGACGATGGCCGCCGTGCGCAGGCTCCCGTCCGAACCCCGTTCGACAATTGCGGATTCGTTGAGCTGGCGGCTCAGGACCTGAAAGGAATAGCCCTCGGCAAACTCGATCGAGGCGATATTGGCCTGATCGAGGAAATCGCGGATGTCGCCCGCCATGGCAACGGTCTGGTTGGAAACATCGCGCAGCTTGTCCTCGTAATAGCCGCGCGCCAGCTTGTTGGCATTTTCAAGCATCCCGCGCGAACTGTCGGAAAACCAGAACTCCACCCCGGACTGGAAAAGCAGCGAGGCGAAGACCACGACCAGCAGCGTCGGGATTGCCGCAATCAGCGAAAAGAGCCAGACCAGACGCACATGCAACCGGCCGCTTGAGCCAAGAACGCTGCGGGCCGCGCGCCGGATGGCCAATCGCCGCCCTGCCAGCACAAGCAGGGTCATGGCCGGCACGAGCGTGCCGATCAGCAGGCTTGAGGTGAGCCGGGAGGGAAGGATCTGCCCCTCGCCATTTGATCCGGTGACGGTCAGCCAACTGACCGAAAGCATCAGGACAAGGATGGTTGATGCCGCAAGTTCAAGCAGGAAGAAGACGTTGGCCCGCCGCAGCGCAACCAGCAGCCGCCGGAACCACCGGGGCATTCGGCGCGACGTGTCTTTGCCTGACTGCTGCATCGTTGCACATATACAACACCACTGTTGCGCTGTTGCAAGCAGAATCAATGGCGCGGCGTCGCGGCCTCCTCTGGGCTGATCTGCAATTCGACCAGCCGCTTGCGCAGGGTGTTGCGATTGATGCCCAGAATCTGGGCGGCCCGAAGCTGGTTGCCCGCCGTTCGTGAAAGCACATGCAGAAACAGCGGACGCTCGAAAGCGGCGAGTGCCGCGTCATAAACCTCGCCATGCGCCGGAGCGTTGTCTTCGAGCCAGCGCTCTACCGCAATGGCCAGATCGGCAGGATCCCCCGCCGCCGCGGGCGCGCTCGAAGCCGACGCGCCAGCGTGCCTGCCCTCCTCCTGCCGATGCGGGATCGGCGTGCCTGCTGCACCCGGAGCATCGAGCAGGGCTTCGACGCCTGCCGCATCGACGACCTCCTCGCGCGCCAGCAGGGCCAGCCGGTAGATGAAGTTGCGCAGCTCGCGCACATTGCCGCGCCACGGATGGCGCGCCAGCACCTCTGCTGCCGACTGGGAAAGCTTGCGTCGGGGCAGGCCCTCGCTCGCCGCCTGGACAAGGAAATGGCGGGCCAGCGCCTCGATGTCATCGGCCCTCTCGCGCAGCGGTGGCAGCTCGATCGGGACGACTGCGAGACGGTAATAGAGATCCTCGCGGAATGTCCCGGCCGAAATCATTGGGAGGAGATCGCGGTTCGTTGCCGCGATGATGCGGCAGTCCAGCCTGATTTCCTCGCGCCCACCAACCCGCCGGATGCGGCCGGATTGCAGCGCGCGCAGCAGGCGCGTCTGGGCCTGCATGGGCATGTCACCGATTTCGTCGAGAAACAGCGTGCCGCCGCTGGCCTGTTCGAACTTGCCGATGGAACGCGCAACCGCACCGGTGAACGCCCCCTTTTCATGGCCGAACAGTTCGCTTTCGATAAGTTCGGCGGGAATTGCGGCGGTATTGACCGCGATGAACGGCCCGGCACGGCGGCTTCCGAGCTGATGGATAGCCTCTGCCACCAGTTCCTTGCCGGTTCCGGATTCGCCGAGGATCAGGACAGTCAGATCGTTGCGCAGAACACGGGTGATCATGCGATAGACCGCCTGCATGGCAACGCTGCGCCCGACCAGCGGCAAGCCTTGCGGCACATCCGGTTCGGCACTGGCCGCCATCGACTCCGACCTGCCGATGGCCTGAGTGACAGTGCGCACCAGCTCTTCCAGATCGAAAGGCTTGGGAAAATACTCGAACGCGCCCGTATCGCTTGCCCGAACGGCCGTATCGAGCGTGTTCTGGGCCGAAAGGATGATGACGGGCAGATCCGGGTGCGCCTCGCGGACGGGGCCTAAAGTGGCGATGCCGTCGCCATCGGTCAGCATGACGTCGGTCATGAGGAGCCGGTAGCTCTGCGCTGCCATGAACCTGTCGCGTTCCGCAATCGACTCGCAGCGATCGACGGTGAAGCCTTCGGCCTCCAGGGCGGCGGTAATGACGTGAGCAATCGAGGCATCATCCTCGACGAGAAGGACACGCTTGGGCATCACGCGGCAGACCCTGCGACTGGCAGATGAAGACGGAAATGGGTCAGCCCTTTCACCTCGTCGCGATCATGGGTGATGCGCCCGTTCATCTCGCGCACCAGCTTCTGCACCAGCGCAAGCCCCAGGCCCTGTCCATGCTTCTTGCCCGTCACGAAGGGTTCGAAGATGTGATCGCGCAGAACGGGATCGATGCCCGGCCCATTGTCCGAAATGCGCAATTCGATGGGCAGTCGCAAAGGCTTTCCGCCCGGTCCGGCATGGAGCTGGATGCCGCTGGCAAAGCGGGTGCGCACAGTGATCGAAGGGTGCGACACACCTTCGCAGGCTTCGCGCGCGTTGCTGAGCAGGTTGAGCAGCACCTGCACCAGCGCATCGGGATTAGCCGTCACCGCGGGCAAGGACGGGTCGAACTCCTCGCGGATGGCAACGCTGTCGGGGTGGCCCGCCGCGAGCACCGCCTCGGCCCGGCGCACGGCTTCGTGCAGGTTGCAGGGCTGAGCCGGTTCCTGACTGCGCCGCGACAGGGACTGCATCTGATCGATCAGCTTGGCGATCCGGTCGACTTCGCCGGTTATCAGCCCGGTAAGTGCGCGGTCCTTGTCGCCCAGCTTGCGGTCGAGCAACTGCGCTGCGCCGCGAATGCCGGCGAGCGGATTCTTGATCTCGTGGGCAAGCACTTCGGGCGCGCGCAGGGCAACGCCCTCACCTCCGCCAGCCCCGGCGCCATCCCCCGTCAGTGCCTCGACGCCCACGCCTTCGTGAAGCATCAGCAGTTGCCAGCCGGGGCAATGATTGACCGGGCTGGTCATGACATCGAACTCGCGCGCTGCCTGACCGAGTATCCGCACCCGCACTCCCCGCGCGAACAGGTGCGCCTCGCCCTCGGCGAGCCGATCGAGGATCAACGGCTCCTCGAAATCGAACAGATCGGCGACCGCGCGCCCGACAAGGCGCCTGTAGCTTTGCCCCATGAGCTGTTCAGCCGCCGGATTTACCGACGCCACGACGAGATCGGGATCAAGCTGAAGCAGCGCCAGCGGCAGGCTGGAGACGACGCGCCGGGGATCGGGCATCTGCCCCGGTTCGCTGCGATGCCATTCGCGAAAGGCGATCATAAGGCGATCATGCTGCTTCGCGCTGGCCGCTCCCGGCCTCGTCCGCACCTCCCCGCGCGGCAAGCTGATGCTCGATGGCCCGGCCGTAGAACTCGGCAAGGCTGGCGAGCACTGCGTCAGGATCGTCGATGAAGTTGACCTTGTTGCGAAAATCGGCAGAGCCGTGCAGGCCCTTGGTGTACCAGCCAAGGTGCTTGCGCGCCATGTTGACGCCCGTGACCGCACCATAATGCGCAAGCATCGCATGATAATGCTCAACGATCAGAGCATACTGTTCGGCCAGCGACGGGTCGGGCAGGCGCTCGCCGGTGCGCAGCCAGTGCATGACCTGCCCCAGCAGCCAGGGGCGCCCGTAGGCGCCGCGACCGATCATCACGCCATCCGCCCCGCTTTGCCCGACCGCCGCGGCCACATCCTCGATGCCGCAGATATCGCCATTGACGATCACCGGAATGCTCACCGCTTCCTTCACCCGGCGCACGAAAGCCCAGTCGGCATGGCCCTTGTACATCTGGTTGCGGGTGCGGCCATGCACCGTGATCATCTGCGCGCCCAGATCCTGCGCAATGCGGGCCAGTTCGGGGGCGTTGAGGCTGTCATGGCACCAGCCCATGCGCATCTTGACCGTGACAGGAACCTTCACCGCCCTGACCGTTGCCTCGATCAGCCGCGTGGCAAGGGGGATGTCGCGCATCAGGGCAGAGCCTGCATCCCCGTTCACGACCTTGCGCACCGGGCAGCCCATGTTGATGTCGATGATTGCCGCGCCCTTGTCTTCTGAAAGCTTCGCGGCCTCTGCCATCTGCTCCGGTTCGCAGCCGACGAGCTGCATCGAGACCGGTTCTTCCATGGGATGCCAGGCCGCCTTCTGGATCGACTGGCGGGTTTCGCGGATGGCGGCCGGGCTGGCGATCATCTCGGTGACATTGAGACCGGAGCCGAAGCGGCGCACCATGGTGCGGAAAGGCAGGTCGGACACGCCCGTCATCGGCGCAAGCACCACCGGGCAATCGATGGTGACGGAGCCAACGCGGATCGGGGCCATGACTGGCGGGACGGGAATGCTCGACATGCCTGGATCAACCTGCCTAAAAAACAGGCACGCGCATAGTCGATTGCAATTGCAACGGCAAGGTTGTTGCTCCTGAAGCCAGTGCGCTGGTAGAGGCGCAGGCGATGGACAGCTTCGCAGACGATCAGGCACGCGGCACTCGCCCGTCCGGCACCCCCGGCTTGCTTACCGCCGCAGTGGTCGTGGCGGCGGGCAAAGGTCTGCGGGCGGGCACGGACGTGCCCAAGCAGTTCGTGATCTGGCAGGGCAAGCCGCTGGTCCGGCACTCGGTCGAAAGCCTGATTGCGGCAGGCATTTCCCCGGTTGTCGTGGCCATACCCGCAGCGTGGGAGGCAAAGGCAGCGGCCGCTCTGGCGGGCCTTGAGCAGATTGTGTTCGTGACCGGTGGCGCAACCCGGCAGGAATCGGTGCACCGCGCGCTGGAAGAGCTTGCCGGAACCATGCCGACAAGCGTTCTGATCCATGATGCCGCCCGTCCTCTCCTGCCGCATGCCGTCATCGCCCGCCTGCTCGAAGCGCTTGGCAAAGGGCGTGCGGCGATTCCTGTTCTGCCCGTGGTCGACAGCATGGTGCGCGGCGAAGATGGCTGCATGGCGGCAACGGTTGCCCGCAAGGAACTCTACCGCGTGCAGACCCCGCAAGCCTTCGATTTTCCTGCAATTCTTGCCGCGCATCGAAACTGGCAGGGACCGCCCGATGCCGGTGATGACGCGCAGGTTGCGATGGCCGCGGGCCACGCTGTGCTTCTGGTCGAAGGTGACGAGGCGCTGCGCAAGGTTACATTTGCCCATGACCTGCTGGAGAACCGGCCCGCGCCTGCCGATGACGGAACGGGCATGCGCCGTGCGAGAAAGGACACCATGACACCCCCGATCCGCATGGGCACGGGTTTTGACGTGCATCGCCTTGTCGATGGGGAAGATCTATGGCTTTGCGGCGTGAAGGTGCCCCACGACAAGGGACTTGCCGGGCATTCGGACGCCGACGTTGCCATCCATGCGCTGGTCGATGCCCTGCTTGGCGCGATTGCCGCGGGCGATATCGGCGATCATTTTCCGCCGTCCGACCCTGTCTGGAAGGGCGCATCGTCGGACCGCTTTCTGGCCCACGCCGCCAGCCTCGTGCGCGCGGCCGGCTATCGCATCGGCAACATCGATGTCACGATCATCTGCGAGGCACCGAAGATCGGACCGCACAAGGCGGCCATGCGTGAGACACTTGCCCGGATTCTCGGGATTGACAGCGCTGCCGTATCCGTCAAGGCGACAACGACGGAGCGGCTCGGCATGACCGGCCGCGGCGAGGGAATTGCGGCCCAGGCAGCGGCCACTCTGGTTGCCGCTGAAACCTGAACGAGGACTTTGACGATGTGTGAATGGCTTGCTTCGACGGAAAGCTGCGGCAGCGCGGTTCTGGCCTGATCCCATGACCATGCATAGCCTTCTTCCCGCACCGCTGTGCGACCTTGCCCGCCAGGTGATTGCCGAGAACGCGGCAATCGGCCGCAGGGTTGCGGTGGCGGAAAGCTGCACCGGCGGTCTGGTGGCCGCGGCCCTCACCGAGGTGCCCGGCAGTTCGGCCGTGCTCGACCGGGGCTTCGTCACCTATTCGAACGAAGCAAAGACCGAAATGCTCGGCGTTTCGGAAGATCTGATCGATACCTTCGGCGCGGTTTCCATCGCGGTTGCGTGGTCCATGGCGCAGGGAGCATTGCACCGGTCGCAGGCCGATGTCGCCGTGGCCATCACCGGAGTGGCGGGTCCGGACGGCGGATCGGACAGCAAGCCCGTTGGGACCGTGGTATTCGCCTGCGCCAGGCGCGGCGAGGATCCTGAGGCGACCAATGCCGAACTCAAGGTCTTCGATGAAGCGCAGACGCGCGCCGAAGTGCGCTATGAAGCGGCGCTGACCGCGCTGGCGCTGCTGCTTCCGTAAAGCTGTTCGGCCCGCCTCTCGAACGCGGCGACCATCTTGCGGAATGCCGCATCGAGATATTGCCCCGCCAGCTTTTCGAAAATGGCATTGCGGAAGGTGAAATCCACGCTGAAGCCGATGGTGCAGCCACCATCGGCGTTGGCAGAGAAGGTCCAGTCATTCTCAAGCCGCTTGAGCGGCCCGTCGATGTATTCGACCCGGATTTCGCCCGCCCCGCTATCATCCGGCCGCCGCTTGTGCACACGCGAGGTAAAGCGTTCGCGCAGGGCGCTGAAGCCCACCAGCATGTCGGCCACCATTTCGGTCTCGCTGTCCGACTTGATGCGCGTGGCAACCACCCACGGCAGAAACTCGGCATAGCGGCGCACATCGGCGACCAGATCATACATCTGCTCGGCCGACCAAGGCAGGGTCCGGGTTTCCGAAATGCGGGGCAAGATCAGGCTTTCGATGCGGCCTTGGCCAGCTGCGCCTCGCGTGCGGCGCGCATCTGCCGGAAATCGTCGCCCGCATGATAGCTTGACCGGGTGAGCGGGCTGGAGGCGACCTGGAGGAAACCCTTCGCGCGCGCGATGGCGCCGTAAGCCTCGAATGCCTTGGGCGTGACGAACTCCATGACCTTGGCATGCTTCGGCGTGGGCTGAAGATACTGGCCCATGGTCAGGAAATCGATATGGGCTGAGCGCATGTCATCCATCACCTGATGGACTTCCAGCCGTTCCTCGCCGAGACCGAGCATGATGCCCGACTTGGTGAAGATTCGCGGATCATGGCGCTTGACCTGTTCGAGCAGACGCAGCGAGGCATAGTAGCGCGCTCCGGGGCGGATCGTGGGATAGAGCCGGGGCACGGTTTCGAGGTTGTGGTTGTAAACGTCCGGCCCGGCATCGACGATCGCCTCGACCGCGGCTTCCATCTTGTTGCGGAAATCGGGGGTGAGGATCTCGATGGTTGTTGCCGGAGTCATTTCGCGCAGAGCCTTGATGACCTTGACGAAATGGCCAGCCCCGCCATCAGGCAGATCGTCGCGGTCAACCGAGGTGATGACGATGTGCTCAAGCCCCATCCTGGCGGCCGCGGTCGCTACATTGACCGGCTCCATCGGATCGACCGCGCGGGGCATTCCGGTCTTCACGTTGCAGAACGCGCAGGCGCGCGTGCAGACATCGCCCAGAATCATCACCGTGGCGTGCTTCTTGGTCCAGCATTCACCGATGTTCGGACAGGCCGCTTCCTCGCATACGGTGTTCAGCCCAAGCGCGCGCATCAGGTTGCGCGTTTCGCCATAGCCCTTGCTGGTGGGCGCTTTGACGCGGATCCAGTCGGGCTTGCGCTGGCGTTCCGGGCGGACGGTCTGGGCAGGTTCGGTCATGGCTTGCGAGATAGGCCGTTCCTTCCGCTCTTGAAAGACCCAATCGATGCGGCCATTAGCACAGGCGATGAACGAGAACTCACCTGGGCTTGAGCGCCTGCTCGCCGGCTATCGCCGCTTCCGGGAATCCGGCTGGAAGCCGAACCTTGAACGGTGGCGCGAGCTGAGCGAGGGCCAGTCGCCGCAGGTCATGGTCATTGCCTGCTCCGACAGCCGGGTTGATCCCGCGCAGATCTTCGATGTCGATCCGGGCGAGATCTTCGTTGTCCGCAACGTTGCCGCAATGGTCCCTCCCTTCGAGACCGCGCCGGGCCATCACGGCGTGTCCGCAGCGCTGGAGTTCGCGGTGCAGGTTCTTGAGGTCAAGGAAATCGTCGTGATGGGGCACGGCATGTGCGGCGGGTGCAAGGCAGCGCTGACCCACAGCCTGAAAGGTGCAAAGCATGGTGACGGGGGCTTCATAACCGACTGGATTTCGCTTCTGGACGAAGCGCGCGAGGCGGTGGTTGCACAGCACGGCACCGAAGGCCGTGCCGCCGAACTCGCCATGGAACTGGCAGGTGTGCGCCAGAGCCTTGCCAACCTGCGCACCTTTCCCTTCGTGACCCGCAAGGAGCAGGCAGGCAGCCTGCGCCTGCGCGGCGCCTTCTTTGCGATCAACGATGGCGTTCTCAATCTGCTTGACGAGGCTTCGGGCGAGTTTCTGCCGGTGGCCTGATTGCACCACCTGCCACCTCGGCTACACACAGCATCAGGCCAGACCACGATCAGGCCAAACGAAGAAAGGGCGGCTGTTGAGGCCGCCCTTCCCGTTTCACTGGATGCCCTGAAGGCTCAGCGACCGCCGACGCTCAGGGGCGGCCCTGCACCGTGGCGAAGGCCGACCAGAGCCGCGCCAGCTTGGCACGGGTTCCGCCGACCTGTGCAAACACGCTCTTGGCTTCCTCGAACTTGTCCTGATCGACCAGTGCGATGCCAAGCCGGGTCAGCGCGCGATCACGGTCGATCGAACCGCCCTTTTCCAGCGCCATCCGGTACATTTCCTCGGCCTTGGCCGGTTCATCGTAGGACAGGTAGGCATCGGCCATGGCGATGGCGCTGCGGCCGTCCTTGCTTGCCCTTGCTTCCTTGTCGAGTGCGGGCAGCGATGCCTTGTCGGCCGCGACACGGCCCTTCGCCTGCGACAGCGCATCGGCCACGAAGGCATCGTTGGCGCGAAGCACGCCAGCCCTGATGCCGGCTTCGGCAACCTTCACCACCTCGCCGGGGAAGCGGCGCGGATCGGCCGCTTCGATGTATTCGACGTATTCGCGCTCGACATACTTCGGATCATTCTGGAACCCGCCAGCGCGCAGCAGCAGACGGCCAAGATCGAGCGACTCCTGCGCGGTGAACTGGCCGAACTCGCGCACGAGCTGACCGGCACCGAGCCAGTTCAGCGCATTGGGCTCGTTCTCGACCATGAGCGTCGACCACTCGATCGCCTGCTCGCCCAGACGGTTCTTGTAGGCGATGAGGTTGGCGCGCTTGAACCATGCTTCGGGAATGGGCTGGCCCGCAGCCTTGCGCACGTCGAGCGCCATCTTCAGCGCGGAAAGCGCCTCTGCGTTCTGGCCCTGCTGGGCATAGGAATCAGCCAGAAGTTCGGCCGCGCTGTCATCGTTGTAGTTCGCCTGAACCACTGCCGTCAGCGCCTTGACCGCTGTCGGGAAGTCCTTGTTGGAATAGGCGAAGTTGCCAAGGTAGAACTGGTATTCGGTCACGTTGGCGGCAGGCACCTGTCCGCTGTCGAGCATGTTCTGGACGCCGCGCTGGCGCATCCCCACGTCGTTCAGCAGTCCGCCGAGGCTTACCGCCCAGCCACCGGCCGCCATGCGGTCAAGCGGGGTCTGGATCGCGGCTTCGGCAGCGGCCAGTTCGGCGGCAGCGTTGGGCGCGGCGGCCTTCTGCGCGGCGGCATCGCCGCCCTTCTTCTTCACTTCGTCAATGGCCGTCATCGACTTCTGGATGGGGCCAGCCGCCGCCACGAACTCCTTCGAGTAGGTTGCCTTGACGGCTTTCTGTTCCTTTTCCTTGGCCGCGACCGCGGTTGCGCCGACAGTCAGCGCGCCGGTGCACAGCGCCACGGCCAGCGCGGTCTTGCCGATCATGCTTCCGGTAATACGCTTGAAGTTCGAACGCATAGAACTCGTCTCCTCTTCGACCGATGGGGCACGCGGGCGACCCTGCCCGATTGCGTGTTCCCTTAGCGGCCCTCTCGCCTGATTGTCGGCTTCCGCTAGTGGCGCGGAAATGTCCCCTTGGCAACGGTCTGTGCGCTATCCTTGTTCCCGTGAACGCTGATTGAATGGCGCTTCAGCCCGATATTCATGCAACTGGTCGCAGCGGCTCGCAAATGTGGAAAACCGGGCCTTAACGCCGGTCTTGCGCGGTCTGTTGCTGGCCATTGGCGGCCGATGGGTCTAGGGCCGCAGATCATCCCTTGTTCCCATAACGAAAAGCTGTTCCCGTGAGCGACGACACCACGATCATCGACCCCCCTGCCCCCGCCCCCGACGGCGAGTTCCAGCGGATCGACATCGTCGACGAGATGAAGACCAGCTATCTCGATTACGCGATGAGCGTGATCGTGAGCCGCGCGCTGCCCGACGTGCGCGATGGCCTGAAGCCCGTCCACCGCCGCATCCTGTGGACCAGCCACGAAAACGGCTTCGTCTCGACCAAGGCCTATCGCAAATCGGCCCGCATCGTGGGCGACACGATGGGCAAGTATCACCCGCATGGCGACAGCGCGATCTACGATGCGCTCGCGCGGATGACGCAGGACTGGTCGATGCGCCTGCCGCTGATCGACGGGCAGGGCAACTTCGGATCGATGGACCCCGATCCGCCGGCGTCGATGCGCTATACCGAGGCCCGTCTCGCCAAGGTCGCCGATGCGCTGCTGGCAGACATCGACAAGGATACCGTCGATTTCAGCCCGAACTATGACGGTTCCGAGCATGAACCGCAGGTCCTGCCCGCACGCTTCCCCAACCTGCTGGTCAACGGCGCAGGCGGGATTGCCGTCGGCATGGCCACGAACATTCCGCCGCACAATCTGGGCGAAGTGATCGACGGCTGCCTTGCCTACATGGACAATCCCCGGATCACGATCGACGAACTGATCCAGATCATCCCCGGACCCGATTTCCCCACCGCCCCCCTGATCCTTGGCGCATCGGGCGCGCGCAAGGCCTATCACGAAGGGCGCGGCTCGATCATCATGCGCGCCCGGCACCAGATCGAGGAAGGCCGGGGCGACCGGCGCTCCATCGTCCTGACAAGCATTCCCTATCAGGTCGGCAAGTCGAACCTCGTGGAAAAGATCGCCGAAGCGGCGAAGGACAAGCGGATCGAGGGCATTTCGGACATCCGCGACGAATCCAACCGCGAAGGCGTGCGCGTGGTCATCGACCTCAAGCGCGACGCGACGCCCGAAGTGGTGCTCAACCAGATCTGGCGCAATACCCCTGCGCAATCGAGCTTCCCGGCCAACATGCTGGCCATTCGCGGCGGCAGGCCCGAAGTCCTCAACCTCAAGGACATCATCGAAGCCTTCGTGCGCTTCCGCGAGGAAGTGATTACCCGCCGCACCAAGTTCGAACTGAACAAGGCGCGCGACCGGGCGCACATCCTGCTTGGCCTCGTGATTGCCGTGACCAACCTTGACGAGGTGGTGCGGATCATCCGCGGATCGCCCAACCCGCAGGTTGCGCGTGACACGCTGCTCGCCCGCGAATGGCCGATGGGCGAGATTGCACCCTACATCCGCCTGGTCGAGGCGATCGAGGATGCCGGCGTTGCCGATGCGGCCACCTATCGCCTTTCGGAAGTCCAGGTGCGCGCCATCCTCGACCTGCGCCTGCACCGCCTGACGGCGCTGGGCCGTGACGAGATCGGCGATGAACTGGAAGGGCTGGCCAAGGCAATTGCCGAATACCTCTCCATTCTTGCTGACCGGGCCAAGCTCTATGGCGTGATGCGCGAGGAACTGCTGGCGGTGCGCCATGCCTTTGCCACGCCGCGCCTTTCCGAAATCGCGCCTGCCGCCGACGGGATCGAGGACGAAGACCTGATCGAGCGCGAGGACATGGTCGTGACCATCACGCTCGACGGCTATATCAAGCGCACCCCGCTTTCCACCTTCCGCGCCCAGAACCGGGGCGGCAAGGGCCGATCGGGCATGGCCACCAAGGACGAGGATGCCGTGGCCACGATGTTCGTGGCCAGCACGCACACGCCGGTCCTGTTCTTTTCGACGGCGGGCAAGGTCTATCGCCTCAAGGTATGGCGCCTGCCCGAAGGCGGAGCGGCCACGCGCGGACGCCCGGTCGTCAACATGCTGCCCGCGCTCGACCAGGGCGAAACCATTGCGACCGTCCTTCCGCTGCCCGAAGACGAGACGGAATGGGGCAAGCTTTCCGTGGTCTTTGCAACCGCCAAGGGCAACGTGCGGCGCAACTCGATGGATGCCTTTGCCAACATCCCCTCGAACGGCAAGTTCGCGATGCGGTTCGAAGAGGACAGCGATGACCGTCTCATCGGCGTTGCCCTGCTGGAACCGAGCGATGACGTGCTGCTGGCCACGCGGTCGGGCAAGGCAATCCGCTTTGCCGGTGATGAAGTGCGCGAATTCACCAGCCGCACTTCCACCGGCGTGAGGGGCATGACGCTGAAGGGCGATGACGAGGTCATCTCGCTCTCGATCCTGCACCGCGTGGGCGTCAAGGATCAGGAAGAGCGCGAAGGCTATCTGCGCTTTGCGCCGTGGAAGGGCGAAAAGGAAGGCGAGCCTGTGCTTTCGGCCGAACGCATGGCCGAACTTGCCGCGCGCGAGCAGTTCATCCTTACCGTATGCGCCAACGGCTATGGCAAGCTGTCCTCCGCCTATGAATACCGGCGCACCGGACGCGGCGGACAGGGCATTACCAATATCGACAACATCGAACGCAATGGCCCGGTCGTGGCGAGCTTCCCGGCAACACAGGCCGATCAGCTCATGCTCGTCACCGATCAGGCCAAGCTCATCCGCCTGCCGCTCGCTTCGCTGCGCGTGATCGGGCGTGGCAGTGCAGGCGTGCGCCTGTTCAACGTTTCCGGCGATGAACATGTGGTGAGTGCCGTGCGTCTTGCGGAGGCCGAAGATGGCGCGGATGGCACGGACGCCGAAGCCGGCGGGACGGCATCGGGCGCGACGCAGGATTGACCGCCGCGATGACGCCGAGCCTGCCTGATGTTGCCTACAAGGTTCTCACCTCTGCCCAGATGGCGCAGTTCAAGGCCGAAGGCGTATTCCGGTGCGCACCTGTCGATCTGGCGGATGGCTACATCCATCTCTCGACGGCCGGGCAGCTGACCGAGACGGTGGACAGGCACTTTGCGGGACAGGACGGTCTTCATGTCGTTGCCGTCGCGCTGGCGCCGCTTGGCGAAGCCGTGCGGTGGGAGCCATCGCGCGGCGGCGCGCTGTTCCCGCACATCTACGCTGACCTGCCGTGGAGCGCGGCCATTGCGCACGGCCCGTTGCAGCGGGACGCTGCGGGACAGGTCATGCTTCCTGTTGCAGGCTGAACCGATCCGGGCGGGTCATTCCTGCGAAAACTCGCCCCGCGCCCGCAAGGTGGCAATGATTCCGGTGCAGATCAGGAACTGGCCGAAATAGTAGAGCGGCCAGATCAGCATCTGCGCCGCAGCGCTCCCTGCCAGCGGTCCCATGCGCGCGAAGATGAGCAGATCGGATGCCACGAACATCATGGCGCCCAGCCCCACCCGGTAACGGGGAAAGCTGCTGAGCCATGCCGCAGCCGCCATGCCGGAAAGAGCAAAGGCATAGAAGACCACGTCTGCCCGGCCGGCAAGCTGCCACGAAATCAGCGGCACGCCCAGCAAGGTGGCGATGGCCGCCGCTTTCTGGCTTGGCGCAGGCCGATCCCGCCGGAAGCGCCGGTAAAGCGCAATGGCCGCAAGATGGCCCAGCAGGAAGGCTGCCGCGCCACCCGCAAAATGAATCTCAAGCACCATGTCGCCAATTGCCCCAAGGGCCATGACCAGCGCCAGCAGATGCGCATTGCGCGAGGGATGATGCGCCCAGGCATAAGCGGCAAGCAAGGCCACCCCCAGACCTTTCCATGCAATGAGCCACAGCCCCGGAACCTGCCCCTTGGCCGCCAGCCAGTAGCTTGTTCCGGCAACAAGGCTGGCCACCAGCCATGGCCGCTTCTCGATCAGGGAGCCGCCTGCCACACCTTCCCCCTCGTCTGTCCCTGCAACGCTATTGCCGCAGCCGCCATGCAATGCCAAGGCGCAAGCCATGACGCATCAGGTTCACATCATTGGCGGCGGCATGGCCGGATCCGAAGCCGCCTGGCAACTTGCCCGCCGGGGCATCCGCGTGCGCCTTTCGGAAATGCGCGGAGGCGGCGACACCACACCGGCCCATAACGGCGCTGGCCTTGCCGAACTGGTCTGCTCCAATTCGTTCCGCTCCGACGATGACGAGAAGAACGCGGTGGGCCTGCTGCATCACGAAATGCGCCAGTGCAACAGCCTGCTCATGACGGCAGCGGCAAAGGCCCGGGTTCCCGCAGGCTCTGCCCTTGCCGTGGACCGCGACGTGTTTTCCGCCGAGGTCGAGGCGGCCTTGCGCGCCCAGCCGACGCTCGAAATCGTGCGCGAACGGGTTGACGTGCTGCCGACCGACGGACTGACGATCATCGCCACCGGTCCACTCACCGCGCCCGCGCTCGCACAAAGCATCGGTGCCGCAACGGGGGAGGAAAGCCTTGCCTTTTTCGATGCGATCGCACCCATCGTCTATCGCGACAGCATCGACATGGATGTGGCGTGGATGGCATCGCGCTGGGACAAGGGCGCCGAAGCCTCGCTTGCCATGGGCGGTGACGGACGCGACTACATCAATTGCCCGATGACCCGCGAACAGTATCTGGCATTCCGCGAGGAACTGCTGGCCGGCGAGAAGACCGAGTTCAAGGAATGGGAAGCGAACACCCCCTATTTCGACGGCTGCATGCCGATCGAGGTCATGGCCGCCCGCGGCGAGGAAACGCTGCGCTTCGGGCCGATGAAGCCGGTCGGCCTGGACAACCCCCATTGGGCAACACCGGAACACCCCAATGGCCGCTGGCCCTATGCCGTCGTCCAGCTCAGGCAGGACAACAGGTTGGGCACGCTGTGGAACATGGTGGGCTTCCAGACCAAGCTCAAACATGCCGAGCAGGTCCGCGTGTTCCGCACCATTCCAGGGCTTGAGAAGGCCGAGTTCGCAAGGCTTGGCGGCCTGCACCGCAATACCTTCATCAATTCCCCGACCTTGCTGGACCGGCAACTTCGCCTGAAGCGCGCGCCGCATATCCGCTTTGCCGGGCAGATCACCGGCTGCGAGGGTTATGTCGAAAGCGGTGCGGTCGGCCTGCTGGCGGGTCTCATGGCGGCGGCCGAACTGGCCGGGCGCGAATGGGAGGCACCGCCGCGCACAACGGCGCTGGGCGCGCTGCTGGCCCACATCACGGGCGATGCCGAGGCGGACAGCTTCCAGCCGATGAACGTCAACTTCGGGCTGTTCCCGCCTCTGACAGAGGTGAAGAAGAAGGTGCGCAAGGAAGCCTATACCGAACGCGCCAAGCGCGATCTCGCCCGATGGAAAGCGGCCCTCGTCTGAAGCCTATTTGCAGACGCATTTCTGCTTGATCTTCGGCTTGTCCTTCGGCCGCGTGGTGGCAAACTCCTCGCGCGTCAGGAACAGGTCGGCATTGGCATCGGCCGCAGCGAACTTGTCGACCGTGGCGTGCGCCCATTCCTCGAAGGTGAGGAGGTTGTTGCCGTCCTTGTCGAGCTTGCGAAATGCCTTGGCGCGGGTGCTGAGCATTTCGGTGCGACTGATGCGATTGTCACGATCCTTGTCGAGCAGGTTGAAGCGCCGCGTTTCCTTGCCGATGGCGGTTGCCTCCGGCGGCGCGGCACCCATCAGCCCTTCCACATCGGCACTTGGCAGGTCTTCCGGTTCCGGTTCGTCTGCCGCAGCCGAGGGCGGTGCCGGAACGGCCGCGTCGAAACCGCTGGCAGCACGGCCCTGCCACCAGAACACGCCTGCCGCGGCAAGCAGGAGCGCAGCCAGCGCGCCAAGCAGACCTCGAAGCATCAGCAACCACTCCCGCAAGGATGCGGGCAGCCTAAAGGCTCGCGCGAAAGGGCGGCAGAGGCAGACGGTTCCGCTTTGGCAGGATTGTCAGAAGCCCAGCAATCCGGCGCGCATGACCCGCAGGAGGTCAGCAAAGGGGCTGGACGGGCGCGCCTTGCGTTCCCGTCGCGCCAGGATACGCAGCACGGCCAGGGGCCGCATGGGCCGGGCAACCGGCGGACCGGGGCTGACAGCCCCCTCCCCCATCGCCAGATCGCGCGCCATGCGTTCAACCGGCTCCAGCGCGGTCACGCCCAGCAGACCGGCAAGGGCAAGATGCGCTTTCACCCGTGCTTCGCGAAGCTGCGCGCCGCCATCCTCGCCCACGATCATCGCTTCCCAGCCATCGATCAGAGCGCACAGCGCGTCATGCCGCCCCCGCCACGCGGAAAGCTGCGCCAGCAGAGGTTCGCTCACCGGCCACATGGCACCATCCTCGGCCAGCCTGTCGCGCCACCAGGCAAGGCGCAGCTGGATCATGATCGGCTCCCGGCCGGGGCGCGCGGTATCGGCCATGCGCTGCTCGAACGCGAGGAGCGCAAGCCATGCCGCCCGCGCCGATTTCGGGGCATAGGCAAGCGCAATGCGGTGTGCGGGATCAAGGTCGCCGGGCAGCGATGACATGCGCAATTCGCTATCCTTCCATGAGCGCAGGATCAGGGCCGGTCAGCGCCACATGCGAAAAGGGGTGCCGGCAAGCGCGGCACCCCCTCGATCACAATGAAGCCGACCTTCCGGTCCTCAGCGATAGCACACCTTGCGCACGGCGGCGGCGATCTTTGCGGCATCGATAAGTGCCGCCTTTTCAAGGTTGGCCGCATAAGGCAGCGGCACGTCCTCGTCGCAAACCCTGAGCACCGGGGCATCGAGATGATCGAAGCCTTCCTCCATGGCGATGGCGATGATTTCCGATGCGATCGAGCAGACCGGGAAGCCTTCTTCGGCCACGACCATGCGGTTGGTCTTTGCCAGCGAGGCGAGAACGGTAGCCTTGTCGAGCGGCCGCAAGGTCCGCAGGTCGATCACTTCGGCATCGATGCCTTCGCCCGCCAGCGTTTCGGCCGCCTCAAGCGCGAAGCCGACGCCGATCGAGTAGGAGACGATGGTCACGTCCTTGCCCGGACGGACGATCCGCGCCTTGCCGATGGGCAGCACGAAATCATCGATCTGCGGCACATCGAAAGTGCGGCCATAGACCAGTTCGTTCTCAAGGAAGACGACCGGGTCTTCGCTGCGGATCGCGGCGCGCAGCAGGCCCTTGGCATCGGCGCTGTCATAGGGCGCGATCACCACCAGGCCTGGCACGCTGGCATACCAGGGGCCGTAGTTCTGCGAGTGCTGGGCACCAACGCGGGCCGCAGCGCCGTTAGGACCACGGAACACGATCGGGCAGCGCATCTGGCCGCCCGACATGTAGTTGGTCTTGGCGGCCGAGTTGATGATATGATCGATCGCCTGCATGGCGAAGTTGAAGGTCATGAACTCGATCACCGGGCGCAGTCCGCCCATGGCCGCACCCGCGCCGATCCCGGCAAAGCCGTATTCGGTGATGGGGGTGTCGATCACGCGCTGCGGCCCGAACTCGTCAAGCAGCCCCTGCGTGACCTTGTAGGCGCCCTGGTATTCCGCCACTTCCTCGCCCATCACGAAAACGCGGCTGTCGGCGCGCATTTCCTCGGCCATGGCATCGCGCAGCGCCTCGCGCACGGTGGTGGGCACCATCGGCGTGCCTGCCGGGATTTCCGGATCGGCCGCGGGCTTTGCATCGCTGCGCGGCGCGATGGCCGCAGCCGCCCTGGCCTTGGCATCGAGGCCCACCGGTGCATCCTCTGCCGCAGGAGCAGACGGGGGCGTGGCTGCTGCTGGCGCGGCTGATGCCGGAACCGCGGCTGCGGCATCGTCTTCGCCCTTGATCGTGGCGATCACGGTGCCGACCTTCACGCCTTCGGTGCCTTCCGCAACCAGAAGCTCGGCGATCACCCCTTCATCGACGGCCTCGAACTCCATCGTCGCCTTGTCGGTTTCGATCTCGGCAAGAATGTCGCCGGACTTCACTTCATCGCCAGCCTTGACCAGCCACCTTGCGAGTGTGCCTTCCTCCATGGTCGGAGAAAGCGCGGGCATCTTCAGTTCGATCGCCATTTCAGTAGGTCTCCACCAGAACGTCGGTGTAGAGTTCGGCCAGATCCGGCTCAGGCGAGGTTTCGGCAAAGTCGGCCGCTTCCGCGACAATCTGGCGAATGCGCTTGTCGATGTCCTTGATCTTCTCCTCGGCCACGCCGCGCTTCAGCAATTCGGCCTTGGCGCCTTCGATCGGGTCGTGATTGTCGCGCATTTCCTGCACTTCCTCACGGCTGCGATACTTGGCGGGGTCGGACATCGAATGGCCGCGATAACGATAGGTCTTCAGCTCCATCAGCACCGGACCGTTGCCCGCACGCACATATTCCAGCGCCACTTCGGCTGCCTGGCGCACTTCCAGCACGTCCATGCCGTTCACGTCCATGCCGGGAATGCGGAACGCGGTGCCGCGGCGATAGAAGTGGGTTTCCGCAGAGCCGCGGCGCACCGCCGTGCCCATGGCATAGCCGTTGTTCTCGACCACGAAGATGATCGGGAGCTTCCACAGCGCCGCCATGTTGAAAGTTTCGTAAACCTGCCCCTGATTGGCCGCGCCATCGCCGAAATAGGCCATGCAGACGCCGCCATCGCCGCGATACTTGTGGGCGAAGGCAAGCCCGGCCCCCAGAGGCACCTGCGCGCCCACGATACCGTGACCGCCGTAGAACTTGTGCTCGGTGCTGAACATGTGCATCGAGCCGCCCTTGCCGCGCGAGATGCCTGCGCCCCGCCCGGTCAGTTCGGCCATGATGACCTTGGGGTCGATGCCGTAGGCCAGCATGTGCCCATGATCGCGATAGCCGGTGATCACGCTGTCATGCCCTTCCTTGAGGGCTGATTGCAGGCCCACGGCAACCGCTTCCTGACCGATGTAGAGGTGGCAGAAACCGCCGATCAGCCCCAGTCCGTAAAGCTGGCCCGCCTTTTCTTCGAAGCGGCGGATGAGGACCATCTGCTCGTAGAACTTGAGCAGTTCCTCGTCGCTGGCATCGTAGCGCTTGTTGTTGGCATGGGCCTGCTGAAGGCTGCGCAGGGCGAAAGCGGCCTCTTCGGCAACCGATGATGCGATGACCGGTTCGGCTGCCGCAGCAGCCGGGGCTGAGGGCGCTGTGCTGCGCGCGGCGGGTCTGCGGGGTGTCTTGGCGGCGGATTTGGGGGCGCTGGGCCTAGCGGACTTGGCCAAGTCTGGGTTTCCTTTTCTGGCAGCCTCACGTTCTGCAATTTCAAGAACGCTCGGCCTGCCTATACCCTACCGCCCGCAGTTCGCAACGCTCTTGCGATATCTGAAACGCGAATGGATACCTATTCGATTTATGGAAACCAGATTGGTTACATGATCCGGTGCGCGAGTTCCCTCCTTCGTCTGATTATGGTCGCAGGTTCAGTTGGAACCGAGGCTGACGTTGATCCGGTTGATCTTGTTATCGGCGTTGAAGCCCAGCCTGCTCGTGACACCGAAGCTGCCGACGCGGCCACGCATGCCGATACCGCGGGCATCCCCGAACGGCTCACCCATGGAGCCGGACTTGCCGCTTCGGTTCTGTTCACGCACGGCAGCGGCCACCTCGTTGCGGCCGCGATAGGTGCCGCTTGGCGTGGACATGACCACATCCTCGGCCAGTTCCTTGAGCGCGCCCTGTTCGTTGCCGCTTGATGCCGCGCGGGCAAAGCGACGGGCCGTTTCCATCTGCACCGGCGTGAAGGCGGCAGCCGCAACGGCCGGGGCAGCCCCGGCAGACGCGCGCGGCGTGCGGACCAGGGCGGCAAGCCTTGCCCTTCGTGCTTCGATCCGGTCCAGAAATGCCTTTGCCGCCGGGTCCGTGGATGCTCTGGAAAGCTGATAGCGCGCGGCCAGCGCATTCAGTTCCTCCGTGCTGCGCGCACGCTCGACCTCTGAGGCAAAGCTGCTTTCGTTGCGGGCCAGAAGCGACTGGTAGCTGGCCGCTGCGCAGCGGCCCAGCGCGCTTCGCAAACGCTGGACCGCTGCACCTGCTTCCGGCGCAAGATATCGCAGATCAAGGCGAGACATTTCGGCCGACGCGCTGTCGATCAGAGAGAGCGGAAACGGTCCGCCAGGGGCGACCTGCGGATCGACCAGAGCCTGCTCGGCAATTGTCAGCATGGTCCAGTTGGTGAGCGAGGACACCACGTTCCAGCTGCCAAGCGCCATCAGCTGCTGCCGCCCCGCAGCGGAAAGGCGGCCGTCCCCGGCCATCTGTCCGAGCGAGGATAGACCGGAGCGGACAAAATCAATCTCGCCAAGCCTTGCATTGCGCAACTGGGCGCTGTCACCGATCCCTTCGACATAGCCGGTTTCGCCGAGGGCAGGACAGCGACGCGCCTCGACCACCGAAAGACCGGCAAGAGCGCCCGACCGCGATTCTGCGATCTCTCGTTCCGGATTGCCGGCGCGTGCCCGTGCGGCAGCCGGCATCCCGAATGCCGCAGCCAGTGCCGCCAGCAGGGCGACAGCGCTGCCAGCCACCGAGCGGGAAGTGCCTCTCTCGCCAGATGTCATTGCGCGAAGGCCAGGCTTGGCAGATTGGGCTGGAAGCGCGCCGCAGTAGGCTCGCCAAGCCTGCGGCCGACCGTGCTGAAGGCATTCACCGTCAACCCGGTGCGGACATTGCCGGAAAAACCGGTGCAGACATCACCGCTGGAGCGCATGCGGTCGCGCACCTGCTCCATGTAGTCGTTGCGCGCCTCCGGACTCATGCGCGCGTCTTCGATCTTCACGTTCGAAGACTGCGCATCGGCGCACAGCAATCCGTCACGATACTGCGCCGTCGTCGATACCACCGCCACCGTTCCGGCGGCGCTCAGCGGGTAACGGTTCGTCACTGTCACCACGCCGCCCGCATTCTCGGCGAACTCGGAGACGATGCCGCAGCCCTTGGGCGAAGGGTCATGGCAGAGGTAGCGAACCGATTTCGATGTCGCTACGACAGTATGGGCATCGACCAGATTGGGTGACTTCAGGAAGACCGACCGCTCGCTTGGCCCCTTCTGGGCGGCAAGAGCGTTCTCTGCGCTCACGTCCAGCACGGTGGCACCAAGGATCACCGCCTCCCAGTTGTTGCTGCGGTCCGCCATGCCGGAAAAGATCACCTTGTCGTTGTTGACCCCTTTGGCCACCATGCGCTGCATCTTGGGGCAGGAAAGGCTGTGACCGGCACGGACAGCGCCGAAGAAGCGGGCGGCGGGCGAAATGCCGCCCCTGAACAGTTCCGGCTTCTGTCCTACGATCGTCACGACCACCCGTTCGGCACACACGGGCGCTTCGGCATAGGCCGCCAGATCCGCCCCGGAACGGCCGATCAGTTTTCCCGGCAAGGCTTTCTGCGCCGAAATTGCACTGGGTAGTGCCAGAAGTGCAGCCAGGCCGACAGCGCCTGTCGCCGTAAAGAAATTGTAATTTCTGCAAAGATTACGAAAAACCCGGCTGCGCATGACAAAACCCCCACAACGGACCAAAGCACCGCGTAGAAGATCGCAAGTTTCATACCTCCGTCAAGCGCTTCTAAATATGCAATGCTAGAAAAAAGGTTCTCCTTTGCCGTGGACTCGCCAATATCATTCGCTCATATTCGGGGTAATTTTGCGGTGCAGGGGGCACAGACGCGTCATGGGAAAGAATATTTCCATTGCAATCAGCACTTTCGTTTGTGCTGCGGTCGTTTCGGCCAATATTGATGGCCGAATCATCGAAAGCAGCCCGGCGGCCGTGCTGGTGCCTTCGGCAGCGGCGCAATCCACAGCACAAGCCCCTTCCTCAGCACAAGTTGCAACATCGGCAGAGACATCACCGTGTCTGCAAAAGTTGCAGGAAAAGAAGCTCGCCGATGAAGCCAAGCCCAAGAAAAAGAAAAACGCCGGTCTGTTCGGCGCAATCGGCGGCGCAATTCTTGGCGGGGTCATCGGTTCGCAACTGTGCAAGAATGAAAGAGGCGGAGCCAGTGCGGGCTGCATTGCCAAATATGGTGCCATTGGCGGTGCGGCAGGCTTTGCGCTTGGCAAGCTCATCGAGAAGTCGGACGAGCGCAAGGTTGCCGAAGCCAGCTACAAGGCCGCACTGACGCAGCGCCCGGTATCGATCGCTCTCAAGAACGGCTGCGCGCTGGCCGAACCCAAGGGCGAACCGGTCTATGAACCGCGCGAAGTGCAGCTTGCCATGCTCGAAACCGTAGCACCTCCGGCTGGCACCCTCCGGGCAATTGGCGGTTTCCGGCAGCCTGCCGCAGCCATGCCCCTGAACCCTTCGACGGCCCTTGCGCGCAAGCCCCTGGCCAGCCTCCAGCCGAAAACGCCCGCATTCGTCATGGGCTCGGCTGACAACGGCAACTGGCTGCTGGTTGCAAGGCAGGATCCGGATCAGGGCTACGTCGCCTCAGGCTGGGCGCGTGCTGCGGGCTGGACCGAAGCCGCACCGCCTGCCGAGGAGCCTACAATCAGCGGCCTTGCCTACAAGAGTGCGTCGGTGAAGGTTGAAGTGCCCTGTTCGGAATCAACCGTAACCATTCGCAACGAAGCAACGAACAAGCAGGAATCGCCTTCGGTAAAGTCGTGCATCATGCCCGATGGCGTCCCGGAAATTGCCTGATTCCGCACCGGTAACGCCATCGGCCCATCCCGCGTGACCACGGCAACTTCGATCCCGCCGGATGCGTCTGGCGATCAGGCAGGCCCCATCCTGCTTTCCCGGCGGATCGCCCGGTTCATTGCGCGCCAGCGGTGGATGATGCTGGGCATTGCGGTGCTGCTCTGCGTTGTTGCCGGGCTGGGTCTGCGCTCTCTGGAGATACAGCACGATTACCGCCAGTTCGTCGACGCCGATAACGCGGAACTGCACCTGTCCGATCAGCTTGCCGCGATCACGGCGGGCGGGCGCGAATCGCTGGCCATCATCTACCGGCCGGAATCGGGCCAGATCTTCGAATCGACGAGCCTTCTGCAACTTGCCAAGCTGGCGGATCTTGCCTCGCGCATGCCGCATGTCGATCAGCAGAAGTCGCTGCTCACCGCGCGCAAGCTGGTCAGGCTGAGCGATTCCGCCAGCGCGGAGCCAGATCGCGACCGCTACCGCATCGTGCCGTTCATTCATCCCGACGGGCTGCTCGAAGATGCCGGTTTCGCCCGGATGCGCCGGGATGCCGCAGCACTTCCTTCGCTTGGGGGGCGCCTCGTCGCGCGCGACGGCAGCAGCGCGCTGGTTCTGCTGGCGGTCAACCTGGGAAAGGATGGCAGCGAGCGGCAGGCGCGTCTTGCAGAACTGAAAGATGCCGTGGCCAGCGCGCGGGTCGATGTTCAGGGCTTGCGTGGCGGTGATCAGGTAACGCTGGTTGGGCCAGCGCTGTTCGACAGCGCACTGGCAGAGATCCTTTCGGCAGACGCCTTGCGGCTGGCTCCGGTCGGGCTGGTCCTGTTCTTCGCGCTCCTCTTCGCGCTGTTTCGCAGCCTCGCGCAAGCTGCCATCGTGCTGGGCATCAGCATCGCTGCCTGCATCGCGGCACTTGGAACGCTTTGCTGGACCGGTGCGCCTGTCACCATCCTGGTCTTTTCGGGACTGCTGCTGGTCGCCACCCTGTCCGTCGCCGAAGCACTCCACGTCATCGCCGGCTTCTCGCTGCGGCTTGGCGAAGGTGCAACCCGCATCGAGGCGCTTGAGCACACGCTCGATCACAATCTCTGGGCCATCATCACCACCAGCGCGACCACCGCAATCGGTGAGGCGGTGCTGCTTTACAACAGTTCGCCCGCTGTCCGGACGATGGGCCTTGTGATGATTTTCGGCGCGTTCTTTGCGGTTTTCCTGACCCTGACGGTCGTCCCGGCGCTGCTCTTGGGGACCGGACGGACCGGCAAGGGCCTGGGGCATTCCAGCATCCGCGCGCTCGACCGGCTGGGCGCGCTGTGCAGCCGCCATCCCCGCCGGGTATTGCTGGCAACGCTGGCCGTTTCGGCACTGCTTCTGCCGGGCATAGGTAACAGCTTCCTGCACGATTCCATGGCCGGGTGGTTTTCACCAAGGGCCGAGTTCCGCAAAGGCCTCGACCTGCTCAACCGCGATTACACCGCGGTCCAGTCGTTCAGTGTCGCCACCGAGGCTGACAATGCCGATCGCGAGGCTGCCAGCGGCTGGCCCGCCGCGTCCCCGCTCCTCCGGCGGCAACAGGTGTTCGACATGGAGCTGTCGCAGATTTCCGGCGTCCGCTCGGCACTCACACCCTCGCGGTTGCGCGGCGCCTTCGAACAGGCAGCATCCGGCGCGAGGCCGGAAAGTTCCAGTCTGGTCATCACTGCCGCACAGGCCGAAGAGGCAATCGAGGTCGCGGCGCCATCGGTTGCCATGCTTGAGGACGGCGGCGTTGCCTCGCCGTTCGAGGCCGGCAAGCGTTCCTATGTGCTGCGCACGGTCGACACCGGCGTTTCGAGCAACGGCGATCTTCTGCGCGTTGTCGATGCGGCCAGAACCGCCGCCGCACGAACGATGCCAGACCGGACAACCCTTGCCGGAGGGGCCGCAGTTGTCTTTGCCCGCCTTGGCGAGGACAACATCGCCAACACGGTGCAGGGCACCGTGCTGACCATCATCAGCATTACCCTTTGCATGGGCATTGCCTTTCGCAGCGGTCGGCAGGCGCTGCTCAGCCTTGCCCCCAATGTCCTGCCGGTCGCGCTGGTGTTTGGCGCATGGGGATGGATCTCAGGCGAGCTGAACCTCGCAGCCACGACCGTGCTCAGCGTGGCACTGGGCATCGTGGTTGATGATACCACCCACATCTTCATGAAGTTCGACCGGCTTGTGCGGCAAGGTCTGGATGCGGCAACCGCAACGGCACTCACCATGGCGCAAGTCAGCACGCCGATCGTGGTCACAAGCATCGTGCTGGCCAGCGGCTTCGCGCTGCTGGGATTCAGCCAGTTTGCCCTGACCGCGCAGCAATCGTGGATGATCGCAGCCTCGATCATGGCGGCGGTTCTGTTCGACCTGACGGCAACACCGGCCATGCTCGCCCTGTTTGCCGACCGGAATCCTGGCCGCAAGCCTTTGGTGGAGGAACAAGCATGACATTGCCGCGCAGGATCTGGCTGGCTCAGCGTCGGGGCCGCCTTTGGGCGCTTCGCCTCACCATGGCCGCGCCGGCGGCATTGGCCCTTCTGGCATGGACAGGCGGAGCGGCCCGGTCCCAGTCAACTCCGCGTCCGCCGTTTCCCGGCCTACCCTTTCCGGGTCTTCCCCAATTGCCGCTGCCGCTTCCGGGAGGCACCGGCGCCAACGGCTTCGAACTGCCCAATCTCCTGCCGCAACCCGGCCCCGTGCCCGTCACCTCTCCGGCCCATGAAGCAATGCTCAAGGAGTATGGCGGGGCGTTTGACGGCCCGCAGAACGCGCTTGTCCAGTCTGCCATTACGCGCATCTCGCTGGCGGCGGGAACGTTTGCGCCGCGCGGCGGCTATCGGGCAACGCTGCTCAACTCGCCCGTGCTCAATGCTTTCGCCTATCCCGATGGAAATGCCTACATCACCCGCCAGCTTCTTGCGCTGACCAATACCGAGGAAGACCTCATCGGCATCATGGGGCACGAGGCAGGCCACGTGATCTTTCGGCACGGCAACATGGACGCGGCCCTGCGCACACCGCAAAAGGCAGGCGCGGCAGTGCTGGGCACGTTCCTGCCGGAGATCGGCAACATGGCCAAGGTATCGGGCGACCTCGTGCTTGGCGTGCTCGACCGGGCGCAGGAGCATCAGTGCGACATCAGCGGGGTCAAGTTCCTGTCGAAGCTGGGGATGGACCCTATGGGCATGTATCGCGGCATCCGCGCGCTCGATCTTCACGAAAAGCTCGACAATGCCGAATTCGGCGCGCGCAGCGAGGGTGCGATGGATTACTGGCTGCGCTCGCACCCGGTGAATGCGGAGCGGCTCAGCCTTATCACGACGGCTGCGCAGACTTTCACCGGGCCGCCCACATCGCCCGCCGCGCGTGCCGCCTATATCCGCGCGCTTGACGGGATGCTGTTCGACGACGGCCCGAACGACGGAATCCTGGACGGGCGCGTGTTCCGGCATCCGGTGATCGGCCTCGCCCTGACAATCCCCGACGCATGGACCATGCGCAACGGCCAGAAGGTGGTTTTCACCAGCAAGACGGGCGGGATCTTGGTGATGGCGATGCACGCGGGAAGCGGCACGGCAGAGCAACTGTTCGCCAGGAGCTGGTCCGATGAGTTCAAGGCCGGAAAGGGCCAACCCGCTCCGATCATTGCCGAATCCGGCGGGATAATCCGTGCCACCGGTTCCACCCGGACCGGAACGGCTGCCGAACCGGTTGCCGTCACACTCGCCGTCTATCGCTGGACCAGCCAGAGCTACATCCGTCTCATCGCGATCGACAAGGGATTGAAAGCCGAACCGCAGATCGCCGCCATCCTCGCTTCGGTCCAGCGGCTTTCGCCTGAGGCGGCTGCCAGCGTCCGGGTCCGGCGCGTGAAGGTCGTCGACATCCGTCCCGGCGACACCGTAGCGGGATTGTCGGAGAAAATGGCCTATGACAATCTGCGCGAGCAGCGCTTCCGTGCGCTCAACGGCCTTGGCCCCGCCGACCGGCTTCCGGCATCAGGACCGGTGAAGCTCGTGGTATGGGCACCCCGATAGGGGCGCTCGCCGCAGGCTTCGTTTCATCCGGCAAACATGCACCCCAGCGTTGCCTGCCCCACGACCCCTATGATTTCCGGGTCGCCAACTCCCGCCAGCCTTTCAAGCACGCGCTGGGTTCCGCGCGGCCGGTCCGAAGTCTGCAAGGCCTTCGCCAGCGAACCCAGCCGCTGCAACTGGGCGATGCTCAGTTCCTGGGCAATGGGCCGTGCCATGCAGCGCGCGGCGGGATCGGAAAAGCCGAGTTCCACCAGATTGCTCCTGACCCGGCCTTCCTTGTCGACGCAGGACACCAGCACAAGGCAGGTGATGGAAACAAATAGTGGCAGGGCATGACGCATGGCCGAATACCAGTCCTGTAAATGCGATATACCAGATCAGGTCTGCTGGATGTTCTGCGGGATACTTGCACGGTTTGGTGCAGGCACAAACAGGAAATATTGAAGAGATTCGGTGTTTTTGTTTCCTGCCCGGAAATATTGCACCGAAATGGCAGTCAAATCCGACCACGAGCTGCCTGTGTTCGCATTTGCGCATTACTGCGGTTCATTCAGAAAGGCCGGATGAACAGGTGCGGCTTGCGGCAGAGCCACCGACCAATGGAAAGCATCCATCGGAACGGAAAGGAGTGAGCCTGCCATGTTCGGAAGGGATGGCGCACCCGGAACGATTCGAACGTCCGACCCTCAGATTCGTAGTCTGATGCTCTATCCAGCTGAGCTACGGGTGCCTGCCGATGTCATCCCTGCCCTCCCGAAGGAGAATGGCGCACCCGGAACGATTCGAACGTCCGACCCTCAGATTCGTAGTCTGATGCTCTATCCAGCTGAGCTACGGGTGCGTGGGAGACGCGCCTTTAGGGCGGTCTTTCCGCTTTGGCAACCCCCCAGAGCCGATCACAGCAACGGAATGACCGCTTGCACCAGAGGGACGTCCAGCGGGGGCATTGCCAGACGCGAAAGTTCGGCTTCACCTGACCATGCAAGCACCGATCCGGCCTCCAGCGGACGGGGATCGCCCCGCCAGCGACGGGCACCGTACAGCAGCAGGAGCATGAGCCGCTCCTTGGCCGCAAGCCATTCTGTGGAAAAGGAAACCGGGAACAGGTCCGGTTCATCGAGGGCGATCCCAAGTTCCTCGTCGATTTCCCTTACAAGTGCCGCCGTGCAGGTTTCCCCTGCCTCCACCTTGCCGCCGGGAAACTCCCAAAGCCCGCCATGCGCCTTGTTTGCGGGCCGCTGCTGCACCAGCACCCGGCCATCACCATCCAGCAGGGCCAGTGCCACGACGATGAGCGGTGTCGAGGATTTTTCCATGCCCATCCCGACTATCAACCCTTTCTTAGGGAACCCAACGTAAAAACCACAGGACCGCTTTCGTGGGAACGACGATGAAGACCTTGCTTCGAAACATCATTCGCAACGAATGCGGTGCTACGGCCATTGAATACGGCCTGCTGATTTCGCTGATCGGCCTGGCTGCAACCTTTGGCATGAAGCAGTTCGGTGACGCACTGTACGATATGTACACGACCGTCAACGAGAACACCCTTGAGAAAGTCAATGGGGGTTAACCGCTTCTTAGGCTTTGCCACGTAGTTCTACGAATGCTCGCTCCGGGGACAAAGTTGGGGCGGGACGGGAAGAAGAAGACCACACTCTAGGAGACCGACCATGAAGCTTTTCCGTAACCTGCTCGCCAACAACGAAGGCGCCACCGCGATCGAATACGGCCTGATCGCCGCCCTCGTCGCCGTCGCCGCGATCGCCGCCATGACCCAGCTCGGCAGCTCGCTCGGCAACACCTTCAGCGGCGTCGCCACCTCGATGGACAACTCGCTCTGATCGAGCGCGGCGGCCGAAATGGCCGCCGGTCATCGCCAAACGGAAGGGCGCCCCGCAAAGGGCGCCCTTCTTGCATCTGGCGACCAGACGGCCGGATAAGGTCCGGAGAGCCTTGCCCCGGCCGGGCTGTCAGGCAGTCAGGCGACTGGCTTCAATAAACGACCAGCTTGACCTTCTCGCCCGGCTGCAACCGGCTGGTTGCCGTCAGTCCATTCAGGACGAGGAACCGGTCAAGCTGGCGATCGGTGAAGGCCATGCGCGCCGCGAGCGTCTGCACGGTGTCGCCAGCCTTTACAGTCACCACCGAAAGTCTGCGCGGCTTGACGGCCGATGCCTCGGCGGCATTGATCCGGCGCACGGAACTGAACATTGCATCGAACTGCTGCGCCTGCCCGGCCTGGCTGATCGTCGCGAAATGATATGCCTGTGACGGACCGAACTCGTAGGCGAACACCACGATATCGACCTGCCCGTTGCCGCTGTTGGCGCGGGCAAAGCCGTAGGCGGCAGGCAGACCGTTCACCGTCGTGCGTTCCACCGACTGCGGCGCAAGGCGCTGCTGGCTGGAAAGCCCGGCAAAGACCGTGGCCACGTAGCGGTTCAGGTCGCCGCTGTAGCTTGCTGTCGAAAACTCGCCCTTGCCGCTTTGCCCGGAAATGGCGACAGCGCGCGTTCCATTGACGAGGTAGAACCCGTTGGGTGCCTGAAACGCAAGGCGCAGCACCGGATGGGTGAACCGGCTGCCGTCCACGATGCCCTGCGCCGGATCATCGCCATAGGTCAGGCCGTTGATCCCGGCGAGGAACGCGTCGCGGTTGCTCCGGCCCGTGGCATTGGCGCCGGCACGGGCCAGCGCGGCCCGCACGCGCGATGCCGGATCTGGGTGCGTGCTGGCCCATTCGGGCACCTGATTGGCCGTTCCCTTGAGCGCGGCATCGAGGGCGTTCTGATTCGCAAGGCTTTGCAGCACCGTCGACATCGCGCGCGGATCGTAGCCGCCGCGCTGGAGATAGGTTATTCCCAGATTGTCCGCTTCGGTTTCCTGGCCACGCGAATACTTGAGCGTGAGAAGCTGGCTGCCGGTAGAGAAGATCTGCTGTCCGATCTGGCCCAGGGCGCCATTGCCCAGCACGGCACCGGCCAGAACCGTGCCCAGAGCGCCAAGCAGCGAATTGCGCGTGGCGGCACTCTGCCGCTTGGCCGCATGGCGCGCCGCGACATGGCCGACCTCGTGCCCCAGAACGCCCGCCAGTTCGGCCTCGTTGTTCATCAGCGCGGCAAGCTGGCGCGTGACATAGACGTAGCCACCGGGAATCGCGAAGGCATTGTTCACCGGAGAGTTGAGCAGCGTGACCGTGAAATCGGTGCTGGCATTGCCGAGGCCCGACTGCATCGCGATCGACCGGCCAACGCCCTCGACATAGGTGGCCTGCGGCCCGGTCATTGCGCCGCCGAACTCTTGCAGCAGTTGCGGATGCGCTTCGGCGCCCTGCTTCTTGTCGGCGGCACTGATTGTCTGCACCGCACCTTGGGCATTCGCGGGCGCTCCGCCCTGCCCCACGCAGGCCGGCAGCATCGAGAGACCGAGCACCGAGACGGTCAGCAACGCGGCACGCGAACGACGGATGATCGACATCAAAATCTCCCCGATAGCTATCCGGCAACATCGGACAACATGCTTGCCACGTCCAGCCTGAACAACATCCGACAGACCGACACGCGCAGCTGCTTGTCGCAAGGACTTCCGCCCAATGCCGGTTCAGCAATCGAGCGTTCGCAAAATCAGGTCGGTATGGTGCCCTCAGGCGCCAATGCGCAGGAAACGCTCGGCCCGCAGATTGCGCAACTCGTCCGCCGACTTTCCGGACAGACTGGCCAGTTCCTCGGCAATCGCCTTGCCCAGCGCCTTGCATGTCGCCGCCGGATCGCGGTGCGCGCCGCCGACCGGTTCAGGCACGATCCGATCGATGACGCCCAGCGCCAGAAGATCCTGCGCCGTGACCTTCATGGCCTCTGCGGCATCGGCAGCCTTTTCTGCCGTGCGCCACAGGATCGATGCGCAGCCTTCGGGCGAAATCACCGAATAGATCGCATGTTCGAGCATCAAGACGCGTTCGGCACTGGCAAGCGCAACCGCGCCGCCCGATCCGCCCTCGCCCACGATCGTCGCGACCATCGGCACGCCCAGCGCAAGGCACGCCTCGGTTGAACGGGCAATGGCCTCGGCCTGCCCGCGCTCTTCCGCCTCGACACCGGGGAACGCGCCCGACGTATCCACCAGCGTCACCACCGGCAGGCCGAACCGGCTGGCCAGTTCCATCAGGCGGATCGCCTTGCGATAGCCTTCCGGTTTGCCCATGCCGAAATTGTGGCGGATGCGGCTCTGCGTATCGTGGCCCTTCTCGTGGCCGATCAGCATGACCCGGCGGCCGCCATATTCGTCACCGAGACGCGCAAACCCGCCGATGATCGCCTGATCCTCGCCAAAGCAGCGGTCTCCACCCAGCGGCATGAAACCGGTGAATATCTTCTCGACATAGTCGCGCAGATGCGGGCGGGCCGGGTGTCGCGCCACCTGGGTCTTCTGCCAGGGCGTAAGCGCCCGGTAGGTGCTGGCCAGCAGATCCGCAGACTTCGCTTCGAGCCGCCGGATTTCCGAGGCGATGTCGATGTCTCCGCTCTGCGCGGTTTCGCGCAGTTCGGCAATGCGGGCTTCGAGCGCGGCGACCGGCTTTTCGAACTCGAGATAGGAAATCATGGGCCTTCCGCTAGGCCGAAGCGGGGATTTGGTCAACCACGTGCAAGCGGATGACGCTGGTTGACGAGCTGGACCAGCCGCGCGGCATCGACGTGCGTGTAGATCTGCGTGGTGGCAATATCGGCATGGCCCAGCAGGGTCTGGAGGACGCGAAGGTCCGCCCCGCCTTCCAACAGATGGGTGGCAAAGGCATGGCGCAGGACATGCGGGCTGACCTTTTCCGGGTCCAGCCCTGCCCGCAGCGCCAGATCGCGCAGCAACTGGAAAAGCCGCACCCGCGAGAGGTGGCCGCCACGCGGCGATGGAAAGACATAGCGGCCGCCACGCCCCCGCGCGACGAGCCAATCGGCAAGCGCCTTCATGGCGCGGGCAGAAACGGGCACCATGCGCTGCACCCCGCCCTTGCCGATGATCGTGAGGAACGGCGCGTCGCGGGGAACCGCCGAGAGCGGCAGCGAGACCAGTTCCGTCGCGCGCAGACCCGATCCATAGAGCAGTTCGAGAAATGCCAGCAGCCGCAGCGCTTCCGGCGCGCACCCGGCCGCATCGGCCTCGGCAGTTTCGAACAGTGCCGCAACCTCCGCATGGTCAAGCAGACGCGGCAGCGGCCGACGCGCGCGCGGCCGCGGCAAGGCGCTCGACGGATCATCGCCGCGCAGACCTTCGTCCACCAGAAAGCCGTAGAACTGGCGCAGCGCCGATGCCTTGCGTGCCAGCGATGAAAGGGCCAGACCGGACCAAGCCGCGCCGAGCCGCTCCAGCGTCTGCGTGGTCGCCCCGGCGAGCGGACCGATGACCTGCGCTGCGCCGGCCAGATCGCGCCGATAGGCGGCCAGCGTATTGGCCGCCGCCCCGCGCTGCGCCGCGAGCATGGCGAGGAACTGCTCGACTTCCGGTTCCGGCGTCGGCTTCACCTTCGCCTCCTTTGTTGCCGCAAAGCGCGCCTAGACCCGCGACACCGCTTCGGCAGCGATCATCCGTGCTTCGGCGGAAAGCCCCACACGCTGCAATGCCGAAACGATATGATAAAGGTGCAGCGGGGTCATCCGGTCCCACCTGTCGGCCTGCATTCCGAACGCCGCAAGCAGGGAAACCAGCGCCGGATTGCCCGATGCGGCAGCGGAATCGATGGCCTGCGTCCACCGGGTCTGCCGGTTGAAATCGACCGAAAGCCTGGCCGCGAGATCGCGGGCCGCGGCCGGATCGACGCGGCCCAGCCCCATCAGTGCGGCCAGCAGGAAGCGCGTGCGCAGCGAACCTTCCGAATTGTCGCCATCAAGGAACGTGCCCAGAGCCTCGGCGCTGACGGTCGTCGCGCGTCCCGGATTGGAGAGGACCAGCAGGCCCCATGCCTCGCTGCCGACCGGGCAGAACCGCGCCCACTTCAGCGCGTTGCGATCAAGGCCCGCGGTCAGCATCGACGAAATGAGCGGCGCGGCCTCGTCGGCAAGAGCTTCTGCCGGAATGACGCGCGCGGCGGCGTGCGATGTCAGCACCAGTCCGGAATAGGCCCGGTCGGGGTCGCGCCCATCGCCCCACAGCGTGCGGATCGCCTCAAGTCTGTCCCCGGCATCCTCGGCCACATAGGCAGTGCGCAGCGTCTCGGCGCGGCGGGTCCACTCGTCGACATCCCCGGTTGCAGCCGATGCCGAGCGCAGGGCATAGAGCTGGCTGTAAAGATCGATCATCGCCGCACTAGACAGGACGCCGCGTGCAGCGGCCACATCAGCCGCAGAGGCCCTTGCGGCAAGCGGAAGCATGGGCGCACGCACAGCCATCAACGCATAATTCGCTCCGCCCCGCGCGCGCAGCGCCTCAGGCGGCTCCAGCCCGGTGGCGAATGACAGGCCGATGCTCCACGGCGTCAGTGCCTCCACCCCGTCCCATTCGATCTTCACGGCCCGGCGGGCATTGGTCGCGGCGCCTGCGAACTTCTGCGCCAGAAGAATGTCGATCTTGCTGGCGGTGCCCCGGCGCATGGCGCGGTCGAGCTGGGCCATGGCGCTGCTGCCTTCCTCGCTGAACCCGGCGCAGATGGCGCGCATCAGTTCCCACTGAGCTCCCTCGCGGCGCGCGGCAGTCAGCGCGGTGATGGGGCACAGCCCCACCGGATCGGCCGTGGCCAGATAGCTGGCCATGGCCGCGTCTTCGAGTGCGGGGGTGAAGTCTCCGCTGTCGACCGCCTGCACCATCGAGCGCGCCAGATCGGCTTCGCCCATGCGCAGGAGCAGGCTGGCGCGCAGGGCCGCCCAATCGGCACCGTTCATCCCGACGGGCGTGGCAAGCCGGCTCGCCAGTGCGCGCCGCATCAGGATATGCCCCCACCGCGAAACGAACCGGCCGCGCGTCTTGCTGATGACAGCTTCGACGAAGGGGCCGTTGAGATTGCGCGTCGAGGCCATGGGCAGCCCGCCATCACGCTCGTCCACCACTCCGACAATCTCAAGGCTGCGCCTGCCGCCGGGCGGAATATCGGCCTTGGGCCGCGCTGATTCGAGCAGGCGGGCCAGCAGTTCCGGATCGATGGACTGAAGCAGTTCCTCGTCGCTCAGGCCCGTGGCAGCGGGCGCGGAAGTGGCAGCAGGGACCGGCTGCACCACGGGCGCGGAAACGCCGGGAGCACTTGCCGCGACAGGGGCGGCGGGTTGCACCGCAAGCGGGGTCGGCGCGGACGCGGGTGCCGGGGCACGCGTGGCTGCCGGGCGAACGGCCTGCGAGGGGCGCGGTGCGGGCGCGGGACGCGGTGCGGGCGGGCTGTCAAAGCCCGGCGGCAGCAGCGATTCCTGCGCCGAAAGACCGCCCGATGCCATTGCCAGCGCCGCAAGGCCGGTGATCGCACCCGCTGTCAGGAGCAGCCGCGTCCTGTTCATTGCGTCATCCCGCCTTCCACCGGCTGTTCGATCCAGTCCATCGGTTGCGCGCCGCCCCTTATCCAGGCCATCGACAGAAATGCGGCCAGCAGAACCAGACCAGCCAGGGCAATCTTCTTCATCAACGCACTTCCGGCTATCATTCAGGCGAACCTGCTGTTTGCATCACGTCATGCGGTGCTTGCAACGGGCACTAGCGCAAGTATAGGCGGCGCGGCAATGGAACAAGCAGCGTCCACTCTTTCCCCCGCGGAAATCGCCCGGATCGCGCGCCGGATCGACCGTCCGCTGGTGCTGGTGGGGATGATGGGCGTGGGCAAGACAACCGTCGGGCGCAAGCTCGCCGCGCTGTTGCACTGGCCCTTTGTCGATGCCGACGAGGAGATCGAGAAGGCGGCGCAGATGCCGATTCCCGAAATCTTCGCAACCTATGGCGAGCCCTATTTCCGCGATGGTGAACGCCGGGTGATTGCCCGGCTGATCGGGACTGGCCGCCATGTCGATCGCAAGGTGCTCTCCACGGGTGGCGGCGCCTTCTGCGATGCCGAAACCCGCGCGCTGATCCGGGACAAGGGCATTGCCGTCTGGCTCGACAGCGACGTCGAAACACTGCTCGAACGCGTCGGCCGCAAGGACAATCGCCCTCTTCTGAGGACAGGCGATCCGCGCGAAATCCTCACCCGCCTCAAGGCAGAGCGGGAACCGTTCTACCGCGAGGCGCCGATCAGGGTCGTCAGTGCCGCCCAGCCGCACCATGTGACCGCCTGCAAGATACTGAAAGAAATCGACGAATGGCTATGATCCCGGTTGCCATAGCTGGCGCGCCCTACGAGGTGCGCATCGAGGCTGGTCTGCTGGCCAAGGCTGGTGAGCATTGCCGTGAGCTGCTGCGCAAGAACCGTGTCGCCATCGTCACCGACGAGAATGTCGCCCGCCAATGGCGCGCCGCCGTGGAGGCATCGTTCGAGGCTGTCGGCATCGCAAGCCAGTGGCTTGTCCTGCCCGCGGGAGAAGCGACGAAAAGCTGGGAGTTCCTGGCGCGCGTGGTCGAATGGCTGCTGTTGCAGGAGGTCGAGCGCAAGGACCGGATCGTTGCTCTGGGCGGCGGCGTGATCGGCGATCTGACCGGTTTTGCCGCCTCGATGGTCAAGCGCGGCTGCGGGTTCATCCAGATCCCCACCACGCTGCTTGCGCAGGTCGATTCAAGCGTTGGCGGCAAGACCGCGATCAACACTGCCGCGGGAAAGAACCTTGTCGGGGCCTTCCACCAGCCATCGCTGGTGCTGGCGGACCCGCTCGCGCTTGATTCGCTGCCGCTGCGCGATCTGCGCGCAGGCTATGCCGAAGTCATCAAGTATGGCCTGATCGACGATGCGCCCTTCTTCGCCTGGTGCGAGGAAAACGGCACACGTCTGCTTGCCGGGGATGCCGAGGCGCGCGAAACCGCAATTGCCGCAAGTGTTGCGGCAAAGGCGCGCATCGTGGCGGCCGACGAGAAGGAAACGCAGGATTTGCGCGCCCTGCTCAACCTTGGTCACACCTTCGGCCATGCGCTGGAGGCTGAAACGGGATTTTCGGACCGCCTGCTGCACGGTGAAGGCGTGGCGCTTGGCATGGTGCTGGCCGCGCGCTTCTCTGCCCGTCTGGGCTTGATGGACATGGGGGCGGCGCAGCGCATCGCGGCACACGTCGGCGCAGTCGGCCTTCCGGCCAATCTTGGTGCGCTTGGCCTCGATTGCGATGGACAGACGCTTGTCGGCCACATGCTGCATGACAAGAAGATGGACGCGGGAACCCTGCCCTTCCTGCTCATGCGCGGGATCGGCCAGACCTTTGTCGCTCGCGATGTCGATCTGGCCGAGGTGGCCGCATTCCTCGACGACGAACTGCGCGCCTGAACGGTCCGGTTGCAACCCCGCCACTGCGGGCAAGCCCCACAGGGCCACCCGCAGAGCTGGCCGCCTACTTGCCGGTAAACACCGGCTTGCGCTTTTCGAGAAAGGCTACGCCGCCTTCGGCGGCATCGGCGCTGTCACCGGCAATCCACTGGCCTTCGGCCTCGACCTGCAAGGCGCTGGCGTAATCGAGTTCAAGCGCCCGCGCGAGGTTCTGGCGCATGGTGCCAAGCGCCACGGTCGGGCCGGCCGCAAGCCGCCTGGCCAGCGCCATCGCCTCATCCTGCAAGGCGGCATCGTCCACCGCCTTGTAGATCAGGCCCCAGCTTTCCGCCTTCTCCGCGCCGATCTTCTCGCCCAACATCATCATCTCGGTGGCGCGGGCCTTGCCCACGAGCCGCGCGAGCATCCACGAGGCACCGCCATCGGGAACCAGCCCGATGTTGACGAATGCCTGAAGGAAATAGGCACTGCGCCCGGCGATGACGAAATCCGCCGCGAGCGCAATGGAGCAGCCGACACCGGCTGCCGGACCGTTGACCGCCGTCACGACCGGCACGGCAAGGCGCGAAAGCGTGAGCATCAGGGGATTGTAAGCCTGCGTGAGCGCGGTGTATGCACCGCGCCCGCCGGAAATGGAGCGATCGCCGCGCGCTGCCAGATCCGCGCCGGAGCAGAACGCACGACCTTCGCCCGTGATCAGCACGGCGCGCGCACCACCCAGATCATTCAGCGCATTGGCCAGTTCAAGCGCCATGTCGGGCGGGCAGGCATTGAGCCGCTCCGGCCGGTTGAGCACGATCCTGAGCACATCGCCGCTGCGTTCAACGCGAATGGTTTCGTATTCCATCAGGCCACCTTTTCCTTCGGCATCGCCAAAACACTCCTGCCGGTCATAGCTTGCCGATGGCACAAATCCATCACAATTAATTGACCGGTTAAGCCGCGCACCGATATTGAACCGGCGTCATGCGCTAGTCGCAAAGCGCCGGCATGACCATCAACACAATCGTCAGTTGGCGTATGCCTGTGCAAAGGCCGCCGCTGCTCCGAACAGGCCCGGCTGGGGATGGGTGATCAGCTTGACCGGGATTGCCGCCATCAGTCCTTCGAAGCGCCCCTTGGCGCGGAACCTGTCGGCAAAGCCCGAACGTGCAAGCGTATCCTTGATCCTGAGGCCCAGCCCGCCTGCCATGACAACGCCCGTGGCACCGTGGGCAAGCGCGAGATCGCCCGCAACGCTTCCCAGCGACAGGCAGAATCGGTCAACCGCCGCCGCGGCCAGACTGTCCTGCCCAAGCGTGCCCAGCTCCCACAGTTCACGGTCGGAAAGCGGGCGGAAGGGGCGGTTTTCAAGGTGGGCAAGCGCCTCGTAGATATCGACAATGCCCGGCCCGGCAACGACCCGCTCCACCGATACACGCCGGTGCCGCTTGCGCAGGCCAGCGAGAATTGCATCCTCGATGGCGTCGAGCGGGGCAAAATCGATATGCCCGCCCTCGGTCGGGACCACCCTGTAGCCCGTGTCATCGCGCCAGAGCTGCGCCACGCCCAGCCCCGTTCCGGGACCGACAACGCTGATGACGCCGGTTGCAGGAAGCGGCGCGTCAGGCCCTGAGAGATGCAGGAAATGCCCGTCCCCTGCCTGTGCCACGGCATGAGCCACCGCGGCAAAATCATTGACGACGACGAAGCGTTCGGCACCCAGCTTTTCGGGAATCAGCGCAGGCCGGATGATCCATGGATTGTTCGTGAAGCGGATGACATCGCCCCCCACCGGCCCGGCCACGGCAATGGCCGCAGCCGGTGGCAGCGGCGCGCCAACCGTCCGCCCGAAATCCTCCCAGGCAAGCTGGAACGAGCCGTGCTCCGCGGTCTTGAGCGTGACGGCCTCGCCCAGCGAGACAACGCGCCCTTGCGCCACTTCGGCAATGGCAAAACGGGCGTGGGTTCCGCCAATATCAACCGCGACGACCTGCATCTTTTTCCTCCCCCGTGCCGTGCCGGTCCTGTTACCCGGCCATGTCGCCAACCGCGGGCCTAAAGCCCTGCCGCTGCAAGCATGGCCGATCCGCCGCGCTCGGCCTCGTCTGCATGAAGGCGCATGAGTGCGAAGAGTTCCCGGCCCACACCGTCTGCCGCAACCGGAGCAGGCGCCGGTTCACGCGCTGCCCATTCGGCTTCCGGCACCAGTGCCTCCAGCGCACCTGTGACCGCGCAGACCCGGACCATGTCGCCATCACGCAGCCTTGCCAGCGCTCCGCCCTGCTTTGCTTCGGGCGAGACGTGAATGGCCGCAGGCACTTTGCCCGATGCGCCCGACATGCGCCCGTCGGTGACGAGCGCAACCTTGAAACCGCGATCCTGAAGCACCCCCAGTGGCGGGGTCAGCTTGTGGAGTTCAGGCATCCCGTTGGCGGCCGGTCCCTGGAACCGCACGACCACCACCACGTCACGCTCAAGTTCGCCCGCCTTGAAGGCCGCAATCACGGCGTTCTGATCCTGAAACACGCGCGCCGGGGCTTCGATGGTCCAGCGCGAGGGATCGACCGCGCTGACCTTGATCGTCCCGCGTCCCAGATTGCCCTTCAGCAGACGCAAGCCGCCCTCGGCGCGGAACGGGGCGGATACCGGACGCAGCATGGTTTCATCGCCCGACCGTTCGGGCGCGGGAACCCATTTCAGCGCATCGCCATCCATGACCGGTTCCTGCGCACCCTCTTCAAGCGACTTGCCATAGACCGTCATGATGTCGGCATGGGCCAGCCCCGCGCCGATCAGTTCCCGGATCACGAAAGGCATTCCACCAGCGGCGGCGAAAGCGTTCACGTCGCCTGCACCATTGGGATAGACGCTGGCGATCAGCGGCACGGCGCTGCTCAGTTCGTCCATGTCGTCCCAGTCGATCACGATCCCCGCCGCGCGGGCAATGGCGGGCACATGGATCACGTGGTTGGTCGATCCGCCTGTTGCCAGAAGGCCGACCACGGCATTGACGATGGCCTTCTCGTCGATGCACCGGCCCAGCGGGCGGTAATCATCGCCGTTCCAGCCGATCTGCGTAATGCGGTGCACGGCCGCGCGGGTCAGTTCCTGACGCAGCTTGAGACCCGGCTGGACGAAGCTGGAGCCGGGCATGTGCAGACCCATCATTTCCATCATCATCTGGTTGGAATTGGCCGTGCCATAGAAGGTGCAGGTGCCGGGGGAATGATAGCTGGCGCTTTCGCTTTCCAGCAGTTCCTCGCGCCCCACCTTGCCTTCGGCGTAGAGCTGGCGGATGCGCACCTTCTCCTTGTTGGGAAGGCCGCTGGGCATCGGGCCTGCCGGAACAAGGATGGTTGGCAGATGGCCGAAACGCAGGGAGCCGATCAGCAGTCCGGGCACGATCTTGTCGCAGATGCCGAGAAGGAGCGCACCCTCGAACATGGCGTGGCTCAGCCCCACGACAGCAGCCATGGCAATGTTGTCGCGGCTGAACAGCGACAGTTCCATCGAATCCTGCCCCTGGGTCACGCCGTCGCACATGGCCGGAACGCCGCCCGCAACCTGCGCCGTGGCGCCCACCTCGCGCGCAAAGATCTTGATCTGTTCGGGATAGCGCCCATAGGGCTGGTGCGCCGAAAGCATGTCGTTGTAGGCGGTGACGATGCCGATGTTCATCGCCTTGCCGGACTTGATGAGCGCCTTGTCATCACCGGCGGCCGCGAACCCGTGCGCCAGATTGCCGCAGGAAAGCTGCGGCCGGTTCAACCCCTGATCGCGCGAACGCTCGATGAGATCGAGATAGGCCGCGCGGCTCTTGCGCGAGCGTTCGACAATGCGCTGGGTCACGCGCTCGACAACAGGGTTCAGCGGCATCATTCGCTCCAGTAGATGGTGACAGGCGGGCCGTAGCCGTGCAGAAATTCGGTGACGGGATAGCGGTCATTGCCGCCCAGCGCGCTTTCCAGCAGCGCCTTCTTGGATTGGCCGGTCACCACCAGGATGATTTCCCGCGTGGCCTTCAGCGCCTTGGCGTTGAGCGTCAGCCGGTCGAACGGGGCTTCGGGTGGCAAGGGAATGGGCGTGGTGGCGATGACGGCTGGTCCCGGTCGCACATGGGCCAGCATTTCGGGAAAGAGCGATGCCACATGGCCGTCTTCCCCCATGCCCAGCCAGACCAGATCGAAGGGCGCAACGTCCGCTCCTTCCTCCAGCCGCTCGAACGTGGCGCCCGAAGCGCCGAGGGCGGCATGGATCCTGCCGAAATTGCTGGCGGGATGATCATCGGGCACGCGGCGATCATCGGTCAGCGCAATGGTTACGCTGCGCCAGTCGAGCGGGCGGTCCTTGAGCAGGGCCAGCACCCTGATCGGGGTGGAGCCGCCGGTGAAGGCAATGCGCTTGTGCCCCGGCGCCGAAACCACGCGGGCGATGTGATCGGCAACGGCATGAGCATCGCCGGGATCGGCCCATTGCACCATGACCGGAACCGGCTCAGTCATTCCAGCTTCTCCCGTCCCGCTCGGTCAGCGCGATGCCCGCGTTCGGGCCCCAGCTTCCGGCGGCATAGGGCTTGGCCTCCATGTCGGTTTCGGCCCAGACCTTGCGGATTGCATCCACCCAGCGCCACTGGGCCTCCACCTCGTCGCGGCGCACGAACAGCGTCTGCTCGCCTTCGATCAGATCGAGCAGCAGGCGTTCATAGGCGATCCGGCGGCGCGCCTTGGCAAAGGCGGTGGTCAGTGAAAGATCGAGGTTCACCTCGCGCAGCACGATGCCGCCCCGATCCAGCCCCGGCTCCTTCGCCATGACCTGCAAGCGCACGTATTCTTCGGGCTGAAGCCGGATGACGAGGCGATTGGCCCGCAGCCGCCCGCCGCGCTCGGCAAAGACATTGTGCGGCACCTGCTTGAACTCGACAACGATCTCGCTGCGCCGCTCGCCCAGCCGCTTGCCGGTGCGCAGATAGAAGGGCACGCCCGTCCAGCGCCAGTTGTCGACGTGGGCCTTGATGGCAACGAAAGTCTCGGTGTCGGAAGGACCGCCCAGATCCTCCTGATAGCCGTTGACCGAAACGCCCTTCACGGCGCCTGCACGATACTGCCCGCGCACCATCTCCTCGGCCTTCACGGGGCGCAGCGCGCGCAGGACTTTCACCTTCTCGTCGCGGATGGAGGTGGCATCGAGGTTCGCAGGCGGCTCCATCGCGGTGAGCGCCAGCAATTGCAGCATGTGGTTCTGCACCATGTCGCGAAGCGCGCCGGTATCGTCGTAGAAGCCCTTGCGCCCTTCAAGCCCCACGGTCTCGCTCACCGTGATCTGCACATGATCGATGCCGCCCGCGTTCCACAGCGGTTCGAACATCATGTTGGCAAAGCGCAGCGCCATGAGGTTCTGCACGGTTTCCTTGCCAAGGTAATGATCGATGCGGAAAATCTGTTCTTCCGCAAAGGCGGCCGCCACAGCATCGTTGATGCGGTTCGACGAGGCCAGATCATTTCCCAGCGGCTTCTCCAGTCCGATCCGCACATTGCCGTGCGTCAGCCCTGCCTGCTTCAATCCGGCAATGGTGGGTTCGAAAAGGAAAGGTGCGGTCGAAAGGAAGATCGACAGGCCGCACGAGGTATCGCCCAGCTTTGCGGCCAGTTCGCCGAAGCCTTCGATGTTCGAGGCATCGAGCGTCTGGTATTCGAGCCGCTCCAGAAAGCTGGCGAGCTTTGCCTCGTCCCGCCGGTCCTCAGGCAGGAACTCGGCCAGGGCCGCGCGGGCAAACTCCCGGAACTCGGCATCGTCGTGCTCCGAACGGGCGGTGCCCACGATGCGCAGATCGGACCGGATCAGCCCGTCCTCGTGCAGGGCATAGAGCGAGGGCAGCAACATGCGCCGCGAAAGGTCCCCGGTCGCGCCGAACAGCAGCAGGGCCGAGCAGCTCTTTTCGATCATCGACGCAATTCTCCCCTTGGCACTGCGGGCAAGGCGCGCAGCGCGCGAAAAAAGCCCGTGCCTCTCCCAAGCCCCTAGACCCATCACGGGCAGGGTTCAGCACGCATAAGTATGCAGGATAGCTATGCACCGCAAAGGTAAAGCGGAAGGCGGGGAGCGACTTGCGCTTCCGGTCCCGCCCTGCCGGTCCCGTCCTGCCGTCCCCGCCCTGCCGGTTCGCAGCCTTGCCGGTCAGCGGGTCATTTGCCGGGGTGCAAGCGCACCGCAAGGCCGCCGCCCGGCGCAAGCCATGCCGGAAGCACATCACCTTTCTTCACCCTAACGGTGGCATAGGCGATGCGATGGCGCGCCTCGGTCTCGTATGTCGCGCCCTCCCCGTCCTTCCAGATCGTTGCCGTATAGATCCGTCCGGGATCGAGGAAATCGAGCTTCAGGGATAGATCGCGCGCTGTCGCATCATTCACGCCGCCCAGATACCAGTCCTCGCTGTTGCGGTCCTTGCGCGCAAAGATCGCATAATCACCCACTTCGCCCGCGATCAGGTGGCTTTCCGACCAGTCTGCGGGCACCTGCCTGATGAAGGCCAACTCTTTGGGATGCGCCTCAAGGTTCTCGATGAAATCGGCGGCCATCTGGATCGGTGAGTAGATCGCCAGATAAAGGCCAAGCTGCTTGGCGAGGGTCGATGCCAGCGGCACCTTGTTGGCACCCTCAAGGCTGAGAACGCCCGGCGTGAAGTCCATCGGGCCGGACAGCATCCGGGTATAGACCAGCGTCGGTTCGTGGTCAGGGCCGTTGGCGAACTGGCCCCAGGCATTGTATTCCATCCCCCGCGCGCCTTCGCGGTCGATCCAGTTCGGATAGGTGCGGCGCAGGCCCGTATCCTTGACCGGTTCGTGGGCATTGATGGCGATGCGGTATCTTGCCGCGGTCTGCACGACCTTGAGATGATGCTGCACCGCGCGCTGCCCGTCGTGATACTCGGCCCGGTAGGTGCCCGGCGCGTCACCGGGCGCCAGAATGCCGCCGGCATCGGCCACGTAACCCGTCTTCACAGCGCGCACGCCCAGCCTGTCATAGAGCTTCATCGCATCTTCAAGCTGGGCTTCGTAATTGGCGATGTTGCCGCCGGTCTCGTGATGTCCGATCAGCATCACGCCCTTTCTGGCGCCATATGCGGCCACGGCCTCAAGATCGAAGTCTGGCGTGGCCTCGGTATAGCTGAAATCCTTGCCGTTTCCGAACCAGGTGCCGTTCCAGCCCTTGTCCCAGCCTTCGACAAGCACGCCGCCGAACCCGTGCTTTGCGGCAAAATCGATATACTGCTTTGCCCGCGTGGTGGTGGCGCCGTGGTTGGGGCCTTCGGCCCAGGACCAGTCGCCCCGGATCATGCCCCACCAGATGCCGATGTATTTCATCGGCTTGAACCACGAAACATCGCCCAGACGGTTCGGTTCGTTGAGGTTGAGTTCCAGATCGTTCTCCACCAGCCCCTTGGCGTCGTCGGCAATGCGCAAGCTGCGCCAAGGCGTGCTGAAAGGAACTGCGCGCACCACCTTCGGACCGTTGCCCGAAGGCGAAAGCGTCGCGCGGAACGCGGTGCCGGTCTGGCGCTTGAACCACATGGCCGAATAATCGACCAGCGCGGCCTCATGGAACGCAAGGTGCGTTCCGTCCGCCAGCTTCATGGTGATCGGCGTGTGCGCGGTTGATACGCCGTCGATCGGTGTTTTCTGATAGACCTGTTCGTAGCGGTTCCATTCACCGCCGGGGATCCACCACGCGGTGCCGTTCTGCGCGAGGTTGAACTCGGTCAGTTCATCGGCGATCTTCATCACCTTCATCGCGGGTTGTTCGGGGATTTCGTAGCGGAAGCCGAACCCGTCGTTGAACAGGCGGAAGCGCACGTTCATGCGCCGCCCGCCCCAATCGGGCACCTGCTCGAAACGCACCAGCAGTTCGTTGTGATGATCCTTGACGAAGCGCCGCTCGCCCCATGGCTGTTCCCATGTTTGCTTGCCCGCCCCCGTCTCGTGGCCGACGATCCTGTTGCCGCGCTGCATGGTCGGGCCGTCACTCGTGATGAAGCCCAGCATGGACGCGCCGATCAGCAGCCTGCCCTTGCGGCTGAGGCTGTAGGTCGGGCGTCCGTCGGCATCGGTTGTCACGGTCAAGACAAGCGTTCCGTCCGGCGATGAAGCGGTAACGGTTTCGGCCCGTGAGGGCGTTTCGGCCAGTGCGGGCGTGATGAAGGCGCACGAAAGGGCCAGCGCCAGCGGCGCTGCAAGCATCGAGGTGTAGCGCATCAGATCCTCTCTTCGATCAGCAGCGCGCCGAATGGCGGGAGCCGCCCGATTGCCGCGCCGTTGACCGACGCGAGTTCCTGTCCATCAAGCGCCGGATCCTGCGGCCAGGCCACGGGAACCGAAGCAAGGTTGAACAAGCCTGCAATCGATTGTTTACCGGAAACGCGCCTGATGACAAGCAGGCATTCGTCTGCATGGACAACATCGAAGCTGCCGATCCGCAATGCGGGATTGGCGCGCCGCAGTGCCAGCAGACGCGTCGTCAGGTTGAGCAGCGAACCCGGATCGGCCTCCTGACGGTCGACCGCTTGCGCCAGGTTCTCATCGCCCAGCGGCAGCCACGGCGCACTCGTGCTGAAGCCGCCCTGCGCCGCATGCGCGGCCCATGGCATCGGCGTGCGCGCACCATCGCGCGAGAGCGTGAGCGGCCAGTTGGCAATCGCTTCGGGATCCTGCAACTGCTCGTAGGGGATGTCGACCTGCACAAGACCCAGTTCCTCGCCCTGATAGACGATGATGTTGCCCCGCAGCGAGGCAAAGAGCATGGCCTTGACCCGCGCGAACGCCTCGCGATGTTCCGGTGCGCACCAGCGCGAAAGCGCGCGCGGTGCATCGTGGTTCTCGAAAGCCCAGCTTGGCCAGCCAACCCCCGGCGCATCGGGCCATTTCCCGACCGCTTCCTTCACGATTTCGGGAGTCAGCCTGTCTGCATAGAGAAAGTCGAAGCCATAGGCGCTGTTGAGATGATCCTCACCGGCCGTGAAGGCTTTCATCTCGGTCTCGGCCAGATCGCCGCCCACTTCGGCAACGGTGAACACTGCGCCATATTCATCGCAAAGCCTGCGCACCCGCCGGATGAAGCGGATGATATCGGTGTGAGACTGATTGTAGAGCTTGAGCTGATAGTCGAACGGACGCGTCTTGCGGCGGCCATCGTCCGGCGCGGGCGGATTGTCGCGCAGGGTCTGGTCGTGCATCAGGAAGTTCAGCGCATCGAGCCGGAAGCCATCCACTCCGCGATCCAGCCAGAAGCGCATCACTTCCAGAAGCGCTTCCTGCACCTGCGGGTTGTGCGCATTGATCTGGGGCTGGCTGGAAAGGAAGTTGTGCAGGTAATACTGGCGCCGACGCGCATCCCATGTCCACGCAGGGCCGCCGAACACCGATTGCCAGTTCGAGGGCGGCGCGCCGTCGGGCTTGGGATCGGCCCAGACGTACCAGTCGGCCTTGGGATTTGTCCGATCCTGCCTGCTCTGCGCGAACCACGGATGCTGGTCAGAAGTATGGGCATAGACCTGGTCGATCGTGACCTTCAGCCCCAGTTCGTGCGCCCGCGCCACCATGGCGTCGAAATCATCGAGCGTGCCGAAGATGGGATCGATGCCGCAGTAATCGGCCACGTCGTAGCCGAAATCCTTCATCGGCGAGGTGAAGAACGGCGAAACCCAGATGGCATCGACGCCAAGCCGCGCAACATGATCGAGCCGCGAGGTAATGCCCGGCAGATCGCCAATGCCGTCCCCGTTGGAATCGCAGAAGCTGCGCGGATAGATCTGGTAGATCGCCGCGCCGCGCCACCATGGCACGGTGGCCCGATCCGGGGTGGACATGTTGCCTGCGGCGGTTTCGGGCGTTGTCATGGCGATTTGCTGTCCGTGAGAGAGGGTATCGCCGCACTTTAGGCGCCCGCGCGCGAATTGGCAGCCGCCTGAACGGCAGAACCGGCTTCCTAGCCCCGCAATATTCGTATGCGCATCGATTGCAGTCACGCGCGGTTTCTGCAACGTCGCAGCGTGATCTTGCAGAACAAGGGGATGGCGGGATGAGCGAGGAGGGTCTGATCGGAGCTGTCGAGGCAGGCGGGACCAAGTTCGTGCTCGCGCTGGCACGGCGCGATGGCACCATCCTCGCCCGCGTGCGCATTCCCACCAGCACGCCTGAACAGACCTGGCCCGCCATGCAGAGCTTCTTTGCCGAAAGCAGCGCGCAGCATGGCCCCATTGCCGCGTTTGGCGTGGCAAGCTTCGGACCGATTGACGTCGATCCCTGCTCCACGGCCTATGGCACCTTTACCACCACCCCCAAGCCGGGCTGGGCGGGCGCACGCTTTCACGATGCGCTCGGCAGCTTCGGCGTGCCGGTCATGGTCGATACCGACGTGAACGGCGCGGCCATCGGGGAATGGCGCGAAGGTGCAGGTCAAGGCTGTCGCACCCTGGCCTATACCACCATCGGCACGGGCATCGGCACGGGCGTGGTCCATGACGGGCGATCAATCACGGGCATTTCCCACTTCGAAAGCGGGCACATCCGGCCCCCGCAAGACCGCTCGCGCGATGCGTTCGATGGCATCTGCCCGTTTCATGACAATTGCCTTGAAGGGCTGGCCTGCGGACCGGCGATCGAGCAGCGCTGGGGCACAAGTCTTGACCGGCTCGGCCCGGAAGAAGTCGATCTCGTCGCGGGCTATATCGCACACCTTGCCAGCACCCTCGTGCTGCTGCACATGCCCGACCGGCTGATCTTCGGCGGCGGAGTCATGAAGGCTGCCGGACTGATCGAGGCCGTCCGGGCGCAGACCGAAAGGGCGCTTGCCGGATATGTGCGCCATCCCCGGCTTGATCCGGGGCTTGAACGCTACATCGTCACCCCCGGCCTCGGCGACGATGCCGGCATTACCGGCGCCATCGAGCTTGGCCGTCAGGCGCTGGCCAGCATGTAGCGAACCGTGGCAAAGCCCTCGCCGCGCAGCGCATAGGCCTCGCCCGCCATACGGTGTTGCAAGGTCAGGCACTGCGCCCCGCCATTGGCGACCACTTCAAGGCTGCCACTGTCGATCCACAGCTCCACCGGCCCGGCGTCAACACGCATCTTGCAGGTTCGATCAAGCTGCGGGGTGACGGGATCGGTGCGCTGCACCGTCAGCATGCCGCCTGCGATGCTGCACGCGATGCTGCGGCCCAGATCATCCGTGATATCGAGGCGCGCATCCTGCTCTGCGCGGAGTTCGACAAGGGCGGCCGATGCCAGCGGACGGCACCCTTGCGCCAGCAGCAAAGGCTCTGCCGCGCCGAACAGGGCGCGGCACGCCGGTTCGATCTGCTGCACAAGCTGCACGCCCCCGGCTGATTGGCGAAGCGACAGCCTGCGCGGCAGGCTCATCGCGCCCCGCCAGCCCTGCCGGGGCAGGTGCTTCTGCACGGCATGGTTGCCCATCCATGCAATCCATGCCGGACGCCCCGCTGCATCGCGCGGCTCCACCCAGCCGATTGCCGCATAGAACTCGTCGCCGTGATCGGCCACCTGCCAGCCCGTTTCGGGCAGGAAGCGCACGCCGTCGAACTGGCCTACACGATAGAGCGCACCCGATCCCGGGGCGCCTGACAGCACGTCCACCTTGAACAGCCAGCGCGTCCCGGCGCTTCCCTCGACGGGAAGCTGAACCAGGAAAGGGCATTCCCACAGGTGCCCCGGTGCGCCGTCCTGCGGGATTTCCGACAGTTCGTGCCAGTGCTTGAGGTCGGCCGAGCCATAGAGCAAGGCCCGGTTTTCGTCGGACAGGACCACCACCATGATCCACTTGCCCGATGGCGCATGCCAGAAGACGCTGGGATCACGAAAATCGGCCATCTGCCTGTCAAGCACGGGATTGCCGGCAAACTTCGCAAAGGTGCGCCCGCGGTCGGTGCTGGCGGCGATGCACTGGAACTGGTGCTGCCGGTCCGTCCGCGCGCCGGTATAGACGGCGATCATCGCCCCGCGCCCGAACCCGGCGGTATCATCCCGATCGATCACGGCCGAGCCGGAAAAGATCATCGTGTTGTCGGCCTCTTCCAGCGCCACGGGAAGTTCCTGCCAGTGCGCCAGATCGGGGCTTGTGGCGTGGCCCCACGACATGTGCCCCCAGTCCTCGCCGAAAGGATTGTATTGGTAGAACATGTGCCATTCGCCATGATCCCAGACCAGCCCGTTGGGATCGCTGAGCCAGTTGGCGGCAGGGGCATAATGATAACGCGGGCGCATCTTTCAGGCTTTCATGACGGGAACGATATCGAAGGCGATGGTCATGCGTTCGCCATCATCAAAGGGAACCGTGCCGTGCCACATGGTGGACGGGAAGAGGGCCAGTCGGCCGGGCCGGGGCACGACTTCGCCATAGGGTTCAAGCGGCAGGGCGAGTTCCGGCGGAGGTGCGCCGAAGCGCAGGTTTCCGGCAGGCGGCGCGCCACGCTGTTTCGGCTGCGGCACGGTCACGTAAAGTGCCGACGAGATCCAGCCCATCGGATGGGTATGCGCCGCATGATAGCCGCCGGGGCGCAGCCGCACCGACCAGCTCCCGGCAAAGCGGAACGGCCCGCGCGGTGCGGCAAGCAGCGGGTGCGCGGGATCGGTCGGTGGCAGATCGGCAATGTAGCGGCGCACCGCTGCCTCGATCTTGCGGCGGGCACTGACCAGGACCGGATCGAGCCGCAGCAGCAGCGGCCGTTCGGTCTGCGTGCCGCCTCGCACCGATTGCTCGTGCCATGGCTGCTGCATCGTGTGGAGCGCGCGCAGGCAGGCGGAAAGCCGGGTCAGATCATCAGCGCTGAAATCCAGATCGTAATGGCGCACATGGCGCATTGCACCATCGAGCCAGTCTGCACGCGCGTCATCCAGCAATCGCCAAGCGAGCGAGAGATAGGCCCAGAAGGCGCGGATGGTCGGCGCGCCAAGGTGCCGCGTACAGACATCGCGCGCGCGGGCGGCCTGCCCCGTGCGCAGGAAGTGGCGTGCGCGGGCAATGTCAAGACCCACGTCGCTGACCTGCTCGACGCAATCGAACAGGGCCGGATTGTCCGCCTCTTCGCCGCTTTCGCTGGCGATGAACAGCTTGCCCAGAAGGGATGCCTGGCGCTCGCCCAGCGCGGCCTCGGCTTCGGCAATCACCTGCCGGGCAGCCTCCCACTGGCGCGCCGTGGCCAGAACATGGAACCATGCCATGCGCAGCGCAAAGTCTTCGGGACTGCGCCGCACCGCTTCGGCAAAGCTGCGCGCGAAATCCATATCGCCAGCGGTGGCCCGCATTCCGCACAGGCAGCGATGCCCCTCGATCCATCCCGGATGGCCTTCGAGCAGGCGCTCAAGCAGTGCCTGTGCTGCGACCACCGCGCCTTCGGCAGCCAGCGCGGCGGCGTGGCTGCGCTGAACATCAAGGCGGCCCTGCGCAAGGTCTGCGGCGCGGGCATACAGCGTCGCAGCGGGCAGTCCGGCCTCGAAGGAAATCTGCGCAAGGCCAAGGGCAATGTTCGGATCATCGGGAGCAAGGCGATGTGCGCCCGTTATCGCATCGAGCGCGCCTGCCATGTCCTGCGCTTCGCGCAGCATGACGGCCTGCTGCATCAGGGCCTGCGCCGCGCTCATGCCAGACCTCTAGCCCGACTTGCAGTGGGCAGCGATGAAGTCCTCATGCCGTGGTTGCTGCAAGGCGGCGTGGTGCATCGCCGCACGCAGCTTTGCCAGCCACGCGCGCCCGTCGATTCCGCGATAATCTGCCAGCGGATCGGTGCGCTCCGGAATGTTCCCCTGGCCCACGTGCACCGCCAGCCACGAGGGCGCGCCGAACAGATCGGCATCGCGCTGCACCAGTCTGCCATAGCGTCGGAAATGCTCGATCTTGGTGAGGAGCGTATCGGGGACAGGCATGTTCGCGCAATAGCGCCAAAGCTCGCTGTCGGTGCGGGTTGTCAGCTTGTAATGCAGGATCAGGAAATCGCGGATGCGCTCGAACTCGTTGACCGCGATCCGGTTGTATTCCTCGATCACCAGCGGATCGAAGGTGCGATCGGGAAACAGCGCAAGAAGCTTGGAAATCCCGGCTTGAATCAAGTGGATCGAGGTGGATTCCAGCGGTTCCATGAAGCCGCTCGACAGGCCGATCGCGACGACATTCCTGTCCCAGAATGCCTTGCGCCGTCCCGTGACGAAGCGCAGCGGGCGCGGCTCGCCAAGCGCCTTGCCATCGAGGCGCGCCATCAGCTTGTCGGCTGCCTCCTCCTCGGACAGGAAATGGCTGCAGAACACGTAGCCGTTGCCCGTGCGGTGCTGGAGGGGAATGCGCCACTGCCAGCCCGCTTCCTGTGCGGTAGAGCGGGTGTAGGGCGTGAGCGGCCCGGCGTTCTCGCAAGGCACGGCCACAGCCCGGTCACAGGGCAGCCAGTGTGTCCAGTCCTCATAGCCAGCCTTCAGCGCCCCTTCGATCAGCAGGCCGCGAAAACCGGAGCAGTCCACGAACAGTTCGGCCTCGATCGTGCGCCCGTCCTCCAGTGTCACCCCGGTGACAAAGCCGTTCCCGGCGTTCTGGCCAACACTTGCAACCTTGCCTTCGATCCGAATGACGCCCTTGGCTTCGGCATATTCGCGCAGGAACCGCGCATATAGCCCGGCATCGAAGTGATAGGCATAGTCGAAGGTGGAAAGAACGTGCCGCTGATCGGGCGCTGGCCGGGCAAAGCGGTTCTCCTTTGCCAGCGCCCATGCCATCGAATGGTCATCGAGCGGCGCCTCCTCTCCGGCCTCGCGCGCCCGCAGCCAGTAGTGGTGCAGGCTGACGATGTCGAAGGCGCGCCCGTGCGGCCCGAAAGGGTGGAAATAGCGGTTGCCGAGGCTGCCCCAGTTGACGAACTCGATGCCAAGCTTGAATGACCCCTGGGTCTTGCGGACAAACTCGCGCTCGTCGATCTGCAATGTCTCGTTGAACGTGCGGATCGGCGGGATGGTTGCTTCCCCTACGCCAACGGTCCCGATCTCGTCGGATTCGATCAGCGTGATCGCGCAATTGTGCGTCAGCGCCTGGGCGAGCGCTGCGGCGGTCATCCAGCCAGCGGTGCCGCCGCCAACGATGGCAATGCTGCGGATCAGAATGTCGGGATTTGTCATGCGGCCATGCCTTTGCCTAGCGCCCTCTCGTCAGTCGTTCCCTATTGCTCTTGCGGCCCTATTGCTCTTGCGGCCCAATTGCTTCTTGCGGCCCTATCGCTCTCGCGGCGATTTGGAAACGTGGACCCGATGAAAATGGCGGACAGAGGCGCATCGCGCACTCCGCCCGCCTGATTTGCGACCCGAAGCAAGGATGGCAGCGCGCCGGTGAAGGGCGCTGCCATGCCCGGCATCAGAAGTTGTAACGGACCGAGGCCGACACCGTGCGGCCAAGGGCCGGGGCACCGGAGATGACCGTGGGCGAAACCGAGGGGTCGACCACGTTGCCGTTACCGCGCAGGTCGAACGTGTTGAACACGTTGTAAACCTGCAATCCAAGTTCGAGATTGCGGATGGGATAGACGCGGATCGACGGGTTGAAGATCGCGTTGCCCGGATACTCGAAGCCTGCATCGTCGATCGAGCTGGTCTGGCCCGTGACAGCAAGACCCAGCGTGACCAGATCGCCGAAGTCGTAGTTGGCCGATGCGGTGTAGATCAGATCGGGCAGGCCCGGCGCACGGCTGAATGCGGTTGCCCCGGCCGCCTGGCGACGCGCCTTCGAATAGGTGGCGTTGCCGGTGAAGCTGAAGCCGCCGTTGCGATAGGTTGCGAAGAACTCCGCGCCGGTCGACTTGAACTTGGCATCGATCACGCAGCCACCCGAACCGCCGGGGCAGCGGGTTGCCGAAAGCTCGTAGGTCGATTGCTTGAAGTTGCCCTTGAGCAGCGTCATTTCCATGGTGAACTTGCCGCCCAGCAGATCACCGCGGCTCTTCACGCCCAGTTCGTGCTGGGTCACGAAATCGACGGAAGGCGTCACGCCGTCAGCCGAGCAGCCATTGCGCCCGATGTCGGCCGAGGTGCACAGCGCCCCGTCGTTGCGGATCTTGCCGCCCAGTGTCTGGCGATCGCTGTTGAAGCGGCCGCCGCGCGAAGTGCGGGCAAAGATCGTGATGTTGGGGGTCGCCTTGAACAATGCGCCCACGGTCCACGACGTGTAGCTGCGGGTATAGTCGAGGTTCTCGCGCACGCCGTTGGCGGTGATCGTGGGGATGTTCACCCCGCCGCTGTTGACTAGGAACTCCGAACCGCCGCCGATGGCATAGCCGCTGGCCTTGACGCGCTCGAAGCGGACCGAGCCATCGACCCCGAACTGATCGTGATCGAAATCGAGCGAGAGGTAGGGCGCGGTGTTGGCGTAGGACAGGTCATAGTCACGCGCGCAGCATTCGCCCCAGTTGTTGTTGTAGCCCGACTGGCCAGCCTGCGTCAGCTTGTTGCCCGCGCTGTCGAACAGGTCGAGCTGCGAGGGGTTGTCGCCGTTCAGTTCGCGCAGCGATTTGTTGACGTGCCAGTCCATCGCGATCTTCTGGTTCATGTAGAACAGGCCGGCGCGGGTGGTCAGCTTGCCGGCCGCCACATCGAACTTGCCCGCAACCGTCAGATCATTGGCAAAGCTGCCGATGTCGCGGATGTTGGTGCGCACGTTCACGTTGTTGTCGAGATAGGTATCGGTGAAGAGCTGCCCCGCCTTCGGGCCGCTGGCATAGCGGATGGCCGCCACCGTCCGTCCGTTGACGGTCGAACCGAGGACCGAGGACGTGCGCGCGACGTTCAGGAACGGCGAGGCGAAGGCGCCGCTCATGTCGGTGTAGCGCATGTTGTTGTCGACGGTGATGCCACCATCGAACTCATAGTGGAACTGGCCGCCGAACGAGGTGGCCTTGGTGGTGATCCCGTCCATGCGGACGCGCTCAAGGTTGCCCTGGCGGTTGTAGATCAGGAAGTCCTGATTGTAGATCGAATAGTTCGAGCTTTCCCGTCCATCGAAGCCAGGGAAGGCCCGCACATTGCTGATCTTGCGCCCGTTGACCGTGGCCAGCGCGGGCGAGCCGGTATAGTTCGGCTCCTGCGTATCGGCCACCTTGAAGAGCACGCGGAAATAGCCGCGGCCTTCATCGAACTCCTTGGTGACGCTGCCCTTGACCTGGAAGGAATCGGACACCGTGTAATCCATCTGGAGCGGACCACGGCCGTTTTTCACGAAGCCACCGACATGGAAATAGAGTGTGTCGTTGATCGGCCCGCCATAACGGAAATCGACGCGCGTCTCGTCATAGCCGAGGCCGCGATTGATCGAGACGTAGCCGCCTTCCTGCTTGCCGGTGTGGCTGATGTAGTTGATGACTGCGCCCGGCGCCTGCGAGGCAAAGGTTCCCGCCGAACCGCCGCGCACGCCTTCGACGTTGGCGACCGATGCGTCAAAGCGGGTCCAGTAGTCGTTGTTGCCGAACTGGATGTCGCCGAACAGCACGGTCGGCAGACCGTCTTCCTGGATCTGCACGAAGGGCGAACCGCCCGTGGCCACGGGAAGACCGCGAACCGCGATGTTCGAGTTGCCGCCCGGACCGGCCGTTCCCGCAACCTGGATGCCCGGAATGGCGCGGAAAACTTCGGCTTCCGAAGTCGGGCGGATTGCCTGGATCGTGTCAGCTGAAATCGAGCTGACCGAGATTGCGCTGTTGAGCTGGGTCTTGTCGCGGCCCGATGCGGTCACGACGATGGCGTCAAGCCCGACCGCTTCGGGCGCGGCATCGCCCTGCGCCGCATCCTGCGCCATGACCGGCGTTGCCCCCAGTGCTGCGGAAAGCGCAACGAACGAGGCACAGGCATAAAGTGGAGACAGCTTCATATTTCCTCCCGCCAAAAAGCTCCTGCATCGTTTGCAGGAATCAGTCAGCGCTTGTTAATCTCAGATACAATCGTTTGCAATCCTTTTCACAATCGATTGTATCCGATGCTGCACCACACGCGATCACGTTGCACTTGCGCAACACCTGTCGCGCCGCCAACGCCGGAAAGCTTGGTCCATTCCGGTTGACATCGGCCTGTCATGCGCCCCATCACACCGGCGGAACGGAACCGGGGCGTAGAATGCCGGGCAATCACCGAGGAACACCTCTTGCGATGAACGACGCGCACAAGCCGCAGAAGATCAGGAACATAGCCGAACTCGCGCGCATGGCAGGCGTTTCGGCCGGAACCGTTTCGCGCGCGCTTGCCAACAAGTCGCTCGTCAACAAGGAAACGCGCGAACGCATCCAGGCGCTTGCCCGTGAACATGGGTTCCGGCCCAACCAGATGGCGCGGCGCCTGCGCACGCAGCAGACCGGCGTGATCGGTGTCGTCATCCCCTTGGGCCACGAACGCCGCCAGCACATTTCCGACCCGTTCTTCATGACCCTGTTCGGCTACCTGGCTGATGAACTGACCGAAAGCGGGCATGACATCATGCTTTCGCGCGTCATCCCCGGCGACGACGAATGGCTGGACCGCATCGTCGATTCGGGAATGCTCGACGGCGCATTCGTGATCGGCCAGTCGAACCAGAGCGCGGTGATCGAACGGGTCGCGCGCGAATACCGACCGCTTGTGGTCTGGGGCAGCCACCGTGAAGGTCAGGTCCAGTGCACCGTCGGCGTCGACAATGCCGCCGGAGGCAGGCTTGCCGCCGAACACCTCCTGAAGAGGGGGGCGCGGCATCTGGCCTTCTTTGGCGATACCAACGGCCCGGAAATCGCCGACCGTCTTCATGGCGCAAATAGCGCCGTATCTGACGTATCGGGTGCCAGTCTTCAGCCCTTCGCCACGCATCTCGCAAGCGACGAGATGGCAGACCAGATCGCCGGGCATCTCGACGAGCTTGGCAGCGCGGTCGACGGCATTGTCTGCGCCTCCGACATCATCGCCATGACCACGATCCGGCTGCTGCATGAACGCGGCAGGCGCGTGCCCGACGAAGTGGCCGTTACCGGCTTCGACGACCTGCCGATTGCCTCGCGCATGGTCCCCCAGTTGACCACGGTGCGTCAGGATATTGCCGCAGGCGCAAAGGCAATGGTTGCCGCACTCCATCGCCGCATCGCGGGCGAGGATGCACCTTCAACGGTCATGCAGCCGGAACTGATGGTGCGCGAAAGCGCCTGACTGCGCGCTTGCCGCTTTGCCGCGCGAGCCAGCCTGCGCCTCGGCGTGCAGGATCAGGCAACCGAAATCCGGTCGCCGTCGAACGTCAGCCGGAACCGCGGAGCCGGCGTGCCGCCGAAATTGCTGCGCAGCAATTCGGGATGATCGGCAAGGTTGCGCCCGGCCATCCCCCAGTAATCGATAAAGCTCCAGACCTCGCCCTCACCAGTCACCCACCAGCTGTAGGACTGCTTCGGCTCTGCCTCCGGGCTGGCGGCAACCAGCCCCCCGGTGTTGACCGGATGCCAGGGGCCGTCGATGCTGTCGGCCACCATGCCATAAAGACCGTTCGGCCCGGCCGCAGCATCGGGCGCAAAGGTGTGCGTCTGGGTTGACCAGAACAGATAATAGCGCCCTTCGCGGATCACCACGTGCGGCCGCTCAAGCTCGTTGTTCACGCCCACCGCCTCGACCAGCGGATCGCCAAGGCGCCATTCGCCGTCTTCCAGCGTGGCAATGCCGATCACCCCGTTGAACGCGTGGTCCGACCATGCCGCGCTGCCGGTAAACAGCAGATGCGCCTTGCCCGTTGCGGGGTCGCGCAGCCATGCCGGATCGCGGAAACCCTTGATGAGGCCCGGCGCGCCCTTGTCCTGCCGGTCGAACACGTAGCGCACGCCATCGGCCACGACGATCTCGCACGGAACCTGCCATTCGCCGGGACCATCGCTGCCCAATCGCCCCTGGCTTGCAAACAGGCGCTGCTCGAACGTTGGCGCCGGCTCTCCCCGGCGGCCGGAGGCGGTGAAGAAATGCTGCACTGTCACGCCATCGTCCATCAGCACGCACGAGCCTGCCCATTCCCGGCTGCCCGGAGTGAATCCGTCGCGGAAAGCGTTGCCATGATCGCGCCAGCCATCCGCGCCAAGCGAGAGCAGCCGGATGCGGGCATGGCCGTGGCGCTCCACGGGATCGGGAAAGACCGGCGCAGACAGGAAGAACCACCAGCTTCGCCCTTCGTGGCTGACCGTGCGGCCATCCTCATGCTGCAAGGGCCAGCAGTCCCACAGATCGAGGTCGGCAAACAGCCGCCCGACATCTTCCGCACCGATGAGCGGAATGCGCGATGGCGCAGCAAAGGCGCACGGCGCCCAGCGCGTTGCACCGAAGGCGGCCTTGGCATCGGTTTGGGCGAGACTATCGGACATGAAGGACTTTCTGACTGGCTTTGAAGCGGTAACGATCAGGCTGTGCGGCGCAGGTGATAGACAAGGACCGTTTCGGCCTTTGTCGGCGGCAATGACAAACCATGACGCGCCAGCCAGCTCGCCGGAATAGCCTGCGGTGCCTGCGCCATCGCATCGAAGAGCGGGGCGCTGTGGCTGGCATGTCCGCCTTCCCCTCCGCCGGTCCGCAGCAACTGAACCTGCCACTGCCCCTGCGCGCCCGCGAACGGCAGCGGCAAGGGCTGCGGGCGCCGATCGTGCGGCGGTGCTGCCCGGATGACGAACAGCAGCACCTCGTTCTCGTTGCCCTGCGCCTGCCAGACCAGTCCGTCGGCCCCTTGGCCCAGCCAGACCCTTCCGGGGTGCAGCAGGCCGCGCCATTGCTTGTGAAACGCGATCCAGCCTGCCAGTTCGGCGCGCTCGGCATCTGAAAGCGTGCGCGGGTCCATTTCCACGCCGAGGTGCCCGCACATCGCCATGGCTGCACGAAAACCCAGCGCATGGCGCCGCCCCGTTGCGTGCGCGGGACTGGCCGCAATGTGCGATCCCATGACTTCGGGCGGAAGGAATGCCAGAAAGCCGCGCTGGATCGAAATGCGGCTGACGGCATCGATGTTGTCGCTGGTCCACCAGCGATGGCAGAAGTCCGCCATGCCGGCATCGTTGCGTCCGCCGCCCCCGGCGCAGGCTTCGATCTCGACACGCGGATGCGCAGCGCGCACACGGGCCATCAGCGCATATGTCCCGCGCACCTGCGCGGCGCCGCCGGCGGGGGCAAGGTCGCGGTTGTGGTCCCATTTGAGATAGCTGATGGGCAACTGCGAAAGCAGCCGGTCGATGCACCCGAACAGGTAATCGCGCACATCCTCGCGCCGCATGTCGAGCACGAGCTGGTTGCGCGCGGTCGGACGGCCAAGACCGGCGGGCGCCAGCGCCCAGTCGGGACGAGCGCGGTAAAGCGCGCTGTCGGGATTGACCATTTCCGGCTCGACCCAAAGGCCGAACTCCATGCCAAGCGCCTGCACTCGCTCTGCCAGTGGCAGCAGCCCGCGCGGATACTTTGCCGGATCGGCGGTCCAGTCGCCCAGCCCGGCCGTATCGTCGCGGCGCCCCGCAAACCACCCATCGTCAAGGATGAAGCGCTCCACGCCTATGGCCGCAGCGGCCTCGGCCAGTGCGATGATGCGCTCCTCGTCTTGGTCGAAGTAGCAGGCTTCCCACGAATTGAGATGAACCGGCCTTGGCCGCATTGCCCCGCCCGGCCAGCGCAGCCGGGCACGCACGGCGTCATGAAAGGCAGTTGCCGCAGCATTGCGGCCTGCGCACGAAACCGCAACGATGGCATCGGGCGCCGACCATTCCTCGCCCGGCTGCAACCGCACTTCACCGGGCTGGAGCACTGCCCCGGCGCTGGCGATCCAGAACCCTTCGTCGTCGCGCTCCACCGCCACGCGGCTGTCGCCCGACCAAGCAAGCTGCACGGCGCGCACCGTGCCCGTGTCAAAACCCGCGCCCTCATCAAGAATGTAGCATCCGCCGGGACCGCCGTGGCCGGAAATGCCCCTTCGCCCCTCGCGAAGCCAAGTCTGGCCCGGCATGGGATCACGGCATTCGACCAGTTCGGCATTGTGGCGACCGCGCCAGGAAACGATCTCGCGCGCCTCGGCCGCCACCGGCAGAAGAACGCTTGCCAGCCATTCCACTTCGAATGGCGCATCACCCACATTGCGCAGGCTGCTTGCACAAGTCCACGCCCCGCCCGTGCACCGGAATGACAGGGTCAGTTCCGCCCCTGCCCTCGCATCGCGCAGGATGAACGACGCGGACGCGTGTTCCGCCCTGAAATCGGCGAGCACAAATGCCAGTGCCAGCGTCGCACCGTCGCGGCGCAGACGGACGAGTTCCGGTCCGAACCAGCCCTGCCCGCCTACCGGCGCAATGGTCAGCGGCACATCGTGATCGAGCGAGAAGGATGCGGCCGTGCGCTCATCAGCCAGGGGTGCCAGCCCTGCCACATCGGCCTGCGGCCCGAAGTGACGCCAGAGCGGCGCGCCTGCATCCCCGCGCAGTTCCCAGGCCATCGTGCCCTGGCCCGCATCCAGCGTGACGATCCGTGACATCATGCGGCAACCAGCGCCTGCTGCGCGACCGCGCTTGCCCGCCCTTCGCGGACCCAGAGCACCGAAAGCCCCGCGAGCCCAAGGCTTGCGCCGCAGAACATCAGCATGTTGCGCGGATCACCGCCAAGCACCTGCTTGTAGGCATCGAAGCCAAGCGCGACGAAGCCAAGATCCAGCCTGCTCATCACTACGGCGAAGATCAGCATGGGAATGACGATCATCATGTTGAAAATGCCCATGTAAACCCCGGTGCGCGCGGGCGGGATCGCATTGGTGAGGATGGCATAGGGATTGCCCATGATGCTTCCCCACGCGAGGCCGATGCCGATCGCGGGCACGAACAGCAGGGCCTTGTCGGTCACGTTGGGCAGGACGGCCATGCCCAGCCCCCCGGCAAACAGGCACAGCGCATGAAGCGGCCCCGGCCCGATGCGCCGGGCCAGCGGCACCATGGCAAATGCGGTGACAAAGGCGACCGCGTTGTAGAATGCCGCCACTTCCCCGTTGGTCAGGACGGCCGAATGGAACGCACTGCTGTGCACATCGGTCGTGCCATAGACCGAGCGGCTCATCGAATAGACCGCATAAGTCCAGTAACCGGACATGCCCGCCCACTGGAACAGGCTCATCAGGCCAAGCTTGCGCATGGCCTGCGGCATTTCGATGATCGCGTCCCCGATTTCGCGCAGCGTAGCCCAAGCGCCCTTGGGCTGCGCGCGAATATGGTCGCGCTCGGCCTGCGAGAGGGGCAGTTCGGGCACGCGCAGGATGGACCAGAGGATGGTCACGAGCGAAAGCGCCGCCCCCACCATGAACACGACGCGCACGGTATAGGGAATGCCGTGATCGTCCACCCAGTCCTGATCCATGCCCAGCCCCACCAGCAGCGACGGCGTGAGGAAGGCGAGCATCTGCGCCAGACCGGTAAAGGCGCTTTGCGAAAGAAAGCCGAGCTGCCGCTGATCGGGGTTGAGCCGGTCGGAGACATAGGCCCGGTAAGGCTCCATCGTGATGTTGTTGCCCGCGTCCAGAATCCAGAGCAGCGACATGGCCATGAGGATCGAGGAGGACAGCGGCATGAAGAACAGGCCGAAGGCGCAAAGCACCGCACCGATCAGGAAATAGGGCGTGCGCCGCCCCCAGCGGCTGTCGGTCCTGTCGCTAATTGCGCCGATGATCGGCTGCACCACCAGTCCGGTGATCGGCCCGGCAAGCTGGAGCAGCGGCAACTGCGCCTCATCGGCGCCTAGATAGCTATAGATCGGCCCCATGTTGCCCTGCTGCAACCCGAAGCTGAACTGGAGGCCAAGGAAGCCGAGGTTCATCTCAAGAATGCGCAGCAGGGAAAGCCGCGGGCGCGGCTTGGCAATCGCCTCTGCGCCCGGCACCGGCCCGCTGAAATCCGCGCCTGCACTCATTCCGACACTCCCCCGGCTGCCTTTCTGGCTTACGGGTGGACCATGTCACACCTTCAGGGCGATTACAACAATCGATTGCATAAATGAGCGATAACGTGTCCCTCGCGTAATCACGCTCGCCGGGGCTTCATGAAGGAAGCCACTGAACGAGGTCAGATTGCCGGATCAATCAGCACCTTGCACTGGTGCGTGCGCCGACGCAGCCCTTCGAAAACCTCAGGCGTCGCACCAAGCGGAATGGTGTCCGTCACCAGCAGGCGCGGCTCCACCGCACCGCGATCCAGCGCATCAAGCGCGGCCTCGTATTCCTGGCGGGTGAAGAAGGCCGACGTCACCAGCCGGACCTGCTTAGACAGCATGGCAAAGCTGTTGAAGGTATCGGGCTTGGTGCAAAGCCCCAGCAGCACGATCGCGCCGTCATTGCGCACCTGCTCGACACATTGCGCGATCAGTCCGGGAGCGCCGACACACTCGAACACGACATCCGCCTTGCCACCCAGCGCGCGCTCGGCGCTGCCGACAGGGTCGGCGGCGTCAACCACGAAATCGTGCGCGCCCATCTGCAAGGCGCGGTCGCGCTGCCAATCGGCAATATCCTGAACGACCACCTGCCCCGCGCCAAAGCGCCGCGCCCAGAACGCAACGGCAAGTCCGATCGGCCCCGCCCCGATGACGAGCACCCTGTCGCCGATCCGCATCCCGCTGAGCGCAACACCGTGCAGCGCCACTGCCAGCGGCTCGACAATGGCTCCGTCGGCAAGACTGGCGCTCGCTGGCAGACGAACGCACTGGTTCGGGCGGGTCAGGGCATATTCGGCATAGCCGCCACCCTGAAGGCCGAACCGCTCGCACCATTGCAGCATGCCCGTCTGGCAGGCGTGGCATGTCCCGCAGCTTTGCAGGGGGATGACCGAGACGAGATCGCCGGTCTTGAGACCGTCCACCCCTTTGCCCAGCGCCACCACCTCGCCCGCGAACTCGTGGCCGAGGATGGAACCCGCGCCCTGCCCATAGGCCGGATCTTCGGTCATGTGGAGGTCAGAGCCGCAGATGCCGCAGCGGCCCACCTTCACTACCACATCGCCCTCGCCCGGCACGGGATCGGGCACGTTCTCTATTGCCAGAGGCCGGTGCAGGCCCTGCATCACGGCGGCGCGCATGGCCGGGACTCCCTACTTGAACTTGCCCAGCATCATGCCGCCATCGATGACGCAGTGGCTGCCGGTCATGTAATCGGAGGCATCGGATGCCAGCAAAAGGGCGAGCGGCTTGATCTGGTCGGTTTCGGCCATCCTGCCCAGCGGAATGATCGCATCCCAGGCTGCGCGCGCCACCGGATCCTTCTTCACCCAGCCACCGCCGATATTGGTGACGAACGGCCCTGGCGCGATGGCATTGATCCTGATGCCGAACTCGGCCAGTTCCAGCCCCAGCGCACGCACCATGTGCAGGACACCAGCCTTCGCCGGCATGTAGGGCAGGCCCACGATCGGCTCGGTCACGAAGCCGGCATTGGACGCGGTGGTGATGATCGATCCGCCGGTCCGGCCGTTCGCCCGCCCTTCCTGCTTCATGATCCGCACCGCATTGCTCACGGTATAGAACACGCCATTCAGGTTTACCGCGATGGAGCGGTTCCAGCGTTCGTGATCGTAGGTATCGACCTGCCCTTCGGGATTGCGATGGCCGGCCGGATTCCAGAATCCTGCGCCCGTATCGATCCCGGCATTGGCAAAGCAGATGTCCAGCCCGCCATAAGCTGCGGCATGGGCATCAAAGGCGGCAACCACCTGATCCCAGTCGGACACGTCAAGCCGGTCGGCACGGGCTTCATATCCTTCGGCGCGCAAACGTGAGGCTTCGCGCTCGGCCCCTTCCGCATCGATGTCGGTCAGTGTCACCGCGGCGCCCGCCTCGGCCATGGCTTCGGCATAGGCAAGGCCGATGCCCGATGCCGCGCCGGTGACAAGTGCCGTGCGCCCGGCGATATTGAACTTGTCCAGCGTTCCCATTGGCGTCTCCCAGTCTGTCTCTATGCCGTTGTCTGTCACCATGCCGCCGCGCGCATCACCGCATGCAAGCTCCGGCGTTGCAGTCTGTCAGGCAGCACTTGCCTGTCGTTCGCGTTCGATCAGCCGTTGCAGCATCCGGCGCGCGCGAACGCCGCCACCATCGCCGCCAAGGACGAGAGGGCGCAGATCCCAGAAATCCTCGCCGCGCATCAGGCGGTGGCTGTCGCGGATGATCGGCATGTCCTCCTGCTCGAAGGCATATTCCAGCGCGCCGCGCATCATCGCGGTGAATTCGGCATCGCCCAGCTTGTAATCGCGCGCGGTGGCCCAGAAATAGTGCGTCGTGTCGGGCGTTTCCGGGGTGAAGGCGTGCAGCGAGGGCAGCAGCGTGCATGCCTCGCGCGGCGTCCCCGGTTCTCCGGCGCGAAAGTCGAAATAGAGCACGGCCGGCGCATGCCACTGGACCAGACCATAAAAGTCCTGCTTGCGCCCTTCGGTGCCCATGACCGCCGAGATCCCGACCGAAAGATAATCGTCAAGGCGGACATATTCGGCAAAGACGTTTTCCCCATCCTGCCAGAATCGGCGCTCCCCCTCGGTAAAGGCGCTCGCAACCAGTGCGGGATGGACGAAGTTGGCGTGGCTGAGGTCAAGGATATTGTCGCTGTAAAGCTCGTAGTGCCCCTCGGCCAGCGTGGCACCGCGCACGGCTTCCCATCTCGGATCGGAAAGCCACGAGAAATCGGGAATGAGCGCGGAATCGGCCTTTTCCGCATCGCCCATCCAGATCCACAGCAGGGCATGGCGTTCGACCAGCGGATAGACCTTGATCCGCACGTCCGGAAGCTGCCCGCCCGGATGCGGATTGTGGACGCAGCGCCCCCCGCCGTCGAACCGAAGCCCGTGGTAGGGGCACATCAAGGCGCCATCCACAACGCTGCCGTGGCCAAGGGGCGCAAAGCGGTGCGGACAGCGCCCGCTTACCGCCTGCGCCCTCCCGGAACCATCCCGGAACAGTGCAACCGGTTCCTCCAGAAAGGTCCGCTGCTGCGGCGCGTCGCCAAGCTCAGATGCCCAGCCGGCAACATACCAGGTATTGCGCAGGTAGGTTCCGGCAGCCTTGCCCGGAAGTTTCGGCACGGGCACCTTTGCGTCCATCGCAGCCACCGTCATGCGCCGCCAGCCTTAAAGGTAAAGCGCAGGGTTGATGGCGATGCCGTGTTCCCGGCAATAGCTCTCGTAGTGGTTCATGAACCACCATACGTCGAGCGTTTCCACGTGGTTGCCGTTCTCGTCGAAGAACTCGTTGGCCCCCTGCATGTGGAACAGCGCCTTCATCCCGTTCGGATCGTCAGTCACCAGCGTGTGCGCCGTGCCCGGCGTTTCGGTGATGAAATCGCCCGGACGGCAGACCCAGTCATATTCAAGGTAGCGGAACGAGCCTTCCAGCCCCACCGCCCAGACCTTGCCCCGGTGCTTGTGCGTGCCGATCACGCCCGGCCCCTTGATCCAGAGAATGTTGACATAGACATTCTCGCGCACATCAAAAGCCAGATGGCGGATTGCCGCATTGTCGCCGAACGGCACCCACGGGCTTTCCGCTTCGGACGAGCCGACATAGGTGCCCTCAACGCCTTTTGCCTTGATGAGATCGCCATAAAGTTCGGGAACGTCGACGATCCTGTATGCCCCGGACGGGGGCGCCTTCATCGTGCCCATCGTATCCTCGCAGGGTTGGCCGGGCTCACAGATAGAGCTTCGGGTTGATGGGAATGCCGTGTTCGCGGCAATAGGTCTCGTAGTGATGGATATACCACCACACGTCGGCGGTATCGACGAGAACGCCATGCTCGTCGAAGAAATCGATCGGGCCCTGCATCCATCCGAAGAGCTTGCACCCCTGCGGATGCTCGGTCACGAGCGTGTGGCTCTCGCCCGGCACTTCAAGGATCAGGCCGCCGGGGCTGGCCACCCAGTCATACTCCAGATAGCGCACGCTGCCTTCGAGGCAGACCATGGTGATCGTGCCGCGATGCAGGTGGGTGCCAATCACGCCCGGACCCTTGACCCACAGGATGTTGGAAAACAGGTTCTGCCGCACGTCGAATGCCAGATGCTTGATCGCGGCGTTGTCGCCGAACGGCACCCACGGGCTGTCGACATCGGTCTGCGCGTCGATATAGCGGCCGCCAGGGCTGAGGCGGGCGACAAGTTCCTTGTGCGCAAAGGGCACATCGACGATTTCGGCCTTGTTCGAAGGCGGTGCGGTCATCACGGACATCGCGCGTATTCCTCTCAGCGGATCAGGGTGTCGACGTAACCGGCGCCGATGCCGACACGGTCGTAATGCTCGCGAGCAGCCTTGATGTAGTCGAACACATCGTAATGGCCCACGGTATTGCCATCGTCGTCCAGCCACATCAGCGGGCCGGACACGACGAAGAAGACCTTCATCGGATCCTCGTGCTCGTAGCAGACCAGCGTATGGCTCTCGCCCGGCGTCTCATAGACGAAGTCGCCGGCCGTTGCGGTCCATTCATGCTCAAGATAGGCCCACTTGCCGCTGATCGTGTAGGCCCAGATCGGGTGCGGATGATAATGGCGGTTCACCAGTCCCGCCTTCTTGCTCATCAGCACGTCGGCCCACATGTTCTTCGTCGGGCTGATCCAGACCGGCTTGGAAAATACCGTTTCGGAAATCGGCACCCAGTAACGCTCGTCCCCTTCCGCGATCTTGGGCATATAGACTTCCGGCAGGCCCCCTTCGCGGAAGACCTTCTCCACCGGCTTGATGTCCTTCCAGAACTCGCTGTGTGCCGCCTCTGGCATTGTCTCTCTCCACTTGAACTGGTGCGCGGGCAGGACCGCAGGGGAACGCCCTGCCCGCGCGAACCGTCAGATCAGAACTCGAACCCAAGCCGCACGTACCATTCGGCCGGGCGGTTGTAGGTGCCGTAGATCTGGCCACCGGCGATCTGGGCCTGACCGGTGATCAGGTAACGCTCGTTGGTGATGTTGGTGCCACCCACCGTCAGGTTCCACTGGTTGCCCGGTGCCTGATACTGGATGCTGGCGTTGACGATATCGGTCGTCGGACGCAGCAGCAGGATCGTGCCTTCGGTGTCGTTGCGCATGCTCGTGGTGTGGGTCCAGTCGGCGAGCATGACCACCTTGGCCCCGTTGCCCAGTTCGGTTTCATAGCGCGGCGCCACGTTGAACTTCCAGTCCGGCGCCTTGGGCAGAGCCGAACCGCGCTGCACGCCAAGCTGGAACGGGTTGGGCGCAACCTGCGCAGGCGCAAGCACATTCGTGTAGAACGCGTCGATGTAGCCCGCCGATGCCGTGATCGTGAAACCGTTCGCCGGGGCTGCAACCATTTCCACTTCGAAGCCGCGGATGCGCGCATCACCGGCATTCTGGATGGTCGGCGACACGCCCTGCTGGAAGTTCAGCTGGATGCCCTTGTAGTTGGTGGTGAATGCCGCGGCATTGAGCTGCAAGCGGCGATCAAGCAGCAGCGACTTGACGCCGATTTCGAAGGTTTCGGCCACTTCCTCGCCAAAGGTCGGGGCAACCGGCAGCGGGTTCGACAGGCGGGTGGTCCAGCCGCCGGTCTTGTAGCCGCGCGAGAACGAGCCGTAGGCCATGACATCGTCCGTCGGATGCAGCTGCACACCGAGCTTGTAGGAGAAATCGTCGAAGGTCTGCTTGTTCGGCGAAGTCGGATAGTAGCGGAACGGCTCGCTGGGGATCGGGAAGCCGACCGCCGTGGCGCAGGCAGCGCTGGGATTGCCGGTTGCCGGATTGAGCTCCATGCAGTTGAACAGCTTGTAGTTGAAGCCGTTCACGTCAGCCTGTGCCCCGTCGTAGCGCTTGTTTTCCTTGGTATAGCGCGCGCCCACCGAAATGCCGATGAGGTCGTTCACGCGCCAGTCGATCTGGCCGAAGCCGGCATAGGCTTCGGTATCGACCTTGCCCGGACCATCAACCTGGAGCAGCCCGGCCGAGAAGGTCACGAAGTCGCGCAGATCGCCCTTTTCCTTGAAGCCATAACCGCCAAGCACGAAGTTCAGCGCGCCGTCCATCGCCGAGCCGGTGAGCTGGAGTTCCTGGCTGAATTGATACTGGTCGACGATGAAGCTGGTCTGGAGGATCGGCAGCGGCGAGTTGTCGAGGTCGACCCCGGCCCGGAAATCCACCTCGCGATACGAAGTGATCGACTTGATCGCGACGGTATCGGTCAGGTCATATTCGAGGTTGAGGCCAAGACCCCACTGCTTCAGCTTCGAGAAGTTGTTCCCGTCCGCATAGCTGATGTCCTTGTCGGTATTCACCCAGCGGTTGTCATAAGGCAGCAGGTTGTTGAAGGGATTGCCGTCGACGTTGCGGCTGGCCAGTCCGGGCAGGGTCAGATAACCGGCGTTGCTGGAACGCGGACCGCACAGGTTCGTCGCGTTGCGCGCAGCGATCTGCTCCGCAGTGGAGCTGATGCAGAAGTTGTACAGACCAGCGAACAGGAAGCCGGAGCTTCCGGTCACGACATCGAGCGCGGTGCCGGGAATGTTGTTTGCGGGGAGACCTGCAAACGGCCCCGGAATGGGCGTGACCGCGAGCACGGTGTTGGCGGTCGATTCCTGGTCGATGTTGGTATAGTCCGCGCTCAGCGTAGCGCGGAACTTCCCGCCATCATCCCAGCGCAGCTTTCCGCGCAGGTTCCAAGAATTGTCACCCCCCTGCCGCTCGCGGGTTTCGTAACCGGCGGCCGGGAACAGCATGAAGCTGTCGTTGGCGCCGGGGTTCGGGTAGGGAACGCGCTTCTGGAAGCCGTCACGCTTGTGCAGACCGAAGGCCACCGAAGAGCTGAGACCATCCGTCAGCGGGAGGTCGACAAGTCCGCGCGCCTGGATGCGGTTGAACCGGCCGGTGGTGATGTCACCCTTGACCTTGAAGTCCTTGCCGGGGTTGTGCGTCACGATCGAGATCGCACCGCCGATGGTATTGCGGCCGAAGAGGGTGCCCTGCGGCCCCTTGAGCACTTCGATGCGCTCAACGTCGAGAAGGTCCTGGTTCGCACCGATCGAACGGCCCAGATAGACGCCGTCGATGTAAACGCCCACGGCCGGGTCGATGTTGAAGGCAAAGTCGGAGGAGCCGATGCCGCGGATCGTCGCGCCAAGGACGGCGCTCGAACCCGAAAACGGAGTGGATGCGTCAAGCGTCACGTTCGGGGTGATGCCCGAAAGCGCGGACACGTCGCCAACCGCGCGCTCCTGCAGGGCGCTGGCGGTAAAGGCGGTGATCGCGATTGGCACGTCCTGCACGTTTTCCACGCGCTTCTGTGCGGTCACGACGATCTGGGCGATGCCGCCCGTGTCTTCGGCCTGGGCCTGATCCTGCGCCATGACCGGCGCGGCAAAGGTGCCGACAGCAATGGCTGTCGCCAGCGCCATCGTCGAGACGGGTGCAAATCTCATGTCTTTCTCTCCCTGTTCTGATTGTTGAACCCCAAGACCGGAACGCCATTTTCCAGTCCTACTTTATCGTTCTACGCTTCCGTAAAACGCCCCGCTTGCACTGGTGCGCAAACCGATCAGGACTGCCGCGCAACTGCCGTAGTGCGAGGCAAGGTCATGATTCACTGTCCTTTCGTGCGCCCAAGACGCCAGTCTCTCGGCGCCGCGCCGAAATGCTGGCGGAAGCAGCGGGTAAAATAGGCGCTGTCATTGAAGCCCAGTTCGAACGCGATCTCGGTGATGCTGGCATCGGGCCTTGCCATGAGCCGGTCGGCAGCGCGGCGCAGGCGCTGTTCGAGGATGAAGGCCGAAGGCGTGGTCCCCATCGCGGCAAACACGTTCTGCACGGTGCGCACCGAAACATTGCAGGCATCCGCGATCGAGGCCGTGCGCAATCCCGGATCTTCAAGATTGGCCGATACCATCGCCGTGATCCTGCGACGCATGTCGGCATCGCCCTGTTCGGCCTGCGGGCGCTGCGCGCCGCGCATGGCCATTGCCGCCAGATCATAGAATACGGCATTGACCCCGCTTTCCCATTCGGGATCCTCGCCTGCCCGTTCGCCCTGCTGCCACAGCGAGAGCAGGAAATCGTGGAATACGCGCCCCCCCGGCGTCGAGCCGCACATGCGCTGCATCAAGGCATCGTCGACGCCCGGAAAGCGGTCGACCAGCGGCGCACGGGGAAACTCGACCACCAGCATCTCGTGCCCGGTCAACTGGATCGAATAGGGCGCGTGCGGGCTGGCCAGCACGAAATCGCCCGGCTCCAGCGCGCAGCGCGACCGTCCCTGCGAATGCTCGCTGCTGCCCCGGCACTGCAAATGCAGGATGAGGCGTTCCTCGTTCTGCGGCAACGGCGTGCGTCCGACCCCTGACCGGGTGGAATCGGTGCGGATCATGTCAAGATCGCCGACCCGCCAGGCCAGCATCCGGCCGGCGAACTCCTCGCCCGGAACGTTCACGAACGTGCCCGTGAAAACCCGGTCGGCAATCTCGTTCCAGTATCTTGCCCGCTCCTGCGGGGCAACGTCGCCGGTATGAAACTTGAGAAGCGCACCCATGGTTCTTCTCCCATCGTAACAGTCCGTCGGTTCAGGCCCCGATCGCCAGTGCCGGTGCCGCGCGCCGGGCAACCACGCGCGGCGCGGATTCGATGAGGCCGAGCGCGAGCACTCCGGAAAGTATCGCGCAGCACACCATCAGCCAGAGCGGCGCAACCAGCCCGTAGGCATCGGCCAGCGCCCCGGCAAAGAACGGTGCGAGCACGCCGCCCAGCACTTCGCCGGTGCCCATGACCACGCCCGTCAGCGTCGCGGTCAGGCGCGGATCGACGGATTCGGCAGGGATCGTGGCCATGAACATCGGAAAAAGGCCATTCAGCCCCCAGCCGAAAAAGAAGATCGCGGCCAGCACCCAGGCCGAACCCTGATAATAAAGTCCCCCCAGCGGCAGGATCACGCCAAGAAAGGCAAAGAAGATCATGACCGGACGCCGTCCGATCACATCGGAAATCGCCGGGACGACAAAGCTGCCAAGCCCCGCAGAAATGCCCAGCGTCGCCATGAGCCAGCCCATCGTTCCGGGATCGAAGCCGCGCACCTTGGTGAGGAAGAGCGGCATGAACGCCCAGCAGACGACCAGATAGGCCACGAGCAGGATCGAGATCAGGGCGCACAGAACCACATTGCGGTGGGCAAACGCCTCGCGCAGCGTGACCTTGGGCGCGGCCGGATCATGCACCTCGGCAGGAGGCTCGCGCAGCGTGAACCAGATGAGCGCCGCGGTTACGAGACCGGGCAGAGCCGCCAGATAGAAGCCGGTGCGCCATCCCACCGCCACTGCAACCGGCACCAGCAGAAGGGGCGCAAGCCCTGAACCGAGCAGGTTCGAACCAAGGTTCTGCGCCACGCCCATGGCCAGTCCGCGCCGTTCAGGCGCCACCTCGGCCACGATCATCGAATGGCTGACCGGCATGACCCCGCCTTCGGCCGCGCCCATCAGCAGGCGCGCACCCAGCAGCATCAGGAACGAGGAGGCAAGGCCGGAAATGAACGAGCAGATGCAGAAGGCAATTGTTGCCACCACGACGACGGGCTTGCGCGAGCCCAGCTTGTCGGAAATCCGGCCGACAAACAGCCCGGACAGCGCCCAGGTGAGCGACAGCGCCGAACTGAACATGCCAACCTGCGTGTTCGACAGTTGCAGATCGGGCTGCACGAACGGCATGAGGAAGTTGAGCGCATTGCGGTCAAAGAACAGGATACCGAAATTGAGGCTGAGCAGGGCCGTAACCCAGATCTGATAGCCCCGGCTGCTTGGCTGGCTTTGGGTCATTCCTGCTTTCCCGCCCCTGCTGCTGTATGAAGGATGGTCAGATGAACGGGCGGACCGGATTCGTTCCGTCCCAGTCTTGCGCGGCCTGCCACATGGCGGTGAAATGCGCGTCCATGCCAGGCGTTGCGGGGATGAGTTCGACAAAGCCGGGTGCCGCAGCGCTGCCCCCTTCGAGATAGGCAACGCTGCCGCCGGTCGGCACGGCAGCCTTGAAGGCAAGCGCATGGCCGCGCGCTTCATAGGCGGCGAGCGCATCGTCCACATCTGCGCAGGCAATGCCGAAGTGGTGGAATCCGTAGCCGCGCTGTTCCACCGTTTCGCGATAGACCGAAGGGTTTGCATCCAGCGGCTGGATCAATTCTATCTGCATGTGGCCCGCAAACCCCATGGCAATCGCCACGTCGGCGGTTGATGGTGCGCCGCGATAATACTGATCCGCACCAAGGAAGTGTTCGAGCAGGAAGAACGGCCCCGCCCCGCAATCCCGCTGGAAATGCGCGATCGAGGCATGGATATCCTCGACCACGAACGCGGTCTGGATGATGCCGCCCATCGGCTGGCCAAAGCCAAGCACTTGCCCCATGTCTTTCCTCTCCTGCACCCCGCCTATCGGTGGCCGGTGGCGCTGCCGGTTTCTGTCTAAAGCGCTATTGCCACTTTTCCGAACAAGGCCGCCGATGATTGATAGGCATAGGCGGCGAGCGCGTCCTCCATGCCGAAGACCTTGTCGACGACGGGCTTGACGCCATGGCGGTCAACGAAAGCGTTGAGGCGCTCGGCCATGCCCTTCGAACCCACGAAGATGCCCCGGATCGATGCCCCCTTGAACATCAGGCCGTGGGGATTGGTGTCACCCTCGCGGGTCAGCACGCCGATAAGCGCAATCTCTCCGGCAAAGCCCACCGCGGTGATGGACTGCTTCAGCGTGCCTGCGCCGCCCACTTCGACCACCTTGTCGACGCCGCCGCCCGCAAGCCGTGCCGCTTCTGCGCCCCATTCGGGCGTGGTGCGGTAGTTGATGACGTGGTCTGCACCCAGAGCCTTCACCCGCTCAAGCTTCTCGTCGGACGAAGATGTGGCGATCACCGTTGCGCCTGCCGCCTTGGCGATCTGCAATGCCAGCAGCGAGACCCCGCCCGTGCCAAGAACAAGCACGGTGTCTCCGGGCTTTACGGGACGCGGCCCTTCCATCAGGGCGTTCCATGCCGTCACCCCGGCGCAGGGAAGGCACGCAGCCTCCACGAAATCGAGCGTCGCGGCAAGCTTCACCACGCCGTGCGCGGGCAGAACTACAAAGTCCTGCAACATGCCGGTAGCGGGCGGTGCACCAAGGGCAACGCCCATGCCGGGATTGGGCGGACCATCCATCCAGTCCTGAAAGAAGATGCCGGCCACCCGGTCGCCCACCGCAAGCCCGGTCACGCCTTCGCCAAGCGCTGCAATCTCGCCTGCGCCATCGGACAGGGGCACCGTATCGGCCTGCACGACACCGCCAAGGTAGAGGCCAAGCGGAATGGCCTGGTCGCGGTAGTTGAGCGAACAGGCGCGCACCCTTACCAGAACCTCGCCCGGCCCCGGCTGCGGTTGCTCCGCCGACACGAGTTGCAAGCCATCAAGCGAGGTCGAGCCTGCCTTTATGATCCATCGGCGCATCTGCGTCTCATCTCCCATGGCGCCGAACATTCCCTATTTGGCCGCAAGAATTAATAAGCGAGACAAACCGATTTCACGCAATGAAATCTAGCCCATCGACTGCTCAAGCGCTGTAGCGATCGCCCGCGCCGTCGCCTTGAGCGCTTCAAGATGCCGCTGCACCACCGCTTCATCGGCCCCCCGGCGGCCGGGCCATGTCACGTTGATGGTGGCAATGGGCGAACCGCGCACCAGGATCGGCACGGCCATCGATCGCCGGCCGTCGCGCAGCACCAATTGCTTGGAACGGTCGGGCCATGGCAGCAGGGGATCGCGCGTCGCATAGCCGCGCTGGCGCACGGTGCGCAGCACCTGCCGCAGTTCCTCCTCGCTGCCCTCTGCTGCGTTGGCAGGTCGCAGCCGGTCGATGATGGCATCGCGCTCGGCATCGCTGCACGCCGCCAGATAGGCCCGGCCCGTAGCCGTGTGGATATAGGAAAGCTTCACGCCGACCGGACCGAGCACGGCCGAATCAAGCCGGAAAAGCGGACTGTTGGTCTCGATGATCTCCATGTGATCGAGGCGCGGAGCCGCAAGCACCGACGGCCACGCCACCTTGGTCGACAGCGCCTTCATGTAGGGTGATGCCACCTCTGCGATCCGCGCCGCCGATGTGACCGAGGCCCGCTCCACATGGTCGACATGGGGCAGATAGGCCCCGTCGGCGAGGCGCTGCCAGACCAGCCCCTTCTGCCCCAGCGTCACCAGCATGCGCAGCAACGTGGCCTTGGGCAGTCCCGTGGCGAGATGAAGTTCGTGCAGGCTTGCCGCCTTGCGGGTCTGCACTTCGATCAGCACGTCCAGCCCGCGCTCAAGCGCGCGCACGGTTTTGACCCTGCGATCCAGCATGGAACCTCTCCGGAAGCGCCCAGAATGGACTCGGCGAAATCCGCGTTTCACCTCATGCAACGCAAAATCCCGAAACACTGGTGCAAAGTCAACCACAGTATCGCAGCAATAGGGCCAAGGAGAGGAAATCGACGATGCCCCAAGCCTCAGCAGACGCTCCCAGCGTCCTGTTCATCTGCACACAGGACACCAAGGAAGAAGAAGCCCGCTTCACCCGCGCCGCGCTCGAAGCGGCGGGCGTGCGGGTGGTGCACCTCGATCCCAGCGTGCGGCGCAGTGTTGGCGGCGCGGAAATCTCGCCGGAGATGGTCGCACAAGCGGCGGGCATGACCATCGAGGAAGTTCGCGCGCTCGGCCACGAGGGCAAGTGCCAGGATGCAATGATCCGCGGCGCACTGGCGGCCGCGCATGAATGGGACGCGCACTCGCCGCTGTCGGGCATTCTTGCCGTGGGCGGATCGATGGGTTCCGCGCTGGCAGGTGCGGTGATGCAGAGCTTTCCCTATGGCCTGCCCAAGCTGATCGTCTCCACCATGGCCTCAGGCTTCACCAAGCCCTACATGGGCGTGAAGGACATCGCGATGATGAACGCGGTGACGGACATCTCCGGGATCAACACCATCAGCCGCGATGTCTTCCGCAATGCCGCCAATGCCGTGGCGGGCATGGCCAAAGGCTATGACCGCGACAAGGGACCGGACAAGCCGCTCGTTCTCGTCACCACGCTGGGCACAACCGAGGCCAGCGTGAAGCGTATCCGGCAGGCGCTTGAGGCCGACGGCTGCGAGGTCATGGTGTTTCATTCGTCGGGCGCTGGCGGACCCACGCTCGACTGCCTCGCGGCCGACAAGGATGTCGCGCTGGTGCTTGATCTGTCGCAGACCGAAATCCTCGATCACCTGCTTGGCGGCCTTGCCGATGCGGGTCCGGATCGCGGCAAGGCCGCGCTGGCCAAGGGGATTCCCACGATCCTTGCACCCGGCAATGCCGACTTCATCGTCGGCGGCCCTTTCGATGTGGCGCAGGCGCAGTTTCCCGGTCGGCGCTACCACAAGCACAACCCGCAGCTCACCGCCGTGCGCACCACCATCGAGGATCTGAGGCGCCTTGCCGATCACCTTGCCGCCAACGTGCGCGAGGCCAAGGGACCGGTTCGCGTGTTCACGCCGCTTGGCGGCTTTTCCAGCCACGACAGCGCAGCCGGGCACATCCAGGACACGAGCGTGCCGGCACCCTTTGCCGAATATCTTGCCAGCGTCATGCCGGCAGGCATTCCGGTGACGGCCGTCGATGCGCACTTCAACGACGAAGCCTTCTCCGACGCGGTGATCGCCGCCGCGCGCGAGATGCTGGCCGCAAGGAACTGATTGCGCCATGACCGAAGATCTTCCGCTCAGCCATGAGGACATTGCCGAGATCGCGGCCATCCTCGAAAAATCGGGCTATCGTGAACTTGATCTTGCCACGCGCCGTTTCCGTCTGCGGGTGGGCAAAGCCGACGGGCCGGAAGGACAACCGGCCATCACGCAGGAATGGCAGTGGGCAGGCGCGATGGGCGAGGCCCCGGTCGAAGCCGCCCTGACGGCGGCCGATGATCCCGATGCGATCTGCTCCCCCCTGCCCGGCACGTTCTATCATGCGCCGCAGCCGGGCGCTCCGCCCTTCGTAAGGCCGGGCGACACGGTCGATCCGGAAACCGTCATCGGCATCATCGAAACGATGAAACTGATGAACCCTGTTCACGCCGGGCGCAGTGGCTCCGTGGCGGAAATCCTCGTTCCCGACGGAACCCTTGTCCCCAAGGGAGCGGCGCTGGTGCGGCTGTCGTGATGGCGCCTGTCGTGATGGCGCCTATCATGATGCACGCGGCGCCCACCCTGCTCCGGGCCTGCAAAGACTGGTAAACCCATGATCCGCAAACTGTTCATCGCAAACCGCGGAGAGATCGCGCTCCGCGTGATCCGCACTGCATCGCGCATGGGGATCGAAACCGTGCTGGCCGTGTCCGAGGCTGATGCCGGATCGCTTCCGGCGCGCCTTGCCGATCACGCCGCGATCGTCGGCCCCGGTCCCTCGCCGCAAAGCTATCTGGCGATCGAACAGGTCGTCGAAGCCGCGGTGCGAACCGGCTGCGATGCTGTGCATCCCGGCTACGGCTTCCTTTCCGAGAACGCGGCTTTTGCGCGCGCCGTCCAGAATGCCGGGCTGCGGTTCGTCGGCCCTGACATTTCGACGCTTGAAGGCATGGGCGACAAGCTGGCCGCGCGCGCGCTTGCCGTCGAAGCCGGCCTGCCGGTCCTGCCGGGCGGCGCTGCGCAAACGCGCGAGGCGGTTCATGCCCGCGCTTCCCAGACCGGCTTTCCCCTGCTGCTCAAGGCCGTGGCCGGCGGCGGCGGCAAGGGCATGCGCCGGGTTGACCGGGCGCAAGACCTCGATGCCGCGCTCGACATGGCGCAGGCCGAAGCGCAGGCCGCGTTCGGCAATGGCGCGGTCTATGTCGAACGCTTCGTCGCGCGCGGCCGCCACGTGGAGGTGCAGGTTCTGGGCGACGGCACCAACGCCATCCACCTTGGCACGCGCGACTGCTCGATCCAGCGCCGGTTCCAGAAGCTGGTGGAAGAAGCCCCGGCCCCCGCGATGCCCCTCGCGGCGCGCGAAGGGATCGAGCAGGCCGCCGTCCGCCTTGCGCAGCATCTCGGCTACCGGGGAGCGGGCACGGCCGAGTTCCTCGTCGATGCGGATGACTTCTCGTTCTATTTTCTCGAACTCAACGCCCGCATTCAGGTGGAGCATCCGGTCACGGAAGCGATCACCGGGGTTGATCTGGTCGAGCAGCAGTTGCTGATCGCAATGGGCAAGCCGCTCATGCTGACGCAGGAAATGGTGCGCCCGCACGGCCATGCCATCGAAGTGCGGATCAATGCGGAAGATCCCGATGCCGGTTTCCGCCCGTCGCCGGGCCGGGCTGTCCGCGCCGCATGGCCGGCCGGCGAAGGGGTGCGGGTCGATACGCATATCAGCCTCGGCGGAGAGGTGCCCCCGTTCTACGATTCCCTGATGGGCAAGCTCATCGTCCATGGCGAAACGCGCGAAGAGGCAGTCCGCCGCCTCGGCAAGGCGCTGGCCGCGCTGCACATCGAAGGGATGCCCACCACCGCTCCGCTTCACCGCCGGATCGTTGCCGATCCGCGCTTCGTCTCCGGCGGGGTGGATACCGGCTTTCTCCAAGGGCTTGGCCAATGACCCAGATCCGTCTCGTCGACGTCACCATGCGCGATGGCAACCAGAGCCTGTGGGGTGCTACCGGGCTGCATACCGCGCACATGCTTCAAGCCGCCGCGCTGACCGAGGCTTGCGGTTTTCGTGCCATCGATTTCACCTCGTCCAGCCACATGGCCGTGGCGGTCCGCTACTTCCGCAACAATCCGTGGGAGCGGCTGCGCCGCATGGCCGCCGCCATGCCGTCAACGCCGCTTCAGTTCATCACCACGGGCCTGCGCTTCATCGCATGGCAGCAGGCCGATCCGGAGTTCATGCGGCTGGTCTATCGCGCGCTCCAGCGCAACGGGGTGGGCCGGTTCGTGCTGCTGGATCCCATGCATGAAGTGCCCGCCGTGATCGAAGCGGCGCGGCTTGTGAAGGAAGAAGGCAAGGCCGAAGTCATGGCCGCGCTTACCTTCACCCTTTCGGAAATCCATACCGACCAGTTCTATGCTGATTTCGCCCGCTCGGTCGGGCAAAGCCCGGACATCGACCTGTTCTACATCAAGGATCCGGCAGGGCTTCTCTCGATGGACCGCGCGCGCACGCTGGTCCCGGCGGTGAAGGCAGCCATCGGCAACCGCCCGCTTGAAATCCATGCCCATACCACGGTGGGTCAGGGGATGCTCGCCAGCCTTGAGGCGGCAAAGCTTGGCATATCGGCCATCCATGTGGGCGTCGGCCCCGGCGGCGACGGTTCCTCGCTGCCAGAGGCGAACCGCATGGTTGCCAACCTTGAGGAAGCAGGCTTCGAAGTCGGGATCGACAAGGCCGCGCTGAAGCGGCTCACCACCTACTGGCAGAATGTCGCACTGGCCGAAGGATTGCCGCCGGGCAGGCCGCAGAACTTCGACGCCAGCTTCCTGCGTCACCAGATCGCCGGGGGGGTGATGACCACGATCGCCCGGCAGCTTGATGAACTGGGCCTTTCCGACCGGATGGATGCGGTCATTGCCGAAACCGGGCAGGTGCGCGCCGATCTTGGCTTTCCGATCATGGTCACGCCCTTCCCGCAGATGGTCATGACCCAGGCCCTGTTCAACGTCATTGGCGAGCGCCGCTACGGACAGGTTTCCGATCAGGTCATCCGCTATTGCATGGGCAAGTTCGGCAAGCCCACGTCTCCGGTCGATCCGCAGGTGCTGGCAACGATCATGGACCGGCCCCGCGCGCGCGAACTGGAAAAGGAGCCGACCTTCCCGGCCCTGTCGGACCTGCGCCGCCAGTTCGGCACCAGTCTGCCGGATGAGGAGTTCCTGCTGCGTGCGGTGATGCCGGCCGAACAGGTCGACGCCATGCTGGCCGCCGGTCCCTCGCGCGCCACCTACTCGCCGCAGGCCGCCCCCATGCTTTCGCTGCTGCGCCAGCTCGCAGCAAGGCCGACCGCACGTGACATCGTGATCGAGCGCGAAGGCTTCCGCCTCGCCCTCCATGCCGGAGCATCGCTTTGACCCTTACCTCCCAGACCAAGGCCCGCCTGCGCGACGCGGCCGGTTTCATCTTCGACATGGACGGAACGATCGCGCTGGGCGATGCAAAGAGCGGCGGTCATCGCGCCCTGCCCCATGCCATCGCCGTGCTCGAAGCGCTGAAAGCCAGCGGCAGGCCCTTCGTCGTATTCACCAACGGCACGGCCAAGCCGCCCGCCGCCTATGCGCAATCGCTGCGCAATGCGGGCTTTCCGGTCGAGGACAGGCAGATGCTCACCCCCTCCTCTTCGGCGGCAGCGTGGCTGGGCGAGACGGGCACGGGCAAGGTCCGTGTGCTCGGCAATCCGGGATGTGCAGCGCCGCTGATCGATGCCGGTCTTGATGTCATCGGCCCGTCGCAGGCGGCAGAAGGGGTGGAAGCGGTCTATACCGGCTGGTTCCGCGAGTTCGATTTCAACGCGCTTGAAGCGGCCTGTCATTCGTTGTGGAACGGCGCCCGTCTGGTCACGGCCAGCAATGTGCCCTTCTTCGCAACCGAAAACGGCCGCGCCATCGGCGCAAGCTTTCCGATCAATGCCATGCTCACCGCCATGACGCGCAAGCGCCCGCGCATTCTCGGCAAGCCCTCCAAGGTGGCCTTCGAAACGGCGATGAAGGTCATGGGCCTACCCCGCTCGGCGGCAAGGGACATGGTGGTCGTGGGCGATGATCCTGCGCTTGAAATGCGCATGGCCAATGCCGTGGGGGCCATGTCGATCGGTCTGGCAACAGGGATCATGGGTAGCGATGCCGCGCTTCCCGAAAAGGATCGCCCCTCGGTCCTGCTGCCCGATCTCGAACCGCTGCTACAGGCGCTGTGAGGCCGGGAAAACCTCAGGACTGCTTCATCGACCGCCAGAGATAAAGCCCCGCCGCGACGATCGCCGCGGCGCCGAGTGCAGAGAGCAGATCGGGCCTTTCACCGAACAACGCCCACCCAAAGCCTCCGGCCATGAGGAGCTGGACATAGGTCATCGGCGCGATGGCCGCAGCGCCCGTGCGCGTCGTGGCAAGATATATCAGCGCGTGCGCGGTGCTTGCGCTGACGGCGATCACCGCCGACTTGACCAGCACCGTGACGGGCAGCGGCGGCACATGAAACAGCGCAAGGCCGCTGTAATGCCCGGCAAAGGCCGCTGCACACAGGAACGCGGCGCCGATGGCCGCCACGTTGAACTGCATCGACAGGACACTGCCCGTTCCAGCCACCTTGCGGTTGGCGATCATCAGCAGCGCCATGCCGCAGGCGGCAATCATCGGCAGAAGCGCAACCCATCCAAGCAGGGCGAAGTTGGGACGCAGGATCAGCAGAACGCCGCCAAAGGCCATGGCGCTGGCAATCCACGTCTGACGCCGCAAGGGCTCGTGCAGCAGAAGCGCCGCCAGAAGCGCGGTAATCATCGGACTGGTAAAGGAAATCGCCGTCGCCTCGCCAATCGGCATGAGGTGCATGGCGGTGAATGCGGCAACGGCCGAAACCGCCACGCTGAAGCCCCGCAGCACCTGCCACGGCCAGTGCGGCAGGGCAAAGCCCGCGCGCCCTTCGCGCACCAGCAGGATCACTCCCAGCCCGATCGCACCGATGACATAGCGCAGCGCACCGATGGCCGAACCCGGCCATGCACCCGCCATGCTCTTGACCAGCACATCGCCTGCCGAAAGCAGGGCGAAACCACCCAAGGCCAGAAGCAGGCCCGTTCTGTTGTTCTCCGACAATGCTGGCACTTCCTGTCCGGATTCCCCCCCTGGGAATGCTGGTTCGTGCGCTAGCATCCCGGCCGCCGCTTTGCCAAAGCCTTCAATGCCCTGCCGTTAGGAATCCTTGAACGATTTCTGGATAGGAATGGTGAAGCATCGGCGCGGGACCGGTCCGCAAGGGTCGGCACGACGCCTGACGATACGGCATTATGCAGCGAATTGGGGTCATTGGATGAGCGCGTTCGGGCGAAAGACGGGAATGGCCGGAACCACGGGCGGTGGATCGCGTCCGTCGTTCGGCGTGGCGCGCCCGATGCGCGCGAACGAGCCGCCAGCCACGCCGGCCGCGCCCGTGCCCATGCCGATGGGGGGCGAACAGTTTCCTCCGCTTCCGGTTTTCGAGAGCAGCGATGGTGCGGCCAATGCTGCGGCGCTCAAGGCCGATGCCCTGACCCGCCTTGCCGACCGCGCCAATGGCGTTGCCGAAGGCAATTACCAGGCCGAAGGGTTCGAAGCATCGGTCCACAAGATCAAGGAGCAGGTTCTCCCGCGCCTTCTGGAACGGGTCGATCCCGAAGCGGCGGCAACGCTGACCAAGGACGAACTTTCCGAAGAGTTCCGGCCGATCATCCTCGAAGTGCTGGCCGAACTGAAGGTCACGCTCAACCGGCGCGAACAGTTCGCGCTGGAAAAGGTGCTGATCGACGAACTGCTCGGCTTCGGTCCGCTGGAAGAACTGCTCAACGATCCCGATGTTTCGGACATTATGGTCAACGGGCCTGAGCAGACCTACATCGAAAAGAAGGGCAAGCTCCAGCTCGCCCCGATCCGTTTCCGCGATGAAAGCCACCTCTTCCAGATCGCGCAGCGCATCGTCAACCAGGTCGGCCGCCGTGTTGACCAGACGACGCCGCTGGCCGACGCGCGCCTCAAGGATGGCAGTCGCGTCAACGTGATCGTGCCGCCGCTTTCCCTGCGCGGCACCGCCATCTCGATCCGCAAGTTTTCCGAGAAGCCGATCACGCTCGACATGCTGCGCGACTTCGGCTCGATGTCCGACAAGATGTGCACCGCGCTCAAGATCGCGGGCGCGTGCCGCATGAACATCGTGATTTCGGGCGGCACCGGTTCGGGCAAGACCACCATGCTCAATGCCCTGTCGAAGATGATCGATCCGGGCGAGCGCGTGCTGACGATCGAAGACGCGGCCGAACTGCGGCTCCAACAGCCGCACTGGCTACCGCTCGAAACGCGCCCGCCGAACCTTGAAGGTCAAGGCGCGATCACCATCGGCGATCTCGTGAAGAACGCCCTGCGCATGCGTCCGGACCGCATCATCCTGGGCGAAATCCGCGGCGCGGAATGCTTCGACCTGCTGGCTGCCATGAACACCGGCCACGATGGTTCGATGTGCACGCTTCACGCCAACAGCCCGCGCGAATGCCTTGGCCGTATGGAAAACATGATCCTGATGGGCGACATCAAGATCCCCAAGGAAGCCATCAGCCGCCAGATCGCGGAATCGGTCGACATCATCGTTCAGGTCAAGCGCCTGCGCGATGGCTCGCGCCGCACCACCAACATCACCGAAGTCATCGGGATGGAAGGCGATGTGATCGTGACGCAGGAACTGTTCAAGTTCGAGTATCTCGACGAGACCGACGACGGCAAGATCATCGGCGAGTTCCGCTCGTCGGGCCTGCGCCCCTATACCCTTGAAAAGGCCCGTCAGTTCGGTTTCGATCAGGCCTATCTCGAAGCCTGCCTCTGATCGCCGCCGCCGTGTGCCCCGCGCCCCGTAACGGGCGTCAGGCCGCGAACCATTCGCGCACGCCAAGGCCGATGAGCACGCAGGCCGCCAGAAAGGCCACGAGGTAGATCACCGTCCATGGCATGAAGCCGACCGCATCGAGGTTGGTGCGCCGCAGCCTGCGCCGATCGGCCCACCCGGCCAGTAGCGCGAGCGCGAGGGCAAAGCTGCCCGCTGCAAGGTGAAACTGCCATATCCGGGCAAACCAGTCTTCCATCACCGCGCAGATGGGCAACGAAGGGGTTGATCGCAAGCCCCAAGGGCCTATGGCACCGCCAATGCCATCTCATGATCGCCCCATGCTGGCGCTGGCCTTGCGCCTTGCCGCCACTGTGCTGTTTTCCGTCATGCTGCTCCTGGTCAAGCTGACGGGCGAGCGCGGCATTGCGCTTCCCGAAACGCTGTTCTGGCGGCAGGCCATACCGGCCATCGGCATCTTCCTGTGGCTGCTCTCGCGCGGAGAGCTTCACCGGCTGCGCACGCAGAGGCTGGCGGTTCATGCCCGGCGCGCGCTGATCGGCGGAAGCGGCATGTTCCTGACGCTTGGCGTGGTGCGGCTGCTGCCGCTTGCCGAAGCGACGGTGCTGGGTTTCACCACGCCCATCTTCGCGGTCATTCTGGCCGCGCTGGTGCTGAAGGAGAAGGTCGGCCCGTGGCGCTGGTCCGCGGTCCTGCTCGGCCTTGGCGGGGTGGCGGTGATGGCTGGCCCCGACCGGGCCAACCTGCCCCTGCTGGGCGTTGTCACGGGGATAGCCGCCGCCTTCATGGTCGCGCTGGTGACAATACAGGTGCGCGATCTTGGCCGGACGGAGGAGCCGCTGACAGTGGTGTTCTACTTCTCGGCCATCAGCGCGCCGTTTCTGGGCCTGTTCCTGTTCCGCACCGGCGCCAGCCATGATGGTGCCGGCTGGCTCATGCTGGCCGGCATCGGCATCACCGGCCTGTTCGCACAGGTGGCGATGACCGCATCGCTGCGTTACGGCACCGTGGCGAGCGTGATGGTGGTGGATTACATCCAGCTTGGCTGGGCCACCTTCTGGGGCTGGCTCATCTTCAACCACCTGCCCCCGGCCTCGACATGGATCGGCGCGCCGGTCATCATTGCGGCAAGCCTGCTGATTGCCTGGCGCGAACACCTGCGCAGCAAGGCCCGGCGGAATGAGTCAGGCCCCGTTGCGGAACCGGTTTCGCCGCATGGCGTTGCAAGCAGCGGTTAAGACCCGGCATGGCAGGGTTGCAGAAACCCGTTCATTGGCCCGCTTACTGGAAGGCAAACGAGATGATGCGCAAACTCATGGTCGCCGCCGTGCTTGGCAGCGTTCTTGCCAGCCTTGGCGCCTGCAACACCGTCAAGGGCCTTGGCCGCGATATCCAGTCGGTCGGGCAGGCTGGCGAGAAAGCCATCAACTGAACCTGCCGACAAGGACCGGAAGGGCCGCTCCGGAACGGACCGGAGCGGCACTTCGCGCGCATCAGCCCTCGCGGTAAACCAGCCTCGGCTTGCGCGCTGCCAGGGTTTCGTCCAGCCTGCGCCGCGGGGCAAGATGAGGCGCGGATTTCAGCATTTCGTCGCCTGCCCGCGCCCGCTGGGCGAGCGAGCGCATGGCCCCGATGAACTGGTCGATCCCGGCTTTGCTTTCGGTCTCGGTCGGCTCCACCAGCATTGCACCGTGGACGACGAGCGGAAAATAGACCGTCATGGGATGATAGCCCTCGTCGATTAGGCCCTTGGCAAGATCGAGGGTGGAGAACCCTTCGGCAAAGCCATCGTCGGAGAAAAGCGCCTCGTGCATGCAGTGCCCGGCATTGCCGAAAGGCGCGTCGAGCACATCGTCAAGGCTGCGCAGGACATAGTTGGCATTCAGCACCGCATCGCCGGAAACCTGCCGCAGACCATCCGCGCCATGGCTGAGGATATAGGCCAGCGCACGGGTGAACATGCCCATCTGGCCGTGGAAGGCGCACATGCGGCCCAAGGCCTGCGGGTGATCTTCGTTCGCCTGCTCCTCCTCGATCAGCCTGATCGAACCATCCGCCTGCCGCGCGGTGAAGGGCAGCGGGCCGAACGGCGCCAGCGCCTCGGACAGGACGACCGGACCCGATCCGGGACCGCCACCGCCATGAGGGGTCGAGAAGGTCTTGTGCAGGTTGATGTGCATGGCATCGACGCCAAGATCGCCGGGACGCACCCGGCCCACGATGGCATTGAAGTTCGCACCGTCGCAATAGACATATCCGCCCGCGGCATGAACCGCATCGGCAATGATCTTCAGGTCGCGCTCGAACAATCCGCAGGTGTTGGGATTGGTGATCATCACACCGGCAACATCGGGACCAAGCCGCGCGATGAGCGCCGCCGTATCCACCCGGCCTTCGTCGGTGGCGGGAATGTTCTCCACCTTGAAGCCGGCAAATGCTGCCGTGGCGGGATTGGTGCCATGCGCGCTTTCGGGAACGAGGATCACGTCGCGCGGATCGCCCTTGGCCTCCAGCGCGGCGCGGATGCACAGCAGCCCGCACAGTTCGCCATGCGCACCCGCCTTTGGAGACATGGCAACGCCGTGCATCCCGGTCAGTTCGATAAGCCACTGCGCCAGTTCGTTGATGACCGTGAGCGCGCCCTGCACCGTCTGGACCGGCTGGAGCGGATGCACATCGGCAAACCCCGGCATCCGCGCCACTTTCTCGTCGAGCCGCGGATTGTGCTTCATCGTGCACGAGCCGAGCGGGAACAGCCCCAGATCGATGGCATAGTTCTGGCGCGAAAGACGGGTGTAGTGCCGCACGGTTTCCGGCTCTGACAGGCCCGGCAGGTCCGGAACGTCGCTCCGGGCCATCGGACCGAGCGCGCCAAGATCAAGCCCCTCGGTCTGTGGAAAATCGACGCCCGAACGATCCGCAGAGCCAAGCTCGAACAGCAACGCTTCTTCAAGCTGCAAGGCGCGGTTGCCGGTAAAGGTCTGTACCGGGGCGCCGGGAACATTTTCGCCCATGGCAGGGCGCCAGCCAGCGGGGTTGATCACATTCATGCCAGCACCTCCTTGAGCGCTGCGGCCAGCGCCGCAATATCCTCGTCTGTCGTGCATTCGGTTGCCGCCACGACCATGGCATTGGCCAGTCCGTCCTGGCGCGGGTAGAGCCTGCCCAGCGAAACGCCGCCCAGCACCTGCCGGTCCGCCAGCGCGCGCACCACCTGCCGGGCATCGCGCGGCAGGCTGACGGTGAACTCGTTGAAATAGTGGGTGTTGACCACCGCAACGCCCGGTATCGCTGCCAGCGCTGCCGCCGTCCTGCTCGCGGCCGCATGGCTCAGCCTCGCCATGGCGGCCAGCCCCTTGCCGCCAAGCAGCGTCAGGTGGATCGAAAAGGCCAGCGCACAAAGCCCGGAGTTGGTGCAGATATTGCTTGTCGCCTTCTCGCGCCGGATGTGCTGCTCGCGCGTGGACAGCGTCAGCACGAAGCCGCGCTTGCCGTCTGCGTCCACCGTCTCGCCGCACAGGCGGCCGGGGATCTGCCGGACATACTTCTCGCGGCAGCCGAACAGGCCGAGGTAAGGGCCGCCGAACTGAAGCCCGACGCCCAGCGACTGGCCTTCACCCACCACGATATCCGCACCGAGGCTGCCAGGGCTTTGCAGCACGCCCAGCGCTACCGGCTCTGTCACCACCGCGACCAGCAGGGCGCCCGCAGCCTGTGCAGCCGAAGCGATCTTCGCCAGATCGGGAATCCGGCCCAGAATGTCGGGATACTGGACCACGACGCAGGACGTTTCGCCGTCAATCCGCGCGATCACCGCATCGTCATCGGGCGCCGCGGAAAGTTCGGGCGCTGCCGTATCGAGCCGGTCGCCCGTGAACCGCGCCATCGTGCGCGCGGTTTCCACATAGTGCGGATGAAGGCCGCTCGAAAGCACTGCCTTGCCGCGCCTGGTGATGCGCCCGGCCATGGCGATGGCCTCCCAGCACGCGGTCGATCCGTCGTAGAGCGAGGCATTGGCGATCTCGGTCCCGAACAGGCGCGCCACCTGCGTCTGGAACTCGAACAGCACCTGCAAGGTGCCCTGCGCGATTTCGGGCTGGTAGGGCGTATAGGCCGTCAGGAACTCGCCGCGCTGGATCAGGTGATCGACACTTGCCGGAACGTGATGGCGATAGGCCCCCGCTCCCAGAAAGAACGGCACCGCGCCTGCCGTGACATTGTTGGCGGAAAGCCGCGCCATGTGCCGCTCCACCGCCATTTCGCTGGCGTGGCCGGGCAGGCCGGCGATGGGGGCAGCAAGGCGCGCCTCGGCGGGAACATCGGCGAAAAGCGCGTCGATCGAGCCAGCACCGATCACCGCAAGCATGGCGCTGCGGTCGGCATCCGTCAGGGGTAGGTAGCGCATGGGATCAAAGCTCCGCCACGAATGCCTGATAGGCCGCTTCGTCCATGAGGCTCTCAAGCTCGGCCGGATCGGCAAGGGTCATCTTCCACAGCCAGCCCTCGCCTTCCGGGTCGGTGTTGACCAGTTCCGGCTCGTCCTCAAGCGCGCCATTGACCACCGTGACCTTGCCCGAAACCGGGGCATAGACATCCGAGGCGGCCTTGACGCTGTCGACCACCGAGGCGCTGTCGCCCATGCCGACATCGGCGCCCGCTTCGGGCAGTTCGACGAATGTGATGTCGCCAAGCTGGCCCTGCGCGTAATCGGTGATCCCCACCGTCGCTTCATTGCCGTCGACCGCGATCCATTCGTGGTCCTTGGTGAAATAGCGGGTCATCAGGCGGCTCCTTTGCGATGGTAGCGATGGGGAACGAAGGGCATTGGCACGACCTGCGCCGCAAGCCTGCGGCCACGCATGTCGATGGAAAGCGGGGTGCCGGGCGCCGCCAGACCGGCGGGCACATAGGCCATGGCGATGGGGCGTCCGAGGCTGGGCGAAAAGCCGCCGGACGTGACGGTGCCGACTTCGGCATCGCCGGAAAGCACCGTTGCGCCCTCGCGTGCGGCCATGCGCCCCTCGATGATGAGGCCGACACGGCGGGTTGGGGCACCGCTGGCAATCAGGGGGAGGATCACGTCCGCACCGGGAAAGCCGCCTTCGCTGCGGCGGCGCCTGTTGATGCCGAACGCAAGGCCGGCACTCACCGGATCGACCGCATCGGTCATGTCATGGCCGTAAAGCGGCAGGCCCGCCTCAAGCCGCAAGCTGTCGCGCGCACCAAGGCCGATGGGCTTCACCTGCGGCCGGGCACAGACGAGATCGGCGATCTGTGCGGCGCTTGCCGCGGGCACCGAAATCTCGAAGCCATCCTCGCCGGTATAGCCGGTGCGGCTGATCCAAGCCTCGACCCCGCCAAGCCTGAACTGCCCGCCGCGCATGAAGCTGAGAGCGGACAGCGGATAATCGCCCGAAACGAGCGGCTCCAGCGCCTCGAATGCCTTCGGCCCCTGAAGCGCGAAGAGCGCGCGATCCTCCAGATGGCTCAGCGTGATGGAACCGGGCAGGCTTTCGCGCAGGACGGCAAGATCGTCCCGCTTGGTCGCGCCGTTGACGACGAGATAGAACCCCTGCCCCCAGCGGCTGACCATCAGATCATCAAGGATCCCGCCAGCCTCGTTCAGCAGAAGCGAATAGCGCACCCCGCCCAGCGGCAGCGTTGACAGATCGATGGGCAGGACCGCTTCGAGCGCCGCCTCGACCCCTTCGCCCGAAACATGGATCTGGCCCATGTGCGAAACATCGAAGAAGCCCGCGCTGGAACGTGTCCAGAGATGCTCAGCCATGATCCCTTCGAACTGGACGGGCATCCAGTAGCCCGCAAACGCAACCATCCGTCCGCCCCTGGCGCGGTGCCAATGGTCGAGCGCGAGCGTCAGCGGACCACGCGGTTCGCTCTCTTCGATCCGGTCAATTTCGTAAGTGTCGCTCACAAATATCATTCCCGTGCAGTTCGGACGCCATGCGGCGCCCCCTCTGTCACGGAAACCTGAGAGCTTTCCCCCGCCCGCCTCTCCTGACGGGTTTGGATGGGGTTACCCCTTCGGCGGCCCTTCCCGTTACGGGAAGCGACTCTTTCCAGAGTGTCGCTGTTGACCCACGCGGTCCTTTTGCCTGAGAGATTCCGGGGCGGTTGCTCCTTCGGCGTCTCCCGAAACTGAACGAATCGGGAAAGCTCTCCCGCGCGATCAGCGACGCACCCTCTTCGCTGCACTGCAACGCAGTGTCAACCGCAGTGCGGCAATCTTATCCCCGGCGCAGGATGCGGCGAAACTCGTCATGGTGGTGGACATGGCGGCCAGGCTGCTTCGCTCCGGCAAGTGCCAGGATCACGCGCGCAAGGTCGCGGTCCCTCACCGAACGGAACCTGCGCCATCTCCCTTGAAGCAGCAGATCGGCAAGCGGGCTGAGCATCATGCCGATGCGCTCCGCCGGACGGGGCGGTCCTTCGCGGCGCCCCTTGAGCAGTCCCGGCCGCAGCAGGTCGAGCCGGTCAAACTGCATCCGGGCAAGCTTGTCCTCGACCTCGCCCTTGACCGAAAGGTAGAAGTTCCTTGCAGAAAACCGCGCACCTGCCGAGGAGACGACAATCAGTTGCCGGGCGCCCGCAGCCTTGGCTGCCGCCGCGCATTCCAGCACGAGATCGTGGTCAACCGCCCTGAACGCCTGCCGGTCTCCGCCCACCGCCCTGATCGTCGTTCCCAGCGCGATCACCACCGTGTGCGGCCTGCCCGCCGCGATCGCATCCGGCCAGTGCGCGGTATCGGACAGGAGCATTTCCATCCGCGCGCCCCTTGGCAGCGGCACTTCGCGCCGGGCCACTGCCACCAGATGGAGGTCAGGGCGGTGCACCGCCTCGGCCATGACCGCACGCCCGATCAGCCCGGTCGCGCCTACCAGCACCATGCGTGTCTGTTCAGCCATGCGCCCGCCAAACCATTGTGCCGCTAGACATTCCTCAGCCCTTCCGGCGTCCGGCCGAACAGGCGGGCATGACAGTCGATGGCATAGCGGTCGGTCATGCCCGCGATGAAATCGGCAATATGGCGGGTCCGCGCAGGTTCCTCGCCGGGCAGCGACAGCCGCCAGCTTTCAGGCATCAGCGCCGGGTCCGCCGCATAGGCCGCAAACAGCGCCGCAATCACGCCCCGCGCACGGTCGGCCGTCTGGCGCTGCTCCTCGTGCAGATAGAGCCGCTGATACATGAACTGCTTGAGCGCGCGCTCCTCTTCCCCCATCGCGGCCGAAAATGTGGCCAGCGGCCGCCCGGCAAGGCGGACCTCATCCGCGCTGGCAACACCGGTTTCGCGGATGTTGGCCGTGGCGGTGGCGATCACGTCGTTGACCATCCGTCCGATCTGCCCGCGCACCAGCTCGCGCAGGAGCCGGTCCTGCGGCGCACCGGGATAGCGGCGCTCGATCGTGCGCCACTGATCGGCCAGCGAGGGCAGTTCGAGCAACTGGTCAAGACAGAGGAACCCGGCGCGCAGGCCATCATCGATGTCGTGATTGTCGTAGGCGATGTCGTCGGAGATCGCCGCGACCTGTGCTTCAAGCGAAGCAAAGGTGCCGAGATCGAGCGGAAATGCCGCGTCCAGTTCGCGCAGCGCCCATGTCGGCTCAAGGATCGGGCCATTGTGCTTTGCCAGCCCTTCCAGCGTCTCCCATGAAAGATTCAGCCCTTCGTGCCCGCAGTAGGGGCTTTCCAGCCGCATCAGCACCCGCAGGGTATTGGCATTGTGATCGAAGCCCCCGGCCCCGGCCATGGCTGCCTCCAGCGCGTCTTCACCGGCATGGCCGAAGGGCGGATGGCCGATGTCGTGAGCCAGGCACAGCGCCTCGGTCAGATCCTCGTCAAGGCCCAGCGCGCGGGCGATCACCCGCCCGATCTGCGCCACTTCCAGACTGTGGGTCAGCCGGACACGGTAATGATCCCCGTCGGGCGCGATGAAGACCTGCGTCTTGTGGCGCAGACGGCGAAAGGCAATGGAATGGATGATGCGGTCACGGTCGCGCTGGAAGGCGCTGCGCGGCCCGCGCGATGCCTTGTCGTCCAGTCCGAACTCGCGCCCGCGCGTGGCCGCGGGATCGCTGGCCCAGGCAGCGCGCCCTTGCATCATCGCCGTTTCAGCCCAGAATCCAGTCAGCCGCGGCCTCGGCATGGATCCGCGTGCAATCGTAGATCGGCAGGACATTGGCATCGACATCGATGACCATGTCGAGTTCCGTGCAGGCAAGGATTGCGGCCTGCGCGCCGCGCTGCTCCATGTTGGTCAGCATGGTCTTGAAGCTGCGCTCGGCCGAGCGCGTCGCCTTGCCCTGCATGAGTTCATCATAGATGATGGCGTCGGTTTCCTCGACTTCTTCCAGCACCGGCGGCAGCAGCGTGATGCCATGGCCGACCAGGCGCTTGCGGTAGAAGCTTTCCATCACGACATAGCGCGTGCCCAGCAGTGCCGCAGTGGTGACGCCATCGGCCTTGAGCCGCTGCGCCACGGCATCGGCAATGTGGATCACCGGAACCGCAACGGCGGCAGCAACTTCGTCATAAACCTTGTGCATCGAGTTCGCGCCGATCAGCAGCGCCGTTGCCCCCGCCTGCTCAAGGCGGCGCGCGCTGTCGGCCAGGACGGATGCCGCGCGGCTCCATTCCTCGGCCGTAGAGAGCCGGGCCAGCCCATTGAAATCAAGGCTTTCAATCAGCAGAGGCGCGCTCGAAAGCGTGGACGTGCGTGACTGCACAAGCTGGTTGATATCCTCATAGTAGGTGCGCGTGGAAAACCAGCTCATCCCACCGATCAGGCCGATCTTTCTCAAGACATGTTCTCCCCAAGGCAGACCATCGCCCTGGCCGGGTCGGCCTTACGCAACCCGGCCGGTCAGGTCCAGTCTCCGTGGCGGAAGTGACGATCCGCGCCGGGCCTGATGCAGACGCCTCAGCTTGCGGATCTTTTCTCCGGCGCAAACCCGCTGGCGCAAAGAGCCGCAGCGCTAGCGGTCACGCCAAGCAGTTCGGCATCGCCCAGACGGCGCACCGTATCGACATAATCGGCAAGGCTTCGCCTGGGTGCCTGCAACGACTGGAGCCGCGAAAGCTGGCCCAGCGTCAGCCGGTCGGTCATCCGCTCCGCCATGCAGGCGGCATTGGATGCGGAAAGGCCCGCATCGACCAGAGCCGAGCGGACCTTGCCATAGGCCAGTTTCGAAGGCGCGCAGGCTGCCACTGCCATGGCCATGGCGATGACCGGGGCAGCCTTGCGCATCAGTGCTGGAGCGCCTTGACGATGTCCTCGACCATCTTCTTGGCGTCGGCCAGAAGCATCATCGTCTGGTCCATGTAGAACACGTCGTTGTCGACGCCGGCATAGCCCACGCCGCCCATCGAGCGCTTGACGAAGAAGATCGTCTTGGCCTTGTCCACGTCGAACACTGGCATGCCGTAGATCGGGCTGGACTTGTCGGTCTTGGCGGCGGGGTTCACCACGTCGTTCGCGCCGATGATGAAGGCAACATCGGCCTGCGCGAACTCGCTCTGGATGTCCTCCAGTTCGAACACTTCGTCATAGGGCACGTTGGCTTCGGCGAGCAGCACGTTCATGTGGCCCGGCATGCGTCCCGCCACGGGGTGGATCGCATACTTGACGTTGACGCCTTCCTTCTTGAGCACGTCGGCCATCTCGCGCAGCGCGTGCTGCGCCTGGGATACCGCCATGCCGTAGCCCGGAATGATGATGACATTCTCGGCTTCCTTCATCATGTAGGCCGCGTCTTCGGCCGAGCCGCGCTTCCACGGGCGCTGCTCGCGCGCCGCGCCGCCCGCCACGGCAGCTTCCGCGCCGAATCCGCCCGCGATGACGCTGAGGAATCCGCGGTTCATCGCCTTGCACATGATGTAGGAAAGGATCGCCCCGGAAGAGCCGACCAGCGCCCCGGTCACGATCATCGCCGTATTGTGCAGCGTGAAGCCCATCGCCGCCGCGGCCCACCCGGAATAGGAGTTGAGCATCGAGACGACCACCGGCATGTCCGCGCCGCCGATCGGGATGATCAGCAGGAAGCCGATGATGAACGAAAGCACGGTGATCGTCGTGATCACCCATGCCGACTGGTCCTGCGTGAACCAGGCCACCAGGCCAAGGATCGCCAGCAGCGTGCCAAGGTTGAGCACATGGCGCCCCGGCAGCAGGATGGGCGATCCGCTCATCTTTCCGGCAAGCTTGAGGAAGGCGATGACCGAACCGGAGAACGTGATCGCACCGATGGCAATGCCAAGGCCCAGCTCGATGCGGCTGACCGGATTGATCTGGCCATCGGGCAGCATGATCCCGAAGGCATCGGGATTGAGATAGGCGGCAAGGCCCACCAGCACTGCCGCCAGGCCCACCAGCGAGTGGAAGGCCGCCACGAGCTGCGGCATGTCGGTCATCGCGATCTTGCGGGCGATGACAAAACCGATGCCGCCACCGATGGCCAGAGCCACGATGATTTCGGGCAGGCTGGCGATCGAGTGCGTGAGCAGCGTCGTCACGACCGCGATGGTCATGCCGATCATGCCATAGCGGTTGCCTGCGCGGCTCGTTGCCGGGCTGGACAGCCCGCGCAGCGCCAGAATGAACAGGACGCCGGAGACGAGATAGGCCAGCGCCACCCAAGCGGCGGTGCCACCGGCAGCAGCGCTCGCTGCTTGCGAAAGGAGCGGGAAGCGCATCACTTCTTCTCCTTTTTCTTGTACATCGCAAGCATGCGCGCGGTCACGGCAAAGCCGCCGAAGATGTTGACCGAGGCCAGCACCACCGCGCCCAGCCCCAGCCACTTGGCCGAAGGACTACCCGCCGCAGCCGAGGCCACCAGCGCGCCGACCACGATTACCGAGGAAATCGCATTCGTCACGGCCATCAGCGGCGTGTGCAGTGCCGGCGTGACCGACCAGACGACGTAATACCCGACAAAGCAGGCGAGCACGAAAATGCTCAGGATCGATATGAAGTCCATGGCTTTCCCCCTCAGCCGAGCAGTCGTTCGTTGACCACCTTGCCGCCTTGCGTGCACCGGATGGCGTTGCCGATTTCCTCGTCCAGAACAGGCTTGCCCTGCTCCTTGTCCCAGAAGGCCGACAGGAAGTTGTAAAGGTTGCGCGAAAACAGCGCCGACGCATCGGCGGGCAGATGCGCGGGCGTGTTCGAATAGCCGACGATCTTAACGCCGTGCTTTTCGACCACCTGATCGGCCACCGAACCCTCGACATTCCCGCCCTGCGCCACGGCAAGATCGTAGATCACCGAACCGGGCTTCATCGAGGCGATCTGCGCATCCGAGATGAGGCGCGGGGCGGGCCGCCCCGGAATGAGCGCGGTGGTGATGACGATGTCCTGTTTGGCGATATGCGCGCTGACCAGTTCAGCCTGCGCCTTCTGGTATTCCTCGCTCATCTCGGTGGCATAGCCGCCCGCGCCTTCGCCTTCGATTCCCGCCACGCTTTCCACGAAGATCGGCTTGGCGCCAAGCGAGATGATCTGCTCCTTCGTGGCCGAACGCACGTCGGTCGCCGAAACCTGCGCGCCAAGGCGCCGGGCAGTGGCAATGGCCTGAAGGCCCGCAACGCCGACGCCCATGACAAAGCACTTGGCAGCCGAGACCGTGCCTGCCGCCGTCATCATCATCGGAAACGCGCGGCCATAGAGATTGGCCGCGACCAGCACCGCCTTGTATCCGGCAAGGTTCGACTGCGAGGACAGGATGTCCATCGATTGCGCGCGCGTGATGCGCGGCATGAACTCCATGGCCAGCGCCTCGAAGCCTGCCGCCGCATAGGCATCGATGCGCGCGCGCTTGCCGAAAGGATCGAGGCCCGCCACGATCCACGCTCCGGGATTGGCGCCTGCCAGGAGGTCCGGTTCCGGTCCCTGCACACCCAGCACGATGTCCGCACCGGCGACAGGATTGTCGCAAACTTCGGCGCCCGCCGCGCGATACTCGTCATCCGAAATCGAGGCGGCAATCCCCGCGCCGCTCTCGATCGCAATCTTCGCCCCAAGGGCAATGAACTTCTTGCAGGTTTCCGGCGATGCCGAAACCCTCGTCTCTCCCGGCGCGCGTTCCCGAAGGACGGCGATCTTCATTGCCCCCGCCATGGTGCGGTTACTGGATCGCGAGGATGACGAGGAAAACGATCACGAAGATCGCCGGCGTCGACCACTTCACCATGTTGACGAAGCCTTCGTAGGTGGCCTTGGCGGCCTTGATGTCGTTTGCAGGAGCCATGTTCTTCCCCAAAATTGTATGCGCCGCGATTGGCACGACGCTTCATGCTCTAGCGACGGCCTGACCGAGGCTCAAGTGCCGACAGGGGCAATGGCTTGCCCCGCACTGCCGAACACCGCTTCGAACACCGCCATCACGCTTAATCGGGTCTTTACCCAAATATCCTACTGCTGCGCGCCTGACGGAAATGCGGGGGAGCCAAAAGCAGAGGTCATGCACGAACCCGAACAGCGCCTTCTCATGCTGATCGACGACGAACCCGCGCAGTGCCGCCTGATTTCGGCGCTCGCCTCGCGGGAAGGGTGGCGCACGATCATCGCCCGCGATTCCGAAAGCGCCATTGCCACGCTCGGCACGCGCCAGGGGATGCAGCTTGGGGCAATCATCCTCGACCAGTGGGTTCCCGGCGACGATGCCTGCGCGCTGATCGCCGAACTCAAGGCACGCCGCCCCGCGCTTCCCATCCTCATGCTCACCACCAGCAATTCGCCCCTGCTTGCGGTCGAGGCGATGCGGGCGGGCGCAACCGACTATCTCATCAAGCCGGTAGCGCCGGAGCGGCTCTTGCAGGCCCTGCGCAGCGCCACCTCGCGCGAGACCGACGCGAGCGAACTGCAACCGCTGACCGAAAAGCTGGGCGCCCCGCTGGATTTCGATTCGATGATCGGGGCGGCCCCTGCCTTCCGCGCCGCGCTGGCCGTGGCGGCCAAGGCCGCGCGCACCCATGCCAACGTCATGATCGAAGGCGAAAGCGGCACGGGCAAGGAAATGCTGGTGCGGGCGATGCACGCGGCCAGCCCGCGCAGCAAGATCCCGCTGCGGACTCTCAACGCTGGCGCCATTCCGGCCAACCAGATCGAATCCGCGCTGTTCGGGCACGAAAAGGGTGCCTTTGCCGGCGCTTTCGAACGCCATGTCGGACTGCTGCAACATGCCGATGGCGGAACGCTGGTGATCGACGAGATCGACCGCATTCCCGATGCCGTCCAGGAACGCCTCGTCCGCTTCCTTGAGCGCGGCGACGTGCAGCCGATCGGAGCGCGGCACTCGTTCCGGGTGGATGTGCGGCTGATTGCCTGCGCCAATGCGGGCTTGCGCGATCTGGTCGAGACGGGCGACTTCCGGGCCGAACTGCACACCCTGCTCGGCCAGACGCAGGTGCTGCTTCCCGCCCTGCGCGAACGCCCCGGCGACATCCCTGCGCTTGCGCGGCACTTCCTTGCCCGCATCGGCGAACAGCCGGGGCTGAGGCCGCTGGGCATCACCGATGGCGCGCTGGCGCTGCTGGCGGCCTATGACTGGCCTGGCAATGTGCGCCAGTTGCAGGCCACACTGTTCCGCGCCGCCGTGTTCTGCGAAGGCGAGGCCCTGACCCCGCAGGACTTTCCGAACCTTTCCAACCTCATAGGTGAAGGCTATCGGCGCGCGCCGCAGGTTTCGGATGGCGCGGGCATCACCCTGTTTGCGCCCGACGGCAACCTGCGCCCGCTGGAGGAAATCGAGGCCGACGTGATCCGGCTGGCGATCGGGCACTATCGCGGACGCATGACCGAGGTGGCGCGCAGGCTCGGCATCGGCCGCTCCACGCTCTATCGCAAGCTCTCGGAACTGGGCATCGACAACGCCGCCTGATTGGCGCTAGATCGCCATCATGGATGATCATGGCGAGTTCTCCGGCAGCGTGGCGCTTGTCACCGGGGCCGCATCAGGGATTGGCGCGGCCACGGCCCGCTGGCTCGATGCAAACGGCATCGCCGAACTTGTGCTGATCGACCTTGATCGTCCCGCGCTCGACACGCTTGGCCTGTCCTGCAAGGTAAGGCCCTATGGCGGGGACGTTGCCGATCCTGCACTGTGGAAGCTGCTGGAACGCGACATTGCCCGGCTCGATCATGCCGTGCTGAATGCAGGCATCGCCACCGGCGGCAATATCACCGATCTGGACATTGCCACCTGGCGAAAGACGATGTCGGTCAATCTCGACGGCATGTTCCTTGCGCTGCGCACTGCCATGCGGCTGATGCAGCAGGCCCGGCGGGGTTCGGTCGTCCTTACCGCATCGGTTTCGGGAATAAAGGCGGCGGCCGGAACGGCGGCCTATTCCGCGTCGAAAGCGGCAACCATCCAGCTTGCCAGAGTTGCGGCGGCCGAAGCGGCAGGACACGGCATTCGCGTCAATGCCATTGCCCCCGGCGGCGTCGACACCGCCATGTGGGACAAGGCCGATTGGTTTGCCCGGATGGCGCAGGAGCATGGCAGCCGCGAGGCAGCGCTCGCCGCCATGGCGGCCGGGGCAACCCCGCTGGGCCGCTTTGCCATGGCCGACGAAGTGGCCGCGCAGATCGGGTTCCTGCTGTCCGATGCCGCGGCAACGATCACCGGCACCTGCCTTGTCGCCGACGGTGGCGTTTCGCTCTGAGCCGGGTCTTCGGAAAGGCGCGTCTCAAGCCAACTGGGTGAAATCGGTCAGCGCCGCATCGCGCAGGCCGCGCCATACATGCAGCGCCTGCACTGTTTCGAACACATCGTGAACGCGCACCATCTGGCAACCGGCTTCCATGGCCTTCACCGCCAGCATCACCGATCCGGCCATCCGCCGGTGCGCGGGAACCTCGTTGGAAAGCGCTCCGATCATGCGCTTGCGGCTGGCGCCGAACAGGATCGGCTGGCCCAGAGCATGAAACAGCGGCAGGGCATTCACCAGCGCAAGGTTCTGGGCAAGCGACTTGCCGAAACCGATACCCGGATCGAGCAGGATGTTCTCCCGCGCTATCCCGGCCGCCAAGGCGGCATCGCGCCGTTCCCGCAGCGCATCGAACACGTCAAGCACGGCATCGGCATACTGCCCGTCGGCATGAAGATCGCCATCGTTGCCCGGCGCGTGCATGAGCACCACCGGCACACCGGCTTGCGCCACGATCTGCACGGTGCGCGGATCATGCCGCATAGCCGACACGTCGTTGACGATATGCGCGCCCGCCGCCAGCGCGGCCTCGATCACGCTGGATCGGCGGCTATCTATCGAAATCGCGGTGCCTGATGATGCCAGCCTTTCGATCACCGGCACCACGCGCTTCACCTCGTCGCCTTCCCACACCGCCGCCGCGCCGGGCCGGGTCGATTCTCCGCCGACATCGATCACGGCGGCCCCGGCCGCAACCATGGCATGGGCATGGTCCAGCGCGGCCTCAGGATCATCGAGGAACTTGCCGCCATCCGAAAAGCTGTCGGGCGTGACATTGAGTATGCCCATGACCTGCGGCTGATCCAGCCGCACCGTGCGCGCCCCGCAGGCAAGCGGCGGATGGACACGGCGCAGGTTCTCCCACTGCACCGCCGCTTCCGGCACCAGCGCATCCGGCAAGGCAGCGATTGCCTCCGGCACGTCGCCCGCGCCAAGCATCCGGCGCGAGACGATCCTGCCCCCATCGCGCACGATCAGCGCGAAACGGCTGGCATAGACCAGGCCGCCGCCCAGCCTTATTGCCGCGCCTTCTTCCGACTGGGGGCTTTCGGCAAGCGCGACGGGGCGGATGTAAACCCTCTGCATCAGTCCTCTACGGCAAGGAGATAAAGCTGGCGCAGCGCGTCGATCGGCTTGACCTCGCCTTCATGCTCGACATGCCAGAAGGTCCAGCCATTGCACGAGGGCGCGCCCTGAAGCCTGGCCCCCAGTCCATGGATGGAGCCGGTCTCGCTGCCTGCCTGCAACGATCCGTCCGCACGCACCACCGCCTCGAACCGCCCCTTCTTGGCCACAAGGCGCGTGCCCGGCGCCAGCCAGCCGCTTTCGACCAGCGCCCCGAAGGCAACCTTCGGCGCGGTGCGCTTCGACTGCATCGTCACGAGGGCGGATTCGTCGAGCGGCAGCGCCATCGCGATCCGCTCCTCGGCAACCTCGATGTAATCCGCTTCGCGCTCGCAGCCGATCCAGTCCCGCCCCAGCCGCCTGGCCACGGCGCCGGTCGTGCCGGTCCCGAAGAACGGGTCCAGCACCACGTCGCCCTTGTTGGTCGTGGCCAGCATGACCCGATACAGCAGCGCTTCGGGCTTCTGCGTCGGATGTGCTTTGGCGCCATTGCGGCGCAGCCGTTCCGGGCCGGAACAGATCGGCAGAACCCAGTCGGAGCGCATCTGCAACTCGTCGTTCAGCGTTTTCATCGCGCGGTAGTTGAAAGTGTATTTCGACTTTTCGCTTTTCGATGCCCAGATCAGCGTTTCATGCGCATTGGTAAAACGGGTGCCCTTGAAATTGGGCATGGGATTGGCCTTGCGCCAGATGATGTCGTTCAGGATCCAGAAGCCCAGATCCTGAAGGATCGTGCCCACGCGAAAGATGTTGTGATAGCTGCCGATCACCCAGATCGATCCATCCGGCTTGAGCAGACGCCGCGCCTCGGTCAGCCAATCGCGGGTGAACTGGTCGTAGGCGGCAAAGCTGGAGAACTTGTCCCAGTCGTTCGTCACGGCATCGACGTGGCTGCCATCGGGCCGCGCCAGATCGCCGCCAAGCTGGAGGTTGTAGGGCGGATCGGCAAAGATCATGTCGATCGAAGCATCGGGCAGCTTGCGCATTTCGGCAATGCAGTCCCCGCGCAGGATGCGGTTGAGCGGCAACGCCACATCGGTCTTCAGCACCTTGGCCGGGGCCGCCCGCAGCGCCCTTGCCGCCGGCTTGCTGCCCGTTGCACGTTCCTTGACCGCGGCCACCATATCTTGTCCCCGAACCTTGTGGATAAGCGCACCGTTTGAGTCATCGCGACTCCCACGTCAAGCCACGACTCGCGGGATTCCGGCGAGTCGCCGAGTCAAGGAAACGAGAACGGAACGAGTCCGGATCGAGATATTGAGTCCATCTGCGCCGCAGAGACTCAAGATGTGGTGGTGCACCCCGAAAGCGGCATCGCGGAATTATTTTTCGAAGGACAGGTCAAGCTGCGCCACCGGGGCAAAGCTGCGGCGATGGAGCGGGCTTGGACCGTGGAGCCGCAGCGCTTCCATGTGGGCGGCCGTGCCGTAGCCTGCGTTGCGGTCCCATCCATAGTGCGGATAGGCCAGTGCGGCCTCGCGCATGATCCGGTCACGATGCTCCTTGGCAATGATCGAGGCCGCCGAAATGCAAGGCTCCGTGCCGTCACCGCCCACGATCGCACGTGCCGGCCAGCGCCACTGCTGCACCCTGCACTGCGGCGTCAGGTTTCCGTCGATCAGCACCTCGCCCACGGCTTCGTCCGGCCCGAACTGCGCGAACAGCGCCGCCACCGCCTTGGTCATGGCAAGCATCGTCGCGGCCAGAATGTTGATGCGGTCGATCTCGTCCGCCTCGACCACACCGACCGCCCAGCGGCAGGTCTGCTTGATCGCATCTTCCAGCACTGCCCGCCGCCTGGCCGAAAGCTTCTTGGAATCGGCCAGACCTTGCGGATGCCCCTCGCCCAGCACCACGGCGGCCGCCACCACCGGCCCGGCCAGAGGCCCGCGCCCGGCCTCGTCGACCCCGATGACCAGAGGGCGCGTTGCAACAGGGCACGAAAGGGTAGTGGCACCAGCCTGATTTGACGGCATTAAGGCGGTCATGACGAATCCCCTGCTGCGTTCGCTATCGCCGCTCGTCCTGCTTCTCGCAAGCTGCGGCGCACCGATCTCTGCCCGGAATGCAGAGGTTGTCGAAACCGCCACCACCGGTCTTTCCGTGACCGACAAGGCAACGTTCGACGAACCCTGGGCCATGACCTTCCTTCCCGGCACCGGCCTTGCGCTCGTGACCGAGAAAAAAGGCCGGCTCAAGCTGTGGCGCGAGGGTGAGACAACGGGCAGCGATGTCGCGGGCGTTCCGCCTGTCGCCTACGGCGGACAGGGCGGCTTTGGCGATGTGGTGGCCGCCCCCGATTATCCCGCATCGGGCATGATCTACCTTAGCTGGGCCGAACCGGGCGAAGGCGATACGCGCGGTGCTGTCGTCGGCCGCGCCCGGCTGGTGCTGGATGGCAAGCCGCGCCTTGAGGGACTGACCGTGATCTGGCGCCAGCAGCCCAAGGTCAGCGGCAAAGGGCATTATTCGCACCGCATCGCCTTCTCGCCCGATGGCCAATACCTGTTCATCACATCGGGTGATCGCCAGAAGATGACCCCGGCGCAGGATCTCACCGGCAATCTCGGCAAGGTCGTCCGCCTTCTGCCCGATGGCACCGCCGCGCCGGGCAATCCGCTGGCAGAAAAGGGCGGCGTTCCGGCACAGATCTGGTCATGGGGCCACCGCAACCTGCTGGGCATCGCCTTTTCGCCAGATGGCAGGCTCTGGGATATCGAACACGGCCCGGCAGGCGGAGACGAGATCAATCTTGTCGAACCGGGGCGCAATTATGGCTGGCCGCTCGTCTCCGACGGCGATCACTATGACGGCCGCCCCATCCCCCGCAACCGGACACGCCCTGACCTTGCCCAGCCTGCGATAAGCTGGAACCCCGTCATCGCGCCGGGCAACATGATCTTCTACACCGGCAAGGCCTTTCCCCAATGGCAGGGGCAGGCGCTTGTCGCGGCGCTTGGCGCAGGCGGCATCGTGCGCGTTGCGATTGACGGCACGGCCGCCCGCGAGGTGGAACGCATCGAGCTTGGCAACCGCATCCGCGAGATCGAGCAGGCCCCTGATGGCACGCTCTATGTCCTCGAAGACGGCGAAGGCGGCCTCCTGCGGCACATAGCGCCGAGACGCTAGAACCCCTTCGACCAGCGCACCGCAAACCCGGCATCGGCGGGTGCGCCCCGCCGGTGCCCCGGTTCGCGCCGCACGAAAGTGCTGGCGGCAATGCGGCCCTGATCGAGAGGCGCGGACCATGCCAGCTCCGCATCGATCTCGCGCCCGCTTGGCACCAGCGAAAGCGTGGTAGGCGCAAACTGCGCCGTCTGCGCGGCATAGTCCCAGCCGACCGGGAGGTTGAGCGAAAGTCCGCCGCGCTCCACCCGCAGCGGCTGTGCCAGCCGCAACCCGATCCGGTCGGTTCCGGCAAAAATCCCGCGGCGTTCCAGTTCGACGGACCATGCCGACGAAACCAGCTCCATGCCGCCCGGCAGGATCGCGCTTGCGGGCCTGCGCGTCAGCCCTGCCCGCCCGCGTGCGCCAAGGCCCCAGCCCCCGGCAAAGCGCCATGCCAGCGCAGGCTCCACGCTGATGGTCGAGGCTCCTCCGCCGCCCAGCGCCGCCGAAAAACGCCCGCCGAGCACGGTCTGTTCCTCGCGCAGCAGGCCCAGCCCGATGCTCCAGTCAAGCCCCGATGCCCCGCCTTCACCCTCGCCCGGCCTCCCGCCGCGTCCATCCAGCGTGATCGCGAAACGCGCCAGCCGGTCGTTGCGGGAAAGGCGTCCCTGCGCCCCCTGCATGAACGCGCCCTGCAATCCCGGCAGGCCCGGCAGTGCTGCCTGCGAGAGATATGCGTCCTCCGCGCCGAAGGTCAGCCCCATTGCGCCAAGCCGGTAACGTAGCGCCATGGCCACGCGGGCGCGCTCGCCCAGGCCCGGCTCGCGCCCGGCAACCAGGAAATCCGGCTCGTGCCGCTGCAAAAGCCGCGCTGCCAGTGCATCGCCCCGCACCGCCCAGCCCAGCGCCATGTCGAGGCGGCCGTCAAGCCGCGCAACGACGCTCGATGCCAGCACGCGCGCCTGCTCGCGCTCTGCCGGGGCCAGCCGCATGGGCACGGCGCCGAACCGCCGGTCGACCGTGAATGCAAGCGATGCCCCTTCCATGTCGAGCGCCACCGGGCGGACCGGGGCGGAGAGTCCCGCAAGGAGCGGTTGGAGGCCGGGCGATGCCCGCAGCCCGCGCGCCAGATCCAGCGCGTAGGCACGGCCATAGCCATCGAGAATGACCGTGCGCAGTCCGGCACCGGCAGATGCGCCCGCCTGGGCACCGCTTCCCGTCAGGGCATCACCCATCGCCGGGCCGGCAATTGCGCTTGGTGCATCCAGTGGCAGCAGCACCTGCGTTCCGGCCAGACTGGTGCTGCCCTGCGGCGAGAATGCCCGCGCGATATCGAGTATGCCCCGGCCATAGACGGCGTCGGTTCCGGGCGCGCCCGCATCGCGCGCGGTGGTCAGCAGCAGGTTGACGATCTGGCTGCCGGTGAGATTGGGAAATGCCTGCGCCAGCAACGCTGCGGCCCCCGATACCTGCGGCGCGGCAAAGCTGGTTCCGCTGACCACGGTCACGAACGTGCCTTCGGCATTGGTGGTCGTCTTGATCTGGCTGCCTTCGTAAACGCAGCAAACCTCCTCGCCGATCGCCATGAGCATCCCGGAAGCCGAGGTTCCGGCGCGGTTGCTGAAGGCCGATGCCACGCCCGTCGCATCGACCGAACCGACGATGATCGCGTTGCCCCCGGCGGCCTGCAACACCGAAACGGCGAAGGGGTCGGGATTGTCGGGATCGATGCCGCTGCCGGTCTTCGCGCCGTCATTGCCTGCCGAAACGATCACCACGGCACCGGCGCTGCTTGCCCTGCCGATGGCCGCGCGCAGCATGCCATTGGCGGGATCGCCGCCAAGCGAAAGGTTGATGACCCTTGCGCCCGCGGCAATGGCCGCATCGATCCCGGCGGCAATGTTCGCATCCGAAAACGAACAGCCCGAACTGCCGCTGCACGATCCGGGCGTGTCGGCGCGAAGCATCTGGATCGTGGCGTCCCAGGCCATGCCCATGATGCCCGAATTGTTGCGCCCGGCCGCGGCCAGAAGCGCAACCATGGTGCCGTGATCATCTTCGGGATTGCTGATCGCACGGCTGGCGGCAACATCGCGCGATGCCGCCGAGATGCGGCCTGCAAACTCTGTGTTGGCGGTGTCGATCCCTGAATCGATGATGGCAATGGTCGTGCCCCTGCCGCTGGCGCCCGCCTGCCACGCGGTCACTGCTCCATGCAGCCCCGGCCCGTCAGATCGACGGAACTCTGCCGTGTTGAAGCTGGTGGGCGTTGGCGCGGGAGTGGGCGTTGGCGTGGGCGCTGGCGTAGGGGGCGGCGTGCTCACCACACCACCCGGCGAACCTGCGCCGCCACCGCAGGCCGAAAGCGCCAGCAGCATGACCATGGCCACCCATCGACCGGGCAATTCGGGCTTGCGCATCTATCCGTCCCGCGTTCAAGAAAGTCCTGTTATCTTGACCATATGTTGCTGGCCGTAAATGCCGGATAACCCGAAGGTGGCAGGATAATACGTTCAATTCCGAAGGATGACATACCCCGATGGCTTTCGATCCTTTCGGCGTGGACTGCTGGATTTTCGATCTCGACAACACGCTCTACCCGCCCACGACCCGGCTGTTCGACCAGATCGACGTGCGCATGGGCGCATTCATCCAGAACCTGCTGGGCTGCGATGCGGCCGAGGCGCGGCGGGTGCAGAAACTCTACTTCCACGATCACGGCACCACGCTTTCCGGCCTGATGCACTATCATGCCACCGATCCCCATACCTTCCTTGATTTTGTTCATGACATCGATTTCTCGCCGCTTGCCGAGGCTCCACGGCTTGCGGATCGGCTGGCCGCGCTGCCGGGGCGCAAGCTGGTCTTCACCAATGGCGATGATGCCTATGCCGCAAGGGTTCTGGCCGCGCTTGGGCTTTCGGGCAGCTTCGACGGCATCTGGGATATCCATGCCATGCACTACCGGCCCAAGCCCGAAATGGCTGCCTATACCGGCTTGGTCGCAGCCTTTGGCCTGAACCCGCAAACTTGCGTCTTCATCGAGGACATGGCGCGCAACCTTGCCCCCGCCAAGGCCCTTGGCATGCAGACGGTCTGGCTCGATCTCGCGACTGAATGGGGCGACCGTGCCAAGGATGACGCCGCCATCGACGCCGTGACCGACGATATCGTGAAATGGCTCGATCATGCGCTGGCGACGCTTGCCGATCGGGGCGGCCTCGGCTAGTCCGCCCTGCACTTTGCGCAGCCCGCTTGCGCCCAATCGGAGATACGCCATGACGACCTCGCTTGAAGCCGCCATCGAAGCTGCATGGGAAGACCGCGCCAATGTCACCCCCGCCAGCGATGCGGTGCGCGAAGTGGTCGAAGCCGCACTCGAACTGCTCGACAGCGGCAAGGCGCGCGTTGCCGAGAAGGTCGACGGCGCGTGGCAGGTCAACCAGTGGCTCAAGAAGGCAGTGCTGCTGTCGTTCCGGCTCAACGACAACGCCGTGATCGAGAATGGATCAGGCGGCGCGCCTGCGTTTGACAAGGTGCCCTCCAAGTTTGCCGGCTGGGACGAAGGCCGCTTCCGCGATGCGGGCTTTCGCGTGGTGCCGGGGGCGGTGGCGCGCAAGGGCGCGCACATCGCGCGGGGCGTGGTGCTGATGCCCAGCTTCGTCAACATCGGCGCCTTTGTCGATGAGGGCACGATGGTCGATACCTGGGCCACGGTCGGCTCCTGCGCGCAGATCGGCAAGAACGTGCATATTTCGGGCGGCGCAGGCATTGGCGGCGTGCTCGAACCCCTTCAGGCAGGCCCTGTCATCATCGAGGACGGCGCTTTCATCGGCGCGCGTTCCGAAGTGGCCGAAGGCGTGATCGTGGGTGAAGGCGCAGTGCTGTCGATGGGGGTCTATCTCGGCGCGTCCACGAAGATCGTCGATCGCCAGACGGGCGAAATCCACATCGGCCGCGTGCCGCCCTATGCGGTGGTCGTGCCCGGCGCAATGCCCGGCAAGCCCCTGCCCGACGGCACCTCCGGCCCGTCGCTCTACTGCGCCGTGATCGTCAAGACGGTTGATGCCCAGACCCGCAGCAAGACCGGTATCAACGAACTGCTGCGCGACTGATCGGGCGCGCTGCACAAGAGGGGGTGCGGACATGGCTTCGGCGCAGGATCTGATCGCCAGCCTCGATCTGAAACCGCACCCCGAAGGCGGCTTCTATCGGGAAACATGGCGCGCGGCGGCGACCCTGTCGGGCCGCAGCGCCAGCACTGCCATTCTCTTCCTGCTGCCTGCGGGCGCGCGTTCGCACTGGCACAAGGTCGATGCCGACGAACTGTGGTTCTGGCAGGGCGGCGATCCGATGGCGCTGCATATCGCCGAGGCAGACAACGCCGCCCCGCACACAGTGCTGCTCGGCCCCGCAACTGTCCCCCGCCACCATCTGCAAGGCATCGTGCCGCGCGATCAGTGGCAGTCGGCAGAGCCATGCGCAGGCCCTTGCGGCTACAGTCTGGTGTCATGCGTGGTCGCGCCGGGTTTCTCGTTCGATGGCTTCACCCTTGCACCGCCCGGATGGTCGCCCGGCGGATGATCCGCGCCGCGGCTTGCCGATGATCCTGTCCGACCCTGCAACGCTCGTCGCCTGCGCGCTGGCCGTTATCCTGATCGGCATGGCCAAGGGCGGCTTTTCCGGGCTTGGCGCACTGGGGACGCCGATAGCCGCGCTTGCCCTGCCGCCATCGACCGCTGCGGCCATCCTGCTGCCGGTGCTGATCGTGCAGGACGTGGTCAGCGTCTGGGCGTTCCGCCATGCGTGGGACCGCTGGATCGTGGCATGGATGCTGCCCGGCGCCATTGTGGGCATAGCCGCAGGCTGGGCGCTGGCCAGTGCGATCGAGGAAAAGGCGCTGATGGGCGTTCTGGGCGCAATCACGCTGCTGTTCGGTCTCTATCGCCTCTGGATCGAGCGTGGCGGGAGGGTCGTCGCGCCGTCAACGTCACCGGGATGGGTGGGCGCCATGTTCGGCATGGCCACGGGCTTCACCAGCCAGATCGCCCATGCGGGCGGTCCGCCATTCCAGATGTGGGTCACGCCGCGCAAGCTGCCGCATCTGACTTATGCCGGAACCAACGCCATCCTGTTCGCGGCAATCAACTGGCTCAAGGTGCCAAGCTACGTTCTGCTGGGGGCCTTCACGCCCGATGTGCTGCTGGCAGCTCTGCTGATGGTTCCCCTCGCCATCGTCACCACGCTGGTTGCCGTGCGCCTCGTGCGCCGCCTCCGCCCGGATCGCTTCTATGCGATCATCTACCTGCTGATGGTGCTGCTTGGCGCCAGGCTGCTGGTCGATGCCCTGGCCTGAGGGGCGGCTTCGCGCTGCATCGTCCAGAACAGCGGACCATTGCCAGCCACGCGCCAGGTATCGATGACTTCGAAGCCAAGCGCGCGATAGATGCCGACGTTGCCTTCCTTGGCGGTTTCCAGCACCTGCGGCAACCCGGCCGCTTCCGCTTCGGCAAGCCCGGAACGAATGGCAAGGCCGCCCAGCCCCTTGCCCTGCCATAGGGGATGAACGCCCGCCATGCGCAGATAGAATTGCGCTTCGCCTGCGGGCAGGTGCCTGCTGATCATCCTGTCGAGCCGCTCTGCCCGCAGAACGGCGGTTCCCAGCATGGCAAGAAAGCGGACAAGCATCGGCGGGGTCAGCGGCGCATGCTCATGCACCGCACCCGGCGGCCGCCACAGCGTCACCGCTTCTGCCCCGGCAGTGCCCAGCACCATGCCGTGCCGCAGATGATCGATCACGCTCCAGCGCATCAATCCGGGCAGGCGCCGCGCCCGCACCGCAGGATCGGGAAACATCCAGCACATTGCCGGATCATCCATGAAGGCGGCAACAAGGGTTGCGGTGGCCTGCTCCACATGGCAGGCGCCAAGGCGGATGATCGTTCTGTCCATGACGGCCCGTTCTCCCGCCGACCAGCCCTGCGTCGGCAACAGGCGGAGATTAGCGATGAGCGACAGCGAAGACCATGTCTATGACGAGGACAGCGGCGAATGGATGCCCGCATCCGAATTGGCGGCGCGCCGCGCTGCGGCCGATGTCGTCGAAGTGCGCGATGCCGTGGGCAATCTTCTCGCCGATGGCGATCAGGTGACGCTCATCAAGGATCTTGAAGTGAAGGGCGCGGGCCAGACCCTTAAGCAGGGGACGCTCATCAAGTCCATCAGGCTGACAGGCGATCCGCAGGAGATTGACTGCCGCTATCCGGGGATCAAGGGGCTGGTGCTGCGCGCAGAGTTCGTGCGCAAGCGTTGAGCCGTCAGGCAGCAAAGCCGCGCAATCGCCTTGCTCCAGCCTGCAAGCACGCGCAACGAATCGCTGCGCATGGCTCTCGTATGGCTCCTGTCTGGCAAGCAGGCTACGGGCATTGGTGCAGGTCGCGCCGCCCCTCAGCTTAATCAAATGGTTGATTTCTTGGCAAACCCGCCTCAGTTGCAATTCCTGCAACTCAATTCCCGGCAATTACAATTGCCGCACCGCACCCAATCTCTATGCTGCAATGCAACAAGATAAGGGGTGCTGAAGGCAATCTTTCCTTATCTTTCAGGAGACATTGCCATGTTCAAGACCGTCCTCGCTTTCGCAGCCGCTTCGCTGGTTGCTGTTCCCGCCCTCGCCGCCGAGCCGGAAGCCGGTTCGTTCACCTACCAGGGCGTGAAGTATGAATACACCGCCGAGCAGATCGGCGACGTCAAGGTGCTCAAGGGCACGGCCAATGGCGGCAAGCAGCCGTTCGAACTGCGCGTAACCAAGCGCGCCGTCACCGGCCGCTTCAACGGCCGCCCGGTCAGCTTCGACGTCAAGGACGTGAAGCCCATCGCCAGCAAGGCCGCTGCCGCGAACGATTGACTGCCCCGCAACACGGGACTGCCTCGCCTCCTTGCGAGCAGCGCCTCACCCGTGAGCAGGGCCGGCTTCGCGCTGAACCACTGATGACAGCAAGGGCGTTTCCTGCGGGAGGCGCCCTTTCTGCTTGAAGGGCTATGGCCGCATGTCTTGCGCCGTTCAGGCCAATGTCACGTCAGGCCGATGTCACCTCAGGCCGAAGTCAGCTCAGGCCAGTGTCACGAAAATCTCGGCGATCAGCATCCAGTCCTCGCCCCGACGCTGGCGCCATTTCGCGGCATAGGTGCCTGATGCAACCGCCGCACCTCCTGCCTCGATCACGCCCTGCCAGTGTCCGTGCTCCATGGCGATAGGCTCTGCCGAAGAGACGATGACCGTCTGCGGGGTGCGGATGTAAAGCGTTCGCGGACTTGCCGAAAATTCGCGCTTCCACGCGGCAAGCTGCGCCTTGCGGCCGGAAATGACGGCGCTGTCCGTGCCAGTCACCAGCACGACATCAGGTGCCAGCAATCCGCCGATTGCGGCAAGGTTGCTTTCTGCCAGCGCACGGTTGAACTCGGCGCGGCGCATCCTGATGGCAAGTTCGGCACCCAGGGCGCCGCTGTCATGGGCAAGGCTCATGGCCTTGCCATGGCAGGGTGCGGATCGTCTGAAAAGACCCGCGCCCCGCCGATGGCCTCAATCAGGCCGAGGCGAGATTGACCGCCGAAGCCTTGCCGTTGCGGCCGGTCTCGATCTCGTAGCTCACGCGCTGGTCCTTATCGAGCGTCGCCATGCCGGCCGCCTGAACGGCCGAGATGTGGACGAAGCTGTCAGCGCCGCCGTTGTCGGGCTGGATGAAGCCATAGCCCTTGTCGGTATTGAAAAACTTTACGGTGCCTACGGGCATGGGATGTTCCTTTCAAGAACGAGGGTTGCCCCGCAGCGCAAGTGCCGCAGAGTCGTGCGTCAGAATCGTCAATTGAAAGGAACCCGTCGTCAAAATCCGCCAGCACCGCCAGAATGGCGGCACAACCGGGAGTCTCTGCCGAAGTCCGTCGCAAAATTCGACGTCAGCGCGGCCCCCATAGCATGGCATCACCGCAATAGCGAACGCATTCGGCATGCACTGCGGGCGGCAGGAAGGCTTGTCCCGGAATCACAGTCCCTGGGCAGGGTTACTCGGCCGCCTCCTCCACGCGCGCTGCCCCGCGCACGCCATCGTAAACGAACTCCTGTCCCTCCAGATCGATCGCGGGGATGACCTCGCGCTCAAGCCAGTAGTTCTGGTTGTGCCGCCATTCATCCTTGCTTCCGCGCCGCGGCATCTTGTCGAGATCGCGCATGAGATAACCGGGATTGAAGTTTTCCGGTTCGATCCACGGCAGGATCTCCATCCCGGCGTCCTCATCGCGGAATGCAACTTCCACCTTCCGGGCGCCCCGTTCGTCCATATGGCGCAGCAGGCGGCAGACGAAATCACCGAGCATGTCGACACGCAAGGTCCAGCTTGCGCGGAAATATCCGAAAACCCACACCATGTTGGGCACGCCCGTGAACATCATGCCGCGATAGGTCACGGTATCGCCCCACCTGATCGGCTTGCCATCAACCTCGAAGGGAATGTCGCCCAGAACCTTCAGGTGAAAGCCGGTGCAGGCTACGATGATGTCGGCTTCCAGCAGCTCCCCGGAGGAGGTCAGCACTCCCTTCTCGGTGAAGCGGTCGATCGTGTCCGTCACGACGCGCACCTTTCCCTGCGCTGCCGCGCGGAACAGGTCGCCGTCCGGGCAGAAGGCGAGCCGCTGCTGCCATGGCCGGTATTTCGGCGTGAAGTGCGGCTCGAAGGAGAAGTCCTCTCCGGCATAGACCCGTGCGGCAGCCTTCAGTTCCTCGAAGACGACATCCGGTTCCTCGACGCAGCGCCGGTCGATCACGGCCTGGTCGTGCATGATCTGCGCGCGCACAACGCGGTGGATGGTCGGCTCGTCAATGCCGATCTGGCGCAGACGGTCGGCCAGTTCGTTCTGGTTCGGATGGCAGTAGAAATAGGTGGGAGAGCGCTGGAGCATCGTCACCTCGGCCTTCTCGGCAAAGGCGGGCACCACGGTTGCCGCAGTTGCCCCCGACCCGATGACCAGAACGCGCTTGCCCTCCCATTCGGTCGCCGGATCCCAGAGCTGGGCATGAACGAACAGGCCCTTGAAATCGGACAGGCCCTTCCATTCGGGCGGGATGTAGGGAACCTCGTGGTCGTAATAGCCCTGGCACATCCACAGGAAGCCGGCCGTGAACGTCACGATCTCACCATCGCGGCGGCGGGTCTCCACGGTCCAGAGACTTTCAGCGCTCGACCATCTGGCGCTGAGCACCGTGTGGCCATAGCGGATATGCCGGTCGATCCCGGCTTCGGCAATCACCTCGCCCATGTAATCGAGTATGGCCTGCGCGCTGGCGATGGGGGCGCCAACCCATGGCTTGAAGCGATAGCCGAAGGTGTAAAGGTCGGAGTCCGAACGCACGCCGGGATACTTGTGCGTTTCCCACGTCCCGCCGAAGGTATCCTTGGCCTCGATGATGGCATAGGTCTTGCCGGGGCACTGGTCCTGAAGGTGCCAGGCCGATCCGATTCCGGAGATACCCGCCCCGATGATGAGGACATCGAAATGGCCACCGGCAGGCGTGGCGGCCGCCGCGGCATCAGGCTGGCCCGCAATTCGCTGTGCTTGCTCGCCCATCTTTTCCTCTCCATGATCCGCGCCCGGTTGCTCCGGGCTTGCGGGGCCGTTGTCCGGCACGAAGCAAAAGGTGACATTGACCGGCATCAAGTGGCAACCCGGTGCTGCCGCGGCTGAGGCTATCGGTCAAGAAATCAGCCCCGCCGCGCGCTGTCGGCCGCGTCGCTACGCGGTCTGCATCGCGCCATCGCGCCACGCCTGCCATGCCCTTTCTGACGGGTCATCGGGCAGGTCACAAGCCGGTGGTTGCACCGGCAACGGCATGGCCCTAAGCGCTGATGCATGACTGTGCGCAAGTGCGACATCGCAATTCTCGGCGGGGGCCTGGCAGGCGGACTGGTGGCCCTTGCGCTCAAGCGCGCACGCCCTGACCTCTCGCTGCTGCTGGTCGAGCAGGGCAGCACCATCGGCGGCAATCACGTCTGGTCGTTCTTCGGCACCGATGTGGGCAAGGCCGGACGCGAGCTGCTCGACGGCATGATCGTGGCGGCATGGCCCGAATATACCGTGCACTTCCCGCGCTATGAGCGGCGGCTGCGCACGAGCTACTATTCCATCACTTCGGCCCGATTCGACAGGATCGTGCGCGAAAGGCTTGGCGAAGGGGCAATCCTCACCGGCGTGCGGGCGCTGGCATGCAGTTCGACCAACGCCACCCTCTCGAACGGCACGCGGATCGAAGCGGGCGCGGTGATCGACGCGCGGGGCCTTCGCGATGTCAGCCATCTCAGCGGCGGCTGGCAGAAGTTCGTCGGACGTCGCTTCCGGCTTGCAGCGCCCCACGGACTTGATGCGCCCGTGGTCAAGGACGCCACGGTGGAACAGATCGATGGCTATCGCTTCGTCTATTGCCTGCCGTTCACAGCTGACGAAATCTTCGTCGAAGACACCTACTACGCCGATGACCCGGAACTGGACATCGACGCCATCCGCACCCGGATCGATGACTACGTCAAGGCCCGTGGCTGGCAGGTCGAAGAGGTTCTCGACGAGGAACACGGCGTTCTGCCCGTGGTGGCCGGGGGTGATTTCAGCGCGTTCTGGCGCGCCAGCGGCGGGGCCGTGGCGCGCGCCGGGGTGCGGGCGGGGCTGTTTCAGGCCGTCACCAGCTATTCGCTGCCCGATGCCGTGAAATATGCCCTCGCGCTTGCCCGCGAAAAGGATCTGGGCGGCGATGCCCTTGCGGCGTTCAGCGAACATTGGGCGCGTGAGCACTGGCAGCGCTCGGCCTATTTCCGCGCGCTTTCGGCGCTGCTGTTTGCCGGGGCCGAACCGCAGGACCGCTACCGCGTGCTCGAACGGTTCTACAGCCTGCGCCATGGCCTGATCGAACGCTTCTATGCCGGCCGAACGACCGTGCTCGACAAGGCGCGCATCCTTGCGGGCAGGCCCCCCCTGCCGATCACCCGTGCGCTGGGCGTTCTTACCGGCCTTGGCGCCCGGCCCCGGCCCCTTTCACATTCGGGAACCACCAGATGAAGCGTGCTTGTGTAATCGGTTCGGGCTTCGGCGGTCTTGCCCTTGCCATCCGGCTCCAGTCCGGCGGCATACAGACCACGGTGATCGAGGCGCGCGACAAGCCGGGCGGCCGCGCCTATCACTGGCAGAAAGACGGCTTCACCTTCGATGCCGGGCCGACCGTCATCACCGATCCGGCCTGCCTTGAGGAACTGTGGGCGCTGAAAGGACACAGGCTGTCTGACGATGTCGATCTCATGCCCGTCATGCCGTTCTACCGGCTCAACTGGGCCGATGGCACGAACTTCGACTATTCGAACGACGAAGCCGCGCTGCGTGCCGAGATTGCCAAGCTCAATCCCGATGATGTTGCCGGATACGACGAGTTCCTGCGCTACTCCGCAGGCGTTTTCGAGGAAGGCTATGTCAAGCTCGGCGCAGTGCCGTTCCTCGATTTCGCCTCGATGCTCAAGGCCGCCCCTGCGCTGTCGCGCTATCAGGCGTGGCGTTCGGTCTATTCGATGGTCTCAAGCTATGTGAAGAACGAGAAGCTGCGCGAGGCCTTCAGCTTCCACACCCTGCTGGTCGGCGGCAATCCGATGACCACCAGCGCGATCTATGCGCTCATTCACAAGCTGGAAAAGGACGGCGGCGTCTGGTGGGCCAGAGGCGGGACCAACCGGCTGATCGAGGGCATGCTGACCCAATTCCGGCGCATCGGCGGCGAAGTGCGCATCGGCGATCCGGTCGTGCACATCGAAACGCTGGGCGCGCGGGTCACGGGCGTGCGCACCCAGTCGGGATGGTCGGCAAACTTCGACGCGGTTGCCTCGAATGCCGACATCATGCATTCCTACCGCGATCTCATGCCTGATAATCAACATGCAAAGCGGCGCGCAAAGTCTCTTGGGAAAAAGAAATATTCACCCAGTCTCTTTGTCGTCCACTTCGGCCTGGAAGGCACATGGCCGGGCATCCCGCATCACATGATCCTGTTCGGCCCGCGCTACAAGGGTCTGCTCGACGACATCTATACCCACGGCGTCCTGCCTGAGGATTTCTCGATCTACCTCCACCATCCGACCGTGACCGATCCTTCGGTCGCGCCGGAAGGTAAGAGCACGTTCTACGCGCTCGTGCCCGTGGCCAACATGGGCAAGCTTCCGGTTGACTGGAACGAAGTCGGGCCGATCCTTGAAAAGCGCATTCTCGACGAGGTCGGCCGCCGTCTCATCCCCGATATCCATTCGCGTATCGTAACGAAGTTCCACTACGCGCCGAGCGACTTCAAGACCGATCTCTCCTCCCATCTCGGCAGCGCCTTCAGCCTTGAACCCCTGCTCACGCAGAGCGCATGGTTCCGGGCGCACAACCGCGATGACGCGATTTCCAATTTCTACCTTGTCGGTGCCGGCACCCATCCGGGCGCGGGAATCCCCGGCGTCGTCGGCTCCGCCAAGGCCACGGCCAGGCTGATGCTGGAGGATCTTGCTTGAAACGACTTGCTGTCTACTGCGGTTCGGCCACGCCGCAGGATCAACGTTACGTTATGCTGGCCCGCGAGATCGGGCAGGAACTGGCCCGGCGCGGCATAGGCGTTGTCTATGGCGGCGGGCGTCTCGGCCTCATGGGCGCCGTTGCCTATGGCGCGCTTGATGCTGGCGGAGAAGTGATCGGCATCATCCCCGAAGGACTGGTCAACACCGAGGTGGCGAACCACGATTGCACCGAACTGCACGTCGTTTCGGGAATGCACGAGCGCAAGAAGCGCTTTACCGATCTGTCGGACGGGTTCCTCACCATTCCCGGCGGCGTGGGCACGATGGACGAGCTGTGGGAAGCGGTGAGCTGGGCGCAACTGGGGTATCATGCCAAGCCTGTGGGTCTGCTCAACGCCTTCGGCTTCTATGACCACCTCCTCGCGTTCCATCACCACATGATCGAGGTGGGCTTCATCCGCGAAGCCCATGCCGGGATCATCATTGCCGAACCCGATCTCGACATCCTGCTTGCCCGGATGGCCGCCTATGTCCCGCACAAGCCGATCTTCGCAATGAAGGCGGACGACCTGTAAGGACCATGGCGGACCGTGCCGCGCTTGTTGCCCATGCCAGAGAGGCCATCCTGCGCGGCTCCAAAAGCTTTGCCGCCGCAAGCCACTTGTTCGACCGGATCACGCGCGAACGTGTCTGGCTGCTCTATGCCTGGTGCCGCCGCTGCGACGATGTGATCGACGGGCAGGACCATGGCGGCACGCTGGGTCCACAGACCGGCATGGACGAGCGCCTGCACCACGTCCGTTACCTCACGCAGGAAGCCTTTGCAGGCAGGCAGACCGGCGATCCGGCCTTTGATGCGCTGGGGCAGGTTGCTCGCGAGACCGGGCTGACCGCGGACATGGCCGAAGCGGTGATCGAAGGCTTTGCCCTCGACACCGCCGATTGGCGGCCGCAGACCGAGGCTGATCTCATGCGCTATTGCTGGCACGTGGCAGGCGCGGTCGGCGTCATGATGGCAGTGGTCATGGGCGTATCGCCCGACGATGCCGACACGCTCGACCGGGCCTGCGACCTTGGCCTGGCCTTCCAGCTGGCCAATATCGCGCGTGACGTAACCGAGGATGCCGCGGCTGGCCGGTGCTACATTCCGGCAGACTGGCTTGCCAAGGCCGGGATTGCCGCCAGCGAGATCGACCAGTCCCGGCACCGCGCCGCTCTGGCACGGATCGTGGCCGAGATGTGCGCCATAGCGCATGTGCACGAGTGCTCGGCAAGGATCGGCGCCGCCCGTCTGAAGCCGCGTCAGCGCTGGGCGATCCTTGCGGCGGCCAGCATCTATGGCGAAATTGCGCGTGAAGTCACGCGCCGGGGCGAACATGCGTGGGACGAGCGCGTTTTCGTCAGCAACGCCCGCAAGCTCGGCTTCATCGCCAGCGCCGGGCTGGCCGCCATGCGCCCGGTCTCGCGCGAATGCGTGGCGGCTGCCGCCACACGCCGCTTCACGCGGCAGGCCCTTGTCAGCCTGGCACGCGCCAACCCGGTCCCGGCCTTGAGTCCGGCCTGACCGGGGCCTTGCCAATCGCACCATAGCTGGCACACTCGGCCCGCAAGGTGGGTGGAGCGCAGTCGTGACGACCGATTCCGCAAGCGTTACGTCACAGAATGGCGAAGGATTGCCACGCGGCCCGCTCGTTTACCGGATAAGCCTTCCCGTGCGCATCTGGCATGGCCTCAACGCGCTGTGCATTTTCGTTCTGCTGATGAGCGGGGCAACGATCTTCAATGCGCATCCCCGGCTCTACTGGGGCAAGGCGGGCGCCAATTTCGATCACGCATGGCTTGCCGCAGGCCGCGACGGAGATGCAGGGTTTCTCCGGATCGGAGAGATCGCGTTCAACACCACGGGCTTTCTTGGGCACACACCCTATTCGACCAAGGCCATCCCGCCCTTGCTGACGATCCCCAACGACTACAGCCTCGCAGAGGGCCGCCAATGGCACTTCTTCTTTGCCTGGCTGCTGGTCGCGTCGCTAACGATTTTTATCATTTATTCGATTTTTAGCAGACACTTGAGAAATGATCTTCTTCCAGCATGGAAGGAAATGGCCCCTTCCCGTCTCTGGCACGAGATAGTGTCACATCTGCGCCTCCGGTTCACCTCCGGGCACGCCACTCAAGGCTACAACCCGCTCCAGAAACTGGCCTATCTGGCCGTCATCTTCGGGCTGCTTCCGCTGGCGATCCTGACCGGCATGACCATGTCGCCCAATCTCGATGCGGCCTTTCCCTGGCTGCTGGACCTGTTTGGCGGCAGACAATCAGCCCGTTCGATACATTTTCTCTGTGCAGCAGGCTTTTGCCTTTTTATCCTCATCCATCTTCTGATGATCCTCGCTGCCGGGCCCGTGAATGAAATGCGGGCGATCATCACCGGCTGGTTCAGACTTCCCCCGGCACGGGAGAACAAGCCATGACCGGATTTTCCCGCCGCTCGATGCTCGTTGCCGCAGGCAGCGCCGCGCTGGCCGGGTGCGAGCGCATCACCACCTCGCCCGCGGTGCGCAAGGTTCTGACTCTTCAGGAAAAAGCCACGCTTTCCGGCCAGCGCCTCATCACCGCTCGCAATGCCCTGGCGCCAGAGTTTGCCCCGTCCGATATTTCGCCGCGCTTCCGGGTGAATGGCAACTTCCTGCCGCGTTCGGCCGACTTTGCCGCGCATCTGGCCAATGGCTTTGCCGATTGGCGGCTTGAGGTTTCAGGGCTGGTCGGCCGCCCCCTGCGCCTGACCCTTGCCCAGTTGAGAGCCGGTCCGCAACGCACGCAGATCACGCGACATGATTGCGTGGAAGGATGGAGCGCCATTGCGGAATGGACCGGAACGCCATTGGCATCCATTCTGAAAATGGCAGATATTTCCGATAAATCACAATATCTTGTATTTCATTGTGCAGATGATTTCTCAGGAATACCCTTCTATGAGAGCATCGATCTTGTCGATGCCTTCCATCCGCAGACCATCCTTGCCCACACCATGAACCGGCAGCCCCTCCCCGTCGCGCATGGTGCCCCCGTCCGGCTGCGCGTCGAACGCGCGCTGGGTTACAAGCAGGCCAAGTATGTCATGCGCATCGAAGCGGTCGCCTCGCTCGCGGGGATCCATGGCGGCAAGGGCGGATACTGGGAAGATCACTCCGGCTACCAGTGGTTTGCCGGGATCTGAGCCTTCCCGGCTCCGCCCGCTTCTTCCCGGCCCGCCGTCACGCAAAAAACCGTGACGTAACGTTACCGCATCAGAACCAGTTCCTCGGCCATCGAGGGATGCAGGGCAACCGTTGCATCGAAATCGGCCTTGGTCAGCCCGGCCTTGACCGCAATGGCCGCCGCCTGAAGGATTTCCGGAGAATCCGGGCCGATCATGTGAATGCCCAGAACCTTGCCCGTCGTCGCTTCGACGATCATCTTGTACAGCCCCCGTTCGGGGCGATGCGCGAAGATGTTCTTCATCGGCCGGAAGTCCGAGGAATAGACCTTGATGTTGCCCCCGTGGGCCTTGCGCGCTTCGCTTTCCGTCAGGCCGACCCCGGCCAGCGGAGGCTGCGAGAACACGGCGCTGGGAATGCAGTCGTAGCTGACTTCGGTGTCCTTGCCGCCGAACACCCGGTCGGCAAAGGCGTGGCCTTCGCGAATGGCGACAGGGGTCAACTGGACGCGGTCCGTTACGTCACCCACGGCATAGATGCTGTCGCACACCGTCTTTCCGTGGTGGTCGACCGGGATTTCGCCGCGTTCGCCGGTGGTGATCCCGGCATTCTCCAGCCCCAGCCCCTCGGTCTTGGGACGCCTGCCGGTGGCCACCAGAACCACATCGGCGTGCACAGGCTCCCGGTGACGATCAAGGTGGACGACAAGCGAGCCGTCATCCTGCCGCAAGACCTGTTCGATCCGGCAGTTCAGCCGATAGTCTATCCCGCGCGCCATGGTGATCTGGAGCAGGCGATCACGCAGCGAATCATCATATCCGCGCAGGATCGTCTCGCTGCGGTTCACCACCGTTACGTGACAGCCAAGGGCATTGAAAATGCCGGCAAACTCCATTGCGATATAGCCGCCGCCGGAAATCACCACCCTCCGGGGCAGCTGCTCCAGATGGAACACCTCGTTCGAGGTGATGCAATGCTCGCGCCCCTCGAAATCGGGCATCACTGGCCAGGCACCGGTCGCCACCAGAATGTAGCGTGCCGTAACGGTCCGCCCGCTCGCCAGTCTTACGGCGTTCGGGCCGGCAATGGTCGCGCGCTCCAGAAACCTCTCGACCTTGTTGTTCTCAAGCGTCGCCGTGTAGGCTGCATTGAGCCTGTCAACGTCCTTGAGCACTGCGTCTCGTAACGTTGGCCAGTCAAACTGCATGCCTTCCACGGTCCAGCCGTAATTGGCCGCGTCCTGAAGTTCTTCGGCAAAGTGCGATCCATAGACCAGCAGCTTCTTCGGAACGCAGCCCCGGATGACGCAGGTGCCGCCCACCCGGTATTCCTCGGCCACCGCCACGCGCGCGCCGTGGCTGGCGGCAATGCGGCTTGCGCGCACGCCGCCCGAACCGGCCCCGATCACGAAAAGGTCGTAGTCGAACTCACCTGCTGCCATGTCCTGCACTCCTTGCACAGGGGCATATGGCCGCTCGCAATCGGCAAGGCCAGAGGCTTTGACGCCGAAGACTTCGGCCGGATCAGCGCCCTGCCTTCAACCGCCGATCCCCGCCGCTGCCAGCAGGGCTTCGGTCGAGGGATCGAACCCGTCGCCGCCGCCCGCCTCGATCTGCTTTGCAATGGCCTTGCCCAGCTCCACCCCGAACTGGTCGAAGGGATTGATCCCCAGCATGGCTGCCGAAACGAATGTGCGATGTTCATGAAATGCGATCAGCGCCCCCAGCGTGGCGGGATTGAGATCATCGCACAGGATCGTGGCCGAAGGGCGATCGCCCGGATAGGCGCGGGCGCCATCATCCGATGACTTGCCGGCCATGAGCGCTGCCCCCTGGGCAAAGCAGTTCGACAGCAGGATCTGGTGATGCACCGGATCGAGATCGTGCCCCGGCGTCTTGACGGCAAGGAAATCGACCGGGATCAGATGGGTGCCCTGATGCAGGAGCTGGAAAACCGCGTGCTGCGCATCGGTGCCGACACCGCCCCATGTTACCGGGGCACTGGGCCGGGCCAGCGGCGTTCCATCAGCCAGAACCCGCTTGCCGTTGGATTCCATCTCAAGCTGCTGAAGGTAATCGGGCAGGAGCCGAAGCCGCTCGTCATAGGCGAAGACGGCGCGGGTCTGGCACTGGCGCGCCTGCGTGTAATAGAGATCGGCAAAGGCTGCCCGGACGATGACGTTCTCGCCCATGGGCGCATCGATGAAATGCCGGTCGATTGCCGCAGCGCCATCAAGGAACTCGGCAAAGCCCTGCCAGCCCAGCGCCACGGCAACCGGAAAGCCGATCGACGACCACAGCGAATAGCGCCCGCCGACCGTTTCGGAGAACGGCAGGACGCGCGTTTCGTCCACGCCCCACTCCACCGCCTTTTCCGGCGACGCCGTCAGTGCGATGACCCGGCCATAGGGATCGGCAATGCCGCCCTCGCGCAGCCACTCCAGCGCCGATGCCGCATTGGTCATCGTCTCGGTGGTCGTGAAGGTCTTCGAGGCCACCGCAATCAGGGTGGAGTGCGGATCGCACGCCTTCATCGCCGCTTCCAGCGCGCAGCCGTCGATGTTGGAGACGACATGGACGGCGACCTTGGCCCCGTCGCGCGTGAGCGCATCGACGGCCAGTGCCGGCCCAAGGGCCGATCCGCCAATGCCGATGTGGATCAGGCTCTTCACTTCGCCAAGTGCGCCTTCGTGAATGGCATCGACCAGCATCCGCATCCGCATGTGCAGCGCGTCCGCCTCTTCGACGCTGGTATCCTTGCCGATGCCGCGCTCGGCCGTATGCTCGGCGGCGCGGCCTTCGGTATTGTTGATCTTCTCACCCGAAATCAGGGCATCGCGGCGCCCGGCAAGATCCATCTCCGCCGCAATCGCGCCAAGCACGTCCTCGACATCGGGCGAAAGGTGCGTCTTCGACCAGTCGAACAGGATCGGGCCGCCGGGGAGATCGAGCGTGGCGGAATATCGGCCGAGACGATCGCCCGCCGCAAACAGGGCCGAAAGCGTCGGCCTGGGCAGGGCTTCCAGCGCCGTCCAGAGCGTTCCTGCTTGCGCTAGCGTCATCGTGATCCTCATCCTTTCGCAACTGCACAAGGCCCTAATGCCCGCTAAGCCGGTCTGCGCCAAGCATGGTCTTGGCAGGCGCGCGCCGAGCGCAAACGTATTTCAACCGGCGTATTACACGAATAACACACTTGACGAAGGCCGACAGGGGCAACATGACCCCGACGATGCAGGATACGCCCGAAGCCCCCCCGTCGCCCTCCTCCGCGCCATTGCAGGCTGACCCGGCGCGGGCCGACGCGGCCCAGCCGCCGCAACCCTTGCAGCAGGAAAAGAAGGAGAAGAAGGAAGACAGCTTCCCCGTCTTCCTGCTCAAGCTGATCATGATCGTGGCGATCTTCCGCAGCTTCATCTTCTCGCCGTTCAACATCCCCTCGGAATCGATGCTGCCAAGGCTGGTGAACGGCGACTATCTGCTCGCCGCCAAGTGGCCCTATGGCTACAGCCGGTATTCGCTGCCCTTCAGCCTGCCCCTGCTGCCCAAGCGGATTTTCGCACGCCAGCCCGAACGCGGCGAGATCGTGATTTTCAAGGCGCCGCCAGGCAATGACATCGACTACATCAAGCGCGTGATCGGCCTGCCCGGCGATACCGTGCAGATGGTCGGCGGTGTGCTCCATCTCAACGGGCAGGCCGTGCCCAAGCAGCGGATCGAGGATTTCGTGATCGCGGTAAGCCCCAATACCGATTGCGTGGCGGCCGAGTTTGCCGTGACCGAGGCCGACGGGCGGCAGACCTGCCACTATCCGCAGTTCCGCGAAACCCTGCCGGGTGGGCGCAGCTACAATGTTCTCGACCTTGGCCAGCGTGCGGTTGACGACACCCCGCCGGTGGTCGTGCCCGAAGGCCACCTCTTCATGATGGGCGACAATCGCGACAATTCGATGGACAGCCGTTTCCCGGCCATGGAAGGCGGCGGCATCGGGCTTGTCCCGCAGGACAATCTGGTGGGCCGCGCCACGATCATGATGTGGTCGACCGATGGCAGCGCCAACTGGTTCCTGCCATGGACATGGTTCACCGCCGCGCGCTGGAACCGGATCGGAGGCACGTTCTGAGCCTGCTTTCCGCCTCGGCCCTCGCCTTCATCGCCAGCCTGACCGGGCACGAGCCGAAGCGCATCGACCTGTGGACAGATGCGCTTACCCACGGCTCGATGGGCGAGGCACGCGATTATCAGCGGCTGGAGTTCCTTGGCGACAGGGTGCTGGGGCTGGTCATTGCCGAATGGCTGCACGAGCAGAGCGATGCCGCCGAAGGCAAGCTCTCGCAGCGGCTCAACGCGCTGGTCAGCCGCGAGACCTGCGCCGGTGTCGCGCGCAGCATCGGGCTTTCGGACCATATCCGCCTTGGCAAGCAGGCCCGCGATGATGGCGGCGCGCAGAGCGAGAACATCCTCGGTGACGTCATGGAGGCACTGATCGGGGCCGTGTTCGTCGAACAGGGCTTCGATGCGGCGCGGGCGCTGGTTCGCAGGCTATGGGCAAAACCCGTGGCATCGGGCACCGGCCAGCGCAAGCATCCCAAGGCTGCGCTTCAGGAATGGGCTGCGGGCAACCGGCGCAAGCCGCCGGTCTATACCCTGGTTGCACGCGAAGGCCCTGACCACGCCGCCACCTTCACCGTGTCCGTTGCGGTCAAGGGCGTGGGCGAGGCCACCGCTCGCGGATCGAGCAAGCAGGAAGCGGAAACCGCCGCCGCGCGCGCCTTCATGCAGGCTTACGCCTGAGGCCGAATTGGCCTAAAGGCGTCCAGTCCCTCTCGAAAAGACCAGACCCATGACCGAAAAATGTGGCCTCGTGGCCGTGCTCGGCGCGCCCAATGCCGGCAAATCAACCCTCGTCAACGCACTCGTCGGCCAGAAGGTCGCCATCGTCTCTGCCAAGGCGCAGACCACCCGCGCCCGCCTGCTCGGCATTGCGATCGAAGGGGAAGCCCAGATCATTCTGGCTGATACCCCCGGCCTGTTCGAACCCCGGCGCCGGCTTGACCGGGCGATGGTCAATGCCGCCTGGGACGGCGCGCAGGAAGCCGATGCCATCCTCCTCGTGGTCGATGCGCGCAAGAAGAAGCGGGATTACCTCGACCCGATCCTTGCCAGTCTGCGCGAGCGGCCGGAGCGCAAGATCCTTGTCCTGAACAAGGTCGATTCCACGCCCAAGGAACCGCTGCTGGTCATGGCCGAGGCGCTGAGCGCCGCAGCCGCATTCGACGAAGTGTTCTTCGTTTCCGCGCTGACTGGCGATGGCGTGCCCGAACTCAAGCAGCGGCTGGCCGCGCTCATGCCCGAAGGCCCATGGCACTATCCCGAAGATCAGGTCTCCGATGCCAGCGAACGCCTGATGGCCGCCGAAATTACCCGCGAACAGCTTTATCGCCAGCTCCACGATGAACTGCCCTATGACAGCACGGTGCGCCCGGAAAAGTATCTGACGCGCAAGGATGGCTCGATCGAGATTCACCAGCAGATCGTGATTGCGCGCGAAACCCAGCGCCCCATCGTGCTGGGCAAGGGCGGCGCCAGGATCAAGGCGATCGGTGAAGCCGCACGCAAGGAACTGGCCGAATTGCTTGGCTGCAAGGTCCACCTTTTCCTGCACGTGAAGGTCGACGAGCGCTGGGCCGATGCCAGGGAAATCTACGAGGAAATCGGACTGGAGTGGGTGAAGTAGGCCCGCGCCAAGGCTTTGCTTGCCCTTATTGGAAGGCGGGTGCCGAAGTGCCCCACCCCGGCCCACTCCGTTCGCTCACGTCATGCGCTCAGCCGTCTGCTGCTTCGCTTGCAGGCCCAGTTCCGGTTTTCGCCTTCGCCCTGCCTTTGGCAGGCTTGGCCGCTGACGCCTTCTTGGCGGGAGCCTTTTTTGCAGGCGCTTTCTTGGCAGTGGTCTTCCTGGCCGCCCCCTTCTTGCCCTTTGCAGGCCCCTTGGCGGCGCGTTCATCGATCAGCGCAACGGCTTCCTCTGCCGTCAGGGTTTCCGGCTGCTTGTCCCTCGGCAGGGTGGCGTTGGTGGTGCCATCGGTGACATAGGGGCCATAGCGGCCCGCCATGAGCCTGATCTCGCCGCCGGAAACGGGGTGCGCCCCGAACACCTTCAAGGGTTCCGCCGCGGCGCGGCTTCCCCGCGCGCCTGCACCGGCAGCGGCAGCGGCAAGCATCATCACCGCCGCGTTCATGCCCGTCTCGAACACTTCGGACGTGCTCTTGAGCCGGGCATACTTGCCATCATGGGCCAGATAGGGGCCGTAACGGCCAATGCTGGCAGTGATCGGCTTGCCGCTTTCGGGATGAATGCCCACCTCGCGCGGCAGGGACAGAAGTTTCAGCGCCCCTTCCAGATCGATCTCGCCCATGTCCTTGGGGATCGAGGCCCGTTTGGCGTCCTTGCCTTCGCCAAGCTGCACATAGGGGCCGAAGCGCCCCGCCTTGCGGGCGACATCCTGCCCCGTCACCGGATCCTGTCCGAGAACGCCGTCCTCGGCGCTGTCGCCCTCTGCCCCGCCGGGCTGGGCGAACTTGCGGGTATATTTGCACTCCGGATAGTTCGAACACGCGACGAATGCGCCATAGCGCCCGCCGCGCAGCGAAAGCCGCCCGGCCGCGCATTTCGGGCACTGGCGCGGATCGCCGCCATCCTCGCGCGGGGGAAACAAGTAATCCGAGAGAAACGCGTCGAGTTCAGCCGTGACCTCGCTCGGCTTCTTCTCCATGACTTCGTCGGACTTGGGTTTGAAGTCCCGCCAGAAATCGGCCAGCACCTGCTTCCACCGGGCGCGCCCGCCGGAAACATCGTCAAGTTCCTCCTCCATTCCGGCGGTGAACTCGTAGGCGACATAGCGCGGGAAGAACCTTTCCAGAAATGCTGTCAGAAGACGGCCGGATTCCTCTGCAAAGAAACGATTTTTGTCGGTGCGCACATAGTTGCGGTCTTTCAGCACCTGCAAGGTGGCAGCATAGGTCGAGGGCCGCCCGATGCCGAGTTCCTCCAGACGCTTGACCAGGCTCGCCTCGGAATAGCGCGGGGGCGGCTGGGTAAAGTGCTGCGTCGCCTCGACACCGCGCTTTGCCGGGCAATCGCCTGCCGCAAGCGCCGGCAGCAGCGTTGCCTCCTCGTCATCGCCATCCTGTTTCTGATCGCGCCCTTCCTCGTAAACCGCGAGGAAGCCCGGAAACCTGATGACCTGCCCGGTTGCGCGCAACTCGTTCCGGCCCGTGCCATCGCGCAGCGTCACGGTGGTGCGCTCGATGCTGGCAGACGCCATCTGGCTGGCCATGGCCCGCTTGTAGATCAGGTCGTAAAGACGCGCCTCATCGCCCGAACCATATCTGTCCTTCGCAAAGTCGGTGGGCCGGATCGCTTCATGCGCTTCCTGAGCATTCTTGGCCTTGGTCTCGTAATGACGAGGTTTTTCGGGCAGATAGTGCCCATCGTAGCGGTCCGAGATGGCCTTGCGCGCGGCCGAAATCGCGCTGGGATCCATCTGCACGCCATCGGTTCGCATATAGGTGATCGCGCCCGCCTCGTAGAGGGTCTGCGCCACCCGCATCGTGTGGCTGGCCGAAAAGCCCAGCTTGCGCGCGGCTTCCTGCTGAAGGGTCGAGGTGGTGAACGGCGGGTAGGGATTGCGCCGGGTGGGCCTGGTCTCGACCTCCTCAACGCGGAAGGTGGCAGCCTCGACCACGGCCTTTGCCCTCATCGCCGCGCCTTCATCGCCAAGCGTCAGCTTGTCGAGCTTTTGCCCATCGAACCTGACGAGCCTTGCGGCAAACGCGGTTCCGGCATGTTCGAGCCGGGCAATGACCGACCAGTATTCCTGCGCCCGGAACGCTTCGATCTCGCGCTCGCGCTCGACAATCAGGCGCAGCGCCACCGACTGCACCCGCCCGGCAGACTTTGCCCCCGGCAGCTTGCGCCACAGCACCGGCGAGAGCGTGAAGCCGAACAGGTAATCCAGCGCGCGCCGCGCCAGATAGGCATCGATCAGATCCTGATCCAGCTCGCGCGGGCGCTGCATCGCCTCGGTCACGGTCTGCTTGGTGATGGCATTGAACGTGACGCGCTCAACCGCCTTGGGCAATGCCCTGCGCTTGGCCAGCAGTTCGCGCACGTGCCAGGAGATGGCTTCGCCTTCGCGGTCGGGGTCGGTCGCCAGAATCAGGCGGTCCGCCCCCTTGGCCGCATCGGCGATTGCCTTCACCCGCGACTGCTTGTCGCCGTAAAGTTCCCAGTCCATCGCGAAGTCCTCGTCAGGACGCACCGAGCCGTCCTTTACCGGCAGGTCGCGGATATGCCCGTAGGAAGCGAGCACCTTGTAGCCCGGCCCCAGATACTTCTCGATGGTCTTGGCCTTGGCCGGAGATTCGACGATGACAAGCTGCATGATCTGAAAAATCGGTCCTTACGTGTACGTGTGCGCGAGGGTGGGGATTGGCATGGCGGTTCGTCAAGCGCCTCGACAGGCAGGCCCGGCCCGGTGGCGGATCACGCCGAAAGGCTGACCCTGCCGCCGGCATGGCGCTGCAACCGTCCGGCAAGCTCCAGTTCGATGAGGGCCATCTGCACGGCTGCGGCACTGGCGCCGCTCTGCCGGATCAGTTCGTCAACCGCCACGGGCGCCTGCGTGAGCAATCCGGCGACATCGGCCGCTTCGTCATCTTCGTCGATGGCGAACGGCACCTCGCCCTCGCGGAAGGACGAACGGGGCCGCCCGTCGAAACCTGCCAGCAGTTCGATCACGTCATCGGGCGTCTGCACCAGTATGGCCCCATCGCGGATCAACTGGTTGCACCCGTGCGAACGGCTGTCGAGCGGCGATCCCGGTATCGCCATGACCTCGCGCCCGGCTTCGGCGGCAAGGCGCGCGGTGATGAGCGAGCCGGACCGCGGCGCAGCCTCCACCACCAGCGTGCCCGTGGCCAGACCGGCGATGATGCGGTTGCGGTGCGGGAAGTGCCTGGCCAGCGGCTCCGTGCCGGGCGGCATTTCGGCCACGAGCAATCCGTCACGGGCTACCTCATCCTGAAGTTCGGCGTTTTCCGGAGGATAGGCAATATCGATCCCGCAAGCGATGACCCCTGCCGTGCCGCCGCCGTCCGCCATCCCGGCAAGGGCGCCGCGATGGGCCGCAGCATCGATCCCGCGCGCAAGGCCGGAAATCACGCAATAGCCACGGGCGGCCAGCGCGCTTGCGAAATCGCGTGCCAGCTTGGTTGCCGCTGCCGAGGCATTGCGCGCGCCCACGAGCGCGACCGAGGGCTGCGAAAGCAGCGCCGCATCTCCGCGCACGGTCAGGATCGGGGGCGGATTTTCCAGCCCGGCCAGCAGGGGCGGGTAATCGGGGCTGTCATGAAAGAGATAGCGGGCGCCCGCCTTGCGCACGGCGGCAATCTCGGCCTCGATCTTGTCTGCTGCCGCCACCCGGTAGCGCGCCCCGCCCCGCGCGGCGAGATCAGGCAGGGCCTCCAGCGCTGCGGCCGCCGTGCCAAAGCGCTGCACCAACTGGCGATAGGATACCGGACCGATATTGGGCGAACGCAGCAGGCGAATGCGCGCGAAAGCCTCGTCGCGGCTCAGCGCAGGGACGCGTGCTGCCGCAGGCGCGCCGCACTCCGTCACTTGCCGCTGCCAACCTTCGGTTCGGTTCCGGCACGCAGACGGGCAATGTTCTCGCGGTGCAGGAAGATCACCAGAAGCGCCAGCAGGGCGAGAACCGGAGCATAGCCGGCAAAGCCGAACGCAACCGCCGCGATCGGGGCTGCCACCGCCGCGCTCATCCCGCCAAGCGAGGAAATGCGGCTGGCAAAGAGCACGCCCAGCCAGACCAGAGCATAGGCAAGCCCGACCTGCCACGCGAGACCCAGCGAAATGCCCATCATCGTGGCCACGCCTTTGCCGCCCTTGAAGCGGAGCCACAGCGGAAAACAGTGCCCCAGCACCGCGCCAAGCGCCGCCAGAGCCTCGGCCCCCGGCCAGAACTGGCGGGCCAGCAGCACCGCGGCGAGTCCCTTGCCCAGATCCAGCAGCAGGGTTGCCGCCGCAATGCCCTTGCGCCCGGTGCGCAGCACGTTGGTGGCGCCGATATTGCCCGACCCGATGGCGCGCAGATCGCCGCCTCCGGAAAGCCGGGTGAGAATGAGGCCGAAGGGCACGGAGCCAAGCAGGTAGCCGGCGAGCAGGGAAAGAAGCATGTCCACCGCCTGCTCATATCCGCAAGCGGGTGACAAGCGAAAGAGGCCACTTCCCAATTTGCTGCCAATCCCGATACAAGGCGCGCCTTGATGACCACCCCTGCCACGCCCCCGTCCGTCGATCCTGCCGCGCCGCTGCTCCTGTTCGATTCGGGGGTGGGCGGGCTGTCGGTCCTGCGCAAGGTCCGTGCGCTGCTGCCTGAAGCCCCGGTGATCTATGTCGCCGACAATGCGGGCCTGCCCTATGGCGCGAAGACGGAGGCACAGATTGCCGCGCGCGTTTCGGGCCTCTTGGGCCGCCTGACCGAACGCTTGCACCCCCGGCTGGTCTGCATTGCCTGCAACACGGCCTCCACGATTGCGCTGGCCGCAGTGCGCGAAGTGCTCGAAGTGCCGATCGTCGGCACTGTCCCGGCGATAAAGCCCGCCGCCGCGATGACCCGGACGGGGGTGATCGGACTGCTGGGCACCGAGGCGACGATCCGCCAATCCTATGTCGACCGGCTTGAGGCCGAGTTTGCCGCCGACAAGCACCTGCTGCGCCACGGAGCACCCGCACTGGTCGCCGCAGCCGAGGCGAAGCTGCGCGGTCAGCCGGTTGATCCCAGGGTATTTGCCGATGCCGCCGCGGCACTGCGCGCGCAGCCGGGCGGCGAACTGATCGATACGGTGGTGCTGGCCTGCACTCACTTTCCGCTGGTTCAGGATGAACTGGCCGCCGCCTTCGGCCCCGGCACTGCCTTTGTCGATGGTTCCGACGGCATTGCCCGGCGCATCGCCGCGCTGACGGCAGGGCAGCCGTGGCAGCGCAGGATCGTCGACGGCCAGCCCCTGCCCGATCTGGCGCTGTTCACCCGTGGCGGAATCGAAATCGAGCAGCTAGGTTCGGCCCTTGCCGAATATGGCCTTGGCCGCACGGCGGTGTTCTAGGTTCATCAGCGCGGGGGGCGGGACATTGGGTCCATTATCGAAAGTGGCCATCGTCATCCTCGCAGTGGCGGGGCTGGCCTATTACTGGCTGCTGGTCGATTCGGGTCCCTCGTCCATCCCGCCGCGCACCTTCGACATGGCCGCAGTGCGCCGGGCGGCCGATGCCCTGCCGGGCGAGAAGCCCACGGCCATCCACTATGCCCTCGTCGCCACGCGCCAGGTGCCTTCGGCGGCGCTGGCGGCAGGAACCGGTTTCCGGCCGACGACGGCAGGCGTCATCGCGTGGAAGATCGACGCTCCCGGCGGCAGCATCGTGATCGATCCGGGCCTTGGCCGGGCCGACGCTCTTGCCATGGGCTTCAAGGACTATGATCCGGTTGCGGCCGCGCTGGTCGAGCGATGGATCGACGAAGCGGGACTGATCCTGCTGACACATGCGCATCCGGATCACGTCGGACTGTTCCTCGATCATCCGCGCTTCGACAGCATCATGGACAAGGCCGTTCTGACACCGGGCATGCTCGCCACCATCAACGCGCTTTACCGCGAGAACGGCAGCCACATCAAAAGCACGCGCAGCCTTGCGACCATCGAGGCGATCGCGCCCGGCGTGGTGCTGATCCAGACGCCCGGTCACACCCCGGCATCGGAAATGATCTTCGTGAAGCTCGCCAGCGGGCGTGAGTATCTCTTCGCCGGAGACACCGCATCGCTTGCCTTCAACATCGAGAAGGCCGTGCCGCGATCGCGCCTCGTGTCGGATTTCCTGGTGCAGGAGGACCGCCGCGCCGTCATCGGCTGGGTCAAGGCGCTTCATGCCCTTCAGGAGAAGAACCCGCGCCTCGTCATCCTCCCTTCGCACGATGCCGACTGGATCGGCAACGCCGCAGCCGAGAAGGGTTTCAGCATCGCCCCCGGAATCGCGCCAAAGGCCCAGCCTGCGGCAGACGCGTCGTCTCGGCCTTTGGGACACAGGCCCGAATTGACACTGGCAAAGCCCCTTCAACCCGCGTAGAAGCGCCCCCATATCGCCGATAGGTCCACTGGTTCAGGGCCTTCCGGGAGCGTCACAGCCCCGGTTGCAGGAAGGAGCGGCGGAGTGAATTACGATCAGGTTTTCGATTCCGCTATCGAGCGTCTGCACTCCGAAGGCCGCTACCGCGTTTTCATCGACATCCTGCGCAACAAGGGCGCCTATCCCAACGCGCGCTGCTTTGCCGGCCATAACGGCCCGAAACCGATCACGGTCTGGTGCTCCAACGATTATCTCGCCATGGGCCAGCACCCCAAGGTCATCGCCGCCATGGAAGAAGCGCTGCACAATGTCGGCGCCGGATCGGGCGGCACGCGCAACATTGGCGGCAACACGCATTATCACGTCGAACTGGAAGCCGAGCTGGCCGATCTGCACGGCAAGGACGCCGCCCTGCTGTTCACCAGCGGCTATGTCTCGAACGATGCAACGCTTTCCACCCTCGCCAAGATCCTGCCCGGATGCGTCATCTTTTCGGACGAGCTCAACCACGCCTCGATGATTGCGGGCATCCGCAATTCCGGCGCGGAAAAGCGCGTGTTCCGCCACAATGACGTGGCGCACCTCGAACAGCTTCTGGCCGAAACCGATCCGGCCCTGCCCAAGCTGATCGCGTTCGAATCCGTCTATTCGATGGATGGCGATGTCGCGCCGATCCACGCCATCTGCGATCTTGCCGAAAAGTATAACGCGCTGACCTATATCGACGAAGTCCACGCGGTGGGCATGTATGGACCGCGCGGTGGCGGCATTACCGACCGCGACGAGGCCGCGCACCGCATCGACATCATCGAAGGCACGCTGGGCAAGGCGTTCGGCGTGATGGGCGGCTATATCGCGGCTGACCGCAAGATCATCGACGTGATCCGCTCCTACGCGCCGGGCTTCATCTTCACCACCTCGCTTTCGCCAGTGCTGGTGGCCGGTGTTCTGGCATCGGTGCGCCATCTCAAGGCCTCCAGCGTCGAACGCGAAGGGCAGCAGGCCGCCGCCGCCTATCTGAAGAAGGCATTTGCCGAAGCGGGCCTGCCGGTCATGCCGTCGACCACGCACATCGTTCCGCTGATGGTGGGTGATCCCGTGCGCGCCAAGAAGATCAGCGACATCCTGCTGGCCGAATACGGCGTCTATGTGCAGCCCATCAATTTCCCCACCGTGCCGCGCGGCACAGAGCGCCTGCGCTTCACGCCAGGGCCTTCGCATACCGAAGCGATGATGGACGAACTGACCGCGGCGCTGGTGGAAATCTGGCAGCGCATGGAACTGGACCTGCGCCGGGCCGCCTGATCCGGCACATCGGCCAAACCGAAAGGCCCTCCCCTGATCCGGGAGGGCCTTTTCGTTGGGCGCAGTCCGGGCGAACACCAAGACGCTTGCCTTTCCCGTCCGCCGCGCTAGCCTTAACCGGTCAATTAAAATCCGGGAGGGTGCATGGAGGTTCCGTCTTACGATGAAGTGGTTCTGGGCCGACGCTCCATCCGCGGATATCTTGACAAGCTGGTGCCGAAATCGCTGATCGAGGAGATCCTTGCGCTGGCGATGCGCTCTCCCTCGTCGATGAACACCCAGCCCTGGCACTTCCATGTCATCACCGGCGAGCCACTTGAACGCATCCGCAAGGGCAATACGACGCGCATTCTGGCGGGCGAGCCGGACAGCCGCGAATTCCGCCGGGGCCAGCCGTTCAAGGGCGTGCACCGTGACCGGCAGGTAGAGGTTGCCAAGCAGCTCTTCGGCGCCATGGGCATCGCGCGCGACGATGCCGCTGCCCGTCAGGACTGGGTCCTGCGCGGCTTCCGCCAGTTCGACGCCCCCGTCTGCGTGATCGTCACCTATGATCGCGAACTGGCAGACAGCGACGACACCGCTTTCGACTGCGGCGCGGTGACGACGGCACTGGTCAACGCGGCATGGTCACGCGGGCTTGGCTGCGTCATCAACTCGCAAGGCATCATGCAGTCGCCCGTCGTGCGCGAACATGCCGGCATTCCCGACGATCAGGTCATCATGAAGGCCGTGGCCCTTGGCTGGCCCGATCCCGCCTTTCCCGCCAATGCCGTGGTCAGCAAGCGCAAGAGCGTGGATGAGGCCGCAAGGTTCGTCGGGTTCTGAACCTTCACAGGTCCGGCACGTCGGCCCATCGCGGAGACGACCCTTGCGGAAGTGTCCGCGCCTTCCAGATCAGCGCAGAAGCACTGCACCTGCTTCGAACCGTCAGAAAAGAACAAGGCCCCGCCTTCCGGCAGGGCCTTGTCCCGATCCGTCAGCTTCACGCAGGATCAGCGCAGCGAGACCACGTTGTCGGAAACGCGCGGATCGCGGCGATCCCCGCGATACTGGCTGGCCATCGGCTCATCCGAAACCTCGAACACTTCGGTTGCGCCAAAGCCGTTGAACGCGGTCTTCATGGCCGCGCCATAGGCCCCCAGCATTCCGATCTCGATATAGTCGCCTGCCTTCACGTCCACGGGAAGTTCGAACGGTCCTTCCATGTGGTCCATGTCGTCGCAGGTGGGGCCATAGAAGCTGAAGCCTTCCATCTCGATCCCGGTTTCCAGATCGTTGGCCACCTCGTCGCGCAGCACCCGGACAGGGAAACGCCAGCCCACGTGCGCCGCATCGAACAGCGCACCATAAGCACCGTCGTTGATAAACAGTTCGGTGCCGCGCCGACGTTCGACCCGCACGATCATCGAGTTGTATTCCGCGCACAGCGCCCGGCCCGGCTCGCACCACAGTTCGGCCGAATAGGACACCGGCAGCGACTCATAGGTGCGGTCGATCACGCCGAAATAATCTTCGAGCGGCGGAGGCTCCATACCCGGATAGATCGACGGGAAACCGCCGCCGACATCGATGATGTCGACGAGGACCGACGCATCGACGATCGCTGCACGCACGCGCTCAAGCGCCTGGACATAGGCGTGCGGGCTCATCGACTGGCTGCCGACGTGGAAACACACGCCCAGCGAATCCGCCACCTGGCGCGTGGCCTGAAGCAGTTCGCCCGCCTGCGTCAGATCGCAGCCGAACTTCGAGGCAAGGCTCAGCTCGGAATATTCCGACGACACGCGCAGGCGCACGCACAGCGTCAGGTCCGTGGCAAGGTTGCCCTCGGCATCGGCAGTGGCGGTCTTGATCTTTTCCAGTTCCTCGAACGAATCGAGGCTGAACACGCGCACGCCATGCTCGTGATAGGCCTCGCGGATCGCGGACGGCGCCTTCACCGGGTGCATGAAGCACAGCGTTGCCTGCGGCAGGGTTTCGCGCACCAGACGCACCTCGCCGATGGAGGCGACATCGTAGTGCGTCACACCCGCGTCCCACAGGATACGGATGAGATCGGCCGAAGGGTTCGCCTTGACCGCATAGAGCGACTTGCCCGGAAACTTCTCGACAAAGAAGCGGGCAGCGCGCGCAGCAGCGTGCGGACGGTTCAGAATGGCGGGTTGTTCAGGCGCGGAGGCGCGAACTACAGCCAGTGCGTCAGGATGGATGTGCAACTCAAGGGACCCCCAAACGGAACAGTTGAACAAAGCTGCCTTGCGGTTTGGAAGTCCCCATGGGGCAGCGAGAGCGCGGTAATAAGGCCCCCACGCTGAATCTCAAGTGAAAATCGCACGCCCCAACAAAGATGTCAGAAAAATGAAACATTTCCAGCAAGATCGCTGAAAATCAGCATCTTAGCGCATCCGCCAGCGCGGCCCACGCCGGTAGCGACAGCGGATCATTGGCGCCGTTTGCCGCTGTCGGGTGCGATGCGAATCGTGCAATCGTCAGCTCTGCGGCCGGATCGATCCACAGCGTCTGCCCGTGGATGCCCCGCGCGCTGAAACAGCCGCTGCTGGTGTGCGCGTGCCACCACTGGCTGCCGTAACTCCAGCCCGGCAATTGCGGATAGCGCGCCGCATCGAACAGCGCGGGATCGCCGCCCCGCCGCACCCGTTCGACCACGCCTTGCGCAATCACGCCAAGACCGCCCAGCCGCATGGCCTCGCCAAAACGGGCAAGATCTTCCAGCCGCAGGTTCAGCCCGCCACCGGCAAAGGCTGTTCCGGCCTGATCGACAATGAGATCGGCATCTCCCAGCATTCCCAGCGGCTGCCACAGGCGCGATGAAAGAACGTCCGCAAAGTGGCGCCCCTCGATCCGCGCGATGATCCACGCCAGAACTTCCGTATTGGGCGTGCGATAGGTGAAGCCCTGGCCATGCTCGCCAGCCTTGGCGATGGTGGGTAGATAGCTGGCAAGATCACCCGGCCCGGCATAGGCGGCGGGCCTTGGCGTCAGCCCCAGAGCCGCGCTGTAGGCGCCGATGCCGGAATTGGGATCGGCATAGTCCTCCGAAAAATCGAGCGCTGTGGTCATGTCCATGACCTGCCTGACCGCGGCATCGGCAAAACCGCTGCATTGCAGTTCGGGCAGGTAATCCGCCACGAACGCATCCGGATCGAGCCTGCCTTCCTCGACCAGCATTTCGGCAAGCGTTCCGACGAAGCTCTTTGTCACCGAAAAGGCGATGTGGCGCGTTTCCGGCCCGGTCACGCCGAACCAGCGCTCGAACACGACTTCACCCCGGTGCAGCACCATGATGCCATCGGTGAAGGCATCGGTCAGCGACTGCTCAAGCGTTACCGGCGCATCGGCGCCCAGCGGCACGAACCGGACCTGCCCCAGATCATCGCGCAGCGCGCGTGCAAGGGGCCTTGCGCCGCCTGCGGCCGCGACCCGCCGTGACGGCACGAACTGGCGCATGTTGGAATAGGACCAGCGGATCATGGGAAAGCGCATGTGATCGGCGCGCGCTGCGAGCAGCAGCCTGTCCGCAGGAGGCGGAAAGCCCTGCATCCAGCCCATCCGGACCGGATCACTCGTCACGCCGTCGAGCAGTTCGCTCGCCATCCCCATTCTCCCGCCATGCTTGTTCTGGCAGGCACAATGCCTCAGGAAAGTCGGTCGCGGAAGTCCTCGTAGGTGAAGCTGCGCAGCTTCTCCAGCGCGTCGGTTTCGCTGTCCCACAACCAGATCGAGGGAAGCGGCACCCCGTTGAAGGTGGTCGTCTTGACCATCGAATAATGGGCCTGGTCGAGGAAGGCGAAGCGTGTCCCCGGCTCCATGCCGCCCGGCAGACGATAATCGCCGATCACGTCCCCGGCGAGGCATGAGGGACCGCCAAGGCGCACTGGTGCCTCCCCCTCTCCGCCGTCCTCGTATTCGTCGATCGGCAGTTCTCCCAGCATTGCCGGGCGATAGGGCGCCTCGATCACATCGGGCATGTGGCACGTGGCCGAAATGTCGGTGATGCCAAGCTGCATTCCGTTCCAGTGCCGGTCCAGCACCGTGCCGACGAGAATGCCGGCATCGAGCGCCACTGCCTCGCCCGGTTCAAGGTAGATCTCGCAGCCCGTGCGTGCCTTTACCTCGCGCAGGAAGGCAACAAGATCGTCGCGCTGGTAATCGGCGCGGGTAATGTGATGACCACCGCCGAAGTTCAGCCACTTGAGCCGTCCGAAGTATGGCGCAATCCTTGGCTGAAGCGCGTCCCACGTGCGTTTCAGCGGTTTGAAGTCCTGCTCGCACAGGGTGTGGAAATGCAGGCCCGAAACACCATCGAGATGATCGGGCTGCAACTGGTCCACCGGAAAACCGAGGCGCGAATGCGGCGCGCACGGATCATAGCGCGGAACTTCGCCTTCGGCGTGCAGCGGATTGATCCGCAGGCCGATGTCGAACACGTCGCCTGCGGCCCGTGCCTGCGCGATCTCGGCGGAAAAGCGGGCGTGCTGCCCTGGCGAATTGAAGATCACATGATCCGAAAGCCGCAGGATCTCGGCCATGTCCTGCGCCTTGTAGGCCGCGCAATAGGTGGCGATCTCGCCCGAATAGTGCTCGGCCGCCAGCTTCGCTTCCCACAGGCCGGACGTGCACACCCCGTCGAGATACTGGCCGACAATCGGCGCGACCTTCCACATCGAGAAAGCCTTGAGCGCCGCCAGAACCTTGATCCCGGCGCGATCGCGCACATCGGCAAGAACCGCAAGATTGGCACGGAGCTTTGCAGCATCGACCACGAAAGCCGGACTGTCCACCCGGCCCAGATCGAAACGGGCAAATGCGCCCGGATCACCGGCTCTCGTTTCCATCCTCAATCCTCAAACTGCGGCATGGGCCTCGACAAGACCCGCCGCCGGGCAACCACATGCCGCGTTTCGAACGGTAAATCGCCCCGTTGTTGCGGGGACAGGACCAATCAGAACTCCAGCGGCCCTGCCAGTTCCTTCACCTGCCACGGCAGCCCGTGCCTGTTCAGCATGTCCATGAAAGGATCGGGATCGAACTGCTCCATGTTGAACACGCCTTCGCCCTTCCAGATGCCCTGCACCATCATGGCGGCACCGATCATCGCGGGCACGCCGGTAGTGTAGCTGACCGCCTGATTGCCCGTCTCGCGGTAGGCGTCTTCATGGTCGCAGATGTTGTAGATGTAGAAGGTCTTTTCCACCCCGTCCTTCAGGCCGGTGGCAATGTCGCCGATGTTGGTCTTGCCCTTGGTCGTGGGACCGAGCGAAGCAGGCTCCGGCAGAACGGCCTTCAGGAACTGGAGCGGGATGATCTCCTTGCCCTCGTAGATCACCGGATCGATCCGCGTCATGCCCACGTTCTGGAGCACGGTAAGGTGGGTGATATAGGCATCGCCGAAGGTCATCCAGAAGCGGATGCGCTCGATTTCGGGCAGATGCTTCGCAAGGCTCTCAAGCTCCTCGTGATACATCAGATACATGTTCTTCGGGCCGACCTGTTCGAAATCGAACTGCTGGCGGATGGTCAGCGCGGGCGTCTCGATCCATTCACCCTTCAGGTAATGGCGTGCGGGCGCGGTCACTTCGCGGATATTGATTTCCGGGTTGAAGTTGGTTGCAAAGTGCTGGCCATGATCGCCGCCGTTGCAATCGAGAATGTCGAGCGTGCGGATCGTATCGAGCTTGTGCTTCTTGAGCCATGTGGCGAAAACGCTGGTCACGCCCGGATCGAAGCCCGATCCCAGCAGCGCCATCAGGCCGGCCTGCCTGAACCTGTCCTGATAGGCCCACTGCCAGGAATACTCGAACTTCGCCTCGTCGATCGGCTCGTAGTTCGCGGTGTCCATGTAGTTTACGCCCGCGGCAAGGCAGGCATCCATGATGTTGAGATCCTGATAGGGCAGCGCAAGGTTCACGACCAGCACGGGCTTCACCGCGTTGATGAGCGCGGTCGTTGCTGCCACGTCGTCGGCATCGATCTGGTAGGTATCGATGTCAACGCCGGTGCGCTCCTTCACCGAGGCGGCGATGGCATCGCACTTCGCCTTGGTGCGGCTGGCCAGAGCGATGCCGGTAAAGATATCCGGGTTCATCGCCATCTTGTGGACCGCGACCGAGCCGACGCCGCCTGCGCCGATGACGAGAACTTTTGCCATGCTTGCTCCAACTGCTTTTTTGCATCCCGCGCCATGCTTGCGCAGGACATTCATGGCGCACGCCTTTAGAGGAGTGGCATGACAAAACCAATTCCTTCTGTCGACTGCCGGATGCCGACGTGCGAAGGGGTGCTGCGCGCTGCCGGAAAGATTGCCGCGCTGCTTCCGCAAACGCCGGTTCTGCCGCTGGAACTCGCATCAGGCGCTACCGTCTGGTGCAAGGCTGAGAGCCTTCAGCCGGTGGGCGCCTTCAAGATCAGGGGCGCCTGGCACAGGCTTTCGGACCTGAGCGATGAGGAGCGCCGCCGGGGAATCGTCGCCGTATCGAGCGGCAATCACGCACAGGGTGTTGCCTGGGCAGCGCGCAGGCTGGGCATTGCCGCGCGCATCGTCATGCCCAACGATGCGCCTGCCGTGAAGCTTGCCGCCACCCGCGCACTGGGCGCCGAGATCGTCCTCTACGATCGCCCCGGCGGCGAGGACCGCGATGACGTGGCGCGGCGGCTGACGGCGCAAAGCGGCGCAACGCTGGTCCACGCCTATGGCGATCCCTGGGTGATCGAAGGACAGGGCAGTTGCGGGGTGGAACTGGCTGCGCAGATGGAATGCCTGGCGGGCGGGCCGCCCACCCGCGTGGTCACACCCTGCGGCGGCGGGGGTCTGGCGGCGGGCCTTGCCCTTGCCCTGCCCGATGCCGGGATTGTTCCGGTCGAACCGGAAGGCTGGGACGATGTGGCGCGCAGTCTGGAATGCGGCACCATCCAGCGCGTGGCGGCAGGCGCACCCCCGACCGCGTGTGACGCCCTTCAGACGCCGGCCACCTTCCCGGTGAACTTCGCGGTCATGATGTCGCGCGGCGTCAAGGGAATCAGCGTTACCGAAGCGGAAGTGCGCGCAGCACAGGCCCTCGCCTTTGCACGGCTGCGGCTGGTGATCGAGCCGGGAGGCGCAGCCGGGCTTGCAGCGGTTCTTGCCGGAAAGGTGCCGGTCGATGGCCGAACCGCTGTCATTCTTTCAGGCGGCAATGTCGATCCGGCCACCTTTGCCGCCGTGATCGCACAAACCTGAGCCTTCATCTTACAGCTTCCTGACAATTGGCGGCCATGTGCCACACGGGCGCAATGGTCACGTTCCAGTAGCATGGCCCGAACCAATCCTGCCAAGGGTCATTGCCATGCTGGAACGCGCCCGTTCCCATCCCATCACGCGCTCGGTCGTCCGCAAGGGCACGGGCGCTGCAACCCGCGTGCTCGATCATGCCTTTGCGCTCGCGTTTCGCGGTCTCGTCTATGCCCAGATCTGGGAAGACCCCGAAGTCGACATGAAGGCGCTGGCCATCAGGCCGGACAGCCGGATCATCGCCATTGCCAGCGGAGGCTGCAATGTCCTGTCCTATCTCACCGCCGATCCGGCAGCGATCACTGCGGTTGATCTCAACACCGCGCATATCGCGCTCAACAAGCTGAAGCTCGCCTCGGCGCGGCACCTGCCCGATTATCCGCACTTCCGGCGCTTCTTTGCCGAGGCTGACAGCGCGGCCAACATCGCTGCCTACCGCGCCCATGTCGCCCCGCATCTCGACGAGCCGACGCGGCGCTACTGGGAGGGGCGCGACATCGTCGGGCGCCGCCGGATCAAAGGCTTTGCCGGCAACATCTACAAGCGCGGGCTTCTGGGCAACTTCATCGGCATCGCCCACCTTCTCGCCCGGCTTTACCGGATCGACCTGTCGGCCATCCTCGCCGCGCGCAGCCTCGATGAACAGCGCCGCGTGTTCGAGCGCGAAATGGCGCCGGTCTTCGACAGGCGCTTCGTGCGCTGGCTGACCGATCAGCCCGCCTCACTGTTCGGGCTGGGCATTCCGCCTGCGCAGTTCGATGCGCTGGCCGGGAACGAACCCATGGCCGAAGTGCTGCGACGGCGGCTGGCCCGGCTGGCCTGCGACTTTCCGGTGGAAGACAACTACTTCGCCTGGCAAGCCTTCGGCCGGGGTTACGGGCGCGGCGATGACGCGCCCCTGCCGCCCTACTTGCAGGCCGCCAACTGGCAGGCAGTGCGCGACCGGGCAGACCGGGTCGACGTCTGCCATGCCAACCTTACCGAGCACTTGCGCTCCCAGCCTGACGCCTCGCTCGATCGTTACGTGCTGCTCGATGCGCAGGACTGGATGAGCGACGACCAGCTCAACGCGCTCTGGCACCAGATCACCCGCACCGCGCGTCCCGGTGCGCGCGTGCTGTTCCGCACCGCCGCCGAACCCAGCCTGCTGCCGGGCCGCCTCGACGATGCGCTGCTGGCACGCTGGCGCTATCACGAAGCACTTTCCGCCGAATGCACCGCGCAGGATCGCTCCTCGATCTACGGCGGTGTCCATCTCTACGAACTTGCCTGATGGCAGCCAGAGCCCCGTCCTCCGGACACGGCGCGCTGATGGACGCAGTCTATCGGCGCCAGAAGCACATATATGATGCCACCAGGAAGTATTACCTGTTCGGGCGCGATGGCCTGATCGCAGGGCTGGAAGCAGCGCCGGGGATGGCCGTTCTCGAAGTCGGGTGCGGCACCGGGCGCAATCTTGCCTGCATCGCGCGCGCCTGGCCCGGTGCACGGCTTCACGGGCTGGATATTTCGGAGGAAATGCTCTCGGTCGCACGCACTCGCCTTGGTGCGGATTGCACGCTGGCGCGCGGCGATGCCACCGATTTCGATGCACAGGTGCTGTTCGGCCGCACTACGTTTGATCGCGTGGTCATTTCCTATGCCCTGTCGATGATCCCGCACTGGGAACGCACGCTGGGCCATGCCGCCAGCCTGCTCGCTCCCGGCGGCTCGCTTCACGTTGTCGATTTCGGCGATTTCGAGGGCCTGCCCGGACCCTTGCGCGGCCTGATGAACCGCTGGCTTGCCCGCTTTCATGTAAGCCCGCGCCGTGATCTTGTGGGTGCCGCCATGCGCATTGCAACAGACCGGGGACTCACCTTGCGCACGCTGCGCGGGCGATGGGGCTATTTCCGGCGGGTGACGCTGCGGCGATAAGTTGCATTTGACAATCGAACTTCAAGCTAGCAGTCTCTCGCCGATCCGGGGGGAGAAAATCGGATGCAGTCGCAAATCCTGACACCGGCAGCCGTGCTGGTGCTGTGGTCGATCGTGATGCTGTTCTGGATGGCGGGCAGCCGCCTCCCGGCGCTCAGGAAGCTTGGGGGGCTTGGCAATGCCAAACCCGGCGGGCGCGGACAGGATCTGGAAGGCGTCCTGCCCGATCAGGTCAACTGGAAGGCGCACAACTACGCGCACCTGATGGAACAGCCCACGCTGTTCTACGCGACCGTTGCCATTCTTGCGATCATGGGGCCGGGCGCGGCCGACGTGGCGCTTGCCTGGGCCTATGTCCTGCTGCGGGTGGTGCACTCGGTATGGCAGGCAACGGTCAACCGCGTGCCGGTGCGCTTCCTGCTGTTCCTGCTGTCCACGATCTGCCTGACGGTGCTCGCGCTGCGCGCGCTGCTGGCAACGCTGGCACACGGATAGAAATCACGACGAAGGGGGAGAATACCGAATGGAACCTGCAAAGATCCTGCAACCGGCTGTCGCGCTCATGGCGTGGACCATGGTCATGTGGCTGTGGATGTATGCCACGCGCATTCCGGCCATGAATGCCGCCAAGCTCGATCCCGACAGCCTTGCCCAGGATCCGACACGCACGCTGGACGACATCCTGCCCGCCCCGGTGCAGTGGAAGGCCCACAACTACAATCACCTGCATGAAGCGCCGACGCTGTTCTACGCGGTCTGCGCGGTGATCGCCCTTGCAGGGCAAGGCAACGGCACCAGCGCAACGGTGGCGTGGGCCTATGTCGGCTTGCGGGTGGTGCATTCCATCGTGCAATCCACGGTCAACAAGGTGATGATCCGCTTCCTCTTGTTCACCGCTTCCACCTTCGCGCTCATGGCGCTCATCTATCACGCCGCGCGCGTGGTGTTCTGACCGTCAATCCCGCACGAACAGACTGGCCAGTTCCACATGGGTCGACCAGCGGAACTGGCCCACCGGGCGCAGTTGGTCCAGCCTGTAGCCACCCGCGATCAGCTTCACCGCATCGCGCGCCCAGCTCGCCGGATTGCAGCTGACATAGACTACGCGCGAAACCTTGCTCAGCGCGATCTGCGCCACCTGCTCCTGTGCCCCGGCGCGCGGTGGATCGAGCAAGACGGCGGCAAACCGGTCCAGCTCTTCCACCCGCAGCGGATTGCGGAAAAGATCGCGATGCAGGGCATGGACGGGGCGCCCATGCATCCGCGCCGCCGCCTGACAGGCGGTAAAGGCATCGCGCGCCGCTTCTACGGCGAGCACCTTGGTCCCCGGCCCGGCAAGCGCGAAGGCAAAGGTGCCAAGTCCGGCAAACAGATCGGCAATGGTTGCCGCCCCTTCCAGCCATTCGCGCGCCGCACGCACCAGCGCCGCCTCGCCATCGGCTGTTGCCTGAAGGAAAGCGCCTGGCGGGAGCGAAACCGGCGTGCCGCCCAGCGTTACCGTGACCGGTTCAGGCTCCCACACCCCTTCGGGTCCATAACCGCTGTCGAGCGTCAAGCGGGCAAGCTGATGGTCGCGGGCGAAATCGAGCAGCGCCTCGGTCTTCGCCAGACCTTCGGCCGCAAGGCCCTTCAACCCCACTGAAACCCCCTGATCGCACAAGGCCATGTCCACGTCGACGGCCAGCTTGCGTTCACCCCAGCCCTCAAGCAGGCGGCGCAGCGGCGCAACCAGTGCCGCCAGCGATGGCGCCAGCACATGGCACTCGCGCATGTCGACGATCCGGTGCGAGCCCTGTTCGCGAAAGCCGATGACCACGCGCTTGCCGATGGCCTGTGCATGCAGCGTGGCACGGCGGCGCGAGTGCGGCGGAGACAGGTGGGCGGGCGCGGCGACAACATCGGCAATGCCCTGACCGCTGGCCGCGCCGACCACGCGGTCGGCCACGAACCGGGCCAGCGCGCTTTCCGAAAGATGCTGCAACTGGCAGCCGCCACATCCGGGAAAGTGGCGGCAGGCCGGATCGACATGGTTCGGCCCCCTGAGCAGCGAACCATCGTCCTGCAATTCGTCGCCGGGCGCTGCCAGCGCGGCATATCGGCCATCGGCGGTTGCCCCTTCCCCCTTGGCGGCAACGCGCACGATCAGGCCCGGCTTGTTCATCCCATGCATTCCCTCAGCGCGCCCTGAACGGCGCGGGCCAGTTGCCCGGCGGTAAACGCGGCCCCGCACTGCCGCGCCGCTTCGCCGTGGAGCCATAGGCCCTCTTCCGCCGCGCGCAAGGGCTGCCGATGCACGGCAAGGCGGCTGGCGATCGTGCCTGCCAGCACGTCGCCGCTCCCCGCCACCGAAAGCCATGACGATGCCCGCGCCGCCATGACCACCTGTCCGTCAGGCGCAGCGATCAGGCTGTCCGGGCCTTTCAGAACCACGACCGCGCCTGTTGCCTGCGCCAGCAGCAAGGCGCGCTCGCAACGCAAGCCGTCACCGCGAAGGCCGAAGCTGCGCTCAAGCGCCGCCATTTCGCCTTCGTGAGGGGTCAGCACGCAGGCCTGCCCCGCAAGCATCGCAGGGCGCAGAAGCACCAGCGCATCGGCATCGATCACGCAGGGCGATCCGGTCTGCAACGCACTTGCCAGCAGCCGTGCGGCAGTGTCGTCGCGCCCAAGGCCCGGTCCGATAAGCAGCGCGGAAAGGCGCCTGTCGTTGAACAAGTCGGCAGCTTTTCCGGTAACGACAAGTTCCGGCGACAAACCGGCACTCGCCATTGCGCTGGCAAGCTTCACATAGCCTGCGCCGCCGCGAAGGGCGGCTTCGGCCGCCAGCACGGCCGCCCCCGGCATGGCGCCGCCGACAATCCCCAGCAGGCCGCGCTGATACTTGTGCGCATCGGCGGCAGGCGCGGCAACAGCCGGACGTGCCAGGAGGCGCGCAGCGCCCGGCACCTCGGCCACTCCTATGTCCACCAGCCGCAGCGCGCCCATCGCGGCGCAGCCCGGCATGGCGAAATGCGCGTGCTTCCACGCGCCCAGCGCAACCGTCAGCGACCATTCGGGAAGGCCCCGGTTCAGCACGGCGCCGCTGTCGCATTCGATCCCGCTCGGCACATCGATGGCAACGCGGTGCCGGTGACATGCGGCCATGCGCGCCAGCAGACTGACGAGATCATCGGGCAAGGCACGGGTGAGACCGCTGCCGAACAGGCAATCGACCAGCACATCCCCGCCCTGCACTGCATCGGGCATTGCCACTTCGCCGCGATAGTGCGCGCGGGCGTTCGCCGCGGCCGGGGTGGCCGGTTCGCGGGCGGCGATGACCCGCACGGGATTGCCAGCCTCGCGCAGGGTTTCGGCGATCACCCAGCCATCGCCGCCGTTGTTGCCCGGCCCGCACAGAACCGTCACCGAACCGCCGCCTGCCACGCGGCGCACCCATTCGGCCGCACCGCGCCCCGCCACCTGCATCAGCGCATCGACACTTGTCCCGCCGGCAATGAGATCTGCCTCTGCCGCGCGCATCTGTGCGGCGGTCAGCACCTGCCGCAACACGGCATCACGGCTGCGGGGCATCGGCCTTTACCTGCGCCGGAAAGCGATAGCGATCACCGGCCACGGTCACTTCCAGCACGCCTTCGGCAGACCATCGCGCGGTCGCCTCGTCGGCCCCGTCGGCAGCAATCACCCCGCGCCCGTCATCCACCATTTCGAACCGGCGGAATGCGCCGTCCCGGTGCTGCACGATCAGGAAGCGTCGGTCCCCGACGCGCGAATCCTGAACGAAACAGTCGGGCGCGAATTTCGCGGCTCCGGCAAGCTGGCAATCGATCACGCGCCCCTGCGGCTTGTCCTCGCCTCGCGAACATCCGGTCAGCGCCATTGCGGCCAGTCCAGCGCCCGCCAGCAGGACCAGCCCGCCCTGCTGCATCAGTCCACCCCGATCTGCGAAAGATCGCGCACCGCGCCGCGCGCCGCGCTGGTGGTCATCGCGGCATAGGCCTTGAGCGCGGTCGTCAGCTTGCGCGGGCGGGCTTCGGCGGGCTTCCACCCCTTCGCCTCCTGAGCCTTGCGGCGTTCGGCCAGCACCGCGTCCGCAACCGCAAGGTTGATGGTGCGATTGGGAATGTCGATCTCGATCATGTCGCCGTCTTCCACCAGCCCGATCTCCCCGCCTTCGGCCGCTTCGGGAGAGACATGCCCGATCGAGAGGCCAGACGTGCCGCCCGAAAAGCGCCCGTCCGTAAGCAGCGCGCAGGCAGCCCCCAGCCCCTTCGACTTGAGATAGCTGGTGGGGTAGAGCATTTCCTGCATGCCGGGGCCGCCCTTCGGCCCTTCATAACGGATGACCACCACGTCACCGGCAACGACCTGCCCGGTCAGGATCGCCGTCACCGCCGCATCCTGACTTTCATAGACCTTGGCCGGGCCGGTGAACTTGAGGATTTTCTCGTCCACGCCCGCCGTCTTCACGATGCAGCCATCGCGTGCGATGTTGCCATAAAGCACCGCCAGCCCGCCGTCCTTGCTGAAGGCGTGTTCGGCACTGCGGATCACGCCGGTTTCGCGGTCGAGGTCCAGCTCCTTCCAGCGCCGGTCCTGACTGAAGGCAACCTGCGTTGGCACGCCTCCCGGTGCCGCCCGGAAGAAATCGCGCACGCTTTCGGAAGTGGTGCGGCGCACGTCCCAGCGCTCGATCGCCTCGCCCAGCGTGCGGCTGTGGACAGTGGGGACATGCGTGTGCAGCAGACCGGCCCGTTCCAGTTCGCCCAGAATGGCGTAGATGCCCCCTGCGCGATGGACGTCCTCCATGTGGACGTCAGCCTTGGCCGGGGCCACCTTGGAAAGGCAGGGCACGCGGCGGCTCAACCGGTCGATGTCGGCCATGGTGAAGTTGACCCCCGCCTCGAAGGCCGCGGCCAGCAGGTGCAGCACCGTGTTCGTCGATCCGCCCATGGCGATATCGAGGCACACCGCATTCTCGAAGGCATCGAAGCTGGCGATGGAGCGCGGCAGGACGCTGGCGTCGTCCTCTTCGTAGTAGCGCTTGCACAGGTCAACCACCAGACGCCCTGCCTCAAGGAACAGGCGCTTGCGATCTGCATGGGTGGCCAGCGTCGATCCGTTGCCGGGCAGCGAAAGGCCGAGTGCCTCGGTCAGGCAGTTCATCGAGTTGGCGGTGAACATGCCGCTGCACGATCCGCACGTGGGGCAGGCGGAGCGTTCGATCGTGGTCACTTCCTCGTCGGTATAGCGGTCGTCCGCCGCGGCCACCATCGCGTCGACCAGATCAAGCGCATGTTCCTTGCCATTGAGGATGACCTTGCCCGCTTCCATCGGACCGCCCGATACGAAGACGCAAGGGATGTTGATGCGCATGGCCGCCATGAGCATCCCCGGCGTGATCTTGTCGCAGTTGGAAATGCACACCATCGCATCGGCGCAGTGCGCGTTGACCATGTATTCGACACTGTCGGCAATCAGATCGCGGCTGGGCAGGGAATAGAGCATGCCGTCATGGCCCATCGCGATGCCATCATCCACGGCAATGGTGTTGAACTCCTTGGCAACCCCGCCTGCCGCCTCGATCTCGCGCGCGACCATCTGGCCCAGATCCTTGAGATGCACATGGCCCGGCACGAACTGGGTGAAGCTGTTCACTACCGCGATGATCGGCTTTCCGAAATCTTCGTCCTTCATCCCGGTGGCGCGCCACAATCCGCGCGCGCCCGCCATGTTGCGGCCGTGGGTCGTGGTGCGTGAACGATAGGCGGGCATCTTGTGTAACTCCAATTGGATCCCCTTGGCGGAATCGACATTTTCCGGGGTGCGACCTGACCGTTTTCCTAACGCAGCAGACAGGCGGATGTCGAAAGTATTAATTACAACTATGTGAGCACGCGCCCGTGACGGAAGGGCGCAAATCAACCGATTTCAAGCGCAACCTGATTGGCGATCCGGGCAAGCCGCGCGGCCCAGGCGGCCTGTCCTGCCGCATCCGCGATCAAGTCCTGCCGCACCTCGATCCCCAGATAGGGCCGCCCCTCGCGCTCGGCATGGCGGTTCATCGTCGCGTTGAGCAGCCTGCCCGAATAGGGCAGCTGATCACCCACGCACAGACCCTCGGCCTCAAGCAGCGGAATGGCTTTGCGCGCTGCCCGGTCATCCTCGTTGTAGAGCACGCCAACATGCCATGGCCGCGGCTCGTCGCGCGATGCGAGCCGGGGCGTGAAACTGTGCAGCGACACGATGAGCGCCTGCGGCACGTTCGCCAGCAGGTCTGCCAGTGCATCGTGATAGGGCCGGAAGAACCGTGCCAGCCGCGCCTCGCGTCCGGCCGCATCCAGCACGTTTCCGGGAACGGCATGACCGTCGCTTTCCACCGGGACCACGGCGGCGGCATCCTCCTCGCGGTTGAAATCGCACACAAGGCGGCTGACCGCGCCCTGGAACGCGGCAATGCCCGTGCGCTGCGCCATGATCGCGCCCACTTTGGCCACCCCGATATCCACGGCGATATGCTGGTCCAGAAGGTCCGGCGCGATGCCAAGGGCAATATCATCCGGCACATGGTTCGAGGCATGGTCGGACACCACGAGGATGCCGCCGAAGCGCGCAGTGCCGATGATCCGGAAGGCTTCGCTCATCGCAGCGTCCCCGCCATGGTCCACCAGCCGGGCTGCATTGCCTCCTGCGCCGCATCGCGCTGATCGGCGGTGTCGTAGAGCGCAAAGCAGGTCGCGCCCGATCCCGACATGCGCACAAGCCAGGCACCGGTGCCGCGCAGCGCATTCAGCACCCCTCCGATGTCCGGCACGAGGGCCAGTGCGGGCACTTCAAGGTCATTGCGCCCCGCCAGCGCCATTTCCCGCAGGTTTGCACCCGCCAGCGGCCCGCGATCCACCCCGTCCCATGCCCTGAACACCGGCCCCGTCGCCAGCGGAATGCGCGGGTTGACGAGCAGCACCGGCGTTCCGGCAAGATCATTCGCAACCGGTGCAAGATCGGTCCCGGTGCCCCGCCCGATGCAGGCCGCGCTTTCGACGCAGGCAGGCACATCCGCGCCCAGCTTCGCCGCGCGGGCATGCCAGTCGTCGGGAAGCCCGCAAGCGCGGCGCACCATGCGGAAGATCGCCCCCGCATCGGCCGAGCCGCCGCCCAGCCCAGCGGCCACCGGCAGGTTCTTTTCGAGCGTCACCGCCCAGCCCGCGCCGTGCGGCAGGCTGCCAAGCGCCTTGGCGACAATATTGCCGGAAGGATCATCCAGCGCACTGGCAAACGCGCCCGTCACCCGCAGCGAATCCGCCTGCGCCGGGCTTGCCGCCAGTTCGTCTCCCGCATCGACAAAGGCGAACAGCGTTTCCAGATCGTGATAGCCGTCATCCCGGCGCGCGCGCACGTGCAGGGCAAGATTGATCTTGGCGAAGGCGGTTTCTCGCAAGGTCATGCACGTTCCCTGAAACCAAAAGAGGCGCCGGAGCAAGCCCCGACGCCTCTGCCAGCAGGTCTTCTGCCCGGATTACAAGTTGGGCCGGATTACATGTTGGGCCGGATTACATGTTGGGATAATTCGGCCCGCCGCCGCCTTCGGGCGTCACCCAGTCGATATTCTGGGTCATGTCCTTGATGTCGCAGGTCTTGCAGTGGACGCAGTTCTGCGCGTTGATCTGGAGGCGCGGATTGCCTTCCTCCACGCCGACATATTCATAGACCCCGGCCGGGCAATAGCGCGTTTCGGGCGCGGCATAAACCGGCAGGTTGATCCGCGTGGGGACCGTCGGATCCTTGAGCACGAGGTGGCAGGGCTGGTCCTCCTCGTGATTGGTATAGGAGAAGGACACGCTGGTCAGCCGGTCGAAGCTGATGACCCCGTCGGGCTTGGGATAGGCGATGGGCTTGAACAGATCCGCGCGCTGGGTGGCCTCGGCGTCCTTGTGGTGCTTCATCGGCTTCCAGATGCCGAAGCCTGCAAGCGTGCGCAGCCACATGTCTGCGCCTGCCAGAACCGTGCCCAGTTCGCCGCCGAACTTGGCGACCAGCGGCTGCGCGTTCTGAACCTTCTTGAGTTCGGTGGCGATCCAGCTTTCGCGCACGGCGGTGTCATATTCCACCATGTCGTCCTTTTCGCGCCCTGCCGCGATGGCGGCCACGATGGCATCGGCGGCCAGCATCCCGCTCTTCATCGCGGTGTGGCTGCCCTTGATGCGCGGCACGTTCACGAAGCCGGCCGAACAGCCGATCAGCGCGCCGCCGGGGAACGACAGGCGCGGCACCGATTGCCACCCGCCTTCGTTGATCGCCCGCGCGCCATAGGATACGCGGCGGCCGCCTTCGAGGATCGCGCGGATTTCCGGGTGCTGCTTCCAGCGCTGGAACTCCTCGAAGGGATAGACATAGGGATTGGCGTAATCGAGCGCGGTGACGAAGCCCAGCGCCACCTGATTGTTGGCCTGATGATAGAGGAACCCGCCTCCCCACGAGTTCGACTCCGAAAGCGGCCAGCCCTGCGTGTGGATCACGCGGCCGGGCACGTGCTTTTCGGGATCGATGTCCCACAGTTCCTTGATGCCGATGCCATAGACCTGCGGCTGGCAATCGCGTTCAAGGTCGAAGTGCGCTTTCAGCCGCTTGGTCAGGTGTCCGCGCGCGCCTTCGGCAAACAGCGTATATTTCGCATGGAGTTCCATGCCCGGCTGGTAGTCGGGCTTCTTCGAGCCGTCCTTGGCAATGCCCATGTCGCCAGTGGCAACGCCCATGACCGCGCCGTTCTCATCGAACAGGATTTCGGCTGCGGGGAAACCGGGGAAGATCTCGACGCCCAGTTCCATCGCCTGCTCGGCCAGCCAGCGGCACAGGTTGCCGAGGCTGCCGGTGTAGTTGCCGTCATTCGACATGAACGGGGGCATGGGCCAGTGCGGAATGCTCATCTTGCCGGTCTTCGACAGGACCCAGTGCCAGTTGTCCGTGACCGGCACCTCGGCCATCGGACAGCCCATCGTGCGCCATTCAGGCAGGAGTTCATCGAGAGCCTTGGGATCGACAACCGCGCCGGAAAGGATGTGCGCGCCGATTTCCGAACCTTTTTCAAGGACGCAGACCGATATTTCCGGGTTGGCCTGCTTCAGCCGGATCGAGGCCGCCAGCCCCGCCGGTCCGCCGCCAACGATGACGACGTCATACGGCATCGATTCCCGTTCGCTCATGCCCCTGTCACTCCCGACCAATTGCTTGCTTGCACCGATTGCCTGATAGCGCTGTGCGATGTCGCTTTGTGCCTTGAAAGAGGCTACCGCCAAGGTCAAGACCGCAAAACAGACTGGGAGGAAGCACAGGTTGCCCGATACCGCCGAGATGCATGACCATGGCTGGCACGCTGCCGTTACGGCAGCGCTGGACTGGTGGTGGCTGGCCGGTGTCGATCATGCCTTTGTTGATGAACCGGCGGACTGGCTGGCCGGCGCCGCCGAAGCGGCGACCACACCAGCAGCCCGGCCAGCCGTCGCTGCACCGCGCAAGCCTCCTGCCGAATCACCGCCGCCGCCAAAGCTGGCCGATCGCACCAACTGGCCGCAGGCGCTTGATGATTTCGCGAAGTGGTGGCTGGAAGAACCGCTGCTTGCGCCATCGGGCCTGCGCCGCCTGCCCCCTGTCGGTCCTGCGCAGGCAGCGCTCATGATCGTGGTGCCGATGCCCATGGGTGATGACGATGCCGGCCTGCTCACCGGCCAGGCAGGCAGGCTCTTCGACGGATTTCTTGCTGCCGCAGGTCTTTCGCGCACCGATTGCTACATCGCCTCGGCCTGTCCGGCGCACATGCCCGCACCCGATTGGGCAGCCCTGAAAGCGACCGGGCTGGGTGCCGTCCTGCTGCACCACATCGCGCTGGCCGCACCGCGCAGGCTCCTGATTTTCGGCGCATCGGGCATTTCGGCGCTGCTCGGCCACGATCTGCCGATTTCGGCTCAAAGTTTACCCGCAATTAATCAAGAAGATGCACCGGTTCCGGTCATGGCGGCACGGGATCTGGAAGCCATGCTCGCAAGGCCGCAGCTGAAAGGGTCGTTCTGGGCCAATTGGCTCGCGTGGACAGGACAGTGACGCCCCATCATGATGATGGGGTTCACAGGGGGTATGTTGATTTGAAACCGGGATGGTCCAACCGCATGGCGCGCGGCGCACTGGCAGCCCTGCTGGCAGCACCGGTCATGCTTGCGGCTGTTCCCGCGCACGCCAACAGCGCGGCGGTCGACTATTTCCGCGGCCGGGCTGATCGCAGTGCGGTTCCCAGTCTCCTGGGCGCCGAAGACCGCACCTATTACAAGACCCTGTTCGCCGCGATCGACCGGAACGACTGGACACAGGTGCAGGCGCTTCTTGCCCAGCGCATTGACGGCCCCCTTCATCCCGTGGCGCGCGCGCAATACATGCTTGCCGCAAGCTCGCCCAAGGCCGAACTCGCGCCCATCACCGAAGTGCTCGGCAGCGCTCCGCACCTTCCCTGGGCCGAACAGCTCGGCCGCCTTGCGCTGAAGCGCGGGGCCACCGAACTGCCCGCCCTGCCGCAGGCACAGCGGCTTGTGCCCCTGCCGACGGTATCCAAGCGCATTCGCCCCCGTTCGATCGATGACGGCACGATGCCACCGGCCATTGCCGCCGCGATACAGGACCGCATCAAGCTCGACGATCCGGTCGGCGCGCGCGTCCTGCTTGACGGGATCGACGCTGTGCTTTCGGCCGAAGCGCGGGCCGAATGGCGCCAGAAGATCGGCTGGGCCTTCTACATCAACAACGACGATGCGACTGCCCGCGCCATTTCGCTGACCGCTGCCGATGGCGGTGCTGGCCCGTGGCTGGCCGAAGCATTCTGGACGGCAGGTCTGGCAAGCTGGCGCATGGGCGATTGCCTTTCCGCAGCCGATGCCTTTGAACGGACCGCTGGCAGCGCCCGGAACGAAGAGCTTGCCGCTGCCGCACACTACTGGGCCAGCCGTTCGTGGCAGCGCTGCCGCAAGCCGGAAAAGGTTGCGTCCGCGCTGCGTCAGGCCGCCGGACTGCGCGATACGCTCTATGGCATGATGGCGGCAGAAGCGCTCGGCCTGCGCGAGGCGGCGCCTGCCTCTGCGCCCGATTTCTCGCAGGCAGACTGGCTGGCGCTGCGCGATGTGCCCAATGTGCGCACCGCCGTGCAGCTTGCCGAGATCGGCAAGGACGGCCTTGCCGACGAAGTGCTGCGCCATCAGGCCCGGATCGGCGATCCCAGCCAGTATGCCCCGCTTTCACGCCTTGCGCGCGATCTTGGCCTTCCTTCCACCCAGCTCTGGATGGCCTACAACGCGCCGCCCGGCGCTCGCCCCGATGAAGCCGCGCGCTTCCCTGCGCCGAAGTGGACTCCGGCCACCGGCTGGAAGGTGGACCCAGCGCTCGTCTTTGCGCATTCTCTGCAGGAATCGAACTTCCGCCCCACGGCGGTCAGCCCGGCGGGTGCGCGCGGTCTCATGCAGCTTCGCCCCGGAACCGCACGCGACATGGCAAAGGTCGAGCCTGCAATGGCCGGACGCGACAGCCAGCTCGATCAGCCCGACGTGAATCTCGCCTTCGGCCAGCAGTATCTCGAACACCTGCGCAAGGCCGAGGCGACGCAAGGGCTGCTGCCCAAGGTCATGGCTGCCTACAATGCCGGTCCGCTTCCGGTGGCGCGCTGGAACACGCAGATCCGCGGCGGCGAAGATCCCCTGCTGTGGATGGAATCGATTCCCTACTGGGAAACCCGCGGCTATGTTGCCATCGTCATGCGCAACTACTGGATGTATGAACGGCAGGCTGGCGGTTCTTCCGACAGCCGCATCGGTCTGGTTCAGGGCATGTGGCCGAAGTTTCCGGGGCTGGCCGGGGCCGAGAACGTGAGGCTCGCTGCACCACGGCCGGATCATGTAAAGGTGGCCTTGCTTGGCAATTGATCCCACGCGCGAATTCAAGCCCGTCAACATCGCCCTGCTGACCGTGTCCGACACGCGCGGCCCCGCAGAAGACACCTCAGGCGATATCCTGGCCGAACGCATAAAGGGCAAGGGCCATCGGCTCGTCGCCCGCGCGATCGAGAAGGACGATGCAGATCGCATCGCCAGCAGGCTCAACAACTGGATCGACGATCGCGGCACCGATGTCGTCATCATCACCGGGGGAACCGGGCTGACCGGGCGCGACGTCACCCCCGAAGCACTGGACCGCGTGAAGACACGCGACATTCCGGGTTTCGGGGAACTGTTCCGCTGGCTGTCCTACAAGACCATCGGCACGAGCACGATCCAGTCGCGCGCCTGCGCCGTGGTGGCGCGCGGCACCTACATCTTCGCCCTGCCGGGTTCGAATGGCGCGGTGAAGGATGGCTGGGACGGCATCCTCGACGAACAGCTCGACAGCCGCAACCGCCCCTGCAACTTCGTTGAACTCATGCCCCGGCTGCTGGAACGGTAAGGCTGGAAATCACCCGCGGAAACGGATCAGGCGGCTGTCCGCCACTGCTGCTGTCCGGTGCGGCAATATGTCCTGCACATAGCTTTCATTCTTGAGCATCGCGAAGAATGAACCGGCATCGGGATAGCCCATCACGAAGGCTTCGTCCCACTCGCCAGCCGGACCGGTGACAACGCATTCCATCGGCGCTCGCCAGACCAATCCGGCACCCGACCCCTCAAGCAATGCCTGAACGGCCTCAAGGTAGAGGGCATAGGCTTCGGCCCCCGAAAGCCCTTGGCCATGGTTCGCATGGCCTTCCGGATAGGCGGCGATGTCACGGAACCTCACGAGGTTCAGCATGTGCAGCGGGGTATCGCGCGGCAGCGCCTTGAATACCTCGAAGTTCTCGCGGCTGGGATCGATGTAGGTCCGGGTCATGCCGGCTGCCGTTTCCATTACCGCATCAGGCCACCTGATCCCACGTATATTCGCGGAACTGTTCGCGCAGGTCCTTCTTGCTGATCTTGCCCGTGCCGGTGTGCGGGATCACATCGACGAAGGCCACGGCATCGGGCACCCACCACTTGGCAACGTGCTGCGCCAGATAGGCTTTCAGTTCCGTCTGGGTCACATGCATCCCCGGCTTGGTCACGACCACCAGCAGGGGCCGCTCGTCCCACTTGGGATGATAGACGCCGATTGCCGCCGCCTCGGCCACCGCAGGATGGCCGACCGCGGCATTCTCAAGCTCGACCGAACTGATCCATTCGCCGCCGGACTTGATGACATCCTTGGTGCGGTCGGTCAGTTGCAGGGTGCCATCGGGATGGATCACGCCAACATCGCCGGTATCGAACCACTGCCCGGCCACCACGGCATCCTTTTCTGCCTTGAAGTAGCGCTTGATGATCCACGGCCCGCGCACCTGCAAGGCCCCCGCCGTCACGCCATCGCGCGGCAGCACCTTTTCCGGATCGCCAAGGTCCACGCAGCGGATTTCCACTCCGAAGGGCGGACGGCCCTGCATGGCCTTGACGCTGACCTTCTCGTCGAAGCTCAAGTCGTCCCAGTTCCAGGTTTCGCAGCCGGTCGTGCCGATGGGCGACGTTTCGGTCATCCCCCAGGCATGGGCCACCCGGCGCCCGGCGCGCATGAAGCGCTCGATCATCGCGCGGGGCATCGCCGATCCGCCGCACACGATGGTATCGAGCGTGGGCGGAATCTCGCCGCCCGTGGCATCGACATGTTGCAGCAGCGCCAGCCACACCGTTGGCACCCCGGCCGAACAGGTTACTTTCTCGCGGTTCATCAGGTCGCACAGAACCTGCCCGTCGTTGACCGCGGAATAGACGATCTTCGCCCCGGCCGCTGCCCCTGCCCATGGCAGGCCCCATGCCGCCGCATGGAACATCGGCACGATCGGCAGCATGACCGACCGGCAATCCATGCCGAAGATCACCGGTGTCACCGCCGTCATGGCATGAAGCACGGTCGAGCGGTGCTCATAGAGCACGCCCTTGGGATTGCCCGTCGTGCCGCTGGTGTAGCACAGCATGCACGGATCGCGCTCGTCGCCATCGACCCATTCGGTCTGCCCGTCCTCGGCGCCGATCCAGTCCTCGAAATGCTGCGCCGGTTCGCTGCTGTCGAAGCAGATGTAATGTTCGACCGTGGGCCAGCGGGGCTTCATCCGCTCGACGATCGGCGCCCAGACCTTGTCGAACAGCATCACCCGGTCTTCGGCATGATTGACGATGTATTCGAGCTGGTCGTCGAACAGGCGCGGGTTCAGCGTGTGCAGGATGCCGCCCGCCCCCACCGCGCCATACCAGGTCACGAGATGGCGGTGGTGGTTCATCGCCAGCGTGCAGATTCGGTCTCCGGGATTTATGCCCATGCGGCGCAGGGCCTGCGTCATGCGCAGCGCATCATGGCGGATGCCCGCCCAGTTTGTCCGGCTTTCGGTGCCATCGGCCCAGCGGCTGACGATCTCGCGCGAGCCGTGTTCGCGCGCGGCATGGTCGATCAGGTGGGTGACACGCAGCTTCCAGTCCTGCATCGCGCCAAGAGCGCCACCGTGCTGCCCCGACTTTCCGGCCTGCTGCATCATTTCTCTCCCGAATGATTCTACTCAACCAGCCGCAGATGCCTTTCCGGTCTTGCGGTCAGGGCTACATTGGCAACCCCTTCTATCGGAATCAATCGCTCGATTAAGTCGCTGTCCAGTTTAAAATCATTTCCGAGCCGGACCAGCGGCTCCTTCGGCCCGCCGGTCTTCAGGCGGGCGAGCACTTCGCCCTTGCCATCGGCCCCGCGCGGCAGGAGCATGGCCAGTTCGGTTATCGCCTGCGCCGAGCGCACTTCCAGTTTCAGCAGCATCCGCGATGCACTCGTCACCGATGCCAGCGGGCGCGCGCTGCGCACGGTCACGCGCGGCGGCTCATCCGGGTTGGGCCGGTCAAGTTCCACGCTCAGCAGGACACAGGTGCCATCGCGCGCCCATTGCTGGAACGGTTCGACAAGGCTTTCTTCAAAGCAGGATGCGGAAAACAGGCCGGAGCTGTCGGAAAAATCGGCCATGACGAAGTCCTTGCCCTTCTTCGTCTTGCGCTTCTGCACGTTCTCAACCAGCGCGGCCATGACCGCACCGGTCCGCCCCCCGCCTTCGCCGCTGCCGGTCATCAGGCTGGCATAAGTGCGCGCGCCATTGGCCGAGGCGACCGCGCGGTATTCCTCCACCGGGTGCGCGGCGAAATAGAAACCGAAGTTCTCGCGCTCGGCCGCCATCTGGTCGGCCCGGCTCCACGGCTTCGTTTCGGCAAGGCGGGTTGCGGGCGTGGCGTGATCGTCGCCGCCGAACAGCCCGCCCTGCCCCGATGTGCGCGAACGCGCGGCCTCGTCGGCAACCGCCATGAGCAGTTCTGCATTGGCGATGATCTTCGCGCGGTTGGGTTCCAGACCATCGAGCGCGCCGCCTGCCGCCAGCGCTTCAAGCTGGCGGCGGTTCATCGCGCCTGCCGGAATGCGCCGGAACAGATCGTCGAGCGAGGTGAACGGCCCGTTCGCCTCGCGCTCGGCCACGATCTGCTCCATCGCCTTCTCGCCCACGTTCCTCAGCCCCGCCAGCGCATAGCGCACGGCAAACCCGTCATGCGTGCGCTCGACGGTGAACTCGGCCTCGGAGCGGTTGATGTCCGGCCCGGCCAGCGCCACCCCGTTGCGCCGCATGTCGTCGACGAAGACCGCCAGCTTTTCGGACTGGTGCATGTCGAAGCACATCGAGGCCGCATAGAACTCGTGCGGATAGTGCGTCTTGAGCCATGCCGTCTGATAGGCCAGCAGTGCATAGGCCGCCGCGTGGCTCTTGTTGAAGCCGTATCCGGCGAACTTGTCGATCAGGTCGAACAGTTCGTTGGCCTTGTCTGCCGGAATGTCCGATACCTCGCGGCATCCGTCGACGAAGCGCTGGCGCTGCGCGTCCATCTCGGCCTGCACCTTCTTGCCCATGGCGCGGCGCAGCAGGTCGGCATCGCCCAGCGAATATCCCGCAAGGATCTGCGCGGCCTGCATGACCTGTTCCTGATAGACGAAGATCCCGTAGGTTTCCGCCAGAATGCCCTCAAGCTTGGGGTGCGGATACTCGATGCTCTCCAGCCCGTTCTTGCGGCGGCCGAACAGCGGAATATTGTCCATCGGCCCCGGCCGGTAGAGCGAGACGAGCGCGATGATGTCCCCGAAATTGGTGGGTTTCACCGCGGCAAGGGTGCGCCGCATCCCTTCCGATTCAAGCTGGAACACGCCCACCGTATCGCCAGACTGGAGAAGCCTGTAGGTCTGCTCGTCATCCCAGGCGAGCGCGGACAGATCGATCTCGATGCCGCGCTTCTTCATGAGGTCCACGGCCTTGCGCAGGACCGACAGCGTCTTGAGGCCGAGGAAGTCGAACTTGACCAGCCCTGCATCCTCGACATGCTTCATGTCGAACTGCGTGACCGGCATGTCCGATCGCGGATCGCGGTAGAGCGGCACGAGCTGCGCCAGCGGCCGGTCGCCGATCACCACGCCCGCGGCATGGGTCGAACTGTTGCGCGGCAGGCCCTCAAGCTGCATCGCCAGATCGATCAGGCGCTTCACTTCGGGATCGCGGTCATACTCGCGCTTCAGTTCGGCAACGCCGTTCAGGGCGCGCGGCAGCGGCCACGGATCGGTCGGATGGTTGGGCACCATCTTGCACAGACGGTCGGTCTGCCCGTAGCTCATCTGGAGAATGCGGCCCGTATCGCGCAGCACCGCGCGCGCCTTCAGCTTGCCGAAAGTGATGATCTGCGCCACGTGATCCAGCCCGTATTTGCGCTGGACATAGCGGATCACCTCCCCGCGCCGGGTTTCGCAGAAGTCGATATCGAAGTCCGGCATAGAAACGCGTTCGGGATTGAGGAAGCGCTCGAACAGCAGGCCCAGCCGGATGGGATCGAGATCGGTGATGGTCAGCGCCCATGCGACCAGCGATCCGGCGCCCGAACCGCGCCCCGGCCCCACCGGAATGTCGTTTTCCTTGGCCCACTTGATGAAGTCGGCCACGATAAGGAAGTAGCCGCCAAAACCCATGCGGTTGATGATCGCGATCTCGAACTCCAGCCGCTTGCGGTAATCAAGCACTTCGTCCCACACCCCTGCGTCGCGAAGCGCGGGGTAATCGGCCGCCGCAGGCTCGGTCTCAGGCCCCAGGCACAGCACCTTCTCCAGTTCGGCATGCGTGCCTTCCGGATAATAGGGCTTCAGCCTGAGCACGAGGCCCCTGCGGCTGTCTTCGGCGCACATGCGCGCCTCGCCTTCCTTGTCGCCGGCAAGGCTTGGCAGGATCGGCTTGCGCTTGGGCGGCATGACCGCGCAGCGCTGCGCCACCACCAGCGTGTTGGCCAGCGCCTCCGGCAGGTCGCTGAACAGTTCCTCCATCACCTCGGCGGGCTTGATCCACCATTCGCGGCTCGACCGGGGCCGGTCAGGGCTGTCGACGTGGGTGGAACTGGCGATGCACAGCATCGCGTCATGCGCCTCGTAGAACCCGCGTTCGGCAAAGCAGGCGGGATTGGTCGCCACGAGCGGCAGATCGCGGGCGTAGGCAAGATCGATCAGCGCTTCTTCCGCGGCTTCCTCTAACGGGTCGTTGCGCCTTGCGATCTCGATATAGAGGCGCTGCGGGAAGAGTTCCTGCAAACGGTCGAGATAGGCTTGGGCGGCGGTATTCTGCTCTCCGGCAAGCAGCCTCGCCAGGGCGCCCTCGCCTGCTGCCGTCAGGCAGATCAGCCCATCGGTATGGCCGACCAGATCGGCCAGAACGACATGCGCATCGAACTCAAGCGGCCGGTCGAGATGCGCGCGGCTGACAAGGTGGCACAGATTGTCATAGCCGCGTGCATCCTGCGCGTAGAGCGCCAGCCAGTCGATCGTGGGCGCGGCGGGACCGAAGCCCCCGCCCAACCCGGCAGCGGCGCCATCGCGTTCCGGCCGGGCGACGGCCAGCATCGTGCCGATGACGGGCTGCACGCCCATGTCCTTGCAGGCCTTGGCATAGGCGACGCTGCCGTAAAGGCCGTTCCGATCGGTAATCGCGGCGGCGGGAAACCCGCGTTGAGCCGCGGTCTTGGCAATCGCCTTGGGATCGATCGCCCCGTCCAGCATCGTGTAGGACGAGAAGATGCGCAGCGGAACGAAGGGGGCGTAAGGCATGAGCGAAAGGTAGGGAAAAGGCCGCACTCTTGCGAGAGGCGCGGTCCGTTTTTCCCCCGAACCGAACGGATGTCAGAGCAGCTTCTCGATATCCCTCGCGATGCTTTCGGGCTTGTCGGTCGGGGCATAGCGACGCACCACCTTGCCATCGCGGCCGATCAGGAACTTGGTGAAGTTCCACTTGATCGCCTTGGTGCCGAGCACGCCCGGCGCTTCCTGCTTGAGCCAGTCGTAAAGGGGATCGGCATTGTCGCCATTGACCTCGATCTTGGCCATGAGCGGGAAGCTGAGGCCGAAGTTGACCTTGCAGAAGCTCTCGATCTCCTCGGCCGTGCCCGGCTCCTGCCCGCCGAACTGGTTGCAGGGAAAGGCCAGCACTTCGAAGCCGCGCTCTCCATACGTCCGCCAGAGCTTTTCAAGCCCGTCATACTGCGGGGTGAAACCGCACTTCGATGCGGTGTTCACCACCAGCAGCACCTTGCCCAGCTTTTCGGCAAGATCGACCATCTCGCCGCCCGGCTTCCTGACCTTGAAATCGGCAATCGTCGAAGGCGCGCTCATTCCTGCCATGCTCCCCTGTCACGTATCAGGCGCTCAGGCTGGTATGAGCGGCGTGCGCGATCAATCGGCCAAAGCTGACGGATTGCGCTTCAGTGCAGCACGCCCTCGTGAAGCCGCACCACCCGGTCCATCCGCTGGGCGAGCCGCTCGTTGTGCGTGGCGATGAGCGCAGCGCTGCCCTCGCCGCGCACCAGCTTGAGGAACTCCTCCAGCACCCGGTCGGCGGTCGCCTCGTCGAGATTGCCCGTCGGCTCGTCGGCAAGCACAAGTTCGGGCCGGTTGGCGAGCGCGCGCGCCACGGCAACGCGCTGCTGCTCTCCGCCCGAAAGCTGGCTGGGGCGGTGATCGAGACGCTGCGCAAGGCCCAGCGCGGTCAGCAGTTCGCGCGCCCGGTCCTCGGCAATGGCACGGGCGGTCCGTGCCACCATCTGCGGCAGGACCACGTTTTCCAGCGCATTGAAATCGGGCAGCAGGTGATGGAACTGATAGACAAAGCCCAGATGATCCCGGCGCAGCGCCGTGCGATCGTCTCCCGAAAGGCTGGAGGCATCGGTTCCGGCAATCTCGAGCAGCCCGGAAAAGCCGCCTTCCAGCAGGCCGATTGCCTGAAGCATGGTCGATTTGCCCGAACCCGATGGCCCCAGAAGGGCGACGATCTCGCCGGACCGGATTTCAAGGTTCACCCCGCGCAGCACATCGATGGTCACGCCGCCCTGGCTGAAGGAACGGCGCAGATCATGAAGGCGCACAACGGGTCTGGCGGTCATCGGATCACTCATAGCGCAGCACCTGCACGGGATCGGTGCTGGCGGCCTTCAGCGCCGGATAGAGCGTTGCAAGGAAGCTGAAGAGAAGCGCCATCAGGCAGATGACCGTGATTTCCACCGGGTCCGAACGGCTCGGCAGTTCGGTGAGGAAGCGGATCGAGGGGTCCCACAGGTTCTGTCCCGTGATCCACTGGATCGCATTGACGATGGGCTGGCGAAAGAACAGGAACACGAAGCCCAGCGCAAGGCCGGTCAAGGTGCCCAGCGCCCCGATCACGAAGCCGATGGTCACGAAGATCTTGAGCAGGCTTCGGCGTGTTGCCCCCATCGTGCGCAGAATGGCGATGTCGCGCGTCTTGGCGCGCACCAGCATGATGAGCGAGGACAGGATGTTGAACACCGCCACGAGAACGATGATCGACAGCACGATGAACATGGCCACCCGCTCCACCGCGAGCGCCTCGAACAGGCTTGCGTTGATCGTGCGCCAGTCGGTCACGACCGCGGTGCCTTCCAGTTCCCTCGCCAGCCCGCCCAGCGTCTGCATCACCGTATCGGCGTTGCGGGTCGTCACCTCGATCATGCCGATGGTATCGCCCGTGAGCAGCAGGGTCTGCGCATCGGGAATGGGCATCACCACGTAGGCATTGTCGTAATCGTAGATGCCCACCTCGAAAATGGCGGCAACATTGTAGCCGATCTCGCGCGGGACCGTGCCGAACGGGGTGGCGCGGCCCTGTGGATTGATGATCGTGATGGTATCGCCCACCCGCGCGCCAAGGTTCTGCGCCAGCCGGGATCCCAGCGCGATATGGCCGGACCCCGGTCTGAGCGCGGCCATGACACCATCAACCCGCTTGTCCTCCAGCCGGCGGATGTCGTCATCGGTGTTGCCCCGCACCAGCACCGCCTCGACCCGGCCGTTGAAGCTGGCCAGCAAGGGCTGTTCGATCAGCGGCGAGGCGTGGGTCACGCCCGGTGTTGCCTGCACACGCTTCAGGATGTCCTGCCAGTTGTCCAGCCTGCCGCCATAGGCCTGGATGATGGCGTGGCCGTTCAGCCCCACGATCTTGTCGAGCAGTTCGGCGCGAAAGCCGTTCATGACGCTCATCACGATGACCAGCGCGGCAACGCCCAGCATCACCGCCACAAGGCTGATCCCGGCGACAAGCGCGATGAATGCCTCGCCGCGTCCCGGCAGCATGTATCGCTTGGCGATGGTCCATTCGAACGGGGAGAGAATCAAGCAGCAGCCCTTCGGGTTGAACGCGACGTTCACACGCAATGCCGGCACGGCGGATTGCACGCGGAGCGATTTAGGGCCTGACCGGCCAAACGGCAATGCTGTCTGTCCGATCGCGGGCGCTTTGCCCTGAAGCCCCGGATACGGGCGCCGGAACGAGCGGCCCGCCAACGGGTCAGTATGTCAGTTCAGGGACAGGCTGCCCTTTCCTGTCTTCCAGTTCGGCAATCCGCGCGCGCATCCGGCGCATTTCCACAACCCTGCGCAGCCGCTCGCACATCAGCGGAAGCGCTGTCAGCACGGTCACGCCGACATAGAGCTGGAAGAACTGGATCTGGTCGCCATAGTCCATGTCCATGTGCGCGATCGGGCCAATCCGCGCGGCTGTTGCCGCACCTCCGATCGCGATCAGCAGGAGCGGCAGGAGCGTGACCACCGCACTCGGCAAGGTCGCCGCGCAGACGACGAAGAACGCCAGCGGAAAGACCAGCAAGGCCCGCACATCCATGATGAATACCAGAGCCGTCAGCAGCGTGAAGCTGCCCACGACGACGAGCGTCAGCGGCAATTGCCGCGCATCGGGCAGGAAGCTCTGGCCTTTGCTCAGCCTTGCATAGATGAAGTGGAACACCGGAAGGCATGAAAGCAGGCCCAGCGAGTGCCCGATGATCCAGCGCGTGAGATTGTCGATGAAGGGCATGCCGAGAATGACCCACGCTGCCGTTGCCGCAAGGAAGCCCGACAGGAGCGGCACCATCAGCCCGATGCCGATGTAGAAGCTGGCCACCCATTCCAGCGTATCGTTCGGCCAGAACGCGCGCGTGATCCGGCGCCAGATCAAAGCCGCGCCCGCAGCCTCGATCATGTTGATTGCCGCAAAGGGCAAGGCAGCAAGCCAGCCCAGGCCGAACATTCCGGTTGCCAGCGCGCTGGCAAGGCCGCAGCGCAGCAGCCAGTGCGGCCAGCGCTTTTCCGGCACATGGACAAGTCGGCCTGCCAGCACCGCACTGGCCAGCCAGACCATGGCCACTCCGCCCGCAAAGCGCGCGAATGCCACGGCGAAAGCCGCCGCGAGGAAATAGGCAATTGCCAGAGCGGCCGGGCTGGCAAGCATTCGGGCGGAGCGCATTGCCTGTTATTGAACGGAAACGGTTAACAATCCGCATCCCGGCCCGGCTGGAATTGTGCGCTAGCGTGCCCGCATGGCGCCTGCGCATCACGCAGCACTTGCCATGGGCGGCAAAGGTCGCCATTTGGGCGCCAGCTTTGGCCGACGCGGTATGCGTCCACGCGAGTCCACAGGACCCATGACCACAGATCACGCTTTTCCCGACGCCACGCCCTGGGACATCGGCGCCGATGACGACAAGCTGCGCGAAGAGTGCGGCATCTTCGGCGTAGTAGGCGTTCGTGACGCTGCCGCGACAGTGGCGCTGGGCCTTCATGCGCTGCAACACCGCGGGCAGGAAGCGGTCGGCATCACCAGCTTCGACGGACAGGAGTTCTATTCGCGCAAGGGGCTGGGCCATGTCGCGGCGAACTTTTCCAGCAGTTCGATGCTGGCCGAGCTTCCCGGCTCGATGGCGGCAGGGCACGTGCGCTATTCGACCACGGGCGGCGCGGGCGTCCGCAATGTGCAGCCGCTCTTTGCCGATCTGGCGTCCGGCGGCTTCGCCATCGCGCACAACGGCAACATCTCGAACGCGATGTTCCTCAAGCGCGATCTGGTGCGCAAGGGCGCGATCTTCCAGTCCACGTCGGATACCGAAGTCATCATCCACCTCGTGGCGACGAGCCGCTACCCCACGCTGCTGGATCGCTTCGTCGATGCGCTGCGGCTGGTGGAAGGCGCCTATTCGCTGATCTGCATGACGCCGCAAGGCATGATCGCCTGCCGCGATCCGCTGGGCATCCGTCCGCTTGTGATGGGGCGGATCAGCGATGCCATCATCTTCGCCAGCGAGACGGTGGCGCTTGATGTCGTGGGCGCAGAGTTCGTGCGCGAGGTCGAACCGGGCGAACTGATTCAGGTCGGCCTTGATGGCACGCTCAGCACGCACCGCCCCTTCGGCACGCCCGCCGGGCGCCCCTGCATCTTCGAGCATGTCTATTTCAGCCGCCCGGATTCGCTGATGGGCGGCAATTCGGTCTATCAGGTGCGCAAGGCCATCGGCATGCAGCTTGCGCTTGAAAGCCCGGCCGATGCCGATCTCGTGATCCCGGTGCCCGACAGCGGCGTGCCTGCCGCGCTGGGCTATGCCCAGCAGTCGGGCATTCCCTTCGAACTGGGGATCATCCGCTCGCACTATGTGGGCCGGACTTTCATCCAGCCTTCGGATGGCGCCCGCAACGCCGATGTGAAGCGCAAGCACAACGCCAACCGCGCGCTGGTGGCGGGCAAGCGCATCGTGCTTATCGACGATTCGATCGTGCGCGGCACGACCAGCCTCAAGATCGTGCAGATGATGCGCGATGCCGGTGCTGCCGAAGTGCACATGCGCATTGCCAGCCCGCCGACCGAGCATTCCTGCTTCTACGGCGTGGATACGCCCGAACGTTCCAAGCTGCTTGCCGCGCGCATGGACGTGGCCGCCATGGCCGAGTTCATCCACGCCGACAGCCTTGCCTTCGTCTCGATCGACGGCCTTTATCGTGCCGTGGGCGAGGCGCGCCGCAACCCGGATTGCCCGCAATACTGCGATGCCTGCTTCACCGGCGACTATCCCACCCGGCTGACCGATCTTGCCGAGCGCGAGAACCCCGATCAGTTGAGCCTGCCCGTGGAAAAGGTGGCCTGACGTGCCGGATGCCGACAGCACCCCGGACAGGCCGCTGGCAGGCCAACTGGCGCTCGTCACCGGCGCGAGCCGCGGCATCGGTGCCGCAACGGCCAAGGCGCTGGCCGCGCAGGGGGCGCATGTCATTCTCGTGGCGCGCACGGCCAAGGATCTCGAAGCCGTCGAGGAACAGATCTTCGAGGCAGGCGGCACGGCCACGATCGCGCCGGTCGACCTTGCCGAAGCCGACGGCATCGCCCGCCTTGCCACTGCCATTTCCGGCCGGTGGAACGCGCTCGACATTCTGGTCATCAATGCTGCGGGCTTTCCCACGCTCACCCCGGTCTGGCAGATCGACGCGCGTGAATTCAATCAGGCACTGACCCTGAACGTGCTGGCCACGCAGGCCCTTCTTGCCGGTTTCGACGGCATGTTGCGCAAGAGCCGCGATGCGCGCGTCATTGGCCTAACCAGCAGTGTCGGCGCCTCGCCGCGAGCCTACTGGGGGGCTTACGGCGCGACCAAGGCCGCGTTCGACAATCTGCTGTCATCCTATGCGCAGGAGGTGCGCAACACCGCCTCGATCCGCGTTGCCATCGTCGATCCGGGCGCAACCCGCACCAAGATGCGCGCCAAAGCCTATCCGGGCGAAAACCCCGAAAGCGTGAAACCGCCCGAAGTCGTGGCAGAACGCATCGTGGCCCTTCTTGGTGAACAGTTTGCCAGCCCGCACCGGGAACGGGTTAACCACGACTGAAAACCGTGCATTAACGAGTGTCGTCGATTCTTTGCAAAGGTTTGCGGGCACCCGGCCATGCAGGCCAAGGCGAATGAGGGCGCCCGGCATGGATACGACCGACTGGAACACCGATGTCTATGCGCAGGCGGCGCTGGAGGATCGCAGCGCCCCTCGCGAACGGGTCAACATTCCGGCAACGCTGCGGCCATCGGGCGGACGCGGATTTCCGACGGTGGTTCTCGATCTGTCGCTCAGCGGCTTTTGCGCCAATGCCTTGAAGAAAATGTATCCGGGAAACCGCTGCTGGCTGACCCTGCCGGGCACGGCTGCGCTTCAGGCCCATGTCGTGTGGTGGGATGCAGGGCGCGTCGGCTGCGCGTTCGATGATCTGCTCAGCCCTGTCGTGCTCGACGCCATCGTCGCGCGCAATTGCCAGACTTCGGTGTTCCGCAGGATCTGAACCTCACCGCTTGACCAGCGTTATCTGGCTGACGTTGATCCCGCCGCCGCGAAAACCGCCTTCGCAATACATCAGGTAATAGCGCCAAAGATCGATGAAGCGCTGATTGAAACCCTGCGGCAGGCGTTTCTCGCTGACGGCACGGTCCAGCGCTTCGCGCCACAGCTTCAAGGTGCGCGCATAGTCGAGGCCGAAGTCCTCGCGGTCCTGCCACGTCAGCCCGCGCTCATGCGCCAGCGCGCGAAAGGCGGCTTCGCTGATGAGCAGTCCGCCCGGAAAGACATAGGCCTGAATGAAATCGGCGCTTGCGGCATAGGCGTCGAACAGATCGTCGCGGATGGTGATGTATTGCAGGGCAGCCCGGCCGCCCGGTTTCAGGCAGCGCGCCAGACAATCGAAGAACGAAGGCCAGTATTCGCGGCCCACTGCCTCGACCATCTCGACGCTGGCAATCGCATCGAATTGCCCGGAAACGTCGCGGTAGTCCTGATGGCGATAGTCGATGCCATGAAGGCCGCTTCCCGCCAGTTCACGCCGTGCCCATTCCAGCTGTTCGTCGGAAAGGCTGATGCCGGTCACGCGCGCATCGGCCGTCTGCGCCAGACGCCGCGCGAGATAGCCCCAGCCGCAGCCGATCTCCAGAACCTCGCTGCCGGGCCTGAGGTCAAGCCGTGCGGCCAGCCGGTCCACCTTGTTGGCCTGCGCCTCGGTCAGCGAGGCATCGGCGGCAATGCCCTGCCAGGATGCGCTGGAATAGCTCATCGTCTCGTCCAGCCACTGCCGGTAGAAATCGTTGCCAAGGTCATAGTGCGCGGCAATGTTGCGCCGGGCCTGGGTTTTCGAGTTCCGGCGCAGAAGATTGAGCGCGCGGCCTGCCAGCCGCCACGGCCCCTTGGCACGCCCCACATCGCCCAGCGTGGCGGCATTGCGCATGAACAGGTCGAAGATCGGCACCGGATCGGGGCTGTCCCACTCGCCAGCCGCCCATGCCTCATACCAGCCGATGGAGCCTGCGGTCGCCAGCCGGATCAGGGCGTTCCAGCTATGAAGGCGGATGCGCGCCACCGGGCCTTCGCCGCGCCCGCCCACGGTGGTCTGCGATCCATCAGGCAGGACCGCATGGATCGTGCCATGCACCAGCCCGCGGTCGATCCGCTCCACCACCTTGCCGAACGATCCGGCAAACAGATGCGCCATCCAGCGCCCTGCGCCGGACATGTTCCAGCCCCCCGATAGAAGGTGCGCGCCCCGTGTCGGCATCTGTGCGGTCATGGTGTTTGTATGTGGCTCATTGCAGGGCGGCGCAAGCTCGGCCTTGCGCCTTCATCGCATCGTGCGCGGCAAGGGCGCGGGCGCGGGCTTCGGCATGGCCCACGATCTTGTGCGGATAGCCGCGCGGCGGCAGGGCGGGATCATGGATATCGGCATCCGGCAGATGCGCCAGTTCCGGCACCCACGTGCGGATGTAACCGGCGGCATCGAACTTGGGCGACTGCGTGAGCGGCGCCATGATCCGCACGAACATGTTGGAATCAACGCCCGTCCCCGCCGTCCACTGCCAGTTGACCGCATTCGATCCGTAATCGGCATCGACCAGCGTGTCCCAGAACCAGCGCTCGCCCTCGCGCCAGTCGATCAGCAGGTGCTTCACCAGAAAGCTGGCGGCGATCATCCGCACGCGGTTGTGCATCCAGCCTGTGTGCCACAGCTCGCGCATTCCCGCATCGACGATGGGATAGCCGGTGCGCCCCTGCTGCCATGCCCGCAGCGCCTCCGGATCGTCACGCCACTGCAACCGGTCATAGGCTTCGCGGGCGTTGCGCGATCCATAGTCGGGCATCTGCACGATCACGTTCTGGGCATAGTCGCGCCAGCCCAGCTCGCTGAGGAACACATCGACCGATCCCCCCGCATCCGCTACGCGGTGCCAGACGGTTGCGGGCGAAATCTCTCCGAAATGCAGGTGCGGGGAAAGCCGCGATGTGCCCTCAAGCGAAGGCAGGTTGCGGCATTCGTCATAGCGCCGGGCCTTGGCGGCGAAGCGGTCAAGCCGCTCCATCGCACCCGCCTCGCCGGGCTGCCACGTCTCGCGCATGCCGCCCGCCCAGTCAGGGGCGGTTGGCAGCAAGGCCCAGTCCTCCAGCCTCTCGCTTTCGGGCCAGCTTGCGGGGGTATCGAGCGCCGCAGGGGACGCTGTTGGCAGGGGCGGCGGCATCCGGCCCTTCAGGGCATTCCAGAAGGGCGTGAAGATCCTGTAGGGCGCGCCGCCACCCGTCAGCACCGAACCGGCCGGCGCCAGATAGTTCCCATGGTGGAGATGCAGGGGCACTGCCCTGGCCACGGCCTTTTCGGCATTGCGCCACCACGGTTCATAGTGATGCAGCGCGTGCACCCCAGCCGCGCCGGTTTGCGCCGCAAGCGCCGCCAGCACTTCCTCGCAGCGCCCGCGCCGCAGGACAAGGCGCGATCCCAGCCGCCGCAGCGAAGCATCCAGACTGGCAAGGCTGTGGTGCAGCCACCAGCGTGAGGCACCGCCCATCCGCCGGTGGCGCGGCGTCTCGTCATCGAGCACATAGACCGGGATGACCGGACCGGCCTTGGCCGCGGCCAGCAGTGCCGCCTGATCGGCAAGGCGGAGATCGCGGCGGAACCAGACGATGTGGGGAGCGCTCATGCACTCCTATTGGCGCTGCCGCCGCTGCCTTTCCAGCCTTGCCGACCTGCCCATAGGGACAGGCCGGGGCCGTTCGGCAATCAGGCCGCCTGCACCGTCCAAGTCTGCCCCTTGCCGAGCAGCTTGGCGAGGTTGGCGTCCTTGCCCTTGCGGGCCTGCTCGTCCTGACCGAGCAGCGTTTCCTCGTAGGTGGGGCGCGGATCGTCGTAGATCACGCCCAGCGCCATCGGGAACGGGCCGAAGGGCATTTCCACCAGCATGTGCGCCAGCGCGCGGTTCCTGACATTGTGGACGAGCACGCCTGCTGCCTGCCAGTCGGGAGCCCCGTCTTCCTTGGCGACCACATCGACGACCTTGAGCGTCAGCGTCTCCATGTCGAGCGCGATGCCCTTCACCCCGCCCGACTTTTCCGAACCGAACAGCATCGGCTCGCCGTCGGTCAGCCAGAGCTGGTTCTGGTCTGCCACGCCCTTGGCCACGAAATCGTCGAAGCGGTCCTTGTTGTAGACGATGCAGTTCTGGAAGATTTCCACGAAGGCCGCGCCCTTGTGGGCATGGGCCGCCTTGAGCACGCCGGGCAGGTTCTTCGACACGTCATAGGCCCGCGCGATGAACCGCGCACCCGATCCCAGCGCGAAGGCACAGGGCAGCGCGGGACGGTCAACCGAACCGAGCGGCGATGTGGGGCTGTTCGTCCCCTCGCGGCTCGTCGGCGAATACTGCCCCTTGGTCAGGCCGTAGATCTCGTTGTTGAACAGCAGGATCTGCACGTTCACGTTGCGGCGCAGGATGTGCATCGTGTGATTGCCGCCGATCGACATGCCATCGCCATCGCCCGTCACCAGCCAGACATCGAGGTCAGGATTTGCCAGCTTGATGCCGGTGGCAAAGGCAGGCGCACGGCCATGTATCGTGTGGAAGCCATAGCTTTCCACGTAATAGGGGAAGCGGCTGGAGCAGCCGATGCCCGATACGAACACGGTGTTCGAAGGATCGGCGCCGATCTCAGGCAGGGTGCGCTGCACCGCCTTGAGGATCGCATAGTCGCCGCAACCGGGGCACCAGCGCACTTCCTGATCGGTTTCCCAGTCCTTGAGCGTGGTCTGGACGGCGATCCTGGTCATCTCGTTCATTGTCGTAACCCTTATGCCAGAGCCGCTTCGATCGCGGCTTCGATTTCCGCGATGGTGAAGGGCTGGCCGCTGGTCTTGTTGAGCGGCTGCGCATCGATCAGGAACTGGTCGCGCAGCACCGTCTTGAACTGGCCGGTGTTCATTTCGGGCACCAGAACCTTGTCATAGCCGCGCAGCAGATCGCCAAGGTTCGATGGCATCGGCCAGATGTGGCGGACATGGACATGGCTCACGTCCAGCCCCTTGCGGCGGGCGCGGCGAACGGCCTGATGGATCGGACCATAAGTGCTGCCCCAGCCCACGACCACGAGCCTGCCCGAAGTCTCGCCATGGCTGACTTCCTGCGGCGGGATGCTCTTGGCCACGCCATCGACCTTGGCCTTGCGGGCGTCGGTCATGATCTGGTGGCTGGCCGGGCTGTAGTCGATATTGCCGGTTCCGGGGTTCTTCTCGATCCCGCCGATGCGATGCATCAGGCCGGGCGTGCCGGGCCTGATCCAGGGCCGCGCGCCCTTCTCGTCGCGCGCGAAGGGCAGAAGTTCGCCATCGGGGCCGTTCTTCGCTTCGAGGAACTTGACCGGGAAGGGCTTGAAGCTGGCCGGATCGGGCACTTTCCAAGGCTCGGCCGCATTGGCGATATAGCCATCGGTCAGGAGCATGACAGGGGTCATGTATTCCACCGCGATACGGCAGGCCTCGATGGCAACCTCGAAGCAGTCCGAAGCGCTGCGTGCGGCAATCACCGGCATCGGCGCATCGCCATTGCGGCCATAGACCGCCTGATAGAGGTCGGACTGCTCGGTCTTGGTCGGCAGGCCCGTGGAAGGACCGCCGCGCTGCGAGTTGACGATCACCAGCGGCAGTTCGGTCATGATGGCAAGGCCCATCGCCTCGCCCTTGAGGGCAATGCCGGGGCCTGAAGAGGACGTGACGCCAAGCTGGCCGGCATAGCTTGCGCCAATGGCCGATGCGATGGCCGCGATCTCGTCCTCGGCCTGAAAGGTGGTGACACCGAACTCCTTGAGCCTGGCAAGATTGTGCAGGATCGCCGATGCCGGCGTGATCGGATAGCCGCCGAAGAACATGTGCAGGTCGGCAAGCTGCGCACCCGCAACCAGACCAAGGCTGATAGCCTCCGCACCCGTCACCGTGCGGTAAAGGCCCGGTTCGCTTTCCACCGGCGCAATGTGATACTGCTTGAGCGGGCCTGAAAGTTCGGCCGTCTCGCCATAGGCATGGCCTGCGTTGAGCGCGGCGATATTGGCCTGTGCCAGAACCGGGTTCTTGGCGAACTTGGCGTTGAGCCAGTCGATCAGTGGCTGGCGGTCACGGTCGAACATCCACAGGGCAAGGCCCAGCGTCCACATGTTCTTGCAGCGCAGCGCTTCCTTGTTGCCAAGGCCGAAGGGCTTGACCGCCTCAAGCGTCAGGGCCGAGATGTCGAACGCCAGAAGCTGCCACTTCTCAAGGCTGCCGTCCTCCAGCGGGTTGACCTCGTATTTCGCCTTTTCAAGGTTGCGCTTGGTGAACTCGCCGCTGTCGGCAATGATCAGCCCGCCGGGCTTGAGCGCGGCGACATTGGTCTTGAGCGCGGCCGGGTTCATCGCCACCAGCACATCGGGCTGGTCGCCCGCGGTGTCGATCTCGGTCGAACCGAAATTGATCTGGAAGGCCGAAACGCCGAACAGCGTGCCCTGCGGCGCGCGGATTTCGGCCGGAAAGTCAGGGAAGGTCGCCAGATCGTTGCCCGCCAGCGCGGTGGAAAGCGTGAACTGACCGCCGGTCAGCTGCATCCCGTCGCCCGAATCCCCGGCAAAGCGAACGACCACCGCTTCGGGGGCCTTTGCCTCGGTTCCGCCGGTATCCCTGCCGCCCGTCAGCGCATCCGGTCCATCAACAAGTGTCGCCATATCGTCCTCTGCTGCGCGCCGGGACTTTCACCCGATCATGCCAGCGCGCCTATGCCTCTCGTGCCGGGTTCGCAAAGAAGAAAATCTGCGCGCGCCGAAAAATCCTCCTGCGCTCTTGATTCCCATCGGCCTTGCCAGTCAAGTTGCAAAACCAAACTTACACCGACGTTCATAACGATTCCTGCCAACGGGACGAGGAGCAATTCATGACCGAACAGACGACCCATTACGTGCGCCCCGATGTCCAGGCTTTTCTCGCCTTCCTCAACAGCACCGATGCGCCGCCGATGAGCCAGCTCGGTCTGGAGGCAGCGCGGGCCAGCTACATTGCGATGGGTCAACTTGCCGAAGCCGAGCCGCGCGAACTTGCGGTTATCCGCGACCTTTCCTGCCCCGGTCCTGCCGGAGATATCCCGCTGCGGCTCTATGACCTGCGCGAAACGCGCGAGGCAGGCCCGGCGGTGGTGTTCTTCCACGGCGGCGGCTTCGTCATCGGCGATCTCGAAAGCCACCACAGCCTTTGCACCGAGATCGCCGCGGAACTCGATCTGCCGGTTATCGCGGTCGATTACCGTCTGGCGCCTGAACACCCCTTCCCTGCCGCTCCCGACGACTGCGAGGCCGCTGCGCGCTGGATCGCGGCCAGTTCCGGCGTGCTTGGCCGCGAGATCACCGGTCTCATCCCGATGGGCGATTCGGCGGGCGGCAATCTTGCCATCGTCGTCACGCAGGCCCTGATGGACCAGCCCGCCGCCGTGCCGGTTGTCATGCAGGTGCCGATCTATCCGCTTTCCGACGACAGGCCCGATCATGAATCGTTCGCCCAGTTTGCCGAAGGCTTCCTCCTGACCTCGGACACCATGCGCTGGTTTGCCGATGCCTATCGCGCGATGACGGGGCACAAGCGTGCCTATCCGATCTATTCCGACCATTCGACCACGCCGCCAACGGTGCTAGTGACGGCGGGCCTTGATCCGATTCGCGACAGCGGCCGGGTCTATGGCGCGGAATTGATCCGGGCCGGGGCCGAAGTCGTGTTCCTTGAGATGAAGGGCACGATCCACGGCTTCACCCAGTTGCGCAAGGCCATCCCAAGCGCGCAGGAAGACATGCAGTCGATCTTCAAGGCCGTTCGGCTGCTGCTGGAAAGGTTGAAATGACAGATCCGTTTGCCGGGCTTCCCTACCGTCCATGCGTCGGCATCATGCTGGTCAACCATGCCGGGCGGGTGTTCGTCGGCAAGCGGATCGACAACCGGGAATCGGAAGCCTGGCAAATGCCGCAGGGCGGCATCGACGACGGCGAGGAACTGCACCTTGCCGCCCTGCGCGAACTGGAAGAGGAAACAGGCGTTGCCCCGCACCTGGTGACCATCATCGCCGAAAGCCGCGAGGAACTGCTCTACGATCTGCCGGATTTCCTCATGGGCCGGATGTGGGGCGGCAAGTATCGCGGCCAGCGGCAGAAATGGCTGCTCATGCGCTTCAACGGACAGGATGCGGATATCCGCCTCGACGCGCATGAGCACGCCGAGTTCGAGGCATGGCAGTGGGTGGAGGCCGAGCAGCTTCCCGAACTCATCGTGCCCTTCAAGAAGCGCGTCTATCGGCAGGTCGTCGACGAGTTTCGCGACCTGATCTGATGCCGCCACGGGTAGCCGTGCGCCGCGGCGCCCCCTTGCTTGATTGGCGTCAGTTGTTCTCGACCGTGGTGTCCGCCGTCACGGTTTCGGCAGCCAGAACTTTCGGCATGGGGCCGCGCGCGATGGCAGCCGCCAGCTCGGCGGTTTCGGCGCAGCCCTTGCCGCACAATCCTTCGAGACGGGCAAGGTTGCGCCGCGCCTTTTCCAGCGCGCCCTTCTCGGCCATGGCCCCGCCCTCGCCCGAAATCGCCATGAGATTGTTGGGGTCGCTCGCCAGCACCTGCCGGTAGTAATGGATCGCCTTGCCCTGCAAGCCATCGCGCCGGGCGGCATCGGCCAGAGCCAGAAGCGCTGCCGCACTGCCCGGTTCGATCGTCAGCGCAGCCTCGAAACGGTCAGTCGCGCCGCTCACATCGCCTCTGGCAAGCGCAGCGCGCCCCTCGGCAAGCAGCGCGACCACGCGCGGATCGGAAGGGCCGTTCGTCCGTGCAGACCCCATGCTGCCGGTCACGGCGACCAGCAGCGAAAGAGCAAGCGCGGCGGGGGCGTAACGCATCAGCAACTCCTTCGGACGCAACTTCGCGCGGTGCAACTCCCTCAACCGGAGACCATCACCCAATGCACCGTCGTCCATGTCGCTTCAATTAACATGCCGCCTGAGCGTTGCGAAGAAAAACCCGTCGGTCCCGTCCCGAAAGGGCACGAGCCGCCACCCCTTGCGGTGCGGCGCCCCTGCGCTCAGCGATGGCGTAGCAGGCTCCCAGCCGGTGTTCGCGGCGAGAAACGCATCGATGCGGTCAGCGCCTTCGGCATCGAGCAAGGAACAGACCACATAGGTCAACCGTCCGCCGGGGCGCACCAGCCCTGCCCCCACATCAAGCACCCGTGCCTGCATCCGGCAGTAGCGCTCGATCGCGGCCGGATCGAGCCGCCAGCGCGCTTCGGGATTGCGCCGCCATGTGCCCGTGCCGGAACACGGTGCGTCGATCATCACGGCATCAGCGCGCCCGTGCCAGTCGGCCAGCATTTCGGCCTCGCGTCCGGGATCAAGCAGGCGCACCTGCGCCAGCACACCGGCCCGGCGCGCGCGTTCGGGCAGGCGCGAAAGGCGCGCGCGGTCAATGTCGCAGGCCAGCAGTTCCCCGCGGTTCGCCATTGCCGCACCCAGCGCGAGCGTCTTGCCCCCCGCGCCAGCGCACAGGTCAACCACCCGTTCGCCGGGGCTGGCGGCCAGCGCCATGCAGGCAAGCTGGCTGCCCGCGTCCTGCACTTCGAAAAGTCCCTCGGCAAACTCCGGCCAGCTTTCGGCCGGCGTTCCCGCAGGCAGACGCAGGCCGTCCGGTGCAGCCAGTGGCTCAGCCGCTACCGGCAGCCTGCCGCGCAGTGCCTCGCGCGCGATCTTCAGCCGGTTGACGCGAATGTCGAGCGGTGCACGCCCCAGCAGCGATGCCTGATCCTGCGGGCCAAGCCCGGCCGCCTCAAGCCGCTGCACCAGCCATGCCGGAGCAATGCCGGCAGCCGCCACCGGCTCGCCCGGTCTGACGGGAGCGGGGCCATAGTTCGATCCGTCGAACAGACCCGCCAGGGCGGCATCATCGGCTGCAAGTCGCAGCATGGCGGCCCGGCCGGATGGCGGAACTTCGCCGCAGACCCGGATCGCGCTCCACACCAGTTCCCGGATGGCCCGGCGATCCTTCGAGCCGATATAGCGGCGCGAACGGAACCAGTCTGCCGCAATGCGGTCGGCCGAAGCGCCCTGCGCGCGGGCCGCGCCGATCACTTCGTCAAGCAGGTCGATCGCGGCCTGAACCCTTGCCGCCGGTGTCATGGCCCGGTTCCTGCGCGGCTTCAGCCCACCTTGTAGTTGGGTGCCTCGCGGGTGATCGTCACGTCGTGGACATGGCTTTCGCGCAGGCCCGCATTGGTGATGCGCACGAACTGCGCACGCTTGCGCAAGTCCTCGATCGTGCGGCTGCCGGTATAACCCATCGCCGCCTTGATCCCGCCGACAAGCTGGTGGACCACATCCTTCGCAGGGCCCTTGAACGGCACCTGCCCTTCGATCCCTTCGGGAACCAGCTTCATCTGGTCCTTTATGTCCTGCTGGAAATAGCGGTCTGCGCTGCCACGGGCCATGGCACCGACCGAGCCCATCCCGCGATACGACTTGTAGGCGCGCCCCTGATAGAGGAACGTCTCGCCCGGCGCTTCCTCGGTCCCGGCCAGCATCGATCCGATCATGACCGAACTTGCCCCCGCCGCCAGTGCCTTGGCCGCATCGCCCGACGTGCGCAGGCCTCCGTCGGCAATCACCGGCACGTCCGACTTTTCCGCCTCGGCAGCGCATTCCATGATCGCGGTGAGCTGCGGCACGCCGACGCCCGCCACGATGCGCGTGGTGCAGATCGAGCCGGGACCGATGCCGATCTTCACGCCGTCAGCGCCTGCATCGATCAGCGACCGGGTGGCCTCGCCGGTTGCCACGTTGCCCGCGATCACCTGAACCGAATTGGACAGCTTCTTGGCCGCTTCAACGGCGCGCGCCACATCCCGGTTGTGGCCATGCGCGGTATCGATGATGACAACATCGCATTCGGCCTCGACCAGCGCCATGGTGCGGGCAAAGCCCTTGTCGCCCACGGTCGTCGCCGCCGCCACCCGCAGCCGACCGGCCGCATCCTTGGTGGCATCGGGAAAGGTCACGGCCTTCTCGATGTCCTTGACCGTGATGAGGCCGATGCAGTGGAAATCGTCATCGACCACCAGCAGCTTCTCGATCCGGCGCTGGTGCAGCAGGCGGCGCGCTTCATCACCGCTCGTGCCCAGCTTCACCGTGGCGAGATTCTCGTGCGTCATCAGTTCGCGCACCGGCTGATCGGGGTTGTCGGCAAAGCGCACATCGCGGTTGGTCAGGATGCCGACAAGGCGGCCCGAAGCCTCGACCACGGGAATGCCGCTGATCCTGTTGGTGCGCATGATCGCGTTGGCTTCGCCAAGCGTGGCGTCGGGCGAAATCGTGATGGGGTTGACCACCATGCCGCTTTCGAAGCGCTTGACCGCGCGGACCGCCGCGCACTGCTCCTCGATCGAAAGATTGCGGTGCAGCACACCGATACCGCCAAGCTGCGCCATGACGATCGCCATGTCGGCTTCGGTAACGGTATCCATGGCCGATGAAAGGACCGGAATGTTGAGGCCGATTTCCCTTGTCAGCCGCGTGCGCGTGTCGGCCTGCGAGGGCACGATATCCGACTCGGCAGGACGCAGCAGCACGTCGTCGAAAGTAAGGCCGAGAGGGATATCCATGATGGGAGCCACTTCTTTGTATCCGGGGAGATTCGTGGCGGCCCATGTAAACAGGAAGGGCGGGTTCCGCTAGGGGGTTTGGCCCTGCCTTGCGCGACCCGGCGCTAGGGCCGCTCCGCCCCCTTTGCGGCGCTTCCGCCCCCCGGCAATCCGCTTCCCGGCAAACCGCGCGCAGGCAGGCGGCGCGGATCGGCAAAGGCGCGGATCAGTTCCACCTGCACCATGACATCGTCCGCCATGCCGCCATAATCGATGCCTGCCCCTGCCTGATCCGAAGGGCGATGGTAGGTTTCCTGCATGAACCGTTCGAGCAGCGTCATGTCGCCATAGCTGTTGCTGACCATGACCGTGGGCAGATCATGGCGCAGCAGCACCCAGCTATCCTGCCGCCGGATATAGGCGTTCGCCCCGTCGCCATCGGCCAGCCTGCGCTTCATGCGCCCGGCCACCTCCGCAATCAGCGGATCAAGCGGCGTAAGCCCCTTGCCGACAACCCCAAGCGGGCTTCCCGCAGGGGCCAGCCCCGTGCTGTCGACATTGAGCGCGGCAACGAAACGGTCCAGCGGGATCGGCGGGTTCTCGGCAAAGGCCACCGCGCCCAGCAGCCCCACTTCCTCGGCCGTCGTCGCGAGGAAATAGACATCGCGCTCAAGCGGCCGCCCCCTGGCGAGAAGACGCGCGGCTTCGGTGATGACCGCAAGGCCGGAAGCATTGTCGATCGCGCCGTTGCAGATCACGTCCGGCGCCGGGGGCGCAGCGCAGGTTCCGAAATGGTCCCAATGGGCCAGAACCAGAACCGCACCGGCATCGCGGCTGCGGCCCGGCAGCCTGCCGATGAGATTGTGGGTGCGGATCCGGGTTTCCCGGCTGGTTGCCTCAAGCGTTGCCTGAAGCCCAAGAAGGTGGGGCACGAATCGGCTGCCCGCGGCTTCGGCCTTCAGCCGGGCAAGCGGGGCATGGTGCGCGCCCGGCAGCAGCAGATCGACCGCTTCCGCCGTTACGAAGCCCTCGATCTCGCTGACCACCGGGCCACCTGCCACCGCATGGCCTGCCCGGCTGCGGCGGGCGATCACCTCTGGCAGCGTCCGTTCGTCATCAAGCACCGTGAGAACCGCCAGCGCGCCAGCATCAAGCAGTCGGCCCACCCGGTCGCCCGCTGCATCGCGGCTCGTCCCCTCTGGCAGACTGTCGAGCATGAGGGCGATCCGGCCCGCCAGCTCGGCGCGCGGAGGCGGCGCTCCAGCGGCATGGCCCACGAAGACCAGCGGCGCATCCTGAACAAGGCCGCGCAGACCCGATGTGACCACATAGACGCTGTCGGCTGGCAAGGGCACGCGCCGCCCGGCACGGGTAAAGACCGCTCGCGAGGAAAGGGGCTGCCGCTCGATCAGATCGACCGGCGCAAACCAGCCGCTGCCCGGAATGTTGGTGCCCGGTTCCAGGCCAATGTCGAACCATTGCCGCGCCAGATAGCGCAAGGTCCTGCTTTCGCCCTCGGTCCCCGGTTCGCGCCCGGCGAAGTCATCGCTGGCAAGGGCTTCCACATGGCCGCGCAGCGCGATTTCCATGGGACTGGGCAGCTTCGGCAAGGCGGACTGGCGGGCCGGAGGGCGCGCAGCACCAAGCGCCAGGGCCGCGCAGAGCACCAGCCCTGCCTGCTTTGCCCATTGCCAGCCCACAGCACGATTCATCGCAGCCCTCAAACGTTTCGTCGCAGCTCCTTGCTGTCAAAAGCCGCAAGCCAGCGCAAGTTCCCATTTGTCGCCAAGGCCGGGACAACCACCGCCATCCGTAATGTTACCGATCGCGATTCTTCATTCCGCCACCCAGCCGCCATCCATGTTGTAGTTGGCGCCGGTAATGTTGCGCGCCTCATGGCGGCACAGGAAAAGCGCGAGTGCGGCCACGTCTTCCGGCTGCACGAACTGCTTGGTCGGCTGGCGGGTGAGCAGCACATCGTTGATGACCTGCTCGCGCGTCAGACCGCGCGCCTTCATCGTATCAGGGATCTGGTTTTCCACCAGCGGCGTCCAGACATAGCCGGGGCTGATGCAGTTGGCGGTAATGCCGTGGGTCGCCAGTTCCAGCGCAAGGGTCTTGGTCAGCCCGGCGATACCGTGCTTGGCCGAGACATAGGCGGCCTTGAACGGCGAGGCTGTGAGCGAATGGGCGGATGCCGTGAACAGGATGCGGCCCCAGCCTTTCGCCTTCATGCCCGGAATGACGAGGCGGCAGGCATCGAAGGCGGATGTCAGGTTGAGCGCGATGATCGCATCCCACTTTTCCACCGGGAAGTCCTCGACCGGGGCGACGTGCTGCATCCCGGCATTGTTGATGAGAATGTCTATCGCGCCGAACTCGGCGAGAGCGGCGGCCACCATGGCTTCGGTGCCTTCCCGCCTGGTCAGGTCTCCGGCGGCGAAGATCGCCCGCCCGCCGCTCGTCGCGGCAAGCTCGCGGCACAGGCTCTCGATCTCGGCAGGGTCGCCGAACCCGTTCAGGACGATGTCGGCGCCCTCGGCGGCGAGCGCCCGCGCATAGGCAAGACCGATGCCCGAAGTCGAACCGGTAATCAGCGCACACTTGCCCTTCAGGAACATTTGGTTACTCCGGCATGAAGGATGGACTTGTCCGGATGGCATTGCGGCAGACGTGCGGCTTGTCCAGACGGAACGCGAAAAAGAGGGGGCAAGGGTATGCGGCTCGACGATTTCGACAGTTCAATCAATGTCGAGGACCAGCGCGGCGGCGGCAGATTTCCCCTTGGCGGCGGCGGCAAGCTGGGCTGCGGCTCGATTGTCATCGCGCTGATTGCGGCGCTCGTCTTCGGAGTCGATCCGGCGCAGATGCTGGGCACGCTGCAACAGGTGCAGACCCAGGCGCCCGCGCCGCAGCAGCAGGGCGGCACAAGCCTTGCCGAAAGCTGTTCAGCCAATGCCTTCAGCCGCGAAAGCTGCAATGCGCTTTCCTCGCTGAACAAGACGTGGGAGCCGCTGTTCCGCCAGGCCAATGTGCCGTTCGCGGCGCCGAAGCTGGTTTTCTACGCACAGAACGGCAGTTCGGGCTGCGGCGCGGCGCAAAGCGCGATGGGGCCGTTCTACTGCCCGGCCGACAACGGCATCTATATCGATACCGACTTCTACACCCAGATGGACCAGCAGATGGGCGCGGGCGGCGATTTCGCGCGTGTCTATGTCATGGCGCATGAATACGGGCATCACATCCAGAACCTGCTGGGCACCTCAACCGAAGTGCGCAAGCTCCAGCAGCGCAGCCCCAGTCAGGCCAACCGCCTGTCCGTCGCGCTTGAACTTCAGGCCGATTGCTATGCCGGGGTCTGGGCCGGAAAGAACCGGAACCGGATCGAGCCGGGCGACATCGAGGAAGGGATGCGCGCCGCCCACCAGATCGGCGACGATACGCTGATGAAGGCGGCCGGGCGCCGTCCGGTCGAGGAAGGATTTACCCATGGCAGCGCGGCGCAGCGCCAGCAATGGCTGCGGCGCGGACTGGAAACCGCCGACGAGGACCAGTGCGACACTTTCGCCGCCGTCTTGTAATCCGGGTTCACGGAACCGAAAGGCAGGTCATGGCGTAGTCAGGGCAGGAAGGAGCCGTCATGTCGCTCATCACTGCCACCAACCGCCGTCATGCCTCGATCCTGCTGGCGCTGCCTCTGCTTGCATGGGCCAGCGCGCAGCCCGCCGCCGCGCAGACTGCCGTGGCGCAGGAGAAAGTCACGCCCGGCGATGTCGTCACCAAACCCCTGTCGGACCTCAATCTCAAGAAGGACGAAGTGCCACAACTGCTTCAGGCTGCACGCGAGAAGCCCTACGATCTTGCCGGTCTGAAGCGCTGCGCCGCCATCGCCGCTGCCGTGGCCGAACTCGATGCGGTTCTGGGCGACGATATCGACGTGGCGCGCGACGAGAGCAATTCCACCATCAAGGTCGGGAGCCTCGCCAAATCGGTGGTCGGATCGCTCATTCCCTTTGGCGGCGTCATCCGCGAGATCAGCGGAGCCAATGCTCAGCAGCGCAAGTGGAACGAGGCGATCTATGCCGGCTCGGTCCGCCGCGCCTACCTCAAGGGCGTGGGCGAACAGCGCGGCTGCGCCTATCCGGCGCGGCCCGCCACGAAGGCCGATGCCGATGCCCTGTGGCAGGCTCGCGAAGCCGCTGCCGCGAGGGACGCAAAGGACAAGAAAGCCGAAAGCAAGGCCGAGAAGGAACAGGCCGCCAAAGCCCCCGCACCGAAAGCCGGTGCCGTCAGCTTCGAAAGCAGGCCGGTCGTCCAGCGCACACCATAGCGCGCAAAGCAAAGCGCCGGAGTGTTTCCACTCCGGCGCTGCCCTGCCTGTGCCGAAGAACCTCAGCGCTCAGTAAACGCGCTTCTTCGGCTTGATGTATTCGACATCGTCGGTCAGCGTGTATTCGTGGACCGGGCGATAATCGATGCGCACTTCGCCGCCCTTGCCGCCCCAGCCATTGAACCACGCAGCCGTGTGCTTCATCCACTCGGCATCGTTGCGTTCGGGGAAATCCTCGTGCGCGTGGGCGCCGCGGCTTTCCTTGCGGTTGTAGGCCGAATGCATCGTGACCGTGGCCTGGCTGATGAGGTTGTCCAGTTCCAGCGTCTCGACCAAGTCCGAGTTCCAGATCAGAGAACGGTCCGAAACATGGATGTCTTCCATGCGCTTGTAGGTTTCGGCCAGCTTGACCTTGCCTTCGGCCATCAGTTCGTCGGTGCGGAACACGGCGGCGTGCTGGCTCATGGTGCGCTGCATTTCGGTGCGCACCTGCGCCGTGGGCGAGCCGCCCTTGGCGTGGCGGAAATGGTCAAGACGCGAAAGCGCCATGTCCGCGCTGTCCTTGGGCAGCGAGTTGTGCGACGTGCCGGGCTTGATAAGCTCCTTGAGGCGCAGGCCCGTGGCGCGGCCGAACACGACAAGGTCGATCAGCGAGTTCGACCCAAGCCGGTTGGCCCCGTGGACCGAAACGCAGGCCGCCTCGCCCACCGCGAAGAGGCCGGGGACCACCGTTTCCGGATTGCCGTCCGGGCCGATGGTGACGACTTCGCCGTGATAATTGCACGGGATTCCGCCCATGTTGTAGTGCACGGTCGGAACCACGGGGAGCGGCTGGCGGGTAAGGTCGACGCCCGCGAAGATCTTGCCGCTTTCGGTGATGCCCGGCAGGCGTTCCGCAATCACGTTTGCATCGATATGGTCGAGGTGCAGGTAGATGTGGTCCTTGTGCGGCCCCACCCCGCGCCCCTCGCGGATTTCCATGGCCATCGAACGCGAAACCACGTCGCGCGATGCGAGGTCCTTGGCGGAAGGCGCGTAACGCTCCATGAAGCGCTCGCCCTCGGAGTTGGTGAGATAGCCGCCTTCGCCGCGCGCGCCTTCGGTGATGAGCACGCCCGCGCCGTAGATGCCGGTGGGATGGAACTGCACGAATTCCATGTCCTGAAGCGGCAGCCCTGCGCGCAGCACCATGCCGCCCCCGTCACCCGTGCAGGTGTGGGCCGAAGTCGCGGTGAAGTAGCAGCGGCCATAGCCGCCCGTGGCCAGCACAACGGCATGGCTGCGGAAGCGGTGGATCGAACCGTCATCCATGCACAGCGCAATCACGCCGCGGCAGACGGGCACGCCATCCGGACCGTCTTCCATGATGAGGTCGATGGCGAAGTATTCGATGAAGAAGTCCGCATCATACTTCAGGCTCTGCTGATAGAGCGCGTGAAGCATGGCGTGGCCGGTGCGGTCAGCCGCGGCGCAGGTGCGCTGCACCGGCGGGCCTTCGCCCATGTTCTGCATGTGGCCGCCGAACGGGCGCTGGTAGATCGTGCCTTCGGGATTGCGGCTGAACGGCACACCGGCATGTTCAAGCTCGTAAACCGCGGCAGGGGCTTCGCGCACCATGTATTCGATGGCGTCCTGATCGCCCAGCCAGTCCGATCCCTTGACGGTATCGTACATGTGCCAGGTCCAGTGGTCGGGCGAATTGTTGCCGAGGCTGGCGGCGATCCCGCCCTGCGCGGCAACGGTGTGCGAACGGGTGGGGAAAACCTTGGTGATGCAGGCCGTGCGCAGGCCGGCCTGTGCCGAACCCATCGTGGCGCGCAGACCCGAACCGCCCGCACCCACGACAACAGTATCATAGGTGTGGTCGATGATCTTGTAGGCAGGCTGAGTCGAAGTCATGTCTTATGCGCCCCCAAGAGCAATGCGCAGAACCGAAAGAATGCCGAAAGCGGCAGCCGCGAAAGGCACGATGTTGACCAGCAGCCACGCCGCGATCTTGCCGCCTTCTTCGTGGACATAATCCTCAAGCATCACCTGCACGCCCATACGGGCATGGGTGAAGGTGTTCACCATGATGAGGATCAGCGCCACCGACGGCAGCGGACGCGCCGCCCAGCTGCGCACCGTGGCGAAGGAATGATCGGGCAGCAGTGCGAGGCTGACGATCAGGAAGGTGATGAGAACAAGATTGCCCACGGCCGTGAGCCGCGCGGTCAGCCAGTGATGCGTGCCCTGATGGCTTGAGCCAAGCCCGCGCACGCGGCCGATGGAGGTGCCGTTACCCATGTTGGATGCCTCTCTTGCTATATCGTCGGTGCCGGCGCTCAGCGCAGCAGCACGAAGGCCCAGAAGGCGATGGTGAGAAGGATCGAAAAGACCATCGTCAGGATCGACCAGCGGGCATTGGTCTGAAGCTCGTAGCCTGCGCCGATGTCGAGAATGAGGTGGCGGATGCCCGTGGCGGCGTGCTGGAAGAAGGCCCATGTCAGGCCCACGAGCACGACCTTGCCCAGAACGGCGGTAAATGCCTGCACGCCTCCAGCAGTGCCGAGCCATACCCAATCGAGGAAGCTCTGATAGGCCTGCTCGCCGCTTGCCAGAGCGCCAATCCACCACAGCAGCAGACCAAGCCCTGCAAAGGCAAGACCATTGCCGGTGATGCGGTGAAGGATCGAAACCAGCATGGCCGGACCCCAGCGCCAGATCTGGAGATGCGGAGAAATCGGCCGTGCCTTGCGCGATTGCGCCATGGATATACCCCCTCGACTAGGTACAAGGATTGCGGGAAGCCCGCGTAAGGAACGAAGTCCTATTAGTCGAAAAGACCTGCTGCGCAAGCGTATGCGGGATGTAAAAAAGGACAGCCCCGGCAGGCGCTCCCGCGCGTGCCGACAAAGGCGGTTGCGCGCCCCCTGCCCCGTGCCTAGACGCTTGACGGCATGAGCATCATCCTTGCCACCCTTGCCGCAGCCGCTGCCTCTCCTCCCCCAGCTGATCCGGCAGCCGATCCGTCCGCCGCTCCCGCAGCCGCGCGGGAAATCATCCGCCAGTGCGAAGGCAAGGAGAGTTTTTCCGACCCTGCGCCGCCTGCGCGCGTGTTCGGCAATGTCTGGTATGTGGGCACCTGCACCGTCTCCGCCCTGCTCATCACGGGCCCCGAAGGCCACATCCTTGTCGATGCCGTGACCGAGGAAGCCGCGCCTTCCATCCTTGCCAGCATCCGCAAGGCCGGGTTCGATCCAGGGGACGTGCGGCTCGTCGTCTCAAGCCACGAACATTTCGATCACGTGGGCGGCCTTGCCGCCATCCTGAAGGCCACCGGCGCAAGGTTTGTCGCCACGCGCGAGGCCGCGCAGGTGATCCGCAGCGGCAAGGTCAGCCCGGCCGATCCGCAGGCGCAGGAAATCCACGGTTCACCGAAGGCACGGGTGGACCGGATCATCCGCACCGGCGATGTCGTGTCGGCCGGCCCGCTGCGCCTCACCGCCTTTGCCACGCCCGGCCACACCGAGGGATCGACAAGCTGGCACTGGAAATCGTGCGAAGGGACCGCAGGCAATCAGGATTGCCGCACGATCACTTATGTGGACAGTCTCACTGCCCTGCCGCTCGGCACCTATCGCTTTGCCGATCATCCGGAGCGCGTGGCCATGTTCCGCCGCACTTTCGCGCAGGTAGAGGCGCTGGAATGCGGCATACTGCTCACCCCGCATCCCGGCGCCAGCGCGATGTTCGAGCGCATGGCGGGAGACCGGCCCCTGGCCGACCCGGCCGCCTGCAAGGCTCTCGCCGCCGCCGCGCGCGACCGGCTTGAGAAAGCGCTCGCGCGATGAGCTGGAAGATCACCGTGCTCGCGCCGCGTGCGGTCATTCAGGCCGCGCTGGTGGCGCACGAGGATGCATGGGACTGGGATCCCGAAATCGTCATCGCCGGAAGCGAGATTGCCGAGGACAGGCCCGATGACTGGCAGCTTGAAGCATGGCTCGATCGCAAGCCCACCAAGGCCGATCAGAACGCCATCGCCGACCTTTTCGAAGGCGCGCCGCCCAGGCTGCTGATCGAAGAGCTTCCCGATGCCGATTGGGTGACATTGAGCCAGCAGGGTGTCGAACCGATCCGCGAGGGCGTGTTCCACGTTCACACCCCGGAATATCCGCCTCTGGCCCTGCCGGGCGTGCGCGATTTCGTCATTCCGGCCAGCCAGGCATTCGGCACCGGCCAGCACGCCACCACGGCGGGCTGCCTTGCCATGCTCAGCCACATGAAGCGGCAGGGGGTGCGGGTTCGCAATCTGGCCGATATCGGCACGGGAACGGGCCTGCTGGGCTTTGCCGGGCTGCATCTGTGGCCCACGGCCCGCGCCATCGCCAGCGATATCGATGCCGTGTGCGGCCCGGTCGTGGCCGAAAACGCGGCGAACAACGGCATTGCGCTGGGCGACGGGCCGGGGCGTATGGCCATGGTCATCGCCCCCGGCATGGATCATCCGCTGCTTGAAGCGGCATCACCCTATGATCTGCTGATCGCCAACATCCTCGCCGGGCCGCTGGTCGAACTTGCCCCGGCCTTTGCCCGTGCGGTGGTTCCGGGCGGAAGCGTGCTGCTGGCGGGGTTGCTGGAAACGCAGGAAGCCGCCGTGCGTGCCGCCTATCGCAAGGCGGGCCTTCGTCTGGCCGCCCGCATGGTGCGCGGGGACTGGTCGATCCTGTGGCTGCGCCGCCGTGCCGCGGGCCGCGTCCGCTCCTCGCGCGTGGGTGCCTTGCCGGAGTGGTCCAGGCGCTGGTGAGGGCGCGGCAAAACGCATTGCCAGCGCGCCGGGAATGCGTTTAACCTTTCGATTAAACGAGAGGAGCCGCGCATCATGGACTATGCCACCTTCACCGTCGAACGGCGCGGGCAGGCCGATTGGGTCACGCTCAACCGGCCCGATGTGCTCAATGCCATCTCCTTGCAGATGGTGCACGATCTTCATGCCTATTTCGGCCACCTGCATCATGATCGGGACACCCGCGTGGTTGTCCTGCGCGGCGCGGGCAAGGCATTCTGTGCCGGGCTGGACATCCGCGAACGCAGCACCGACGGCGACACGCCCCCATTTGCCGCAGGATTCGGCTTTCAGGGCTATCTGGCCGAAGTCTATGTAAGAATGCGCCGCTGCCCGCAGCCCATCGTCGCGCTTGTCCATGGTGCGGCCTGCGGCGGGGGATTCTCCCTTGCGCTGGCCTCCGACATTCGCATTGCCGGTGAAAGCGCACGCATGAACGCCGCCTTCATCAAGCTGGGCCTTTCTGCCTGCGACATGGGGTGCAGCTACTTCCTGCCGCGCCTTGTCGGTGCGTCGGTGGCGAGCGAACTCATGCTGACGGGGCGCTTCATCCACGCCCCGCGCGCCCTTGCCACCGGCCTTGTTTCCCAGGTCGTCCCCGACGATGAGCTTGAAGAGGCCGGAGAATGTCTTGTTGCCGATCTTCTCGGCGCATCGCCCATGGGCCTCAGGATGACCAAGGAAGGGCTGAACTTCGCTATCGACGCCCCCAGCCTTGAAGCCGCCATCGCGCTGGAAAACCGCAACCAGTTGATGACGGCGGCCAGCCCCAACTTTCGCGAAGGGATGAAGGCTTTCCTCGAGAAGCGCAGACCGGATTACGCGGCCGAGTGAGCCTGAAGGGTATCGCGCAGGAGAACCAGTCCTGCCCTTGTGAAGACCTGCATGTTCTCAAGCCGATTGTCGCTGGCATTGGTGACAAGAACCGACGCCTCGATCCCGTCTGGCCCGACAAGGCCGATGGCGCTCGTGCCCGAAGCGACGCCCAGAGGATGCGCACTGCCGCCCGATGCGCCGGTTTCGGCCATGCCCCAATCCGCCCCCAGCCTTTCCCGGATCAGCCGCGCCTGGGCAAGGGCATATGGTTCGGTTGCCGAAGTGAAGCCCCGCAGGGAGCCGGGCTCATGCCCCAGCGCGATGCGCCGCCCTTTCATCGAGTAGATGACCGAACCGCCCAGAAAGAACGCCGAAGCGCCCGGCATTGCCAGGAGGCTCGCCGAAATCAGCCCGCCGGTCGATCCGTCAACCACGGCAAGCGTCTGCCTTCGCGCCTTCAGCAGCGCGCCTGCCTCGGCACCGATGGCCGCCAGTTCCTCAAGCATTGCGTTACCCCGCGTTCCGGACGATTTCGGCCCATGCCGCCTCGTCGATCACTTCGATGCCCAGCGCTGCGGCCTGCTTCAGTTTCGATCCGGCGCCCGGCCCGGCCACGACCAGATCGGTCTTTGCCGAAACCGAACCCGCCGCCCGTGCGCCAAGCGCTTCGGCCTGGGCCTTGGCCTCGTCGCGGCTCATGGTTTCAAGCTTGCCGGTGAAGACGATGGTCTTGCCCGCCACTGCGCTTTCCTTTGTTTCCACAATGTAGGGCGGCGGTGAAACTTCCGAAAGCAGATCGTCCCAGACCGCCTGATTGTGCGGTTCATGGAAGAAATCGCCCAGCGCCTCGACCACGACCGGCCCCACGCCATCGATGGAAAGCAGCTCTCCGGCCGCCCCGGCATCGCCCTCGCGCGCCTTCACGGCTGCGGCGCGCAATGCCGGCAGCATGACAAAGCGCTTCATCAGATCGCGCGCCGTCACCGCACCGACATGCCGGATACCCAGCCCGAACAGCAGCCGCGCGGCATCGGGCGCGCGCTTGGCCTCGATCGCCGTCAACAGGTTGTCCACAGACTTGTCCTTCCAGCCCTCGCGGCCCACAATCTCGCTGCGGCGCCTTTTCAGACGGAAGATGTCTGCCGGGCTTTCCAGCCAGCCAAGCTGGAAGAACTCGATGATGGTCTTTTCGCCCAGCCCCTCGATGTCGAGCGCGGCGCGGCTGACGAAGTGCTTGAGGCGCTCGACCCTTTGCGCAGGGCAGATCAGCCCGCCAGTGCAGCGCACATCGACCTCGCCCTCCTCGGCCACCGCTTCGGAATGGCATTCGGGGCAATGATCGGGGAAAGCATAGGCTTCGCGCGGTTCCTCGCGCGTCAGGTTCTCCACCACCTGCGGAATCACGTCGCCCGCCCGCTGGAGCACGATGCGGTCTCCCACCCGCAGGCCCAGCCGGGCAATCTCGTCGCGGTTGTGCAAGGTGACATTCGTGACCGTGACTCCCCCCACCAGCACCGGGCGCAACCTTCCCACCGGGGTCAGCTTGCCGGTGCGGCCCACCTGGATATCGATGGCCTCAAGCGTGGTCTCGGTGCGTTCTGCCGGAAACTTGTGGGCAATGCCCCAGCGCGGCGCCTTGGCGACAAACCCCAGCCGCTCCTGCCAGTCGAGCCGGTCAACCTTGTAAACCACGCCGTCGATGTCATAGGGCAAGTCCGCCCGGCGTGCGCCGATGGCGCGGTAATGGGCCAGCATTTCCGCCGTCGAAGCGCACCGCACCAGCAGCGGCGAAACCGGCACGCCCCAGTCCGCAATCTTGCGCATCATCTCGAACTGGCTGGACGCAGGAACTTCGCTGGCCGCGCCCCAGCCGTGGGCAAGAAAGCGCAAAGGCCGGCTGGCAGTCACGCCCGGATCCTTCTGCCGGAGCGATCCGGCCGCGGCATTGCGCGGGTTGGCAAAGACCTTGTCCCCGTTCTCGGCCTGACGGGCATTGAGCGCAAGGAAGTCCGCCTTGGCCATATAGACCTCGCCGCGAATCTCGAACACGGCTGGAATGTCGAACAGTCCGGCGGTTTTCAGCTCCTGCGGAATGTCGGCAATATGGGCGACGTTGGCGGTCACGTCCTCGCCCACCTGCCCGTCGCCGCGCGTGGCGGCGCGCACCAGCCTGCCGTTCTCATAGCGCAGCGAGCAGGACAGACCGTCAATCTTGTCTTCGGCGGTCATCACCACTTCGGCATCGTCCGGAAGGGCAAGGAACCGGCGCACGCGCGCGACGAACTCTTCCACCTCCTCATCGGTGAAAGCGTTGTCGAGGCTCATCATCCGCACTTCGTGCGTGACTTTGCCCAGCGGCGAGGATGCTATCTCGTGCCCCACCTGTGCGCTAGGACTGTCGGCGCGGATCAGATGGGGAAAGGCGGCCTCAAGCTCGGCATTGCGGCGCACCAGCGCATCGTATTCCGCATCGGAAATCTCCGGCGAATCCTCGGCGTGGTAGAGCCGGTTATGCTTTGCGATCTGTCTTGCCAGCCGCATCAGCTCATTGGCGGCTTCGGCTTCGGTCAGTGCGGGTTCCATACCGGGCCTATGCCGCAAGATCCGCCTGCCTCATAGCCTGTCCGTGCGGTCGCAGCCCGTCAGGCAAAGGCGGCATTGGGCTGAGACGGGTGTCACGCCTTTTCCAGCAGGCGATCGGCCTGCGCCCGCGCTTCCTCGGTCACTTCCGCGCCCGAAAGCATGCGCGCGATCTCCTCCTTGCGCGCCGCCGCATCGAGCAGACAGACAGACGTGCGCGTGACCGTGCCTTCGGATGACTTGGCAATCATGTAGTGCCGGTCTCCGCGCGCGGCCACCTGCGGGCTGTGGGTCACGGCAAGGAGCTGGCCGCCCCGCGCCAGCCGCGCCAGCCTTTCGCCGATGGCGCTGGCCACCGCGCCGCCCACGCCCCGGTCGATCTCGTCGAAAATGATCGTCGCCGCCCCGCCTTCTTCGGCGAGTGCAACCTTCAGGGCGAGAATGAAGCGCGAAAGTTCCCCGCCCGACGCAATCTTGCCCAAGGGCGCAAAGTCCGCGCCGGGATTGGTGGAAATCAGGAACTCCACTGCATCGATCCCGCCTGCGCCCCAGCGATCATCGGGCAGCCGAAGGACAGCGGTGTGAAACTTCGCGGCATCAAGCTTCAGCGGCGCGAGTTCGGCTGCAACCGCCTTGTCGAGCCGCCGCGCCGCTTCGGCCCGGATCACCGAAAGCGATTCGGCCTTGGCCTGATAATCGAGCGCCGCATCGCGCGCGGCGCGTTCAAGCCCCGCAATCTGCGTCTCGCCACCTTCAATGGCATCGAGCGCGGCGCGCATCTCCTGCATCCGGTGCGGCAGATCATCCACGGTGCAGCCGTGCTTGCGGGCGGCGGCGCGCAGATCGAACAGGCGCGTCTCGATCCGGTCGAGCAGCGCCGGGTCATGCGCCAGAGCCTCGGCGGCGCGGGCCAGCTTGTCCTCGGCCTCGCCCGCCTCGATCACGGCCCGGTCCAGCGCCTCAAGCGCCTCGGCCAGCATGGGGTGTTCAGCCGCGATCCGGTCAAGCCGCCGGGCCGCGCTGCGCAAGGTGGCAAGCGCCGAATCCGACCCTTCCCACAGGCGTTGCAACTCGGCCAGATCGCCTGAAAGCCTTTCGCCCTTCTGCATGTCGGCGCGCTGGGCGGCCAGTTCCTCTTCCTCGCCGATGACCGGGGCCAGGGCATTCAGTTCGGCCAGATGGGCCAGCAGCAGATCCTGTTCCTCCTGCGCCTCGGCCAGCCGGGCGCGTGCCTGTTCCAGCGCATCTTCGGCGCGGCGCCACTTGATCCATGCCGCCTCGACCCCGGCCACGTCGGCACCGGCATAGCGATCCAGCAAGGCGCGGTGTCCGCGCGCATTCACCAGTCCGCGATCGTCATGCTGCCCGTGCAGTTCGACGAGGCTGCGCGCCAATTCGCGCAGTAGCGCCACCCCCACGGGCTGGTCGTTGACGAAGGCTTTCGATCCGCCATCGGCCTTCAGCCGCCGCTTGATGATGAGCGGCTCGCCCGGCTCGATCTCCACTTCGGCCTCGGCCAGTGCATGGCGGATCCCATCGGGCAGACGGTCGAACTCGAAGGTCGCGGTCACGCTCGCCTGATCCTCGCCGCTGCGCACCAGAGCGCTGTCGGCACGGTCGCCCAGCACCAGCCCCAGCGCATCGAGCAGAATCGATTTGCCCGCCCCCGTCTCTCCCGTCAGCACGCCCAGCCCCCCGGCGAACGACAGGTCGAGCGCCTCGATGAGCACGACGTTGCGGATCGAAAGACTGGTCAGCATTCCATGGTTCTCTAGCGCCTCATCGACGCGGCGTCACCACCGCTTGTCGGCTTTCGTTCTCCACTTGTTTCACGCGCGTGACACTGTGCCACACGCACGCAACGCGAATCCCTCAGAGCAAGCCAAGCTTCGACGACACCCAGCAAACAAAGGTGCGCCAATGGCAACCCGTGCCAGAACCGACGGCCAGATGCTCTTCCGTTCAACCACCACCACCGTCAGCGTCTCCATCCCCGACTGGCTTGACCTGCCGGAACCGCGCGGCTTCCGCCCCAAGCGCAGGTATCGCACCATCTGGATCTCGGACGTGCACCTCGGCACGCGCGGCTGCAATGCCTCGATGCTGCTCGATTTCCTGTCGTCGATCGAATGCGAGACGCTCTATCTGGTGGGCGACATCGTCGATGGCTGGCGCCTCAGCAAGGGCTGGTATTGGCCCGATGAGCACAACGAAGTGGTCCGCCGGGTGCTCAAGATGGCGCACCGCGGCACCCGCGTGATCCTGATCGCGGGCAACCATGACGAAATGCTGCGTCCCTATGCCGGCATGAGCTTTGGCGGCGTGGAACTGGCGCTCGACATGATCCACGAAACCGCCGATGGCCGCCGCCTGCTGGTCACGCATGGCGATGGCTTCGATGGCGTGGTGCTCTATGCCCGCTGGCTCGCCTTCCTTGGCGACAAGGCCTATTCGCTCCTGCTGCGCGCCAATGTGTGGGTCAACATGATCCGGCGCCAGTTCAAGCGGCCTTACTGGTCGCTTTCCGCCTATCTCAAGAAGCGCGTGAAGAACGCGGTCCAGTTCGTCTGCGATTTCGAGGAAGCCGTCGCCCACGCCGCGCGCGACATGGGGGTGGACGGAGTGGTCTGCGGCCACATCCACTGCGCCGAAATCCGCCAGATCGGCGACATCACCTATTACAACGATGGTGACTGGGTCGAAAGCTGCACTGCGCTCGCCGAAGACCAGCAGGGCCATATTTCCATCATCGACTGGGCCGAGGAAACCCGCCGCGCCGCCGCGCTCAAGGCCAGCCTAAAGCCCATTCCCGCGCTGGACGATGCCCCTGCCGAAGCGCAGCTTGCCGAGGAGAACATGGCATGAGAATCGCGATCTGCACCGATGCATGGCATCCTCAGGTGAACGGGGTGGTGCGCACCCTCGCCGCTACGGTCGACCGCCTCGCCTCGCGCGGGCACGAGGTCGAGCTTATCACTCCCGGCCAGTTCCGCACCCTGCCGCTGCCCGGCTACAGCGAAATCCGTCTGGCCATGGCCCCGCGATTCGGCACGCGCCGGACGCTGGCCGATTTCGCGCCCGATGTGGTGCATATCGCCACCGAAGGCCCCATCGGCTGGAGCGCGCGGAGCTGGTGCAAGGCCAACAAGGTCCCGTTCACAAGCGCCTTTCACACGCGTTTTCCGGAGTATGCAGCGGTGCGCACCGGGCTTTCGCCCGCACACTTCTGGCCGCTAATGCGCCGCTTCCATGCCGCAAGCCGCGCGGTGCTCGTCTCCACGCCCACGCTTGCCGCCGAACTGGCGCAGCAGGGAATTGGCCACACGCGGCTGTGGACGCGCGGGATCGACCGCAGCCTGTTCAACCCGCAAGCCGAACCTCTGCCCGCAATCGCGAGCCTGCCACGGCCCGTGCTGCTCAGTGTCGGCCGCGTGGCGATCGAGAAGAATCTCACCGCATTCCTCGATGCTGATGTGCCCGGAAGCAAGGTGGTGGTCGGCGATGGCCCCGATCTGGCCCGGCTGAAGGCGCGCTATCCCGATGCCGTCTTTCTCGGCCCTCTCCACGGCGAGGCGCTGGCAGGCGCCTATGCCGCGGCCGATGTCTTCGTTTTCCCCAGCCGCACCGATACCTTCGGCCTCGTGATGATCGAGGCGCTGGCCTGCGGGCTGCCGGTGGCGGCCTATCCCGTGCCCGGACCGCTTGACGTGATCGGCCCTGAAGGGCGCGGGCCGGACAGCAACCTGCCCATGACGATCGGCGCGCTCGATGAAGACCTCGCGCTCGCCGTTGCCAAAGCCCTGCGATGCGACCGGCTTGGTGCTGCGGTGCATGGCGCACGCTTCAACTGGGACCGGGCGACCGACCAGTTCCTCGCCGCCGTGACCGAAGCGATGGAGCCTGCGCGCCTGTCTGAACCGGCCTGAGTGCTCGCACCGGGCAGAAGCCCGAAGCGCCCAATGCCCTTGTACCAGCGCGCTGGGATGCTTGTGCATCTCGCGCTGGAGATGCTGAAGCGCCGCGCAGGCTTGACCGATGTGCAATCAGCCAAGCACATCGCACGTCTATATGGCAGGTCTGCCCCTCTACCATTGGGCAGGCAGCACCCTCTTGCCCCCCGCGCTGCATTCGCTAAGGACGACTCATTCAAACTCTTGCGAACTTCGCGGCACAGGAAACCAAGATGGCGACTTTCTCGCTTCCGAAGAATTCCACGATCACCGGCAAGGCACGCCACCACGCATCGCCGACCCAGGGCAAAGTCCGCAAGTTCAAGGTCTATCGCTACGATCCCGACAGTGGCGAGAACCCGCGTTACGACACTTTCGAGATCGATCTTGAGCAGTGCGGCCCGATGGTGCTCGACGCGCTCATCAAGATGAAGAGCGAGCAGGACCCCACGCTCACCTTCCGCCGTTCCTGCCGCGAAGGCATCTGCGGTTCGTGCGCCATGAACATCAACGGCCGCAATGGTCTGGCCTGCACCACCGCGATCGAGGATCTTTCGGGCGAAGTGCGCATCACGCCGCTGCCGCACATGGAAGTCATCAAGGATCTGGTGCCCGATTTCACGCACTTCTACGCCCAGTATGCCTCGATCCGTCCCTGGCTCCAGACGGTATCGCCCACGCCTTCGGGCAAGGAGCGCCTCCAGTCGCCCGAACAGCGCGAAAAGCTTGACGGGCTTTACGAGTGCATCCTGTGCGCATGTTGCTCCACCTCGTGCCCCAGCTACTGGTGGAACTCGGACAAGTTCCTTGGCCCTGCCATCCTGCTTCAGGCCTATCGCTGGCTTGCCGACAGCCGCGACGAGATGACCGGCGAACGCCTTGACGAACTGGAAGACCCGTTCCGCCTCTATCGCTGCCACACCATCATGAACTGCGCCAACGTGTGCCCCAAGGGCCTCTCGCCCGCACGCGCCATCGCGGAGATCAAGAAGATGCAGGCCGAGCGCCTCGTCTGATCGGTGTGATGTCGGACCGGTGAAGCATCAGCCACGGTGAGCGAACAAGCCTTCCGTTACGAACCGGCCGAGGACCATCCCGGCTGGTTCACCTGGAACCTCATCGACGAAACGCGCTTCAACGCCCAGACCATGGGCCGGATGCTCACGCGCATCGATGAAGGGGCTGACGGCATCCGCCGTGCCAGATTGCGGATGTTCCCCGAACGGCGGCATTCCAACCTGCTCGATGCGGTGCATGGCGGGGTCACGCTGTCGCTCATCGACATCGCTCTCTTCGCGGCCATGCGGACGCTGCTTGATGGCGATGCGGCAGGTTCGGTAACGCTCGATCTGTCCACGCAGTTCATCGGCGCCGGTCGCATTAGCAAGCCGCTGGACGCCGTGACCGAAGTCCTGCGCGAAACCGGGCGCCTCGTTTTCCTGCGCGGCATGGTGGTTCAGGACGCCGAGACGATCGCCGCCTTCAACGGCACCATCCGCAAACCTACGCGCCGATGACCTCCGTCCTAGCGCGTTACCGTGAACTGGTCGCAGCGGGAGAGCTGCGGCCCGACACGGAACAGGAAGCCGCCGCGACACGGCTGGATTCACTCCAGCGGGAGCTGGAAACTCCGCCCCCGGCCCCCGGCCTGCTGGGCCGCCTGCTGGGCGCAAGGACACCGCCTCCGCCACGCGGCATCTACATGTGGGGCGGCGTCGGGCGCGGCAAGTCCATGCTGATGGACCTGTTCCATGCCAATCTGGCAGTTCCTGCCAAACGCCGCGCGCACTTTCACGAATTCATGCTTGAAGTGCACGCGCGCCTGCGTGTGGAGCGCGAGAAGGAAAGCGGCGACCCGATCCCGCCGGTAGCCGCCGCCATTGCCGCGCAGACACGCGTGCTGTGTTTCGACGAGATGGTGGTCAACAACAGCGCCGACGCGATGATCATGAGCCGCCTGTTCACCGCGCTCATGCGCGATGGGGGCGTGACGATCGTTACCACCTCGAACCGCCCGCCGTCCGATCTCTACAAGGATGGCCTCAACCGCGAGCATTTTCTGCCCTTCATCGCGCTGGTGCAGGACCGGCTGGATGTGCTGACCCTGAATGGCCCGACCGACTACCGGCTGGAGAGGATGCAGGGGGTTGGCACATGGCATGTCCCGATCGGGCCGGAGAGCACGGCGAAAGTGCGCGAAGCCTTCTTCCGCCTGACGGATTACCCCCCCGAAGACAGCGAGCATGTGCCAAGCGCCGACCTTGACGTTGGCGGCGGACGCGTGATGCACGTGCCCAAGAGCCTCAAGGGTGTGGGCGTGTTCAGCTTCAAGCGGCTATGCAGCGAGGCCCGCGGCGCTGCCGATTATCTTGCAATCGCGCGCCATTTCCACACGGTCATCGTCGTGGCGATCCCGCGGCTCGGTCCGGATCTGCGCAACGAGACCGCGCGCTTCATCACGCTGATCGACGCACTTTACGAAAGCAGGGTAAAGCTGATTGCCACGGCCGACGCGGAGCCTTCAGAGCTTTATGACTGGTCCGGCAGGGGCGATGATGAAGGGCGTTTCATGTTCGACCGGACGGTGAGCCGCCTGATCGAAATGCAGAGCCAGGACTATCTCGCGCTTGGCCACGGCCAGTCTTGACCGTTCGATAATCACGGTTTCCAGAGGTTACTCAGGCGCATTCAACTGCAAGAGAATGCTCTACAAGCCGAAGCCGTTAACCACGACTCGGACAACGGGGTAGCACCCAAAGGGAAAAAGCGCTGCCGCAGCAAGCGACAGCGCTTAAGCCAATCAAGCCACTGGTTTCATTGAAGAAACCAGTGTAGCCTGATCAAAGGAAGAACCAGCGGAGAATTTCGATAACCGCATTCAGAGCTGCAAACATTCGTGCCTCCATCCACGATTGGAGACACATGGTTAACACCGTTGGATATGGTTAACAACTTCTAAACACTTCCAAATCGGCGATGTCCCGTTTTGAGAAGGAAACGCTGAAACTCGTCAAAGGGCTGCGGCCTGCCCAGAAAGTAGCCCTGACCAACATCACAGCCCAGCCGCATGAGCGCCTGGTAGGTCGCCTGATCCTCGATTCCCTCGGCCACCACGGTCTGGCCAAGGACATGGGCAAGATGGATCGTCGACTGCACGATTTTCGCCTCGCGATCGTGCGTGAGGATTCTGGAGACAAAGCGACGGTCAAGTTTCAGCTCGTCGCTTGGCAGATCCGCAAGATAGGCAAGGCTGGCCTCCCCGGTTCCGAAATCGTCTATCGAGAGGCGGAAACCCATGGCGCGCAGTTGCGAAAGGTTCTGGACCGCCGCAGGCCGGTTCCTGACACTGGAGGTTTCCGTAACCTCGATGGTCAGAAGCCGGGGGTCGATTCCCCGGCGCCGGACGATCTCGACGAAGTTCGAGACGAGCGAAGGCTTGTCGACCATCTGGGCCGAAAGATTGACGCTCATGTGAAAGGGTGGGACGCTGGCGTTCAGCGCAAGCGTTGCAGTGATGGCTTCTTCAAGCACCCAGTAGGTCAAGGCATCGATTCGCCCTGCCCGCTCCGCCTGAAGGATGAAGGCATCGGGAGCAATCGGCCCGCGCGTCGGGTGGTTCCAGCGGATCAGTGCCTCGGCACCGCACGGGACCGCGCGCTTCATGTCCCATTGCGCCTGATAGGCAAGCCAGATCTCGCCATTGCGCAGACCTTCGTCGATCCTTGCATGAAGCGAAAGCTCCCATGGCGCCTCGGCGAGGCGTTCCGCCTCGAACAGTTCGATTGCCCGTCCGCTGGCAAGGGCATCATTCGCGCTTGCCAGTGCGGAATTGACGCGCGTCGGTGCATCGATCCCTTCGTTCCGATCAAGACCGAAGTGAATGTTGGTATCGAACGTGTGGCTGCCGATCTGCAAGGGAGCCGCAAAGAGCGCGCGCAGACCTTCGAGATGGTTCAACTGCATCTCAAGCGGACGGGCTTCCTCGGTCCATGCGAAGTGCCCGCCTTCGCCCTTGTAGATCGTCTCGATCCCCGACCCGACGGAGAGGCGCCTTGCAATCTGCCGCGCACATTCGCCGTGAAGATCCTTGGGCAGCGTTGCCAGAATCTCTTCATAGCGCGCGATCACGGCAACGATCACATCATGGCCGACCTCGACCGGCTGCGCACTGAGCGCAAGCAGGTTGGGAAGTCCTGCCTCGCTCGTGTGCTTGATCTTGCGCATCCGCAACTGCCACAGCCGCGCGGCGCCATAGATCATCAGGCACAGCATGGCGGCGGAGGGTTCGACGTTGAACCCGATCCCGAAAAGCACGGCCGGCAGGAACACTGCCGTGCCGACAGCCATCCCGTAGCACAGGAACTTCCGGCGCCGCTGTTCCCGCCTGCTGGCGATGTTCGCCAGAAGCCAGACAATTCCGAGCAGCAGGTGATGCCCCAGATCGAGGGCGAAGGGCTTTCGCAGGCTCTGATACCCGGCAAGATCAAGCGCAAGCGGATGGACCCGCCCGCGACCGAAAAGGCCGAGCGGGGTTGCCACGCCGGTGGAGTTGACGATCACTGTGCGGCCCGTAAGCAGACCGGGGGGATAATCTCCCTTGATGAACTTGCCCGCGCTCAGATGCGGAATCGAATCGATGTCGAACAGATAATCTGCCTGAAAGCGATCCTGTGCACCGGTCTTGACCCCGGCAAGTTCTGCCGAAAGTGTCGGATACTGCCGCCCACCAACCTCGATGGAGTAGCGTGAGGCTATCCCGTAGTCGATAAAGTTGGTGCCCCACGCGGATAAGGCGACCTTCGCGCCAGGAATGCGGTTTCCAGGCGGGATGAGAAAATCGCTGTCCTTGCTCTCAAGTGCAAGCGTATTGTTCTCCTTGCTTCTGGCTACGAAAATCGCGTCAGGGTGCAATTTGAGGAAGGCTGAGGTCAAAGCCCTGTCGCCTTCCTCATCCACGCCAAAGGCAACGGGACTGTCGACCACGACCCGCTGAGGCATCTGAAGCGCAAGCTTTTCAAGAACCAGAGCCAGATCGTGTGAACCAACGGTGGTTGATTTTCCGCGATCATCAGCAGCTTCGAATGCGTTGCTGAACGTGATCACAACAATCGAGTCGGTTGACGATTTACCGCCAAGCTTTGCATGAATGTTGCGGTAAACGTGATCCAGCGGCGCGACGAAATCGGTCAGCGCCAGCAACGCCGGGATCAGCAGCGCGAGATACAGCGGAGAGCGCAGTTTCTTCAGCATGGACCCACAGACGTTGTTTCCACACCGGATTAGTCCGTAATGGTGAAGATTGGCTTACCGGACCTTAAGGGCCTTAAGGGCAAATCAACCGAGCCGCGCCAATGATTTCCGCAACATAAGCATCTGCCAGATCAGGCGGCTGTGATCGGCGCGCCCGGCAACATGGGCTTTGGCCAGCGTGTCGAGCCGGTTGGCGTCGAACCATCCGGTCGCCGCAAGGGCACCGCTCGATGCAAGTCCCAGGGCCTCACCCGAAAGCGGCCCCCGCAACCAGTCGGCAATCGGCGTGACAAAACCCATTTTCGGGCGGAACAGAACATCGTCGGGAAGGTAGCGGCGCATGGTCTGCTTCATCAGCCACTTGCCGGTTGTGCCGCGCACGCGCACCGATTCGGGCAGACGCGAGGCAAACTCCACCAGACGATGATCGAGCAGCGGCTCGCGCGCTTCAAGGCTCACGGCCATGCTGGCACGATCCACCTTGGTCAGAATGTCTCCGGGCAGATAGAACTTGAGATCGGCATATTGCGCCCGGTCCAGTCCCGATCGGGCCGGAGCATTGCGCATCAGTGCCACAAGCGGCTCCTCGGCGCGATAATCGCCGCGCAACCGCTTGAAATCGAGAGTATAAAGCGAATCCCGAAGTTCCGGCGCGGTCACGGCCAGCGCGCGCGCATAGCCCTCCTCGCCCGACCGGGCCAGACTGAGCAGGGTCGACTTGGCCCGCAAGGGACGGGGCGCCCAGTCCGCCTTGGGCCAGACGCGGCCGAGCGCGCCGAACAGCGGCTGGCGCAGCGCAGCCGGCAGAATCGCGCGCGCCTGTTCCTCCCGGTGGTGGAAGGTCTGGCGACGATAACCCGCAAAGGCCTCGTCCGCGCCGTCCCCCGAAAGCGCGACAGTGACGTGTTCGCGCGCCAGTTCGCAGACGCGCAGGGTCGGCAGGGCAGAGGCATCTGCAAACGGCTCGTCGAACATGCCCGCGAGCCGGTCGATCAACCCGAAATCATCGGCAGATACAGTGCGCTTGCGATGTTCGGTGCCATATTGCGCGGCGATCCTGTCGGCATAGGCGGTCTCGTCCAGCGTTGCCACGTCGAAGCCGATGGAGCAGGTCTTCACCGGCTCCGCGCTCGCCTCGGCCATCAGGGCGACCACGCTGGAACTGTCGACACCGCCCGACAGAAAGGCACCGAGCGGAACATCGGCAAGCATCCGCGAGGTGACCGCTTCGCGCATGTGGTGCAACAGGTGCGCTTCCAGATCGGCCGCCTTCTCGCGGGTGCGGTCGGCAAAGGACACATCCCACCACTGCACCGGCGGGCCGGGCGGCGCATCATGGCGCAGCAACTGGTAATGCCCGGCGGGGAGCTTGCTCACGCCCTTGAGGATCGAACGGTGATCCGGCACATAGCCCCAGGCCAGATAGTCCTCGATCGCCAGCGGATCGATATCCCGCCGCAGCGAGGGATGGGCCAGCAGCGCCTTCAGCTCCGATCCGAAGATGACCGCGCCATCGGCAAGCCGCGCCGTGAACAGCGGCTTCACCCCCAACCGGTCGCGCGCCAGCAGGGTGGTGCGCTGCTTCAGGTCATGGAGCGCGAAGGCAAACATGCCATGCAGGCGCGGCAGGCATCCGATACCCCAGTGCCGCCACGCTTCGAGGATGACTTCGGTATCGCCGTCAGTGCGAAAGACCGCGCCAAGCGCCTGCAATTCCTTGCGCAGTTCCCTGAAATTGTAGATCTCGCCATTGAAGACGATGACCGCATCACCGCCTGCGGAAAGCATCGGCTGGGGGGAGCCGGCAAGATCGATGATCGACAGGCGGCGATGTCCAAGCCCTATGCCCGGCGCGGTCCATATGCCCTCGCCGTCCGGGCCGCGATGGCTGATCGCATCGCACATGCGGCGCAGACGATCGGGATCGACGGGCTTCAGCCCTTCGGTGTGAACAATGCCTGCTATGCCGCACATCCTGTCGGCCCTTACCCGCCGGACGCCGCGCGGTCCATCCACGCCCCGACCGGTCCGATCGCATCAAGGAAGGCCCGCAGCGATTCCGGCGCGGCCCGACGGCCTTCGACGCCGTCCTCAGCCGAGACGATAAGGGTTGCCGTGAAGGCCCTTCGCAGCAGGACACGGTCGGCAAGGCTGGCGAGACGCAGCCGCGCGTTGCTCCCCGTCAGCAGTTCCCCGGTGCGGTAGAAGGTTTCGGCCTGCCGATAGACCGGCCCGGCCGTCTGGATCCGCATGGCGCTGCCCCCGGCAAGGGGCGCAGGGTTGCGCTCCCACGACCAGCCGCTGTCCGGGGTGAGCGCCCCCTCGCCGAAACCGCTCGCCTCGCGCCCTTCGCCCTGCGCGGCATAGAGCGCGAAGGAAACGTCGACCACGTGCCCTTTATCGTCCGCAAAACGGCCAAGCAGGACATGATCCGCCCCGGAATGGCGCGGCTGCCACGGCGCAAGCGGCTGATAATCCACCTGCCGCCATCCCGGAACCTGCGGAAAGAAGATCTGGCGCGGCACTTCGGCCTCGATCCGCGAGGCGCCCAGCGCCCATGCCGCGGCAAGCAGCACGATCCCGCCCATCGCCGCCACCCCCCTGCCCGCGCCGATTCCGAAGCGCTCAAGCCTTTGCACAAGCCCGCTGGCAGCGATCGTGTCAGCGTCGATCATCCGGTCATCGATGGCGCGATCGAAGAAACGCCACGCCGCCGCCATGACCAGCCCCATGACCACGGCAAAGAAGATCCAGCCGTAGAAGATGTGGTCAAACCCGACCGCGAACTCTATGCCGCGGCTTTGCGCGATGTAGATCGTGCCCCATGCCCGCACCCCGTTGGCGAAGACGGGCGTCGCCACGCACAGCGCCATGAAGCCGATCCGGCGCGGCCAGGCACGGAAGCAGACATTGGCGACAAGCGCGCCATAGGCGATCATGGCGATGAGGAACTTGACCCCTGAGCAGGCTTCGGCGACCTCGAAATAGCCGCCTGGCGTGGTGATGAATACGCCCTCGATCTGTGCAGGCACGCGGCTGATGTCCAGCAGGGCCATGGTGATGGCGGCGGTAATGGTCTGAAGGGCCGGGATCAGTTCATCACCGGCAGGCACGAGAAAGAGCATGTAGGCCAGCGGGAACAGCAGCCCCACCGATGCCCGGAGTCCCAGCACGACCAGCACGCTTGCCTGCGCCATGAGCACGACAGCAAGCTGCGTGGCGAGCGCAACTCCGGCAAAATGGCCCAGCAGCCACAGAAGCGAGGCACCCGCGAACAGGATCAGCCCCGGCCACCACCCTTGCGGCGTGATCTTCAGAACCTCGCGCCAACGCAGCGAGATCAGCCAGCCAAGGATGAAGGGTATCAGGAGGATGTGGTTGTAGGTGGAACTGTCCCACCATTGCAGCGCCATCGCCTTCCAGTCGGATGCGAAAACGACGAGATTTCCCAGCCACGCCAGACCCAGCAGCACAAGCGCATGCCGCCATGCGGGGGAAAGCGCTGCCCATGCACGGCCAGCGGGCGCGGCAAGGCCGGGACTAGGCGGCAGCACGCGGAAGCTCCGCATCAGTCAGGCCAAGCAGTCCGCCAAGCGGTGCGAGCACGCCCGGCCAGCTGCATTCCTTGAGCACGAAGCCCCGCGCCGCCCGGCCGATGGCATCGGCCAGCGTCCTGTCCCGCAGCAGCCGGATGGCCTCTTGCGCCAGCCCTTCCGCCCCTTCGGCAACGACGATCTGCTCGCCATGGCGTGCCGGAATGCCAGTCGCGGCGGCAGGCGTTGCCAGCACCGGGCGGGCCATCGCCATGGCTTCCAGCACCTTGTTCTGAACCCCGCGCGCAATCATCAGGGGCGCCACCACCAGGTCCGCACCTGCAAGCCACGGGCGCACATCGGGCACCGCACCTGTCACGCGCGTTCCGCCGATGCCGTCCAGCGCACGCACCGCAGCGGTTGGCGCCCTGCCGACGATGCTGAAACCGGCGTCGGGAAACGCGTGCCGGATCAGAGGCATGACCTTGCGGGCGAACATCTCGACCGCGGCGATATTGGGCGGGTAGTCCATCTGCCCGGTAAAGGTGATCTGCGGCCCTGATCGCGCAGCCACTTCGGCAGTTTCAACCGCGGCCGGATCGAAAAAGCCGGTGTCGATGCCGTTGCCCAGGGAGCGGATCAAGGGCCGCGGCCCTGAAGAAAGCCGCTCGCCGAACAGCGCCGCCTCCTCGTCAGTCACCAGCAGGCTGACACTGGCCCGGCGCGCAACGCCGCTTTCAAAGCGCGACAGCAGCCGCGCCTCGCGCCGATAGAGCATTCGCATCGGCGCGGCGGCATCGGCTGCATAGGCTTCGAACTTGGCCGAATCCACATCGACGAAATCCATGACCACGCGCCCGGCAAAATCCGCAGGCACATACTGCGCCATCTGCCCTGAAAAGACATAGATTGCGCCGATCGGCCGTTCGGCCAGAACCCGCGCGACATAGGCAGCGATCTGCCGGTCGGCAAAGGCGGTCAGGCTTACCGGTTTTCCCGCCAGCAGCGCCTGCGCCCCTGCCCGCACCAGCGAACGTCCGCGCATGACCAGACAATGGCTTGCCGCAATCGCGGCCAGTTCACGCTCATGGGCCATGTCGGCTGCGTCGTCGGCAAAGCAGGCCACGTGAACCTGTGCCAGGCCGGCAATGTGGCGAAGGACATGGCAGGAACGGATCTTGTCCCCCCGGTCAGGCGGAAAGGGAATGCGGTGGGCAAGGAACAGGACTTCGTTCATGCAAGCCCCCTTGCGATGAACGGCCCGATCCGGTTCGCCAGCCCCAGAGGCAGTTTCTGCCACAGCGCGATCTTCGCCCGGTAGCGGGGGCTTAGCGGATTGACATCGCGCGGGGCGTGCCCATCCGCTGTCCAGTGGGCATAGGACAGGGGCTGCGGCACAAAGCCCCAGTTGCGCTTGAAGTGATAGGCGCCCGTATCAACCTTCGACCGCCCGAAATCGAAGCGATCGCATCCCCGGCGGCGCGCATGGTTCATCAGCGCATAATACATCACGTCATTTGCGCGCATCACCCGCGCCGCAAACACGCCGCCCCCCCAGTAGGGCATGACCGCGCCGCGATGATAGAGGCTGAGCACCGAGGCGAGCGGCTTCCCTTCGTGCAGCACGGTGAGGATGTCGGCATCCTCGCCAAAAGCATCAAGCACGGCATCGAACAGCGCGCGCGGGAATACCGGGGTGCCAAGATTGCGCACCGACTGGGCATAGACGGCGTAGTGCATGGCCCGGTCCTGTGCCTCGCGGCCCACGCGCACCTCCATGCCATGGCCCAGCCCGCGGCGCACTTCGGCGCGCTGCTTGCGGGGGATGGCCAGAAGTTGCGCCTCGTCATCTGCGGCAAGGGGCGCGACGAACCCGGCATGGCTGTCGGTCCTGATGTGCCACCCGGAGCCTTGCGGGAAAGCGCCGCCGCGCAATTCCACCGTGGGGCATTGCAGGCGCAGGGCCAGTTCCTGAACAGCCCCGAACAGGGCCTCATCCCCCTCGCCCACCACGCCGCCGCCAACGCCGAACCCGGTCGAGACCAGCGCCCGGCCGAACAGCGGCGAATGGACCTGATGCAGGGCAAGAACCGCCCGGATTGCGCCATCCCGCTCGGACAGGAGCAGATGCACCCGGTGCCCGGTGGCGCGCTCAACCGCATCGAGCCATTCCAGCCGGTGGAAGGCTTCGGTATCGGGGTGTTCGTCGAGAAACCGCGCAACCGCCCCGCGATCACCCGGATCGGCAAGCCTGACCTTGACGCGCGAAGGCAGGAAGGGCGCGTTCATGCGGCCATGCTCGCCGGTGTGCGCGCTGCTTCGCGCGCGGCCACCTCGTCCATCCGCCCCCAGCGGAAATCATGCACGAGCCGCGCCAGCTTGCCCGCCATGACATCGAGGTTGGTATAGTGCCGCAGCCGCGACCTGAGCGGCGCAGCTTCGGGCCTCGGCTGGCCGGGATCGATTTCCCACGGGTGGAAATAGAACACCGCGGGCCGGTGCTCGCGCAGGTTCACCTGGCGGATGGCCCAGCGCGAAACCGCATAGGGCAACAAGCGGAAGAACCCGCCGCCGCCCGCCGCCATGCGCCGACCGGCCACTTCTGCGGTGGTGACGGGAATCTCCAGCAAGGCGCTGCCCGCCACCGGCCGGAAGGCAAAGCGCGGTGCCTCGCGCCAGCCATAATGATCGTGCACGATCGGGGCCACCGAGGATGAATAGGCATAGCCCTGCTCGGCCAGCACTTCATGCGCCCATGGGGTGCGGGCATCGATCGAGAAGCTCGGCGCACGATATCCGGTCACGGCCTGACCGGTCGTGTCCTCCAGCACCTTGCGGGCGCGGGCGATGTCGGCGGCAAAGGCTTCCCGGCCCAGCGTGAAGACCCGCGCATGGTCCCAGCCATGGCTGGCAATCTCGTGCCCGGCATCGGCAATGCGGCGCATCATCGCCGGATGGCGTTCGGCAATCCAGCCCAGCGTGAAGAAGGTGGCCTTGATTCCCGCAGCATCGAACAGCGCCAGAATCTCGGCGCAGTTGCGCTCGACCCGGCAAGTCATTGCGTCCCAGTCGGCGCGGTCGATCACCGTTTCGAACGCGCCGACCTGGAACCAGTCCTCCACATCGACCGACATGCCGTTCAGCATCTCAGCAGGCGCTCGCATGATCGTGCCCCCTCATCGTGCCGCTCAGGCGGCGGCGCGGTGAAAGTCTTCGCCCTCGATCCATTCGATCAGCATCGTCAGCGTGTGACGGATGGCCTGTTCCTGCTCGGCGGTGCGGGTCTCCAGCGCGGCAATGCGGCGCTGAACGTCCTCGATGGCCTGCATCACCGCATCTGCCGCCGGACGCGCTTCGAGAGCGACAATGCGGGCATGCGCATCTTCCAGCGCGCCCACCAGATCCTCAAGCAGCGCCGCCTGATTCGCATCGACCGCCACGGGGGGCGTCGCCGCCTTCTCTTCCAGCGCTGCGATCCGGCGCTGAGCTTCTTCCAGACGGGCCTGCGTCTCGAAATCAGGCATCATCGGGGCCGCTGGCGTGCTGCGCGTATCGGCCAGTTCGATGATGGCCTGCTGGAGTTCGGCAATCTGTTCGTCACGTTCGGCTAGGGCCGCGCGCCAGACGGATTCGTCGAACGTGACAGCAGCAGGCGAAGGTTCGACGGCCGACCCGGACAGGAAGGGCTGCGGCGCGCTGTGCGATGCCAGTTCCACCTTTGGCGCTTCGGCCATCGGAACGGGCGTTACTTTCGGCTGCGAAGATGCGAAGCCGTCACCGGCAAGATCGGCCAGCACGGCCTCCAGCATCGCGGTATCGATCAGGTCGCGCTGTTCCACCGCGCCCATCAGGAGCAGACGGTTGACAATCTGGTTGACGCGCCGGGGCACGCCGCCGCTGGCCTTGGCAAGATCGGCAAAGACACGCGGTTCGAAAGCGGGGCGGCCCTGCCAGCCCACCAGGGCAAGGCGATGCTGGACATAGGGACCGACTTCGCCCGGCTCCATGGCATCGAGGTGATGCGATGCGATCACCCGCTGGCGCAGTTGTTCCAGTTCCGGCGATGCCTGAAGCAGGGTGCGAAACTCCGGCTGGCCAAGCAGAAGGATCTGCAAGAGCGGGTGCGCCCCCAGCTGGAAGTTGGAAAGCATCCGCAGCTCTTCCAGCGCTTCGACCGAAAGATTCTGCGATTCGTCCACCACCAGCAGGCAGCGGCGCCCTTCGCGCGCCTCGCGGTGCAGGAACGCCTCGATCTGGGCAAGCGCGGTGGCCTTGTCATGACCGGCAACCTCCAGCCCGAAGGCGCGCGCAGCCACATGGATCAGTTCTTCGCCATCGAGCGCGGATGTCACGATCTGGGCAGCCGTCAGCCGCTGACGATCGACCGTGGCCATGAGATGCGCGGCCAGCGTCGATTTGCCTGCGCCGACCTCGCCGGTAATGACGATGAAGCCTTCGCCCTGCGCCAGACCATAGCCGAGGTAGGACAGCGCCTTGCGGTGCGTCGCGCTCTCGAAATAGAAGCGCGGATCGGGCGTAAGCTGGAACGGGCGGCCTGCGAGGCCATAGTATTCATCGTACATCGTGGCCGTCTCCGGGCTTCAGAAGGAATAGCGCAGGCCGACAAGGCCCGACGCCACCGTCTGATCTTCAAGCAGATTACGGTTAAAACTGTCCAAACTCACGGCTGCGGAAGCTGCGAGGCGATTGGTCAGGTTGCGGAAGTAGGCCGCATTGATGCCCAGCGCATTGGTATCGCCAAGTCCGGCGGCACCCGACTGGAACCACGCCGAATAGGCCGAAACGGCAAAGCGCGAGCGCCGGTCGATCGGGCCGTTGATCCCGGCATCGACGTAGTAGCTCTCGTCGATCACGCCGTTTGCGGCGCCCAGCACCGAATCCGCGCGCGCGATGAAGCTGCGGCGGATGTAGCCTGCGCCAATCCCGGCCTGAAGCCGTCCCAGGCGGCGGGAATAGGTGGCATTGACGCCCCTGGCCCGGAACACCGAGGAGGCGACCGAGGACAGTGCATTGTTCACGCAGGCCCCGCCCTGCGAGCCAAGCGCGCAGCCGCTGATCTGCCCGTTGAAGGGATCGCGGTTCACCTCGAAATCGGTCGGCAGATCGCGCAGAGCGCGGGTCAACTGCCCGCCAAAGCCCGAAACATTGTCATAGGCCGCAATGGTCAGCGCGCTGCGCGCATCCGGCACGTAGGAGAAGCTGCCGTAGTAGGTGGTGCTGTCATAGCGCCGCCCGACAAAGGCCGAGAGCGCCGTCCGGCGGCTCGGCCGCCACATCACCCCTGCATCCCAGGTCAGGCCCTCGGTTTCGTAGGCAAGCTGGCGCGGGCGCGACGTATCGGTCACGAAGCGGCCATCCGGCCCGATCACCGGGGCGCCGCTGCCATCACGCAGCGCATCGCGCGATGAAACCTCAACGTCCTCGTAGCCAATCGCCCCTACGAGCGAGAGTTCGCCCGATACCGGAAGGATCGCCTGAACCCCGGCGCGCATGTCGCGCACGCGCTGGTCAAGGTTGGATATGTCCTCCTGGAAGAACGATCCGGTTGCCGTCAGCCCGATGGGCAGCACGGTCCCCGGCGCGACACCGGCGGAAAGCTGGGCCGACTGGACGAACGATTCATCGAACAGATCGTTGAGCGGCTGGCCCGCGGCGCCTTGCAGCACGTTCTCCTGATCGAGCCGGTTGTAGCCGACCATGTAGGAACCCGACATGGCCACATCGCCCACGTTCGTCGAGAATGCCGGACCTGCGTAAACCGAATAGATCTGGCTTACGACATCATCGGAGGCCAGCGAGTTCAGCGCAGCCGCGCCGCCTGCGCCGATGCTGGTGCGCGTTGCCAAGGCGCCCGCCTCGATCGAGAGCTTGCGCGGAACAAGATCATGCCGCACGCGCGCAAGGCCGGAAAGGATGTCGCCATCGGCCACCCGGTCGGATTGCGAGATCCGCCGCTCGTAGCGCACGGAGATGGCCCCCTCGGTCCGGCGTCCCACCAGTGAGACGTCAACCCCAGCCGCGAGCGAACTGTAGGTCAGGACATCGTCACCCGGCGAAAGCTCCCACAGCACGTTCTGCACGGCCTCGATATAGGGGCGCACCGTGGTGCGGGCAGCGCTTCCGCCCCTTGCCGAAGAACTGCGCGGCGCCGATGCATCGCCATCGAGGCTCTCGTAGCCGATGGTCTGCGCATGAAGCGGCGATGCCGCGAGGACGGCAGCGGCAAGAGCCAGCCAGCTTGAAACCGTCTTGCGGGAAGGACATGCCATGCCGGTCACTCCTTGTAACCGTAATAGGTGCCGAAACGGCGCCCGGTGGTGGAAAAGCGCGTGCCGTTGAGCAGCAGCTTGATATCCTCGCATGCGCCCAGCAGGCCCACCGCATCGCGCAGGGCTGCCTCGCCGGTCATGTCGGCCCGCACGATGACCACCGTCTGGCCCACGTGGTTGGCCAGAACCGTGGCGGGCGATGCGGCCAGAACCGGGGGCGAATCGAAGATGACGATGCGGCCGGGGGCATGCGCGGTCAGCCGGGCCAGCACCTGCTCGGTCCGGGACGAGGCCAGAAACTCGGTGTCCGATCCCGTCGCGTTGCCGGCGGGCAGCACGTAAAGCCCGGCGATATCGGTGCCGATGACGCAATCCTCCACCGCCAGCGAAGGATCGGCAAGCGCGTCCATCAGGCCCTTGCCGCCCGGCAGCCCCAGCGTGGACAGCACCGATGGCTTGGCAAAATCGGCATCGACCAGAAGAACCTCGTTGTCCTTCTCGGCGGCAATCGAAATCGCAAGGTTCACCGCGCAGAAGGTCTTGCCTTCGCCGGGATGCGCCGAGGCAATCAGGATGCGCTCGCCGTGCACGGGTCCATGACCGGCGCGCGATGCCGCCGCCGTGCGGAGCAACTGCCGCTTGACGATGCGGAACTCCTCCAGCAGCCCGGTCACGGCGCTTTCAGGCTCGATCAGGCATTGCTCGCGCAGATGCTCGCGGTCGATGGGATGGCGCGGTCCGCTGAACGGCACGGGCGCTGGCATGGCCTCGACCGGCGCAGCCGCCGCCACGGCAGCTTCGGAGGCAGATTGCGCGCCGTTCGGCTCGTGAACGGCCCCGGCGGCGGCCTTGCGCTCAACCGATACGGGCCTGACTTTCGGCTCTGGCGGGAGATCGGGAACGGGGCTGCGGGCGATCGCCCGGAAATCGAAGCTGCCGGATGCCCGCTCGATCAGCGAGGGGCCTGAAGGCGGCAGCGGTATCCTGGTCTGGTCGGTCATCGCGCGCCGCTCCTCAAGCCATCATTCCGCGCTTCAGCATCTCGACGCCGAGCAGGACAAACAGGACCACGAACAGACCGGCAAAGCCGCCGGCAAACCACTTGAGCTGCCTTGCGCGGCGTGCGCGGGCATCGCGCGTCAGGGCTTCCGAAATCGCCCCCAGGACCGGCAGGCCGGTGGCCCGTTCAAGCTGGCCCGTGGTCGAATAGGCAGACTTGAGCTGGCCAAGCGCGAAGGCCCCGCCCGCGCCCGCGCCAATTCCGGCCAGCAGCACGAAGACCAGCAACAGCGGACGATCCGGCGCCGAAGGCGCGCGCGGCATCGTGGGCGGATCGATCACCTCGAACTTCACCGCATCGCGCTCGGTCTCGACCTGACCGCGCAGGCGCAGTTGCTCGCGGTCGCGCAGCAGTTTGTCATACTGCTCCTTGAGGACATCATAGTCGCGGTTGATGCGCGCAGCCTCCGCAGCCGCGGTCGGCTCGCTGAACTGCTGCGCGGAAAGCTGGGCGATCTCGGCCTGCAACGAAGCCTTGCGCGATTGCAGGGCCACGATGCTGGCCTCGCGGTCAGCCTTGATCGATGCGAGCGAGGAATAGGCCGGGTTGGGCGTGCCGCCGCCGCTGCCTTCGCTGGCGGCCGCCTTCTGGAGACTGGCGATCTGCGCCCGGATGGAAACGACATCGGGATGACTGTCGGTCAGCCCGCGCGCGCGCATCGAGGCAAGGTCTGACTGCGCCTGCGCCAGTGCGCCCTTGGCACCGCCCGCCGCCCCCGGCACGGCAATGGTCTGCGGCGTGCCCGAAAGCTGGCCGTTGATCGATGCAAGCGCACTTTGCGCTGCCAGCAGGTTCGATTCGACATCACGCAACTGGCCACGCGCGGCTTCGAGCCTCGTCGTGATCGAACCGATGCCGGGAAGTATCCCGGCATTCTTGGCCTCGAACTCGGTGCGCTTCAGTTCCGCCGCTTCCAGCTCGCGTTTGCGGTTGGCCAGTTGCTGATCCATGAAGGCCAGCGTCTCGGTCATCTCGCCGCGCCCGCCGGCAAGGTTCTCCTCGCGGAAGATGTCGATCATCTTCTGCACCACGTCCTGCGCCAGCCGGGCGTTCTCGCCATCGCTGCGACCGCCCCCGCGCGCCGTTGCCGTGATCGCAAAGAGGTTGTCCTGCTGGCTCACCACCTGGATGTTGCGGCCCAGCGCCTCGACCGCGGCCTGCATCTGCGCATCGGTGCCCACGGCATCGCCCAGCCGCGTGGCGCGGATCACCTTTTCGAGGTTGACCGCGCTCGTCAGCGTCTGGCGCACGCGCTCGATGTCGCGCTTGCGATCACCGCGAATGCCGATCTGGTCGGCCAGCACATCGTCGATCTGGACGAAGATGCGCGCCTTCGATTCATAGCTGTTGGGTATCAGTGTAACCGCCAGCCAGCCCAGCAGGCAGACGGCCCACGCAATGCCCAGGGCAATCCAGCGCCGGTGCCAGATGCCGTGGAGGGCGATGCGCACTTCCTCGTAGATGCTGGTCATGTCTGCTCCATCCCCCGCCCGCTGCTCAGAACATGCTTTCGGGGATGATGATGACGTCGCCAGGCATCAGCAGGACGTTGGCCTTGGTATCGCCCTTGCGCAGCAGATCGCCGATGCGCACGGCATATTCCTTCTGCGCGCCCGACTGCTTGTCGAACCGCACCAGACGGGCCTTGTTTCCTGCCGCATATTCCGACAGGCCGCCCACCGCGATCATGGCATCAAGCAGCGTCATGTTGGCGCGGAACGGGATCGAGGCCGGCTTTTCGGTAGCCCCGACGATGCGCACCTGCTGGCTGAAGGTTCCGGCAAACTTGTTGACGATGACCGAGACGATCGGCTCCTGGATATATTGCGAAAGCTGGAGCTTGATGTCCTCGGCCAGCATCGATGGCGTCTTGCCCACGGCGGGCATGTCGGTGATGAGCGGCGTGGTGATCCGGCCATCGGGCCGCACCTGCACCGAAGCGCCCAGTTCGGGATTGCGCCAGACGAAGATCGTCAGTTCATCAAGCGGACCGATGACATATTCCTCGCCCGGCCCTTCCTGAAGGGCCACGAACGAAGCGGGCGGAAGCTGCTGGCCGCCCCCCACCCCGCCGCATCCCGCAAGCGCAAGGCTGAGCATTGCCGTTCCGGCAAGCATACGGGTTACGCGGGCATTCAAGGGCATGGCCATTCCTTCTTGCTGCGATCTGCCCTGCGGCGTCCGGCCGGTGGCCGGGGCGCAAGGACCGCAATTCATCACCGGCTATCGCCAAAAAGGGTGAAGATTGCGTTAGCCTTGATTGCTGCAAGGGGTGACGCCACGGCGGCGCCGGCCCGTGTGCCACAACGGGACTGCCGGGCGGGCAACGGTTAACCGCAGGTTGTGCGGGCCTGTCAGGCGCCGTCGTCCGGCCGTCCCGTCAGACGAGGATTTCGCGCGCCGGTCCCTGACCGAGGAACATTGCCGGGCTTGCCGTGGCGCCATAGGCCCCCGCACAGAACACCGCCACGAGATCACCCGCATCGGCGCGCGGGAAGCCGCCCTTGTCGGCCAGCCGGTCAAGCGGCGTGCACAGGCATCCCACGATGCTTGCCTCCTCTTCCACCGCCGCCCCGAACCTTGTGGCAATGGCGCTGGGATAGTTGCGGCGCACGACCGTTCCGAAATTGCCCGATGCGGCAAGCTGGTGATGCAAGCCGCCATCGGTCACGAGGTAGATTTCTCCGTGGCTTTCCTTGCGGTCAACCACCGACGCCAGATAAACCCCGGCCTCGCCAACGAGATAGCGGCCAAGTTCGATACAGAAGGCGGTATCCCTGAGCGCTGGAGGAAGATCGGCAAACCGTTCCTCAAGGGCTGCGCCGACGGCCGCGATGTCCAGCGGCTCGTCACCGGGAAAATACGGTATCCCGAAGCCGCCTCCCAGATTGCACTTGGGCAGCACCGCACCTGCTTCATCCGCAAGGCGCGCGGCAAGGGCCAGCGTCTGTGCCTGCGTCTCGATGATCGCGCCGGCATCAAGCGCCTGGCTTCCGGCAAAGATGTGAAAGCCCCGCCAGTTTGCCCCGGCCGCCATGATACGGCGCACCAGCGCGGGCACGCGCGCCGCATCGACGCCAAACGGCTTGGCCCCGCCGCCCATCTTCATGCCCGATCCCTTGAGATCGAAATCGGGGTTAACCCTCACCGCCAGTTGCGGAATTACGCCAAGCCGCCCGGCAATGGTTAGCGCGCGGTCTGCCTCCCCTTCGGACTCCAGGTTGAGCGTGACCCCTGCCGCAATGGCCATCCCGATCTCGGCATCGCGCTTGCCCGGTCCGGCAAAGCTGACCTTCTCCGGATTGATCCCGGCTTCTTTCACGATTGCCAGTTCACCGCCCGATGCAATGTCGAACCCGTCGACAAGGCTCAGCATGTGCCTCAGCAGCGGGCCGTAAGGATTTGCCTTGACTGCATAATGGATGGAAAGCCGCTTCGGCATGGCCGCACGCAGCGCGTTCATGCGCGCGCTCAGCATGGCGCGTGAATAGACGAAGAGCGGGGTGCCGCCAGCCTCTGCCACCAGATCTGTCGCCTTGCGGCCTGCGATGGCCAGCACGCCATCGATGGCGCCAAAGCCTGCGGGGATCGGGCCAAGCGGTTTCATGCCTGTGCTCCTTCGGCCAGCTGCGCAGCCAGTGCCACCCGGTCCAGCTTGCCATTGGGGCTGACCGGCATGACCGCGCGCCAGTGCACATGGCGCGGCACCATGAAGTTGGGCAAGGCGCGGCCCAAGGCAGGAAGCAGCGCATCGGGGTCTGCCCCCGGTGCCAGCCGCGCGACGAGGTGGATCGCCTGTCCCAGTTGCGGATCAGGCAGGCCAAGCGCCACGGCCTCGGCAGCAATGCCTGTCGCCACGGCCGCTTCCTCCACCTCCTGCGGGCTGACGCGATTGCCGCTGGTCTTTATCATGGCATCGCGCCGCCCCACGAAATGCAGCAGCCCCTGCGCATCGCGCATCACCCTGTCGCCCGACCAGACGGCAGTGCCGCCAAGGCGCGAGAAGGCGGGCGCGGGCCGGAACCGCTCGGCAGTGCGTTCGGCATCGCGCCAGTAACCTTGCGCGACCAGCGGGCCGGCGTGGACCAGTTCCCCCTCCTCTCCGGCCGCGGCTTCCTCGCCCCGGTCGTTGACGACGAGGATTTCGGCAAAGGGAATGGCCTTGCCGATCGATGTGGGATGCGCATCGACCAGCATCGGATCAAGGTAGGTCGATCGGAAGGCTTCGGTCAGACCATACATGGGATAGAGGTCCGCAGCAGGAAACGTCTTGCGCAGGCTGCGCACGAGCGATGGCGTAAGCGCGCCGCCGCTGTTGGTCAGCCGCCTGAGCGAGCTTGCCGCATCCACGGGCCAATCCAGTTCGGCCAGTTGCAGCCAGAGCGGCGGAACGGCCGCAATGGTGGTGATGGCGTGCCGCGTGACCGCTTTCACCACGTCGCGCGGGGTCAGGTAATCAAGCGGCACCACGCTGCCGCCTGCATGCCACGTGGAAAGCAACTGGTTCTGCCCGTAATCGAACGCCAGCGGCAGGACCGCCAGAACCCGGTCATCCGGGCGAAGTTTCAGGTAATACGCAACGCTGACCGCGCCGAGCCAGAGATTGGCCTGACTGAGCATCACGCCCTTGGGGCGCCCGGTCGATCCGCTTGTGTAGAGAATTGCGGCAAGGCTTTCGGGCGAAGCGCCGGAGGGAGGCAACTGCCCGGCCAGCGCATCAACCTCTGTCCATGCCGCGCCTTCCTCCACGCAGGCGCAAGGCGCGTCGCCCGCCTCAAGCGTTTCAAGGCGCGCCCTGTTCGAAATGAGCAGCGCGGCGCCGCTGTCGCCTAGGATGTGCGCAACCTGCGCCCGCTTCAGCAAGGGGTTGATCGGCACATGGACAAGCCCGGCGCGAACCGCTGCCAGCGGCATGATGCAGGCCAGTTCGGTCTTCGGCAGCCAGGTGGCAATCCGCCCGCCGTTTTCGGGAATGCGCGCCTTAAGCCACGCGGCGAGGCTGCCTACACGCGCGTTTAACTGTTCATGGCTAAGCGTTGCCTGCCGCAAGACCAGCGCGGGCGCGCCGCGCTCGCCGCGCAAGGCAAGGTGATCGAGCGGAAAGACGGTGGGATCGGGGCTTTCGGGCACGCAGGTCTCGGCAGAGGAATGCAGATCGTTGTGAACGTCTATCATGCCAGTCTTGCCGAAGCGCAAGCGGACACGCGGGTTCTTGGCGTGCAAGGCGCATCGCCGTTCGAGCGGATGGACTGGCTGGCGCTTCTGGCCGACGAGTGTCTCGACCGGTCCAAGGCGCGCGTGAGCATTGCTACCGGCGATGCAGGCGTGGCCGTCCTGCCGTGGATTGAGGCCCAAGACGGGGCCGACGCACTGGCGAACTGGTACAGTTTTTTCGTTTCTCCACTGGGCAATAGAAACCTTCTTTGCGATATTGCACGAGCATTGCCGGTGGGCCGCGCGTCCTTTGCGCCAATGCCCGAAGCGGATGCCGCCGCGCTCGGCGATGCCTTTCGCCAGACGGGCTGGATCGTGATCTCACAGGTCTGCGACCTGAACCACGTGCTTCCTGTCAAGGGGCGCAACTTTGCCGGATACTGGGCGCAAAGGCCGGGCGCCTTGCGCGAAACGGTGCGACGAAAGGGCCGCAAGGGTCTGGTATCACTGAATATATCATCGCACTTCGATCCCGGCGAATGGGACGCCTACGAAACCGTTTACCGGCTGAGCTGGAAGCCCGGCGAAGGATCGCCCGATTTCCTGCGCCGCTGGGCGCAGGCGGATGGCGCCGCCGGGCGGCTGCGGCTTGGCATTGCCCGCATCGAGGGCCAACCCGTGGCAGCGCAGTTCTGGACCGTGGAGGGTGACACCGCCTTCATTCACAAGCTGGCGCACGATGAACGCTTCCGCAAGGCATCGCCCGGCACGCTGCTGAGTGCGGCAATGTTCGAACATGTGATCGACACCGACAAGGTTTGCCTGATCGACTTCGGCACCGGGGACGATCCCTACAAGCGGGACTGGATGGAAGATGTGCGGCCCCGCTGGCGGGTGCGGGCGTGGCGCAAGGGGGCGGTGCGGCACTGGCCTGCCATGCTGAGGGCGCTTGCGGGAACGGCGCTGGCCCGAAAGGCTCCTGCCGGGCCGGTGCCGCTGCCTCTTGTAACGGCAAATCGGGGTGTCTAAGGGCACAGTGAAGCAAGGCGCAACAAGGCGCAATCGAACTGCAAACGGGGCCTGATGAGCGATACCGACCGCACTCTTCGCGCAATCCTTCAGGACGTTCTGGGCCTTTCGGCCGAGCGTGTGGCGGGATTTGATGCTTCGACCGGCCTGTTCGGCGATCTGCCCGAACTGGATTCGATGGCCGTGGCGGGCCTTCTGACCGAAATCGAGGATCGCCTCGATATCGTGATCGAAGACGACGAGGTTGACGGCGAACTGCTGGAAAGCTTCGGCAATCTGTCCGCATTTCTGGAAGCCAAGCTGGCGCAGAGGCTGCCGGGGTGAGAGCGGCGTGACCGCTCCTTCCATCGCTCCCTGGCCCTGTCCCGGCCCGCACGGACAGAGCATGGAATATGCCCTTGCCTTCGACCGGCACCGCAAGGTTCGCCTGCTGATCGTTCCGCCGCTGTTCGACGAGGCCAACCGGATGCGGCGGATGCTGGTCGACACCATGCGCCTGCTGGATGCGGCAGGAATGGATTGCTTCCTGCCCGATCTGCCGGGCTGCAATGAAAGCGAGCAGGACTTCTCTGCGCAGAGCCTGCATGGCTGGCGGCGCGCCATGGCTCTGGCTGCCAGCCATTTCCGTGCCAGCGATGTGCTGGCAGTGCGCGGCGGCGCGCTGGTCTTTCCCAAGGTGCTGCCGGGCATGGTGCTCGAACCGGTCAAAGGGGCCAGCATCCTGCGCCAGATGCTGCGCGCCCGCACCATCGCCGCGCGTGAAGCCGGGCGAAGCGAGAATGCCGCCGAGCTTCTGGTGCAGGGCCGTGAGACAGGTCTGGAATTGGCAGGCTGGCACTGCGGCCCTTCGCTGATCGCCGGGCTGGAGAACGCAGACCCCGAAATCGAAGGACAGCGCATCATCGCGCAGGCCGAGCTTGGCGGGGCGGGATTGTGGCTGCGCGCCGAACCTTCGGCCGCCCCCGATCAGTCGGCGGCGCTGGCCCGTATCATTCTGGAGGAAGTGGCCCCGTGACCCGGCGGCACCTGACCTTCGCTTGCGAGGGTGCGCAGCTTTTCGGCACGCTCGACATTGGCGAGGCCAGCGGCGCAACCGGACTGCTGCTGGTTTCCGGCGGCAACGAACTGCGATCCGGCGCATGGGGCGGGCAGGCGCAACTGGCCGCGCGTCTGACCCGCGAAGGCTTTCCGGTGTTCCGTTATGACCGTCGCGGCGTTGGCGACAGCGAGGGCGAGAACCCCACCTTCCGCCATTCCGCACCCGACATTGCCGCCGCCCTTGCCACGTTCAGGACAGCAGCACCGCACATCTCGCGCGTGGTGGCCTTTGGCAATTGCGATGCGGCCGCCGCGCTGATGCTGTTTGCTCACAACCTGCCGCTGGCAGGGCTGGTGCTGGCCAATCCCTGGACGATCGACGGCGAAGAAGCCCCCCAAGCGATGCCCGCGTCGGCCATCCGCCGCCGGTATGTCGCCAAGCTCGCAAACCCGCGCGAGGTCTGGCGCCTGCTCACCGGCGGGGTAAACCTCGGCAAGCTGGCCGGGGGCTTGCGCCGCGCGGCAGCGACGAAGCCCGCCGTCCCGGCCGGGCTGGTTGCGGAAATGAAAGCCGGGCTTGCCGCATTCGGCGGGCCGGTTTCCATCCTGCTGGCACGTGGCGACCGGACGGCGCAGCTCTTTGCCGAAGTGTGGGACCGCGCCGACCCACGCATCGAGCATATAGACAGCGCATCGCACAGCTTTTCAGACGCGGCCGCGCGCGAATGGCTGCACGCGCGGGTTGCGGACATGCTGAAGCGGCAGGAGCTTGCCGGTCAGGCTTCCTGACGGGCGCCCTGCCCCTTCGCAGTCAGGCGGCAGGGCCGGTTCAGACCTTGGCCGCCTGCGCTGCCTTGAAATCATGCTCGGCAAGGAAGCGTTCGGCATCGAGCGCGGCCATGCAGCCTGTTCCCGCCGCCGTCACGGCCTGACGATAGGTGTGATCCATCACGTCACCACAGGCAAAGACGCCGGGGATTGCGGTCTTGGGTGTGCCCGGCTCGACCACGATGTAGCCGTTGGCGTCGAGTTCCAGCTTGCCCTTGAACAGTTCGGTGGCGGGCGCATGGCCGATGGCAACGAAGGCTCCATCGGTTTCCACGAGCGATTCCTCGCCGGTTACAGTGTCGATCAGCTTAACGCCGGTCAGTCCCTTGCCATCCTCGCCCACGAAGCTGTCAACCTTGCGGTTCCACAGCACCTTCACGTTCGGGTGCGCAAACAGGCGATCTTGCAGGATCTTTTCGGCGCGCAGGGAATCGCGCCGGTGGATCAGCGTCACGTCGGGCGAATGGTTGGTCAGGTAAAGCGCCTCTTCCACGGCGGTATTGCCGCCGCCGATGACCACCACCTTCTTGCCGCGATAGAAGAACCCGTCGCATGTCGCGCAGGCCGAGACGCCCTTGCCCGAAAACTCCTGCTCGCCGGGCACGCCCAGCCACTTGGCCTGCGCGCCCGTGGCAATGACCAGCACATCGCCCTCGTAGATGTCGCCGCTGTCGCCCGTGGCGCGGAACGGCGGTCCTTCGAGGCTGACATCAAGGATCGTGTCCCAGATCATGCGGGTGCCGACATGTTCGGCCTGCGCCTGCATTTCCTGCATGAGCCAAGGCCCCTGGATCACGTCGCGGAAACCGGGATAGTTTTCCACGTCAGTCGTGATCGTAAGCTGCCCGCCCGGCTGAAGCCCCTGCACCACGATCGGCTGCATCCCCGCACGCGCACCATAGATGGCGGCGGAAAGCCCGGCGGGGCCGGAGCCGATGATGAGCATTCGGGTCTTGTGCGTGGTGGCCATGGCAATCATCCTGTCGGTCTGAGGCGCCGGTCAAAGCCTTGACCGGCGGCGGCATCATGGCCGCGAAATAGGCAGATGGTGCGGCAAAAGCGAGTCCGCGCAGGGCGGTTTTTCCTCAGCAAGCGCCGAGAAAATCTTTCCGCCGCAATGCGGGCGCCCGGCTATCCCTCCACGAGATTGCGCTCCATCGCTCCAAGCATATCGGCCGACACGCCAAGCACATCGGCGGCATAGGCTTCGATGCTGCCGTGGCTTTGGGCAATGGCGGCAAGCGCCGTATCGAGGAAGGCGGGTTCAACCCCCATGAGCACGCGGATCGCCGCCTCATCCATTTCGCGCCCGAAGCCCTCGCGTACATGGCGCGCACCCGCTTCGATCCGGGCCTCGGCATTTCCGGCGGTATTGGTCAGGAGATAATCCGCCATGGCGTCATCGGGATGCACGCCCAAAAGATGATGAACCAGCGCAGCGGCAAGGCCGGTGCGGTCCTTGCCTGCCAGGCAATGCAGCAGGCTTGGCGAAGGCTTTCCGGCAAGCGCACGCATGTAGAGACGGAACGTGCCGGCCAGGACCGGACGATAGGGCAGGGTCCGGTAGAGCGCTTCCATGGCGCGCCGGGCATCGGCGGCGCTGCGCACTTCGGCAGCGGCTTCCTCGTGCACCGCGCGGCCGGGAACGCCGCCGGCCTGCATGGCCGTCTCGCCCGGATGGAACAGGACTTCGCCCGCGAAACCGGGCGGCCGACGGCACGGGTTCTGGCGACGCTCGCTGTCGCCGCGCAGATCGATCACCGTGGCTAGACCGATGCGGGCAACCTGCGCCAGATCTTCTTCGGTGGCTTCGCTGTGATGGCCCGAACGCCACAGCACGCCCCGGCGCAGCCGCCCGGCGCGCGCGGCATAGCCGCCGTAATCGCGGAAGTTGTGAATGCCGGACAAAGGAATCACCCGGCCATCGCCGCCTGCGCCTGTCATGAGGAAAGTCCTTGAGGAAAGTTCATTGCCGCTCGATCGGAATGATTGCCAGAGTCAGGCGCGAGATGCAGACCAGCTTGCCGCCCTCGTCCTCGATCCTGATCGACCAGACATGGCTGGTGCGCCCCAGCGCTTCGGGCCGGGCGGTGGCATAGACCCAGCCTTCCCGCACCGGGCGGACATGGTTGGCGTTGATCTCCATGCCCACGCCAAGGAAGCGCTCCGGATCGACCACCATTGCGCCTGCCATCGAACCGATGGTTTCAGCCAGCGCCACCGATGCCCCGCCATGAAGCCGCCCGTAGGGCTGGTGGGTGCGATGATCGACCGGCATGCGCGCGCGCAGCCAGTCCGGACCGCAATCGACGAACTCGATGCCGATATGCGCCGGCATCGACGTGCTGCCCAGCCGGGTCAGCCGCTCAAGCGAGGGCATGACGCCATTCCACCAGATCATCTCGCTCATCCGGCAAAGCCTTCGGCCAGGAAGCGCTCGGCGCAGCCCGCAAGCACCGCGGTGCCCAGCGGCAGCACGCTTTCATCCACGACCATCTTCGTCGAATGGATCGAGCAGCACGAACGCCAGTCCACCCCTTCGTGCGCAACGCCAAGGAAGAACATGGCGCCGGGCACTTTCTCCAGCACGTAAGAAAAATCCTCTGCCCCCATGATCGGGTGATCAAGCCGGTGGAAGCCCTTCGCACCGGCGATCTCGTGCACCACCCTTTCGCCGAGGTCGACCGCGCGGGCATCGCACACGGTAACGGGAAAACCGGGGGTGATGGTGACGCTGGCGGTCATGCCGTGGGCAGCGGCAACATGGGTTGCGACCTGTTCGAGAACTTCACGCAGCCGGGCGCGGTTGGCCGGCGAAAGCGTGCGCAGCGTCCCGCGCATGGCAACGCGGTCGGCAATCACGTTGTGGGCAGTGCCCGCCTCGATCTTCGCCACCGTGGCAACCACCGGATCGCTGACCGGAAACCGGCGGGTGACAGCGGTTTGCAGCGCGGTCACGATCTCGCAGGCAACGGGCACGGGATCGAGCGCATCGTGCGGCATCGAGGCATGACCGCCCCGGCCTTCGACCACCACGTCGAACTGGTCGGCCGAGGCGAGCAGCGCCCCTGTCCTTCCCGCCACGAGGCCATGCGGGCTGTTTGGCATGACATGCAGCGCAAAGGCCGCATCGGGCAGAGGATCGATCAGCCCGTCATCCAGCATGAAACGCGCGCCGTGGAAGCCTTCCTCGCCGGGCTGGAACATGAACTGCACCTCGCCTGCCAGCCGATCGGCCCGTGCGCAGAGCAGTTCGGCAGCGCCTGCCAGCATGGCGGTGTGCGTATCATGCCCGCAGGCGTGCATTGCGCCGGGTATGGTGGATGCAAAGTCCAGCCCGGTTTCCTCGTTCATGGGCAGGGCATCCATGTCGCCGCGCAGAAGCACCCTGCGGCCGGTTCCCGCCCGCCCCTTCAGTGTGGCCACCAGACCGGTGGTGGACGGCCCTTCACGCCAGGTGAGCGGCAGATGGGCCAGCGCGGCGCGCACCTTGTCGCGGGTTTTCGGGGTATGCAGGCCCAGTTCCGGCTCGGCATGGATTGCGCGCCGCAGGGCAATGATGGCGCCCGAAAATCCGCGCGCCTGTTCAAGCAGTTCGTGGTGAAGCATGGGGCCTCGTCATCATCATGGGGGCAAGGGTTGCATGTTGCGCGCTGCCTGTCGAGCCTTGGGGATAAGGCTTGCACCTGCGGGCCGGGTGCGTTAATCGAACGGTTAAATAACTGCCCGGAGAGCATGTCATGCCAGAAGCCTACATCATCGACGCCGTCCGGACCCCGCGCGGGATCGGCAAGCCCGGCAAGGGCGCGCTTTCGCATCTTCACCCGCAGCACCTTGCAGCCACCGTGCTGAAGGCGCTGAAGGAACGCAACAACCTCGATACCTCTACGGTCGATGACATCATCTGGTCCACTTCCTCGCAGGTGGGCAAGCAGGGCGGTGATCTGGGCCGGATGGCGGCGCTGGCCGCAGGATACGACATTTCTGCCAGCGGAACGACGCTCGACCGGTTCTGCGGCGGCGGGATCACCTCGGTGAACCTTGCCTGCGCATCGGTCATGTCGGGCATGGAAGACTGCGTGATCGCGGGCGGCACCGAAATGATGAGCTTCACGCAGGCCCACGCCGCCGAACAGGCCAATGCCGGGATCAGGCCGCTTGGCATGGGTTCGGGCAACATGGCGCTTGATGCGCTGCATCCCCAATCGCATCAGGGCGTGTGCGGCGATGCCATCGCCAGCATGGAAGGCATCAGCCGCGAAGCGCTCGATGCGCTGGCGCTCGTCAGCCAGCAGCGCGCCGACCGCGCCATCCGGGAAGGCCGCTTCGCCAAGTCGGTCGTCCCCGTCTATAACGAGGACGGCTCGGTTGCGCTCGATCACGAAGAGTTTCCGCGGCCGGAAACCACGGCCGAAGGACTGGCCGCACTCAAGCCCAGCTTTGCCGCCATGGCGGACTTCGATCTTGGCGGCACCACCTTCCGCAAGCAGATCAACCGGCGCTATCCGGACCTCAAGATCGAGCATTTCCACCATGCCGGCAATTCGTCTGGCGTGGTGGACGGCGCGGCGGCGCTGCTGATCGTATCACCCGCCTATGCCGAAAAGCATGGCCTGAAGCCGCGTGCGCGGATCGTGGCCTATGCCAATCAGGGCGATGACCCCACCCTCATGCTGAACGCGCCGGTTCCGGCCGCGAAGAAGGTGCTGGCCAAGGCCGGGCTGACCAAGGACGATATCGACGTCTGGGAGATCAACGAGGCCTTTGCGGTGGTGGCCGAGAAGTTCATCCGCGACCTCGATCTCGACCGCGAGAAAGTGAACATCAATGGCGGCGCGATGGCGCTGGGCCATCCCATCGGTGCGACCGGCTCCATCCTCATCGGCACCGCGCTCGATGAACTGGAGCGTTCGGGCGGGCGCTATGGTCTGGTCACGATGTGCGCGGCTGGCGGCATGGCGCCCGCCATCATCATCGAGCGGATCTGAGCCAGCCCCTCTGCGCATTCATCAGAACGGCAGGGCCCGCCAGCGCCGATGGCGGGCCTTCCTTCCTGCCCATCAGTGCGCAATTGCCAAAGCAGCGCAGGTGTGGATAACCCCAAGGGGGCATGGGCCTGAAGCAGCGCACCCTGACGAAACCGGTAAAGAGCAGGCTTGCGGGCTATCTGCTCGCCATCGTGCTGACCGCACTCGCGCTGGGGATCAGATTTGTATCGGACCGCCTGTTGCCGCCGGGCTTTCCGTTTCTCACGTTCTTCCCGGCCGTCATCCTTACGGCGTTTCTCGCAGGCCGTGGTCCTGCCGTCCTGAGTGCCGCGCTCAGCCTGCTGGCGGCGTGGTATTTCTTTATCGAGCCGCTGCGCAGCTTCACCCTGAACGCGCCCGTGGCAACCGCGCTGGCGTTCTTTGCCACGGTTCTGCTGGTGGACATCCTGCTCATTCACGGCTTGCAGCAGCGGCAGGAAAAGCTGGTCGAAAGCCAGCGCGAGCTTGCCGCCATGGCCGAGCAGCGCACCCTGCTGTTCAAGGAACTTCAGCACCGCGTGGCCAACAATCTCGCCTCGATTTCCGCCATGCTGCGCTTGCAGCGCAGACAGATCGAGCGTGATCCCGCAGTCGCACTGGGCGTCCTCGGCAGCGCGGATGCACGGATCGAACTCATGGGCAGGGTGCATCGCCAGCTTTACGATCCGGCCGCACATGGCCTCTCTCTTCCCGACCAGATCACGAAGGTGGTTAAGCAAGCGCAGGACGTGGCGGGTGCAACCGACGTGACCATCATCGTGGAGGCGGTCGATGCCCGGATCGCGATGGACCGGCTGATGACGCTCATGCTGCTCATCACCGAAGTGCTGAACAATTCCATGAACCATGCCTTTGACGAGGGGCAACCGGGCGAAGTCGTGCTCCGGCTGGAGCGGATTGCCGAAAACCGGCTATGCCTCACGATCTCGGACAATGGCCGGGGTTCCTGCCCCGACTTTGCCGGGCCAAAGCCGTGGCGCGGCCTTGGCACGACGATCATCCACGGCCTTGCCATGCAGCTTGGCGCCACGCTGACCACCGACGGCAGCAGCGGGATGACCACGGTGCTGGAGTTTGCGGAAGAGGTCTGAGCCTACCACCTCCGCTCTGGGCCGCTAGGCTCAAGGCGTCGCCGAAATCGGTCCGGCCTCGTTGGCGAGAATGGACAGGGTCTGCGTCCACGCCGCCACGTTCTGGGCCAGATCGGCAGGATCGACCTTGTCGAGCGTGTCATCAGGGGTGTGGTGCAGATCGAAGTAATGCGTGCCGTCCTGATCGAGATCGACGACAGCCAGCTTCTGCCGCTCGATCACCGGGCGGACATCGGTGCCGCCCGTGGCCTTCCCTTCGGCGCGCACGATGCCGAGCGGACCAAGCGCAGCGGCAATGCGGTCTGCCAGAGGCTTGTTCATGTCTGCCATGGCAAAGCTGACGCGCCAGACCCTGCCAGCGCCGAAATCGCTTTCCATGGCCAGCGCATGGGGTTCGGTGTGGCGCTGCGCGTAGGCACGGCCGCCCCAGCCGCCCAGTTCTTCGGCCCCAGCCCAGAGCAGCCGGATCGTGCGCAAGGGCTGCTGCGCCTTGTGAACGTTGAGCGCAGCCGCCGTGATGATCGCGCAGCCCGCCGCATCGTCGATGGCGCCGGTGCCGAGATCCCAGCTATCCAGATGGCAGCCCAGCAGGAGCGGCGGAAGCGACGGATCGCGGCCCGGAAGTTCTGCCAGAACATTGCCAGACGGCAGATTGTCGGTCGTTCTGCCGGTCAGCACGAGGCTGAGGCGCATGGGCTTGCCGCTGCGGGCGATGCGCGCGATGAGATCGGCATCGGGGTTGGAAACCGCGCCAGCGGGGATGGGCTTCACGCCATCCGGGAAGCTGGTGCTGCCCGTATGCGGATTGCGGTGGCTGTCGGTTCCGATGGAACGGATCACCGCGGCCACCGCGCCCTTGCCTGCGGCAATGGCCGGTCCCTGCCGCCGCACCGCGCCATAGGGGCCATAGCCGCTGCCATCCTGCGTGCGCTTCATCGCGTGATCGATGAAGACGATCTTGCCGGTGAGCGATCCGGCAGGCGCGGCCCTGAGCGCGTCGAGCGTGGGGAAATAGACCACCTCGCCCTCAAGGCCCTTGTCGGGCGTGGTGCCGCTGTAGCCCAGCGCCGTGATGGCGAGCCGGAACGGAATGGGCGCAACCAGGCTGGCTTCATCGCGTCCGCGCAGATAGCCGCGGAAGGTGAAAGGTTCGGTCACGACATTGCTGAAGCCCAGCGCCTTGAGCCGTGCTTCGGCCCAGACGCGCGCGCGCGCTTCGGCCTCGGTTCCGGGCATGCGCGGGCCGACTTCGCTGGTCAGCCCGGCGAGGATATCCCATGCAACGTCGACTTGAGGTTCCTGCGCCGGAGCGGCTGCGGGGATGGCTATCATGATGGCGGCGGCGCAAAGCGCAAGGACACGGAACCGGTTTCGCATGAGACGGTGCCTAAAGCGATGGTTCCTGCCTGCCAAGCCCCCCGTCCACCCTTGTTGCCCACCCTTGTTGCCCGCCCTTGTTTCCTGAAGTGTCGCTCCCTATTCCCCGCCCCGAAGTGCAGGGAAGCGGAAGAGCGAGCGCCGATCGCGAGGCACCGCTTGCCCGCAGGGTTTCCAGCAGGTAGAGGCGGCGCAAAGCCCCTTTGCCAGAGATCCAAGGACCACAGATGGCTGCCCAATACGCCTACGTCATGAAGAACATGACGAAGACCTTCCCCGGCGCGCAGAAGCCGGTGCTCAACAACATCAGCCTGCAATTCTATCAGGGCGCCAAGATCGGCATCGTCGGCCCCAACGGCGCGGGCAAGTCCACGCTCATGAAGATCATGGCGGGGATCGATACCGACTTTACCGGCGAAGCCTGGCCCGGCGAGAACATCACCGTGGGCTACCTGCCGCAGGAGCCGCAGCTCGACCCGACCAAGACCGTTCTCGAAAACGTCAAGGACGGCGCGCGCGAAACCGCCGATCTGGTCGACAGGTTCAACGAAATTTCGAACATCATGGCCGATCCTCCGGAAGACGTCGATTTCGACGCGCTGATGGAGGAAATGGGCGATCTTCAGGCCAAGATCGACGCGGTCGATGGCTGGACGCTCGACAACCAGCTTGAAATCGCGATGGAAGCGCTGCGCTGCCCTCCGGGCGACTGGTCGGTGGAAAGCCTTTCAGGCGGCGAGAAGCGCCGCATCGCCCTTACCCGCCTGCTGATCCAGAAGCCCGATATCCTGCTGCTTGACGAGCCGACCAACCATCTCGACGCGGAAAGCGTGGAATGGCTCGAAAACCACCTCAAGGAATACGCGGGCGCGGTGCTGATGATCACCCACGACCGCTACTTCCTCGACAACGTCGTGGGCTGGATCCTCGAACTCGACCGGGGCAAATACTTCCCCTACGAGGGCAACTACTCGACCTACCTCGAAAAGAAGGCCAAGCGCCTTGAGCAGGAAGAGCGCGAGGAAAGCGGCAAGCAGAAGGCCCTGCAACGCGAACTCGAATGGATCCGGCAGACCCCGGCGGCGCGCCAGACCAAGTCCAAGGCGCGTATCCGCAAGTTCGAGGAACTCCAGAACGCGCAGGACAACCGCCCCGTGGGCAAGGCGCAAATCGTCATTCAGGTGCCCGAACGCCTTGGCGGCAAGGTGATCGAGGCCAAGAACATTTCGAAGGCCTACGGCGACAAGCTCCTGTTCGAGAACCTCTCGTTCACGCTGCCGCCGGGCGGCATCGTAGGCGTGATCGGGCCGAACGGCGCGGGCAAGTCCACCCTGTTCAAGATCATCACCGGCAAGGAACAGCCCGATAGCGGCACCATCGAGATCGGCTCGACCGTGCATCTGGGCTATGTCGACCAGAGCCGCGACCACCTTGATCCCAAGAAGAACGTCTGGGAGGAAATCTCGGACGGCCTCGATTACATGAAGGTCAACGGACAGGACATGTCGACACGCGCCTATGTCGGCGCCTTCAACTTCAAGGGGCAGGACCAGCAGAAGAACGTCGGCAAGCTTTCGGGCGGTGAACGCAACCGCGTGCACATGGCCAAGATGCTGAAGGAAGGCGGCAACGTCCTCCTGCTCGACGAACCGACCAACGACCTCGACGTCGAAACGCTGGCGGCGCTGGAAGACGCGATCGAGAACTTCGCGGGATGCGCCGTGGTCATCAGCCACGACCGCTTCTTCCTTGACCGTCTGGCCACGCACATCCTCGCCTTCGAGGGCAACAGCCATGTCGAATGGTTCGAGGGCAACTTCGCTGCCTATGAAGAGGACAAGCGCCGCCGTCTTGGCGATGCGGCAGATCGCCCGACCCGGCTTGCCTACAAGAAGCTGACCCGCTGACGCACTGACCCGGCCTATCCGGACAAGGCCCCCGCATCCGCCAGTCAAAAGGCGGATGCGGGGGCCTTCGCCGTTTCAGGACAGATGGATCAGGGCGCGATCCATGATCCTTCCCACGGCGCGGCGACATGACTGCGGGCAAACCGGGCGCGTTCACCGCCCCGGTGCGTCAGGCGCAACCAGTCAAGGCTGAGCACTTCGACCAGCAGCACGGCGAAGTTCGCCCGCCCCGGCAATGTCTCTTCAAGCAGCGGAGCGCGATCAAGCAGCGCGTCCGGCAGTGCCGAACCGGGACCGCCCAGATCGGCCCCCGGCCCCGCAGCGGCAAGATAGCACCTGCGGCTTGATGCCGCCGCACGCTCCCAGGCCGCATCGGCGACCGGGCCGTCACGCTCGATGCGCCCCGTTCCCTTCATGCGCAATTGCACGCGCGCGACCGGGTCGTAGGCCAGCACCGATACCGCCGCCCCTTCCCCGATCAGGGCGGCCTTGGGGCTGCGCAGGTCGGTGTGAAAGCGAAGACACGCAAGATCGGCACGCGCCTCGCGCAGGACCATCATGCGCAGATCACCGTCAGCCGTGCCAACCACGGGCGTATGCATCGCGTGGCGGCGATTGCGCGCGGCCTCGGCCAGACGCTGCGCGGCATCGGCGAGAAGACCGTCAAGGCTCAAGCTCATTCAGCTTTCTCCGCTCCAACATGAACAAATAGCACTCCAACGGTTCAGCCAGCCGACAGCGCGAATCATCTATCGGGAGTTATCGAGGCATCCGGTTTGGGCGAAGCCTCATCGAGCGGAAAGGGTCGGCAAGCATGCCGGACAGATCAATCTTCAGAAGCGCCGCACTGCTGGCACTGGCCGCAGGCATTGCCGCCGCCACTGTCCCGGCAATGGCCGCCGCGCAGGAAAGCGAGCAGCGCGGAAACTGGCGCGGTAGCGGTGCGGCCGAAAGCCGCAGGGATGGCGGCGCAAGAGGCGGCTGGATGCGCGGCGGCGACGCTATGGGCCAGAGCACGGCGCCGCAGCCACGGTTCGAGCAGCGCAGCCCGGCGTCCGCCGGAATGCCTCGGTCCGGGATGCCCTCGACACAGGCCAGTCCAACCCTTCCGGCCGCATCGCAGCGCCCTTCATCTGGGGATTGGCGCGGAGATAGAGGCGGACGCATGAGTCCCCCTGCTCCGCCTGTGCGCGAAACCGCCAATGGCACCGCAGGCGGCGCATCGGTGCCGTCCGGCATGCCCCCTTCGCGGAACTGGAGCAACGGTGGATCCTGGGGCGCGAACCGCGGCACCGATCCGGTTGCAGGCGCTCCGGCAACGCCGCAGCGCGGCGCTGATGGCGGCTGGAACAACAACGGCACTGTCACTGGTGAGCGCGGCAGGGAGCGCGACTGGAACCGAGAGCGCAATCGCGATCAGGTCCGCGAAGGTGGCGGCGAGGGCCGAAACACCACCTATCCGGATCGCAACCGGAGACGGGATGACCGCAATGGCGGGAGCTGGTGGAACGGACAGAACAATGACCGGAACCGCGACCGCTGGCGCGACCGAGACCGCTGGCGCGACAACGGGCAGAATGGCAATCGCGGCGGTTCCTGGGCCAACAACGGCAGGTGGGACAATGACTGGCGCAGGAACGATTGGCGCGGGAACGATTGGCGCCGGAACGACTGGAGAGGCAATTCCTGGCAGGGCAACAACTGGTCGCGTGGCGGCTATCAGGGTGACTATCGGCGCTGGGACGGCGGCTGGCGCCGTGACAACCGCTATGACTGGAACCGCTACCGTCAGGCCAACCGCGCGCTGTTCCGGCTTCCGCCCTATTACGCACCATTCCGGGGCTATGGCTACAACCGGCTTTCGATCGGCATTTTCCTGAACCAGGGGTTCTTTGCCAGCAGTTACTGGATCAATGACCCGTGGGCCTTCCGTTTGCCCCCGGCCTATGGCCCCTATCGCTGGGTCCGTTACTTTGACGATGTGCTGCTGGTCGACATCTATTCGGGCGAAGTCGTCGACGTCATTTACGATTTCTTCTGGTAGGGCAGCGCTCGCACCTGTTCAGCCAAAGACGGCCCCTTTCATCCCGGCGGGTGAGAGGGGCCGAGCCTGTCAGGGCGCCAGAACGCCCGACATGGATCGCAGGACCGTGCGCATGAGTTCACGCCCATCCTCGGTCAGCCGGACATAGCGGCGGCGCGCGTCGCAGCTGTCGGCGATCCGGTATATCAGCCCTTCCTGTTCGAGCCGCGCAATCCAGCGCAGGATGGTGGTGGAAGGGACGCCCGCATCAAGACAGACGCTGGAAACCTGAACATCTGTCCGGCGCCGTTCGGCAATGTAGAGATCGAGCAGAATGTCCCATCCCGGCTCTCCGAACAGGCCTTTTCGCGCACAAGCATCATCGCGTTTCCGCCTGAGCGCATAGAGCGCCATGGCGAGCTTGAGGCTGTCCAGTTCCATGTTGGTGAAGGCGTCCAAACAAAACTCCTCCCGGACAATGAAGGCTGCTGCGGGGATCATCCTGCCCGCTCCGGCTTACGGGAACCAAGCCGCCCCGCGCTCAATCCGTATCCAGTTGCAACCCTTCAGCGACCGTTATCTTCTTTGAACATGACGTTTGGTTAACCCAAGGATAAAGAAAATGCTTGGGGATTTCTCTGTTAAGCGTCCACATCGGACTAAATGACGGGCCTTGCGAAGCCGAAGGCATTGAAGCAAGACGTTTATTGGCATGGCGCTGTTTGGCAGAAAAACGCAGTCTTCATCGCAGACACTTGCGCTCAAACGCGTCGGTGAAACCGTGCGCGGGCGGCTCAAGGCCGATCCCGGCGTCTATCAGCTTCCGGTTGATGGTCTGGAAATCTTTGGCGTCGCACAGTTTTTCAGCGAGGCGGAATGCGCAACGCTGATGGCCAAGGTGGATGCGGTCGCTCGCCCCTCTCCCACCTACAAAGGAACCGACAAGACCGGCCGGACAAGCTACACTGGCGACATGGACCCGTTCGACCCCTTCATCCTCATGCTTCAGCGACGCATCGACGATCTGATGGGCATCGACCCGGCATTCGGCGAGACAATACAGGGGCAGCGCTACCAGCCCGGTCAGGAGTTTCGCGGGCATTTCGATCATTTCCTGCCTTCCCAGCCTTTCTGGGAGGATGAGCAGAAGCGCGGCGGACAGCGCAGCTGGACGGCCATGGCCTATCTCAACGCGGTGGACGAGGGCGGCACGACCGATTTCACCAAGGTCGATCTTTCGATCCCCCCGCAGCCGGGCGCGCTGCTGATCTGGAACAACATGAAGCCCGACGGCACGCCCAACCCTTGCGCCATGCACGCCGGAATGCCGGTGGTGCGCGGGGTCAAGTATGTCCTGACCCGCTGGTACAGGGCGCGGCCGTGGAAGTGATTGACGGGGCGAGCGCGCTGTCCTGCGCGATCCGGAAGGTCACGGGTAGCGCAATCATCGCGGCATTGCTTGCGGCCAGCTCTGCATCCTCTTCGGCGCAGCCCCGGCAAGCGGCACCGCAGGAAGAAACGGCATCACAAGCCCCGCTGCGCGCGGAAGCATCGGCCACGGCAAGGCTTGAACGGCTGTTTGCGCGCGATCAGGCGGAAATGCTGGGCCTTGATCCGCTGGGCGCAATCCAGCAGGGCAAGCCTGTTTCCGCCAGCGCTTTCCGGATGCTGTTCACCCCGCGCCTTGCTGCCGAGCACCGCGCCGCCAATGCGCGCACGCTGGCAGAGCTGGAAGCAATCGCGCCCGACCAGCTCGATGCCGAACGGCAGATTTCCCGCGCGGTCCTGGAAGATGCCAAGCGTGCCGAACAGGCCCTGCTCTCGCCCGAAGCGCTGGCGATTACCGAAGTCCAGCCCTTCCACCACTTCGGCGGCTTTCATGTTTCCTACCCGGAAATATCTTCGCCGGGCAGCGGCATAGCCCTCGACGACGCGCAGGATTATGCCCTGCTGATCGCACGGCACCGCGCCCTGCCGGAGGTGTTCGATCAGGCGATTGCCCGCTTCCGCGAGGGCATGGACCGGGGCGTGACCGCGCCTCGCCTGACCGTTGACAACATGATTGCCCAGATTGACGGGTTGCTGGCGCAGCCGGTGGAGCGATCGCCCTTCTTCGCGGCGGCGCGGCGCTTTCCGGACAGCATCCCCGCCGCCGAGCGCGTGCGGCTGCGGCGCGAGATCTTCAATGTCACCCGGCGCGAAATCTATCCGGCCTACCGCGAACTGCGGCATTTTCTGGCAGACGAATACCGCAAGGCCGCGCGCGAGACGGTTGGACTGTCCGCCCTTCCGGGTGGTGCGGCGCTCTATCGCGCGCTGGTGCGGGCCAACACGACCCTCGATCTCGATCCGGCCGAAGTGCACGAACTGGGCCTTGCAGAGGTGGCCCGCATCCAGCGGGAAATGGACGAAGTGAAGCGCAAGCTGGGCTTTGCGGGTCCGCTGCGCGCCTTCTTCGATCATATCCGCAGCGATCCGCGCTTTCACCCCCGCACCGAGCAGGAACTGGCCGAAGGCTATCGCCAGATCGGCCGCAAGGTGGATGCGCTGGCTCCGCGCTATTTCCTGCACCTGCCGCGCACGCCCTTGCAGATCCAGCCCTACCCGCCCTATCGCGCGAAGTTCGAGGCAGGCGGCAGCTATGCGCAAGGATCGCCCGACGGGCACCAGCCGGGCACCTTCTTCTTCAACACCTATGACCTCAAGAGCCGGTTCCTGACCGGAATAGCCACGCTCTATCTGCACGAGGCCGCGCCCGGCCACCATTTCCAGATCAGCCTTGCGCAGGAAAACACGGCCCTTCCCGATTTCCAGCGGTTCGGCGGCAATACCGCCTATATCGAAGGCTGGGCGCTCTATGCCGAAACGCTGGGCTATGAAATGGGGCTATACAAGGATCCGATGGCGCACTGGGGCACGCTGGATGACGAGATGCTGCGGGCCATGCGTCTGGTGGTGGATACCGGCCTTCACACCAGAGGCTGGAGCCGCGATCAGGCGGTTGACTACATGCTGGCCAATTCCGGCATGGGCCGCAGCGATGCCGAAGCGGAAGTCGATCGCTACATCGTGATCCCCGGCCAGGCGCTGTCCTACAAGATCGGCGCGCTGACCATCCAGCGGCTGCGCGCCGAAGCGCAGGCGGCGCTTGGCCCGCGTTTCGACATCCGCCAGTTCCACGATCAGGTGCTGGGCAGCGGCGCACTGCCGATGAAAGTGCTGGAGGCCAAGGTGCACGGGTGGATCGCCTCCACCCGTGCGGCACGGTAACTCTCTCAGCCTACCGGCAGCTTAGCCTTCCAGCGCCTCGGCAATCAGCTTGCGGGTATTGCCGATGCCGTAGAGCGCAATGAAACTGCCCATCCGCGGCCCGGCGCTGGAACCGAGCAGGGTTTCATAGAGGCACTTGAACCAGTCGCGCAGGGTTTCGAACCCGTAGTGGGGATCCTTGCCGATCTCATAGACGATGTTCTGGAGTTCCTCGGCGCTCGCATCGTCGGAGGTTGCGGCAAGTTCCTCGTCGAGAGCGGCAAGCGCCAGTGCCTCGCTGCCTTCCGGTTTGCGGCGCCTGAGCGTGGGGGCGATGAAATCGCGGTTGTAGGCAAGCGCGCGGGTGACAAGACCATCCAGCGCGGGATGCGCTGCTGGATCGGCATCCTCCACGTAGTTGCCAAGATAGGACCAGACCTGATCGCGCGTTGCCTGCGCGCCCAGCACGCCGACGAGGTTCAGGAGAAGGCCGTAGGTGACAGGCAGCCTGTCGCCATCGCCGCCCTGATAGCCGTTGGCGCGCAGGAGATGCCAAACCGGATTGCCAAGCTGCTGTTCGACAGGCTGATCGGGCAGCTTCTCGCGGAACTGCCAGTATTCGTCGACCGCGCGGGGGATGATGCCCACGTGAAGCGACTTGGCGCTCTTGGGTTCACGGAACAGGTAGAAGCCGAGGCTTTCCTCGCTCCCGTATTCGAGCCATTGCTCGATCGTCAGGCCATTGCCCTTCGACTTCGAGATCTTCTCGCCCTTCTCATCCAGGAAAAGCTCGTAGATCAGTCCTTCGGGACGCTGGCCGCCAAGCACACGGGCGATCTTGCCGGACTGGGTGACACTGTCGGTCAGATCCTTGCCGCACATTTCATAGTCGACACCCAGCGCAACCCAGCGCATTGCCCAGTCGACCTTCCATTGCAGCTTGGACCAGCCGCCGAGCACGGTCTGTTCGATGGTCTCGCCATTGCTGTCGGCAAAGCGGACGATGCCGGCCTCGGCGTCCACGACCTCGACCGGCACCTGAAGCACTTCGCCCGTGGTGGGGGACACCGGCAGGACCGGCGAATAGGTCTTGCGGCGTTCCTCGCGCAGGGTGGGCAGCATGATGTCCATGATCGCCTGCCAGTTGCGCAGGACGTTCTTCAGTGCCTCGTCGAAGGCGCCCGAATTGTAGCGGTCCGAGGCCGAGACGAATTCGTAATCGAAGCCGAAGCGATCGAGGAAATCGCGCAGCATCGCGTTGTTGTGATGCGCAAAGCTTTCGAACTTGCCGAACGGATCGGGAATGCGGCTCAGGGGATGGCCAAGGTGCGCTTCAAGCATCGGCTTGTTGGGCACATTGTCGGGCACCTTGCGCAGGCCGTCCATGTCGTCCGAAAAGGCCACGAGGCGCGTGGGATGACCGCCGGTGAGCACTTCATAGGCGCGGCGCACCAGCGTGGTGCGCAGCACTTCCTGAAAAGTGCCGATATGCGGCAGGCCCGACGGTCCGTATCCGGTTTCGAACAGAACCGGCACGAGATTGCCCGACGCATCGCGTTTGCCGCCGGGATACCGCTTGATGAGCTTGCGGGCTTCCTCGAAGGGCCAAGCCTTGGAGGTCTGGGCGGCGGTGATGATGGCGTCTGTCATAGTGCCCGCCCTTTTGCGCGGCAGAACCGCTTGCGCAAGCAAAAGCTACGACGAGAAGGCGGACGCCGCGCGAGAGCAGCATCCGCCTTCCCGTGGAGGCCCGACTGAAGGGGGTTACTTCAGAAGCGAGAGCACGTTCTGCTGGGCCTGGTTGGCCTGCGCGATCATCGCGGTGGACGCCTGGCTGAGGATCTGGGCCTTTGCCATCTGCGTGGTTTCCGCCGAATAATCGGTATCCATGATGCGCGAGCGGGCATCGGAAAGATTGGTCACGTTGTCGTTGAGATTGTTGATGACCGATTCCAGCCGGTTCTGCCCGGCGCCAAGCCCTGCGCGCGTGGCGCTGACCGCGGCAAGCGCGGCATCGGCATTGGTGATCGTGGCAATGGCATTGGCCACGCCGCTGCCATCGCCCGCGACCGTGTCGTTGACCTTGAGCGACTGCGTGCCGCCTGCCGTATAGGCCGTGTTGCCCGTTCCGAAGAGCACGTCGCCATCGAAGGCAACGCTCGTCAGCGTGACGTTGTCGGTGGTCTCCGCCCCCGTCTGGATCACGAACGAGAGGTTGTCGGCGGGTGTCGGGTTGGTGGCGACGGTGAACAAGTTGTTGCCGTTGAAGGTGGTCTTGGTCAGCACTTCGCTGATCTGGCTGGTGAGGTTCTCGACTTCGGACTGCATGGCGTCACGGTCGGATGCCTGATAGGTGCCTGACGCTGCCTGCACTGCCAGTTCGCGGATGCGCTGGAGCATGGCCGTCACTTCGTTGAGCGCTCCGTCGGCGGTCTGGGCAAGGCTGATGCCGTCGTTGGCGTTGCGCACGCCCTGGCTCATGCCCTTGATCTGCGAGGTCATGGTGGTGGTGATCGCAAGGCCCGCCGCATCGTCCTTCGCGCCGTTGATGCGCTTGCCGGTCGAAAGCCGTTCCATCGCTACGCCGAGCATCTTGCTGGCCGAATTGGACGCATTGGCCGCGCGCACGGCCGCGATATTGGTGTTGATGACTGCCATTTCCCATTCTCCACTATGGGCCGGATGGCTCGCGCCGGTCCGGTATCGGTTCCCGCAGTGAAGGACGGCGCCCGTCTAGCGGAATTAAGCGCCGCCGGATCGGGGACGCCGGCAGCACAAGCCGGATCGGGCTTGCCCTGTGTTCCATTCCTGTTCTAACGCTGGCGCAGTGAGCGCGCATCCTGCCCTTCTGCTTCCGGCGATTCACGCCAGCCACGGCGGATGCTGGCTGCGCGATGGCGAAGCAACCCGCGGGGTGGGCAAGGGCGATGCCATCGTGGCGGCCGCCGACACCCCGCTGCTCATGCTCAACGCCCCGCTCGTGGCCAGCCGCCTTGGCTATCCCGATCTGTCGGGGCTCGATCTGCTGGAACTGTTCGCCTTCGTTCACCCGGCGCGGTTCATGGTGCCGACGCCAAAGGGGCTGGCCCACGCGGTCGATCTGCCTGAGCCTGCGGCAGACGATGCGGTGCCGATGCTGCTGCAACAGGCCGCCGAGACCCTGCTGGCCACGTGCGAGCGCGATGACTGGGCCGAGCGCGAGGGCGCGTGGACCGCGCTGCAAGCGCTGGTCAGGATGCGCTGGCCCTGGGCCACCCTGCTGACGCCGCGCATCGCCAGGCCGCAGCGGGCCGAACGCTGGCTGTTTGCCAGGCTGCCTGAATGGGAAGAGGCAAGCGACAGGCCCCAGCCTGCGCAGATCGTGCTCAGCGACGAGGCCGTGATCGCGCGCCTTGGCGAACTGACCGGCGCCGGGGCCGAACAGCGCCCGGCGCAGCGCGAGTATGCCCGCGAGGCCGCGCGCATGTTCGCCCCGCGCCAGCAGCAGCGCCAGCCGCACTTGGTTCTTGCGCAGGCCGGAACCGGAACGGGCAAGACCTTCGGCTATCTCGCGCCGGCCTCGCTCTGGGCAGAGCAGTCGGGCGGGACGGTGTGGGTCTCGACCTATACCAAGGCCCTGCAACGCCAATTGCGTCGCGAAAGCCGGCGCGCGTTTCCCGCAGCACGGAACGGAAAACCGCCCGTGGTGGTGCGCAAGGGACGCGAGAATTACCTTTGCCTGCTCAATCTGGAAGACGCGCTGCAAGGAGGCTTTGCCGGACGCGCGGCCATCCTTGCGCAGCTCGTGGCACGCTGGGCAGCCTACAGCCAGGACGGCGACATGATCGGCGGCGATCTGCCGGGCTGGCTGGGCACGCTGTTCCGCAAGCGCGGCATCGCGGCGCTGACCGACCAGCGCGGCGAATGCGTCTATGCCGGGTGCCCGCATTATCGCAAATGCTTCATCGAACGGGCCGCGCGCGCATCGGCCGATGCCGAACTGGTCATCGCCAACCACGCGCTCGTCATGGTCAACGCGGCAAGAGGCCGGGATGCGGCGCAGCGGCCGACGCGGATCGTGTTCGACGAAGGCCATCACGTGTTCGAGGCGGCGGATTCAACGTTCTCGGCCGCGCTGACGGGCGCCGAGACGATCGAGCTGCGGCGCTGGGTGATCGGGCCGGAAGGCAAGTCGCGCGGGCGCCGTCGCGGGCTGTCGGCGCGGCTCGCTGATGTGGCAAGCTATGACGAGGAAGGCGCGCGCGCGATTGCGCAGGCGCGCGAGGCGGCAGAGGCCCTGCCCGGCGATGGCTGGCTGGCGCGGGTGGTGGAAGGAACGCCTTGCGGTCCGGTGGAGGAACTGCTGAGCGCGGCGCGCGCCCTTGCCTATGCCCGCGATGAGAGTGGCGGGCAGGAAGCGGGCTATGGCCTTGAAACCGAAGTCGCGCAGCTTGATGGCAGCTTCATCGAGATTGCCGGGCGCGCGCAGGAAGCGCTGGAAGCGCTGCGCAAGCCGCTGGTGCGGCTGGGGCTGCGGCTCGAAGCGCTGATCGAGGACGGGCCGGACTGGCTCGATGGCCCCGCCCGCGCGCGCATCGAGGGCGCGCGCGGCGCCATTGGCTGGCGCAGCGATCTGATCGCGGGCTGGATCGGCCTGCTTGCGCGGCTGGGCGGCCCCGGCGATCCCGATTTCGTTGACTGGATTGCGGTGGAGCGGTCCGACGGACGCGAATGGGACGTGGGCCTGCATCGCCACTTCCTCGATCCGATGAAGCCTTTTGCCGAAACGGTGCTGGCCCCTGCGCACGGCGTGATGATGACATCGGCAACCCTGCGCGATGGCGACGACTGGACCAGCGCCATTGAACGCAGCGGCGCCCAGCACCTCGAAATCGCTCCGCGCCGGTTCAGCGCAGACAGCCCCTTCGATTACGCCCGCCAGGCCGAAGTCCTGATCGTGACCGACGTGCCCAGGGGCGACATTCCGGCACTGGCATCCGCCTATGGCCGCCTGATCGAGGCCGCCGGAGGCGGGGCGCTGGGCCTGTTCACCGCGATCCGGCGGCTGCGCGCGGTCTATGGACGGATTGCCGACCGGCTGGCGCGCGGCGGCCTGCCGCTCTTTGCGCAGCACGTCGACCCGATCGACACGGGCACGCTGGTCGACATCTTCCGCGACGATCCGCGCGCATCGCTGCTGGGCACCGATGCCCTGCGCGACGGGGTGGACGTGCCGGGCCATTCGCTGCGGCTGGTCATCATGGAGCAGGTTCCCTGGCCCAAGCCATCGATCCTGCACCGCGCGCGGCGGCTGGCAGGCGGAGGGCAGGCCCATGACGACCGCATCATCCGCGCCCGTCTTGCCCAGGCCTTCGGGCGGCTGATCCGATCCGGCACGGACCGCGGGCACTTCGTGGTGCTTTCATCGGCCTTTCCGTCGCGGCTCCTGTCGGCCTTTCCGGCGGGCACGCCGATCCGCCGGGTCACGCTGGATGTTGCTTTACAAAGCGTCGCGGGGCGTGCTTCAGAAGAACCGAAAGCCGAAACGCTGCGCTCCGAGGGGATTTCGTGAAGACACTCGCCCTGTTCCGCCATGCCAAATCGGACTGGAGCGATGCACGCGCGCGCGATTTCGACCGTCCGCTGAATGCGCGCGGACAGCGCGGCGCGCAGGCCATGGGCGAATACATCAAGCAGACCGGCCGCACTTTTGACCGGATGATCGCCAGCCCCGCCGTGCGCGCGGCCGAAACGGTGGAGGAGGCCAGCAAGGCTTGGAAATGCACCTTCAAGGTGGAATGGGACCGGCGCATCTACCTTGCCAGTTCGGCAACGCTGATCGACCTGCTGAAAGAGCTTCCCGGCGATCCGGCCAGCGTGCTGATGATCGGGCACAATCCCGGCCTTGAAGACCTGATCTTCGACCTTGTCCCCGATGATGGTTCATCGCCCCTGCGCGCCATCGTGGAAGAGAAGTTTCCGACCGCCACCTTTGCGGTGCTCGAACTCGACGTGGAACGCTGGGCAGACGTGACCGAAGGGTGCGCGAGGCTGGTGGAAATCAAGCGGCCGCGCGATCTCGATCCGAGCCTTGGCCCGGCGCTGATCGATTAATTCTGCCCCGTCAGGCTATTCATCAAGAGCCTTGGCGAGCCGGTCGCGTATGCCGCGCAGGAAGGCAATCAGGGGTGCGGCGGATTCGCCCTGCGCACTTCCTGCGGGCTGCGGCGCCGCGACGGGCGCGGCAACTTCCGCCTTGCGTCCGCGCAGGGCCTGGCGGGCGCCCTTGATCGTATAGCCTTCGCGATGAAGCAGGCGGTCGATCTCGGCGATCAGCGCAATGTCCTGCGCGCGATAATACCGCCTGCCGCCTGCGCGCGTCAGCGGACGAAGTGCGGGAAACTGCTCTTCCCAATAGCGCAGGACATGCTGCTTTATGCCGAGGGCCTTCGCCACTTCGCCAATGGTGCGCAGCGCTTCGGGAGCCTTGCCGTCTGCACCTTCATGAAGCAGCGGCGCATTCATGAAAGCTCCCCCGTCATCCCCTGCCGATGCGATCCTTCAGCATCTGGCTTGCGCGGAAGCTGAGGACGCGGCGCGGGGTGATCGGCACTTCGATGCCGGTCTTTGGATTGCGGCCGATGCGTTCGGCCTTGTCGCGCAGCAGAAAGGTTCCGAAGCCGGAGATCTTCACGTTCTCGCCGCGCGCCAGAGCGTCGCACATATGCCCAAGAATGGATTCCACCATTTCCAGCGAATCCGCACGCGAAAGCCCGACACGGCGGTTGATGCTTTCGGCAAGATCAGCGCGCGTCAGAGTGCCAATTGAACGCATTCCCCCAGAACCCCCGATCCGTAATACTTCCAAGCATTACAATAACGCGGTTTCTGCGGAGTGCAATGCAATGCCTTTCCGATCCGGATGCGGGCACTGACCGCGCCTTCAATGAAGCAGGTGCCGCAAAAATCAGACGCGCACGAGGCTGGCGCCCCAGGTGAAGCCGCCGCCCATGGCTTCGAACATCACGAGGTTGCCGGGCCTTATCCGGCCATCGCGCACGGCAACGTCAAAGGCCAAGGGCACCGATGCCGCGCTGGTATTCGCGTGCCGATCGACCGTGACGACAACCTTTGCCGCGGGCAGATCAAGCTTGCGTGCCGTTGCATCTAGGATGCGGAAATTGGCCTGATGCGGCACAACCCAGTCAATCTCCGCGGCGTCATGGCCCGTGGCCTCAAGCACTTCGCGCAGGACGCTGGCCAGATTGGAGACCGCGTGGCGGAACACCTCGCGCCCTTTCATCCGCAGCTTGCCGACGGTTCCCGTGGTGGAAGGGCCGCCATCGACATAGAGCAGTTCGTTGTGCGCACCATCGGCGTGCAGGCGCGTGGCAAGAATGCCGGGAGCGGACGGATCGTTCTCGTCAACCACCAGCGCTTCGAGGACGATTGCGCCCGCACCGTCTCCGAACAGAACGCAGGTCGTGCGATCTTCCCAGTCGAGAATGCGGCTGAAGGTTTCCGCCCCGATCACCAGCGCACACCTCGCCATGCCGGTGCGCAGCATCGAATCCGCAGTGGCCATGGCATAGAGAAAGCCGGAACAGACCGCCGCGACATCGAAAGCAATCCCGCCATGGCAGCCGAGATTGTGCTGAACGATCGTTGCGGTTGCCGGAAAGGTCTGATCCGGGGTGGCGGTGGCAAGCACGATCAGATCGACCCTGCCCGCATCGATACCGGCTGCCTCAAGCGCACGCTGCGCGGCCAGCGTTGCAAGCGTGGAGGTGGTTTCCCCCTCGCCCGCGATGTAGCGCTGCCTGATGCCGGTCCGCTCGACGATCCACTCGTCAGTCGTATCGACCATCTGCGCCATTTCGGCGTTGGTCACGCAACGCTCAGGCAGGGCCGAACCACTGCCGCGAATGACGGAGCGGACGATAGGGCGCGCGCTCATGCCGCGTCCTCGCCGCTTGTCACCGCGGCCCGGCCGCGCCCGGACGTGCGGATGGTGTCAGCCCCCAGACGGGCAAGGTCTGCTGCGATGCGTTCGGTCAGGTTTTCCTCCAGCAGCCTTGCAGCAACCGCAACCGCGTTGGCAACGCCCAGCGCGGAAGCGCTGCCATGGCTTTTGACGACAACGCCGTTAAGCCCCAGGAAAACGGCCCCGTTATGATTGTTGGGATCAAGGTGGTGCTTGAGCAGTTCGGTTGCAGGCCGCGAGATCAGGAAACCGAACTTCGAACGCAAGGATGACGAGAAACTGCGCCGCAAGAGGTCTGCCACGAAGCGGGCGGCGCCTTCCATCGACTTGAGCGCGATATTGCCCGAAAAGCCGTCGGTTACGACCACGTCGCAATCGCCGTGCGATAGCTTGTCGGCTTCGGTGAAGCCATCGAAGCGCACCGAGAGATCGGCGGCAAGATCCTTGAGCTGGTTTGCCGCATCGCGCAGCGCATCCGTGCCCTTGGTTTCTTCGGTGCCGATGTTGAGCAGGCGGACGCGCGGCGCCTCAAGACCGTGAAGGATGCGGGCATAGGCCGCGCCCATGATCGAGAACTGCACAAGGTTGCGCGCATCGCATTCGGTATTGGCGCCAAGATCAAGCATGATGAGATCATGCTCACCCAGCGTTGGCAGCAAGGCCGAGAGTGCGGGCCGATCGATCCCCGGCAGCGTGCGCAGCGCCAGCTTGGCCATGGCCATGAGCGCGCCGGTGTTGCCCGCACTGACGGCGGCCCCGGCCTGCCCCTGCTTCACGGCGTTGATGGCCAAGCCCATCGAGGTGGTCTTCGCCCGGCGCAGCGCCTGTGTCGGCTTCTCGTCGCCCGAAACCACGTCGGGCGCATGGAGAATCTCGGATGCTTCGCGCAGGTTCGGGTGCCGCTCAAGCGCCTGCTTGATCCGGGCCTCGTCACCCACCAGAAGGAACTTGAAGCGATCGTGGCGCCGCCGGGCGAGGGCCGCGCCCTCGACCATGACGCGCACACCCTCGTCTCCGCCCATCGCATCGACGGCGATACGCGGCAGACTCATCTCTTCAGTCCCCTCCCGCAGACAGGCTTAGAGCCCGACGGCGATGATTTCGCGTCCGTTGTAGTGACCGCAGGCGTTGCACATCATGTGCGGGCGCTTGAGTTCACCGCAGTTCGAGCATTCGTGGAATGCTTCGGCCTTGAGAGCATCGTGGCTGCGGCGCATACCCCGGCGGGACGGGGTGGTCTTTCTTTTGGGGACGGCCATTTCGGCACCTGTTCCTGAATTGCGAAGTTTTGTTGCGGGCGCGATAGGGAAAACCGGACCATCGCACAAGCCCTGTATGGCACAGGACCCGCACGCAGCGACGCATCGCCAGCAGGAACGGGATTCGCCAATCACGGGCGAAGGCGCGCCTATACGGATTTTCTGGTGCTTTGCAAGCGCGGCAAGGCTAGCAGGGAGAGGCATCCCGCAGGATGCCGATGACACGGGGGAGTATTTACAAAGACATGATGACCTTGCCTATCACGCTCTGCGCGGCGGCGGCTGCCGCTGCAATCAACCTCTGGCTGTCGGTTCGCATCGGCATGATCCGCGGCGCGAAAAAGATCAGCATCGGCGACGGCGGCGACATGGAACTGATCGCCCGCATGCGCGCGCAGGCCAACTTCGTCGAGAACACCCCGATCGTGGTGGTCCTGATTGCCGTGATCGAACTGGCGCGCACCGGCAATATCTGGCTGGCAGGCGTGGCCGGCATCTACATGCTGGGCCGCGTGGGCCATGGCATCGGCATGGACGGCGGGCCGCTGCGCTTCCTGCGCGGCGTCGGCACGCTCACGACGATGCTGGCGCAACTGGGGCTTGGCGTCTGGGCGGTTTCCATCGCTCTCGACATGTGACACGCGCTCATTGAGGGGAGCGGACTTCGGCCCCTCCCCTCTGCACAGATGCCGAAGGCTTCAACTCAGCGCATAGTCGCTGACAAAGGCGTTGGTCTGGCGTTCCCGGCCGAAGGTGCTGTTGGGCCCGTGGCCGGGAACGAATGTCACGTCATTGCCCAACGGCCAGAGCTTGCGCGTGATCGAATCGATCAGATCCTGGTGGTTGCCGAGCGGGAAATCGGTGCGGCCGATCGACCCCTGAAACAGGACATCCCCGACAATTGCCACGCGCGATTGCGGATGATGGAAGACGACGTGACCCGGCGTGTGGCCAGGACAGTGGATCACATCAAGCTCGACCTCGCCCACCATGACCTTGTCGCCATCGGCAAGCCAGCGCGTCGGCTCGAACACCTCGCCGGCAATTCCCCAGCGCTGCCCGTCCTCGTCGAGCCTCGAAATCCAGTAGCGGTCGGCTTCATGGGGGCCTTCGATAGGAACACCCAGTTCGCGCGCGAAAATGCCGGTGCTGCCGCAGTGGTCGATATGGCCATGCGTGACGAGCAGTTTCTCGATGGTCACGCCCGTGACCTCGATTGCCTTGCGCAGCTTTGCCAGATCGCCGCCAGCATCGATGAAGGCACCGCGCATGGTCTTCGAGCACCAGACCAGCGTGCAGTTCTGCTGGAGAGGGGTGACGGGAATGATCGCCACCTTGAAGGGCGGCTCTGCGATGGATGAAGCTTGCTCGGTCATGCACAGGGAAATGGCCCGCGCCGTGCCGATTGGCAAGATCGCTCAGAGACGCCCGCCCTTCCACACCACGCGGCCGACAAGCTCGACATGCTCAAGCGGGCGCTCAAGCCGGGGATAGGCCGCGTTGTCGGAAATGATGCGGACCGTTCCCGCCGGGCCGGGTTCGAGGCGTTTGACCAGCAGCATGTCGTCCAGACGGATCACGTAGATTCCCGCACGCAGCGCCCGGCGGGCACGATCAACGAGAATCTCGTCACCATCGCGCAGCGTCGGCTCCATCGAGTCGCCTTCGACCTCGATCACCGAAAGCATGGCAGGCTCCAGCCCCTGCGCCTTGAGCCAGCGATGGGAAAAGCGCAGCCGCCCTGACGGGATTTCCGCGACCGGCATGGCCCCCGGTCCGGCCGACGCGCCCAGCGGCAGGCGGGGAATATCGGCCCATTCGGCAGGAGCGCTGCGGGCCGCAGGCGCACCCTGCCTGCCCTGCCCCGCTGCCACCGGCGCGCCGCGCTGCGTGCTGCCCAGTTCGTGTTCGGAAACGCCGAAGAACTCGGCCAGGGTGCGGCGGTCATTCTCCTCCAGCTTGCGCGGACTGCCCTTGCGCACGAACTGCTGGAGATAGGTGGTGTTGCGGCCGATGAGCGCGGAAAGCGCAGCGAGGCTGACGCCGCGCTCAGCGGCAAGCGAGACCAGCCTCTCTCGCACCCCGTCATCCGGTCCGCCACTCATCCGCCTTCCTCCATATCCGAAGGACTTTTCCTATCATTGTAGGATTTCAAGATCAACATAGGAAAAATCCTATTTCGAGTCGCTCCCCGCGATCCGCTTGAAACCGAGGGTTCACAGCCATGCTTCTGCGCCAGATCGAAAAGTTCCTCAGCCGCACCGGAATGCCGGAAACACGCTTCGGCCGCCTTGCTGCGCACGACCCGCGGCTGGTGGGCGACCTGCGCAACGGACGGGAACCGCGTTCTGCCATGGTAGCACGTGTAGAACATTTCATGAACACCTTTTCGGAGACCACCCATGCTGCTTGACCTGAGCCGCTTCGAGACCAAGGCGGATGTTGCCCGATCCGCTCCAGCCCGCCCCCTGCCCGCTCCGCGGCGCCTGTCCACGGCCGAGCGGCTCCTGCGCGCACTGCGAGACATCAGCGGTCCGCTTGCCGAGATCATCAGCCACAGGGAAGTGCCCTGGGCCAGCATCACCTTCTCCGGAGAGCGGCACATGATCGCCCTGCGCTTTGCAGGAAGCGACGCGGTGAGTGATGGCGAGCGCTTCATCGCCATTCTGCCCGACCACGAATTCAGGCTGCGCGGCAAACTGGTGGCGGATGCAAGCGTGATGCGCGTCGATCACGAACTTCTGCCCGCGCCCCTCATGGAAGTGGAATGCGAAATCCTGCTGCTGGACGAGGACTGATACCAAGGCGCTTGAGCATCTCCAAGGCGTAGTGCGTCAGCATCTCAGCGCCTTGGCATGAGCAACCAACGGCCGCCGCTGGCCTAATTTGCTGCCCGCGCCAGCAAGGGCGCGGGGCTGGCATCGACCCACAGCTTCATGTCGACCGCATTCGAAACGCGGAATACCTCGCGCTGGCTGTTCAAGAACAGCTGCTCCATTTCCGGCCGGGTGAAGGGACGAGAACCCAGCCGGCCGAATACCGCCATCTGGCCACCGGTCTCGTCCACGCCGCGATCCCGGTCCAGCCCCTTCGACAGGGCCAGCGCCGGGCTGGGCGTGCGCGCCCACGCAATGAGTTCGGGCCGGGGTTCGGGCGAGAAGCCATAGAAGTTGGGCTGGCTGGCCGGGCTGGTCAGTTGCAGAACCTTCACCCCGTTCCGGCCATCGGCAACATAGGCAAAGGCGGAAGCATTGGTCGAGGCGACGATCACGTCCTCCGCATCGTTCAACTGGCCTTCCGCAGTATAGCTCAACAGGATGGATGGCCGGGTGGGCGCGGTGATATCGACGATCACCAGCCCCTGCTGCTTGGCCGCAACATAGGCATAGGTGCGCGCGAGATAGACCCGGCGCGCATCGCCGAGCGGCACGGTTGCGCCGGCAACCGGCCGGGGCGTGGCCAGATCGGTCACGTCCATGAGTTCAAGGCCATTGGCGGTCGTTACCCACAGATAGCGGAACTGCACCGCCGTGGCCCGCGGATCGCGCAAGAGCACGACCGACGTTATCCGCGGATCAAGGCAGGTCTCGCCGCCCATCTTCGCACTGACCTCGCAAGGCTTTTCCGGCGACCACGGCTTGGTCAGGTGGACCGTCACGAGCGCCCGGTCCGTGACCACATAGGCATAGTCGCCCGCCAGCGTGATGTGCCGCGCGCCGGCAAGCACGCCATCGGGATTGAACGTGAAGGCGCGCGTGAAGAAGTTGTTGCGAAACTCGCCATCGGCCAGCGTATCGACATTGACCGCAATCAGCCCTTCCACCGCATCGGTGACGAAGGCGTAGCTGTAAACCGGCGAGAACGGCTGCTCCTGATTCAGCGCGCGCAGTTCGGGCGTGTTGCGCGTGGGGGCAATGGCCTGATTGGTGGGCAGCGCCATGCAGGTGGCGTTCTTCGTCCTGACATGCGTGTTGTGGCCGAGCGAGGAGAACGGCGCGGTGACGATGCGTTCGGAGAAGCCCTTGTCGCCGATCGCGGCAATGTCATAGGCACGAAAGCCGCCCTTCCCTTCGGCTACGAACATGTATTCGCCGCGCATCTGAAGGCAGCGCACCGCATCCTTCGTGCCTTCGACGATGTTGGCGAACTGCTCCTGCCCGGTCGTCTCGCCCGAAAGCCTGCCATCGAAGATCCGGCCGCGCGTCCAGTTCTTCAGCTCGCGCCCGTTCTTTTCCACATGCTGACGCCAGTAATCGGGATAGGCATAGCGGTGCAGATAGGAACCGATCACCGCCTGCGGCTCGTCCCATTCGGTCACGCGAATGGCCTCGAAGCCGCGTTCAAGCCCGAACCAGGCATTCAGCCCCACGAAGTTCACGTAGTTCGTGCCCAGCAGCAGCAACTGCGCCATGATGGCGTTGTTGTCGTCTTCCTGGCTGACGTGGCAGTCGGTGCACTGCTTGGTTTCGTTCTTGCGGACCGTGTGCGGAAAGTGCGGCGCGAAAGCCTGCGATGAATAGCCGATCGAGGAAATCGGCGGCTGCTGCACGTAGATGCGTTCGCGGTTGATATTCGTGGACGAGAGGATCAGCGCCGAGGTGGAACGGATCGGCGCGGTGATCGCCTTGCCCGAAACCGGATTGCCCGCCGCATCGAACTGCACCGGATCGGAACCGGAAGACTTGTTGCGCTGGTGCTTGCCGATCTGGAACATGTCGTCGCGCGCAACCTGCGGGTTATAGGTTGCATAGTTGCGGGTATAGTCTTCCTCATACTTGTGCGTGGCCGATTTCCAGTTCGCCTCGATCGGCAGATGGCAGCCCGCGCACGATGTGGTCCACGAAAGGTGGCAGGTGAAGCAGGCCATGTCATCGTCGCGGTGCGCGCGCTGCTCTTTGGGAATGCCGGTGCCGAACCGGTAGATACCATCGTCCGCAGCCGACTTGGCCATGAGCTTGGCGCGTGCGGCCTTCGGATTGAAGATCGGCGCGCCGGTGCTGTCCACCTTGCCCTGATAGCGCGCGTCGACCGCATCCTTCACCAGGCTGACGCGCCAGGACAGGCCGGGATCGATGATCGAGCGCTGGATGAGCACGCGGCGGCCATCGGCTTCGGTGAACCATTCGAAGCGGCGCCGGCCATCGGCATTGCGCAGAAGGGCAAGGTTGTTGCCCTTCTCCGGCGCGGCAAGGTTGGAGGTGAGAAGGTTGGGGTATGCATCGGGCGTGCCGTGGCAATCCTTGCAGCCTATCTCCACCGCGTTGGCGACCTCGCCATAGATCAGGCCGTTCCCGTGGCTGTCCTGCGCGAAATGGCAATCGGCGCACTGCATTCCGATCTGCGCATGGATGTCCATCATGTGGACGGCCTTGCCCGGATTGTCGGGTCCGGCATCGACGAACTTGCCCTCGGCACCCTTGCGGAACTTTTCGGGATCATCGGGCGCGATGATATGCGCCTTGTCGGTCCCGTAGGTGCTCATGTCGCCATCGGCATCGAGCAGGTTGCCCCGGCGGTCCCGCTTGAGGATGGCGCGGAAGTTCCACCCGTGGCCGTGATAGTCGGCAAACTGGGTGTCCTTGAGCTGGCTGTTGAGATCATAGACGTTGCGCAGGAACTCCACATCGCGCCACAGGCCGCGCGTGGCCGCGCCTTCGGGGTTGCGGTCCAGCACCTCGCGCTGTTCGTCGATGTTGGGGTAGAACTGCTTTCGGAACGTCTTGGCGTATTCCGCTTCCGGCATTCCGGCGGGCCTTGGCGCGCGGTTTTCCGGCCCCGGCCACAGCGAATCCGCATCGGATTCGTAATCCCACATGATGTAGCCGAGGTAGGTGTTCAGGAAGATGTTCGGCTGGTGCATGTGGCAGTTCATGCACTGCGCGGTGGGGATAGCGCGGGTGAAGGCGTGGACCAGCGGATGCCCGCGTTCGCGGTCCTGCATGGCAACGGGACCGGCCGCACCATGCGCCGCATCCGTATGGCCGCCTTCCGCGCGATGCGCTGCGGCGGCTTTCACGCGGCCCTTCTCGTCCAGCCCCGCCGCAGCATGAGCCGATGCCTGATCCAGCTTGCTGTGGTCCATCGTGCCATGCGGCGCCACGCCCTGGGCTGGCGCAAAGACAAGTTGCGCAGGCGACGCGATGGCGCGGGCGCAATCGGCGGCCATGTCGGCCGAGGCGGAGGGATCGGACCTGTCCCCGCCCAGATAGCCGCCCTTTCCGCCCAGCACGGTGCCGCGCACCTTTTCGTGCGTTTTGTGCGCGGCGGCATCGTAGGTGCCATAGGCTCCCTTGCGGTGCTGGCCTTCGCGCAAGGCATTGATCGTGGGATCGGCGGTGACTGTCTGCCCGTCGCGCCCGCACTTGCCGTAATTGAGCGAGTGGCGCGGCTCGCGATCGTTTGCATAGATCACATGGCAAGCCGCGCAGCCCGATGAACGATAATCGCCCGGCTGGTCGTTCGTGCCCATCTGGAACAGGAACGGATCGTTGAGGCGCGTCTTGTGGATATTGAGCACGGGAATGGCGACCCGCAGCCCCGTGGCCGGACCGCGGTTCGACTGCTTCAGATCAGGCCGCCCCGGCTCGTCGAGCCGCTGGATCAGCCCCGTGGAATTGGGCAGGCCGATTTCGGGGAACTGCGGGTTGATGACGCGCCCGCCGTCTTCGAACACGCGGAAAACATCGCCCGGCGGGATCTGGTGCCAGCGCGGCAGCGGGTAGAGCACCGGTAGCGCGCCGCGCGCCTTCTCCCGCGGCGTGACCGTGCCCCACATCGGCTTGCCATCTGGGCCGATTTCCCTTGACGCGGACTTGAGCAGCGCCGGTTCGCCAGTGCGGGTGTAGCTTTCGCCGAACATGTAGTTCTTGAAGGGCACGATCCCGTTGTTGTAGGCGGCGCCGCCCCACAGCATCGCACCCGTTGCCATGAGGGACCGTTCCGATGCCTCGATGATCGCCATGTGGCACGCCCCGCAGGCATCGCGCGCCACGCGGTAGTCCGAAGGATTGACGAAGCGGATGAACTCCGGGCTTTCCTTGGCCAGCAGCGCATAGGACCGCTTCGGATTGGCCGACGACGGCCAGCCCCACGCAACGGGGTATTTCGGCAGGACATGGGCGTCCTTCATCGCGCCCACATATTCCATCGAATTGCGGTTCCACGACCGGTCGGCGAACACGCGGTTGTTGCCGCCATGGCAATCGACGCAGGAGAGGATCACCGCCGGGCTGGCGTGCATGGTGCGATGGTCGCTCTGCGCATGGCAGCTCGTGCAGCCCGCGTTCTGCCGGTCGACATAGGCCCACTGCTCTGCCGCGGTCTCGCCCGGCTGGCCGCGCGGCGCAGGCGGCGCGCGCAGGTGCTTCACCTTCTGGGCCGGTTCCTCCCCCGAAGCCCGAAGCGCGCTGGGCACGGCCAGCACGGCCAGGAGCATGATGAACCATGCCAGGGGAACAGGGCGAAGGCGGCGCACGAAAGGCATGATCGGAACCATCAGAAAGCCAGGGTCGCGTTGGCAAGCACGGAATAGAAACGGCGGGCCTTGCCCTGCTGCGCAAACAGGTCGTCAAAACCGGCTCCCGGTTCCAGCATCGCGCCCGAAAGCCGGAACACAAGGTTCTGCGAGGCATTGGGCCGCCAGATGGCCGAAACGGAAGCATCCCAGCCAATCGCGCGCGGGATCGAGCCTTCGTTGCGCAGCACCTGAAGGACTTTGGTGTTCTCGAACCACAGGTGGTTCACGTTGGTCGAGACGCGCAGCGTTGGCGTCAGATCGAAGTCCGCGCCCAGCCCCAGCAGCATCGTGCCCGGATTGGTGAAGTTGGACTGGCCCTGCTCCTTCGAGGAGCGCAGCGAATTGAGAATGCCGTTGCGGCCATTCACGGAAACCGCGCGTCCGCCCCCCGCAAAGGGAATGGTCTGGCGAACCCAGTAGCTGGTATCGGCCCCGGCGAACTGCGGGTTCTCGAAGATGGCATCGAACCCGCCTTCCACGCGGTCGTACGGGTCATCATCGCCGCTGGCCCACAGGCCCGAAAGGCGGATGCGCGTCCAGTCGAAGTCATAGCTCAGTTCGGCGGCCGCCATGAAGGCGCGGATCCGCGCAGGGCCGCTGGTGAGGAAGTTGTTGCTGTCGCTCCCCAGCGCGCCATAGACCTGCGCCGTCAGGTTCAGGCGTCCGATATGGCCATCTGCGGCATAGCCCAGATAGACCACGTCATAGTTGCGGCTGCGCAGATCGCCCAGCAGCGCCGGGCGCACGGGAAAGCCGTTCTTGTCCACCGCCACCTGTCCGCGCTCGCGGTTTATGTTCCACGTGGCGGAAATCTGGCTGGTGAGGCCCACGACCGGAAAATCCTGCCGGTAGAGATTGGCCATGAGCACGAAATCATCGCGCGGGCTTTGCGTGATGTCGTTGAGGCCCGAATTGGTGTCCTTCTCCAGTCGCCAGAACGCGGCAAGATTGAACTGGAAGCGATTGTTGTCGCGGTTGCCGAACAGGCGGATGCCAAGCTGGTTGTCGTTGAACAGGAACCCCCGGAAATCCGACTGCATCGGCTGAATACCGGCGCGGACCGAAACGAAATCGTAGCGCTTGGTATCGAACCGGCCGAGGTGATAATCGACGAAGGCTTCCTGCACGCCCACAAAGCCATCGGTGCGCCGCGTGCCCTTCGATGGTTCCACGAACAGCACGCGCCGTTCGGGCACCTGCACGTGGTTGATGTTCCCGGCGATGGCGATGCGATACTCCACGGTCGGCGGCTTGAACGCGGTCATCCCCTTGAGCAGCGAGACACTGGCGATGAAGGTCTGCGCCAGAACAAGGCTGTTGCTGCGCCCGAACACGTCGATCTGGCCGGGATCGCTTGTCGTCTGGTTGCCCACCGGTATGGGGAAGCTGCGCGGCTCGACGATGGTGTCGGACACGGCGCCGGCAATCAGGAACCAGTCGTCGCCCTTGAGAAAGCCCGGCCGCTTGCCCCGCGCGAGAGGCCGGTCGCCTTTCAGCAGGCTGTGATGAAACGGATCGAGCGCGGAATGGCAGACATGCTCCAGCCGCGGAAAGAGCGTGTAGAGCGAACGGTCCTTCCTGCCGGTCGCCTTGTCCTTCTGCGGGCAGAGCGAGGAGACGATGCGCCAGCGATCGGGAACACCCACATCAAGCGCGAGATTGCCCAGTGGGCCTTCGCCGTCATGCTTGTCGTAGAAGGCTTCGGGCGGCGGGGCGTTGACCGCGCCGGGATTGTCCTGCTCGGCGCGGTCCGGCAGGCGCCTGTTCCAGCCGGGGCGGCGGCGGCCATCGATCAACGCGCTGTCGGCATCGATCGGGCCGCCGGGCAACCCGGCATCGGCGGGGCGTTCTTGCGGGGCGGATGCAGCCGCGCCCGCTGCGGTCTCGGCCGCCACCGGCGGTGGCTGCTCTGCCGTGACGGGCTGTTCGGCGGGCTGCGCCATGCCCAGCAGCGGTGCCAGCAAGGCAAGGGCAGGCTGCATCATTTGCCCTCGCACACGTTCTGGTCGCCCGTATCGAGGAACGGGGCGAACGGGCAGTTCACATAGCGCAGGCGCACATTGCGGCTGCCCAGCGCCACAAGGATCGTATCGGACCGCAAGTCCTTGGGCGCATTGCCGATGCCGCCCACTTTCACCCCCGCGTTGTGCAGGCCGAGGAACGAAATCATGTCGTCCTGATCGATCCCGTCCCCCGAAACGCCGATCGCGCCGACAAGCCGGTTGCCCCGGTAGATCGGCACTGCGCCGGGAAAGATCTGGATGCCGTTGGCAATGCGCTTGCGGCCTGTTGGCGTATCGGGCACGGCAGAGCAGGTCTGCGGCGCATCGCTGCCTGCACCCTGCACGAAGCCCGCATGCTGAACCAGGTTGGATGCCACCAGCGCAACCTGCAATCCGGTGGCAAAGGGGCTGAAATCATCGATCGGGCGTGACAGCGGGCCCGGCGCGCGGCCCAGTTCCCCGTCCGGGAAATAGGGCCGTGCAATGTTTCCCGTCGCCCGGTCGGAAAACGCCTTTGCGCCGGTCAGCGCATTCGGATCCTGAAGGAAATCGCGCATCCGCTGGACAAAGGCCGCAATGCCCGGATCGGGATTGCCCAGCAGTTGCTGCGCGGCAACCGGGTTGGACAGGAACCCCGCCGTGCGCGCCTTCTGCAAGGACACGTCGATGCCGAAAACCGGCGCATCGGGGCTGCGCACCTGCCCCAGCACTTCACCATAAGTATCGACCAGGCTGATGGTCACTTGCGCGCGGCTGTCGAGCGGGCGGCGGATCTGCGCGCGCGCGCGGGTCATCACGGCAAAGGCTTCTTCCAGCACCGCCCGCACTTCGGCAAGCGACAGCGCCTGGCCGACCGCCGCCCCATCGGTGCCCGCACGCAGCGGATAGCGCGCGATTCCCGAACCATCGGTCAGGACATAGGCATCGGCGAGCGCGAACTCGGCCGAAGTGGCCCTGCGAATGCCGCTGCGCTCGGTGCCATAGGCGGTCCCCGCGATGACCGCATTGCCATCGTAGTAGCCGCGCACGGGCACCAACGTTCCGCGCAGATTGTTGATCGCGGCAAAGCTGGTCTGCAAGGGCGCAAGGCGGCCGGCATCTGCATCGGCAAAGCGCAGCGTGGTGCCATCGGCCGTGATCCGATCAGCCCTGATGCTTTCGGCCGGAGCAAATCCCTGCATCCCGGCCAGCGCGATGTATTCCTCGTCGTCCTGATCGAAATCGCTGACATCGGGATCGAAGCCATAATCGCCATCGGCCATCACGCCGATGCCGCCCACGACCACGCCGTTCTTGTAAAGCGGCAAGCCCCCCGGATCGGCCGCAAGCCCCAGCGGCGATCGCTTCGGCCCGATGAAGGCGGCGCTGCCCGCATTACCGGAAACGAAGCGGGTATTGAGGTCCGAGCAGGGAAGCTGGCTGAACTGCACGCCGAACAGCGGCCCGGATTCCAGCCCCGGCGTATTGGGTGCAGGCGGGAAATGCTGCTGCACGATCATGCTGGCGGTGCGGGTGGAAAAGGCATTCCCGCTGGATGAAAGATAGGCAGCCGTGATTGCCTTTGCGATGGCGCCCATCGTGGCTTCCACATCGAGGCCCTGCGCATCGATGCCGGGGCTGGCAATGCGCCCGCTGGCCGTGCGGCGGCTGGTGAGCATCCGCGAGGGAGCGCCATTCATCCGGAACACGGCCAGCACGTTGCCCACCCGGTCAACCACGCTGATGATGGCGGGCTTGCTGCGCGCCTGCGCCTCGCCCACGGCCTGCGCCACGATCTGCTGCACCTCGGCTGCCGACAGCGCCTCCTGCGCCGGATCGGCGAAAAAGCGCGAGGGTGCGGTGGGCGCAGGCGCAGGCGTGAACGTATCGCCCGATCCCGATTCCCCTCCCCCGCATCCGGAAAGGAGCAGCGCCAGCGACGCGGCCGCCCCGGTCGCCCCGCGAAGGACCGCCCCGACTTTCCCAAGGCCACCCATCAGCGCAGGCTCCGGATGGAGCGGACGGCACCCTCCAGGGCGCGACGGAAGGCCATGGGCTGGAACCCGTTTGGATCGCGCACGGCGGCATAGGCTTCGTTGATCCGGATCCGCAGCCCGTTGGCCGCGGCGGCCGAGACCATGCCCTGATTGACCATGCCGCCAAGCAGCGTGTCCACCGCCATGACCGATTGCACCGCACCGCCGTAATCGGTGAAGCGCGAGCCGATGGCATCGCTGGCAATGGTTTCCATGATCGCAAAGGTCTGCTCGCGCGTAAAGCTGGCGACGGCAAAGCGGCCCGACAGCGCATCGGCCGACTGGCGCAGCGCCTGTGCGGCGGCCACGGTCTCAGCGCGGCCGATCAGCATGGCGCGATGAAATGCCCTGGCGCGCGTATCGAAGAGCGCTGCCGCATCGGGCGCAACGACCCTTGCCGCCGCCAGCAGCATGATCATGTTCTCGTCATTGTAAGGAGGCGTTCCCGGATCAACCGGACGGCCCGGATTGGGCACGGCGGTGACATTGCCGCCAGCATCGCCATCGTGGATGCGCCGGTGGCACGAATGGCAATCGAAGAAGGTCAGTTCGGGAAAGATGCCGTCAACCGCGCGGGCAGGCTGGCTGAACAGGTCAAGGCTGCGCTTCACCGCTTCGGCCTGCCCCACTGCCCACATGCGCATGGCGTTGGTCTTGCCGCCCTTGCGCCGCGCATAATCGGCATCCTCGTCGTGGTGCTGCTGGAGCGTGGTGAACAGATCAAGCTCGAAGGAAAGGCGCGGATGGCCCGCCGCCATGATCCGGTGGGCAATGAACTGGCCTTTGGCATCGCCGGAGAAGTGGCAGTCAAGGCATACCTGCGCCTTCACGCGCGGGTTGACGAGATCGGTCATGCCCTGCGCCACGTTGCGGGCATGGGTGGCGCCCACGGTATAGTGGGTGGCAAGCCAGCCCGATGCCCTGCCATGGCATGCCTCGCAATCAACCCCATCCGACTGGCGCTGCGCACCGGGCGTGGCGTGGCATCCGGCACAATCGCGCTGCACGCCCGCCGCATCCAGTCCGAGACGCCGGATGATGGCCTGACCGCGCGGCTCCCTGACCACGCGCCATGCCCGGCTGTGCGCGCCCGAAGGCGAGGATTCCTCCTGCCAGCGCAGCAGCTCGTCCTGCCGCACGACCGCGCCATCGGCAACGCTGCGACCATGGCAGGTGGCCCCCGCGCAACTGGCAACGCCGGTGTGGCCCGGAAGAGAAGCGCCCGATGCCTCGGCCTGCGCGGGAGAGGCGCGCAGCGCACCGCCGGCGTGCGCCATTATTCCGGCAAGGGCAAGAACCGCCGCAAGGCCAAGCAGCACCGCTGGCGAGGCCAGCCGGATTGGCGCGAGCACGCGCGCTATCACCCTGAAAATGCCAAGCATTGCCCCTCGTCCCCACCGGCTGGCTAACCGCCCGGCTTTGCGCCTGTTGCGATCGACCGGGCCGGAAGCGCTGCAATGCGACCCCGATGGCGTGCAGACTAGGCCACGAGGCAAGACCGCTTCAAGGGGCTAAACGCAACTTGCGCACACAATTCGGCAATGATCTTCGCGGCCGCACGGGGATTTTCCCGCCCGCACGGGGATTTCCCCGCCCCTACAGGCGATCAGTAACCCAGCGTCAGATCGACCTGCGGCTGGAGCGGTTCGCCCCGCCGGAACCGTCCAAGGTTCGTGAGCAGCCGGTCCACCGAACGCTGGAACATCTTGGTCTGCGCGCGGCCCGAAAGATGGCTGGTGACATGGGCATTGGGCAGGCTCCACAGCGGATGGTCGGCAGGCAGCGGTTCGGGCGTGACCGTATCGAGGAAGGCATGGCCCGGCCGTCCTGCTTTCAGCCCTTCGACCAGCGCGTCCTGATCGACCACCGAACCGCGCGCCACGTTGACCAGCGTGGAGCCGGGTTTCATCGCCGCTATCTCGGCCGCGCCGATCATCCTTTCGGTTTCCGGCGTTCCCGGAACGGACAGGATCACCCAGTCGAACGTGCCCAGTTCGGCGCGCCATTCATCCGGCCCAAGCGTTCCTTCACCGCCTGAGCGGCGCACCTTGACCACGTCCATGTCGAAGCCTTGCAGAAGCTGATCGACCTTCTGTCCGATTGCGCCATAGCCAAGGATCAGCGCGCGGCTTCCGGCCAGTTCCACCTTGCCCGGCGCATCATCCATCCATTCGTGCCGCTCCTGCGAACGCACGATCTCGCGGTAGCCCTTGGCCACGGTGAGCATGCCCATCACCACGAACTCGGCAATGGTGATGGCATTGATTCCGGTGCCATTGGTGAACACGACACCGCGTTCGCGCAAGACATCAAGCGGAAAGTAATCGGCCCCCGCGAAGATCGAGTTCAGCCATCTGAGCCTTGTTGCAAGGCGCACGGCCCCGGCGATCTTCGGATAGTCCTGCACATCGAACCAGCCGATTTCCGCTTCGGGGGCCAGCGCGTAAAGTTCCTCAATGCTGCGGAAGAAGCGCGGCTCCACCCAGTCGGGCAGGCGTCCCTCCACCAGAGGGGCTGCCAGTGCACTCATCACCAGAACGGTCATCTTTTCAGGCTCTCCCGGACGAATCCTGCTCAAGGCATATCGTATCGGTCCTGAAATGAAACCCGATCAGGTGATTTTCCACTCCCAGCCAAGGGGATCGCCATCCATCACCTCGACGCCCGCCGCGGCGAGTTCGTCGCGCAGCGCGTCCGACCGCGCAAAGTCCCTTTCCGCGCGGGCAGCCTTGCGCGCATCAAGCAGGGCGTCAATCCCGGCTTCGTCGATAGCTGCGTCCCTCGGCGTGATGCGCAAAGCCTTGCGGTCAAGCGTCAGCACGCCCAGCCCCAGAACCTCGTCCATCGCCGCCAGCGCTGCCAGCTTCTCGGCCGGATCAACCTTCTTGAGCGCAAGCACTTCCTCGAACACCGTCAGCGCAATCGCCGTGTTGAGATCGTCCGAGATCGCTGCATCGAAGCGCTCAAGATACGAAGTGAAGCGCGGCCCCGGTGCGGCCTTGTCCTCACTGGCGCGCTCCCTGAACTGGCCAAGTGCGATGAGAATGCGCTTGAGGCGGGTGAGTGCCGCTGCCAGACCTTCCCACGAAAACTCCAGTTCGCTGCGATAGTGCGCCTGAAGGCACATCATGCGGTAGGCCAGCGGGTGATAGCCCTTGTCGATCAGCAGTTGCAGCCGCAGGAACTCGCCTGAGGACTTGCTCATCTTGCCCGAACGCTCGACGAGGAAGTTGTTGTGCATCCAGACCCGCGCGCCGGAATTGGCGGGCAGATCGAGGCCATCGGTGCAGCAGAATGCCTGATTCTGCGCAATCTCGTTGGGGTGGTGGATCTCGCGGTGGTCGATCCCGCCGGTATGGATATCGAAGGGGAAGCCCAGCACTTCGCCCGACATGACCGAGCATTCCAGATGCCAGCCCGGCGCGCCCCTGCCCCAGGGCGAATCCCATTCCATCTGGCGCTTCTCGCCAGGCGGGGTCTTGCGCCAGATGGCAAAGTCGGCAGCGTTGCGCTTGCCTTCCACCGCTTCGATGCGCCCTTCCCCCTCCTCGGTCTGCGCGCGCGCAAGGCGGCCGTAATCGGCCACCGTCGAAACGTCGAAATACAGCCCGCTGTCGAGTTCGTAGCAGTGCTTGTCCGCAATCTTCTCGGCAAAGGCGATCATTTGCGGCACATATTCGGTGGCAATGGTCCAGCGCGCGGGCTGGCGGATATTCAGCGCCTTCACGTCGTCCCAGTAGGCCTGGGTATAGTGCTGTGCGATATCCCAGATGGAACGGGCCTCGGCCCGCGCCATCTTCTCCATCTTGTCCTCGCCATCGTCGGCATCATCGGTGAGATGCCCGACATCGGTGATATTGATGACATGGGTGAGCGCATAGCCCTTGAACGAGAGCGTGCGGCCCAGAACATCGGCAAAGACATAGGCACGCATGTTGCCGATATGGGGATAGTTATAGACCGTCGGCCCGCACGAATAGACGCGCGCCTCTCCGGCATGGACCGGCTGGAACTCTTCCAGCTTGCGGGTCAGGCTGTTGAACAGCCTCAGCGGCGCGGAAGGCGCGAAGGGGGCGGTTGCATCGGACATGGCGCGGAGCCTTGCCTTGCCCTTGCGCCCCCGGTCAAGTCATAAGGAGCCGCCAACAAGCGGTCCCTCATTCCTCCGGCGCTTCGGCCAGCACTTCGGCCAGCCAGTCAAACTGGGCCTTGCAGCCATTGTCGAGCAGCAGCGTCCCCAGTGCCGCCGCATCGGCAGGCACCGCATCCGGCTCCAGCACGACGATCCGGAACTCGGTTGTCCTGTCCGGCGCAGCCTCGTCATAGAAGCGGTAGGTGCGGCCCTCCTGCGGGGCGAGCATGGTCTTGGGCCAGGCAATTCCGGCGGTCCTCGCCGGCCATTGCATGCGCACCATCTCGCCGCCCTCGCTCTCGGTCAGCCAGGTAAAGACGCGGGCATCGGCCTTGCCGCGCCAGAGATAGATGTCGCTGCCGCGCGGCACGCAGACATTGCCGCCCTGCGCCGTGTCGGCAATCCATATGCTGACCGGCAGAACCACATCGGCATCACCCGCAGGCCCGCCACGCACCGCCCCCGCCCGCACCGATGCCGGATTGCTGAGCGAGCGGGCCAGAAGGGCCGCCGCTCCGCGATCGCGGTTCACGGCATTGTCGATCACGAACGAACCCGCCCCTTTCAGGACGCGGGTGCCCGCCCGGTCAAGGACCGTCACCACATCGCCCGCCTTGAGCACGACGGGCGCATTGGCCGCCAACCGCTTGCCCTTGGGGTAATTGACCGCCGAAGGCCCGGTGGAACGGACAACAACCGCCTGCGCCATGGCCATGCCGGAGAGAGCCGAAGCGCCCAGCAGGCAGGCGGCGGCAATCATGCGCCTGCGCACGGGATCAACCACCCGCCTGACTGGTGGCGGAAAGCCCTGCCAGAAGATCAAGCTGCGCGGTGCACCCCTTCGCGGCCATGAGCGCAGCGGCCTCCACCGCATCGGCAGGCACTTCGGCCAGCAGCATCGTGCGGATTTTCACCGGCGCGCCAACCGGGCTGCTGAAGGTGTAGGTCTGCCCGTCGACCACCGGCACGCTTGCCACCGGCCAGAGCTTGAGCGGATTGCCCGCGCGCCAGGTGACATCGGCCGTGCTGCCATCCTGCGAAAGCAGCCTGCCCGTCCCGTCCGCCGTCTTGTCCGGACGCCAGAGCACAAGCGCGGCCGGATCGGCAACGCAATAGGTGCCGCCCTTGCTGACATCGATCTGCCAGACATTGTCGGGCCGGGCCGCCACGGGCGCGGCTGGCGCATTGCCCCCCCCGCGCACGGCCCCGGTGCGGGTGCGCGCAATGCCACCGCGGGTCATCATGGCCGCGAGCGCCGCGGCACCCGAATTGTCGCGGTTGACCGCTCCGTTCAGGCTAAATGTCCCCGGCCCCGCCAGAACCCGCGTTCCCGCCTTGTCGAGCACCGTGACCTGATCGCCCGCCTTCAGCACGACCGTGGCATCGGCGGGAAGCTTGCGCCCCTGCGGATAAGTGCCCGCCGATGGCCCGGTCGAGCGCACCACCACCGATTGTGCAGCCGCCTGCCCGCCGATTGCGGCAGCGGCCAGTGCGATTGCTGCGGCAAGTCCTGCGCGCATCCGCCTGCGTTCACCCCAACCCATATGCTTCTCCCTTGTGCCTCGCGCGCAATCGCTCGACGAGGTTCATCAATGCATCATCACCTTGCGCCGTTTCCATCAGCCTGTCTGTGAGCGCCTGCACTCGGTGCATGTCGCCTGCTGAATGGGCGCTGATCAGTTCGGCCGGAACCGCGCGCGCCTCGGCGGTCATGCCGGGGACCGGCTCGAACACCTCGACGGGCGTGGCGCGACCGCGCAGGACCACTTCGCCCATGGGCCTGAACCAGTCGAGCCCTGAACGTTCCGCCGCCTCGCGGCTGACCAGAACCTTCGTGCCCAGCGCCTTGTTGGCGCCCTCAAGCCGCGCCGCCGTGTTCATGGCATCACCGAGCGCGGTGTACTGGATGCGCCCCTCGCCGCCGAAATTGCCGACCACCGCCTCGCCATAGTGGACGCCGACACGAGTGCGGCCGATCCTCGGCACTCCGGCGGGCGCGGCCTTGCGGAACTCTTCCCCGGCCAGATACATCGCCCACGCCGCCTTGACCGCGCGTTCGCCATCGTCGGGATAGGCGATCGGCGCCCCCCAGAACGCGACCACCGCATCGCCCACGAACTTGTCGAGCGTGCCGCCATATTCGAGAACCACCCCGCTCAGCCGGTCGAGGTAATCGTTGAGCAGCCGCGCGATCACTTCCGGCTCTACCGCATGGGTCAGCTTGGTGAAGCCCTCCAGATCGCTGAACAGGCAGAAGATCTCGCGCTTCTCGCCGTGGAGCGAAAGCCGTTCGGGGTTGCGCATGATTTCGGAGGCGACCGAGCGGGGCAGGTATTTGCCCAGCGCGCCCTGTGCAAACTCGCGCTGCGCCGCATTGATCGCCCGTAGCGCCGAACTGAGCGCGGTAAAGGCGATAAGCCAGCCGACCAGCCAGCCGGTTGCAGGAAGGTCGAGCGTGTCGAAACCCGCTCGCTCGGCCAGGAACGGCACGATCAGGAACAGCGCGAACTGCGCCAGAACCGCCAGCGCCAGAACCCAGGTGCGCACCTGCGCCGCAGCCGTGCCAAGGCCCAGCCCCACCGCGACCAGCGCAGCCAGCAGCTTCATCCACGTGGCAGGCGGTGCCTTCCACGCCTTGTCGAGCAATTGCGCCAGCATCGAGGCGTGGACTTCCACGCCGATCATGCGCGTCTCTCCCGTCACCGGGTTTCCGGTGCGGGTGAACGGCGTGTCGAACTGGTCGAAATCGGAAAAATCCCCGCCGATCAGGATGTAGCGGCCTCTCACGACATCGGCCACCAGGGGGGCGGTTTCGGGATCGGCCAGAAGGTCGATGGGAATCTTGTCGAAGACGGGCCGGTCCGTGGCGGTGGGCACCCGGAACCGGATCGGCCCGGTATAGGTGGCAAAGCGCGCATCGGCATCAGGACCGTTCTGCGTCAGGGCCAGCGAAAGCAGCGGCGGCAGGCCGGGATATTGCCGGGGCCAGCGCCGGGCAACGCCATCGGCATCGGTTTCCAGCAGGATCGATGCAGGGCCGACCTTGCCGGTCCGCACCGTCCTGAGGAATGCCTTGAGATCCTGCTCCTGTTCGTAGGTGATCGCTTCGGGATTGGTGCGATTGTCGGCATAGGCCAGATAGACCGGCGTCTTCATCGTCTTGAGCGAGGCACGCAGCAGTTCGTCGTCGTCCTGCGGGCTGTCGAACAGGATATCGATCCCCACGCCCCTGGCGCCAAGCGCATCGATCTGGGCAAGCGCCTTGGCAAGGATCGTGCGATCCACGGGAGAAATCTGGCCGGTCGCGCGGTTGGTATCGGCGGTATAGACCACCAGCGTCACGCGCCGGTCGGTATCGGCAGGCGGCGCGAAGTTGGCGGCGCGCAGATCGTAGAGCGCGGCTTCCGCATCGCGCAGCAGCGGCAGCCGCCAGCTGCTGAAGGCCACGAACAGCGCCAGCGCGATCAGCAGCAGCGCCATGACCGTGCGCTGCGTGCCAAGCTGGCCAAGCCCGCGCAAGGCCGTGCGGCCGATCTCGTCCGCGCCCGCTTTTGCATCATCGTTCCGCCAAGGCATGACCGGCCCCCAATTCCGAACTGCCCGCAAGGCGAGCGCCTTCCGCCTCTGCCGCGCACGCCGCCATAAGGACACCCCTTGAGAGGCACCTTCGCGCCGCGCCATCCGATGATGGCCGATTGTTGCTGCACTGCCAATGCGAAACTGCCCGCATCAGGGGCGCAAGGTGCACCGCAAGAGGATCAGAAACCGTCGAAGGTGATGGCCTCGGACAGGGGCGCGCGCGGCACCTCGAACGTGTTCACGGGCGCCGCCGGATCGCGCCAGCCGATGGCCAGACCGCAGAAGAAGATGTGATCCGGCGGGATCGGAACGCAGGCGCGCACCTGCTTCTGATAGACCGCCCATGCTTCCTGCGCGCAGGAATCAAGCCCTTCCTCGCGCAGCAGAAGCATCACGGTCTGGAGCCACATGCCGATGTCCGACCACTGCGGCGGCCCCATGTAGCGCGGCGTGTGAACCAGCATGAGCACCGGCGCACCGAAGGCGCGAAAGTTGCGGGCAAACTGGGCCAGCCGCCCGCGCTTGTCCTCGCGCCCGATGCCGAGCGCGGCATACATGGCCTCGCCCACGCCGAACCGCCGCGCTTCGTAGGCGCCATCCAGTTCGGGCGGATAGATCGCATATTCGGGCGCATGAGCCGCGCGGCCTGCGGGGATCGCCTCGGCCACCTGTTCCACCAGCCGGGCCAGTGGCGCGCCGGTAATGACATGCGCGTTCCACGGCTGGACATTGCCGCCCGACGGGGCGCGCTGCGCCTTTTCCAGCACGCGCGCCAGCATGTCATGCGGCACCGGATCGGGGCGGAACAGCCTTATGGACCGGCGCGAGGATACTGCTTCAGTGACGTTCACCGCGCCCTCCCCTGCCTGCTCAGAAGCCGAGGAAGCGCACGTTGCCTTCAACCGGTTCGCGTTCGCGCTCGAACCCGTTCACCGGATTGTCGTCGACGCGCCGGCCGATGGCGATGCCGCAGAAGAAGATGTGCGTTTCATCGGAAACGCCGATGAACTCCTTGATCAGCTTCGCATGCATCGAGAGGAACTCCTGCGGGCAGGAATCAAGTCCCTCCTCGCGCAGCAGCAGCATCACGGTCTGGAGCCACATGCCCACGTCCGACCACTGCGGCGGCCCCATGCGCCGGTCGAAATAGCACAAGAGCACCGCAGGCGCGCCGAACGAGGTGACGTTGTTGCGCACGAAATCGGCGCGGGCATCGGCGTCGCTGCGGCCGATCTCCATTGCCTGATACATCGCCGCGCCCACACGCTGGAGCCGGGCCTTGCATTCGGGAATCACTTCAGGATCGGACCAGGAATATTCCGGCGGATCCTGGAACGGCGCGGCCAGCATCTTCGCCTGCAATTCGGCCAGCGGCGCGCCGGTCACGATGGTGGCTTCCCAGGGCTGGAAATTGCAGCCCGAAGGCGCCCAGCGTGCCTTGTCCATGATCCGGTGGAGAACCTCCAGCGGCACGGGATCGGGCTTGAACGCGCGGATCGAACGGCGGGAGAGGACGGCTTCACTGACGGTCATGGCGCTCATGGCGGATTAACTGCCCGGTTAAAACCGGCACGTCAACCCGCCACGGCGATCTTTGCCCTCAGCCCTTGGCCTTCATCGCCGCAACGGCTGCGGCAACTTCATCGGGGCGCAGCGCGCCCGGTCCCGGCCCCATGTCGTCGGCATCGACAAGACGGTCCGTGCTCGACTTGACGAACTCCGCCTCGGTCGAGGGGCGCAGGTCGGGCCGTCCGGCCATGATCCCCATCTTGATCTTGCACATGGCATACTGGGTTTCATCGGCTTCGACCTGAAGCGCCAGCACGTCCTTGGCCTCGCTCTTCACGGTATATTCGTGGCGGCCCGGATCGGTGACGAGGATGAAATAGCGCCCCGCACCCAGCGAACTGATCTTCTGGCCGTTCTCGTTCACGGCGCAGCCCATGGCGGCTCCCATGATCGTGCCCGTGCGGTAGAACACGATCTGCCCCTTGCCCGGCGGCGGCGGCGGGATCACCACTGGCGCCTTGTCTGCGGCGTGCGCGATGCCTCCAGCGGCCGGTGCCATGGCCAGGATGGCCACTGCCGCCAGCGCGCGCGTCGTTGTCCGCTTCATTCGTTACCCCTTCCCTGCATTCCGGCACCAGCGCCGGGTGAAATCTCGTCGCCTGATCGCTGCCCCGCGCCCCCTTCGGCCGCGATGACGAACGGCTCTGCCGTCTTTGCCGTAGCAACCGTTCCTTTCGGATAGACGACATTGCGCCCTGTGACGGCAAAGCCGATGATCCCGATGGGCAGGGGCGTGGCGGCGGTGGCAGCGTTGAATGCCACGACGCCGTTCACCGCATCGCCGCCGACCAGCCCGACCCGCATCGATCGCAGCTTGAGCGGCCTGCCGTCCACCATGAGGAAGCGCGCCGTCAGCACCAGTTCGCCCGGCGCGCCGCTGCCCCCCGCCTTCTTGGCATGGATGACCTCGCCCTCTCCGGTCGCTCCGGCAGGAGCCAGCTCGCGTCCGTCAATCACGATGGCCTCGGCCAGATGAATGGGAAAGGTCTGCCCCGTGGCGCTGATCCTGCTGCCAAGATCGGCATCGATCATGATTGAAACCGGGGTCAGCGCGGGGATTGTCTGCACTTCGGCAGGTGCGCTGTCTTTCGAAGCGTCCGTTGATCTCTCAACGGCCTGAGCATCGGTTTGGGCCGCCGATGCGGCTGGACTAGCCGAGGCATCTTGTGCCGTGGCCACATGCGCAAAGGGCACCTGCGCCAATGCCATCAACCCGCAGGCTGCCCATGCTTTGCGCAAAGAAAGGAGCAGCCGCTGGTTCACTATGCGGAACGTTGCCGCACTCTTGCAAAGTGTGCAAGCGGCATCCTGTCCGCAATGGAGGCTATTCGTCCTCGAACAGGTCGGCCAGTTGTTCGATGATCGTGCCGCCCAGTTGTTCGGCGTCCATGATCGTCACGGCGCGGCGGTAATAGCGCGTCACGTCGTGGCCGATGCCGATGGCGACAAGCTGCACCGGCGACTGCTTCTCGATCCAGCCGATCACCTTGCGCAGGTGCTGTTCGAGGTAGCCTGCGTTGTTCACCGAAAGCGTCGAATCGTCGACCGGCGCACCGTCGGAAATGACCATCAGGATGCGGCGGTCTTCAGGCCGGGCCAGCAGGCGCGTGTGCGCCCAGAGCAGGGCTTCCCCGTCGATGTTTTCCTTCAGCAGCCCCTCGCGCATCATGAGGCCGAGGTTCCTGCGCGCGCGGCGCCAGGGCTCATCCGCCTTCTTGTAGATGATGTGGCGCAGATCGTTGAGGCGGCCCGGCTGGGCAGGCTTGCCACCTGCCAGCCATGCCTCGCGGCTCTGCCCGCCCTTCCAGGCGCGGGTGGTGAAGCCCAGAATCTCGGTCTTCACGCCGCAGCGCTCCAGCGTGCGGGCCAGAATGTCGGCGCTGATCGCGGCAATCGAGATCGGCCGCCCGCGCATCGATCCGGAATTGTCGATCAGCAGGGTAACGATGGTGTCCTTGAACTCGACATCACGCTCCACCTTGTAGGACAGCGAATGGCCCGGCGAGATCACCACGCGGGCAAGGCGCGCGGCATCGAGCAGCCCTTCTTCCTGATCGAAATCCCACGAACGGTTCTGCTGCGCCATGAGGCGGCGCTGCAACCGGTTGGCCAGCCGTGTGACCACGCCCTGAAGGCCCTTGAGCTGCGTATCGAGATAGGCGCGCAGGCGCGCCAGTTCTTCCTCGTCGCACAGGTCGGTCGCGGCGACGACCTCGTCGAACTGGACGGTGAACGCCTTGTAGTCGAAATCTTCGGGCAAATCGGTCCATGGCCGGTTGGGGCGCGTGGGCAACATGCCTTCCTCGCCCTCGTCGGCCATGTCGGAATCGGCAGCATCGTCGTCCTGCTCGATCTCCTGTTCGGAGTCCGATTCCTCGTCGCCCTCGCTGGTGTCACCCGCCACTTCGGACGGCTGCTGATCCTGGTCGTCGGACGTGCTCGGCTCTTCCTCGCCTTCGTCCTCCTGCTGCTCGCCCTCGTCCTCGTCGGTCTCCTCTTCCTGCTCGCTGGCAGACTGGGTGAGGTCGAGATGCTGCAACATGTCGAGCGCGATCTGCTGGAACGCGCGCTGATCATCCAGCGAAAGCGCCAGCGCCTCGACATCGCTGCCGATCCGGCTCTCGATCCAGCTTCGCACCATGGCCATGCCGGTGCTGGCAGAGGCTGGCACTTGCGCCCCGGTCAGCTTCTCGCGCAGCAGCAGGGCAAGCGCGGTGGGCAGCGGCACGTCTTCGGGCTTGGCCGCGCGCGCGATCGGATCGGATGCCACGCGCGTGTCCAGCGCCGCACCCAGATTGCCGCGCATCCCGGCATAGGCATTGGCGCCCAGTGCCTCGTAACGCACCTGCTCGACCGCATCGTAGCAGGCGCGGGCCAGCGGCTCTGCCGGGGCATTGCGGCCATGCAAGGCGGCATTGTGGTGGCGCAGGCGCAGCGCCATCGAATCGGCGTGGCCGCGCGCCTGTGCCACCTGATCGGCCGGCAGAGCACGGCCCGGCATGGGCACCCGCATGGCATTGCCCGACTGCACCGGCGCATCGGCCGTCCACGCCACTTCAACTTCCGGATCGAGCGAGATGGCGCGCGCGGTGCCGGTCAGCACCGCGCGGAAACGGTCGAGGGGGGATTCGTCAGCCAAGGAAACAGCGCCCGTGCAACAGCCAGATCAGACGATCTTCTGGCCGGTCTTTGCCCAGTCTGCAAGAAAGCCTTCGATGCCCTTGTCCGTAAGGACATGTTTGAACAGGCCCTTGATGACCGCGGGCGGTGCGGTGATCACATCCGCGCCGATGCGCGCGCTTTCCAGCACGTGAACGCCGTGACGGATCGAAGCAACGAGGATTTCGGTTTCGAAGGCGTAGTTGTCGTAGATCAGACGGATGTCGCGGATCAGGTCCATGCCGTCGAAGCCATTGTCGTCATGGCGGCCCACGAAGGGCGAAATGAAGGTGGCGCCCGCCTTGGCTGCAAGCAGCGCCTGGTTGGCCGAGAAGCACAGCGTGACATTCACCTTGGTGCCATCGCCGGTCAGCGCCTTGCAGGTCTTGAGGCCGTCGATCGTCAGCGGCACCTTGATGCACACGTTGTCGGCAATCTTGCGCAGCACTTCGGCCTCGCGCATCATCCCTTCATGGTCGAGCGCGACGACTTCGGCCGAGACCGGCCCATCGACCAGCCCGCAGATCTCGCGCGTCACCTCGATGAAGTCCTTGCCCGCCTTGGCAATCAGCGTGGGATTGGTGGTCACACCATCGAGCAGGCCGGTGGCGGCAAGATCGGCGATTTCGGCGGTATCGGCAGTATCGACGAAGAACTTCATGATGCGGGGCCTTCCAGATGTGCGCGAAGCGATTCCCGCCTGCCTATAGGCAAAGCCGGACGGGATGTCAGGCACGAACCATACGAATTAATCAGACATATGTGCCAGTGCGGCGCCCTATTTCAGAGCCAGCGCGGCAATCAGCAGCGGGTCGTTGGTGGAACGCGGATTTGCGCGGATCGCGGCTTCCTCGCGCCCGATCGCACGGAAGATCGCCGCATCGGCATCGCGCGCAAGCGAACTGGCGATGCCGCCAAGGTCCACCCCGGTCAGCGCTGCCAGCACTTCGCCCACCAGCGGATCGCGCGTGGCGCGCAGGGCATTGCCGAAAGCGGGAACCATGACCTCGACCAGCCGCCCGCCCATCTCGCGCTGGAGAAACGCGGTTGCCGCCATGGGATCGCCGCCGCGCAGCAGGGCCATGGCATCGCGCACGCCGATGGTGCGCACCACATCGGCCACATAGGGCGCGGCGCGATCCGCGGCATCGAAAGCCATGTCGTTGAAGGCGCGCTGCAACCGGTCCTTCATCAGCGGACCGGTCAGGATGCGTGCAAGGACATTCCCGCGCGAGCCGATCGCATCGGGCAGGGCGAGGCGGGTGATCTGATCGTCCCAGAAGCCGCCCGGCGCCAGCAGCCGGGCAAAGGCGCGGTCGCTTGACAGGAACAGCAGGCGCCGCACCGCTTCCTCAAGCGAGAAGCCCTGATACCCGGAGCAGGCCGCCACCGAAAGCGCGGCAGCCGATGCCAGTGCGCCTATCGCATGGCGGCGGTTCAGAGGCAGGTTCGTGTCCGGCACTTTGCGTTCTCCTCAGTTCACTTGCGCCGCAGGCTTTGCCGCCCGCGTCCGCGCCCCATATAGACGGCCCAACATGAACCGTGTCCGATGCCTCGTCTTCAATGCCGCGCTTGGCCCGCTCGATTACCGCGTGCCGCCCGGCATGACGGTGGAGCCGGGCAGCGTGGTCCTTGCCCCGCTTGGCCCGCGCCAGATCATCGGCGTGGTCTGGGAGGCCGAACGGCTTGCCGGTATCGAGGTTCCCGATCACAAGCTGCGCCCGCTGCTTGCGGTTCTGCCGGTCCCGCCTCTGCCGGCTCCTCTCAGGCGCCTGATCGAATGGACTGCGGACTATTACCTTGCCCCGCTGGCTGCGGTGGCGCGCATGGCGCTGTCAAGCACCGCAGCGCTTCAGGGCGGCAGCACGATCACCGAATACCGCCTGACCGGAAAGACCGCCGAGCGCCTGACCCCGCAGCGCGCGCGGGCGCTGGAACTGCTCGATGGCCAGCAGGCCTCGATCCGCGAACTTGCGGCAATCGCGGGCGTTTCGGACGGCGTGCTGCGCGGCATGGTGAGCGCAGGCCTGCTTGAGGCGGTGACGGTCGATTCGGACCGGCCCTATCCGGGTGCCGACCCCCATCACGATGCCCCGGCGCTTTCGGCCGAACAGGCAGAGGCGGCCAAGCGCTTCATCGAAGCCGTCAATGCGCGCGCCTTCCACCCCTTTCTCCTTGATGGCGTGACCGGATCGGGCAAGACCGAAACCTACTTCGAAGCCATCGCCGCAGCGCTGGAACAGGGCCGGCAGGTGCTGGTTCTGCTGCCCGAAATCGCCCTGACGCAGACCTTCCTGAAACGCTTCGAGGCGCGGTTCGGCGTCCCGCCGGTCACGTGGCACTCCTCGCTCAAGGCATCGGAGCGGCGGCGGGCATGGCGCAGCGTGGCCTTTGGCGAGGCACAGGTCGTTGTCGGCGCCCGCAGCGCGCTCTTCCTGCCCTTTGCCGCGCTTGGCCTGATCGTGGTCGATGAAGCGCACGAGATCTCGTTCAAGCAGGATGATGGCGTGCGCTACAACGCGCGCGACGTGGCGGTGATGCGCGCCCGCTTCGAGAATGTGCCCGTCATCCTCGCCAGCGCCACGCCTGCGCTGGAAAGCCTGCAAATGGCCGAGGCCGGACGCTATGAGCGGGTGATCCTGCCCGCGCGCTTCGGCGGGGCGACCATGCCCGATGTGCAGATCGTGGACCTGCGCACCGATCAGCCTGAGCGCGGGCACTGGATCGCGCCGCCGCTGGTCGGCGCGCTGAAGGACCGGCTGGACAAGGGGGAACAGTCGCTGCTGTTCCTCAACCGGCGCGGCTATGCCCCGCTCACGCTGTGCCGCACCTGCGGCTATCGCTTCCAGTGTCCCAACTGTTCGGCCTGGCTGGTGGAGCACCGGCTTTCGCGGCGCCTTGCCTGCCACCACTGCGGACACGAAGTCGCGCCGCCCGATGCCTGCCCGGAATGCCACGAACCCGATTGTCTTGTCGCCTGCGGCCCCGGCGTGGAGCGCATTGCCGAGGAAGTGGCGCAGATCCTTCCCGGCGCGCGCGTGGCGCTGGTGACATCCGATACGCTGACCAGCCCGGCCAAGGCGGCGCAGTTCGTCGAAATGGCCAGCAGCGGCGCAATCGACGTGATCGTGGGCACGCAGCTTGTCACCAAGGGCTATCACTTTCCCGAACTGACGCTGGTGGGCGTGATCGATGCCGACATGGGGCTGGAAGGTGGCGACCTGCGCGCGGCCGAACGGACCTATCAGCAGGTGGCGCAAGTTGCCGGGCGCGCCGGGCGCGGCGAAAAGCCCGGCGAAGTCATGATCCAGACCCGCCACCCCGAAGCGCCTGTCATCGCCGCGCTTGCCAGCGGCGACCGCGATGCCTTCTATGCCGCCGAAGCGGAAAGCCGCCGCGATGCGGGGGCGCCGCCTTTCGGCCGCTGGGCCGCCATCATCGTGTCGAGCGAGGACGAAGCCGAGGCGCGCGATGCGGCGCGCGGCATCGGCGGCAGCACGCCCCGGCTTGATGACGTGCTGATCCTTGGCCCCGCGCCTGCCCCGCTTTCGCTGCTGCGCGGGCGCTATCGCTATCGCCTGCTGGTGAACGCGCGCCGGTCGACCGAACTGCAACGCGTGATCCGGCAATGGCTTGAGCCGCTGCGCTTCCCCCCCGGCGTGCGCGTGGCGGTGGACATCGATCCCTACAGCTTCGTCTGACCCCAACGGGCAGGTTGCGCGCGGCGATGCGTCGGCCATTGCCGGGGCATGACCGGCCCCGTCCTCGTCCCCATCCTTGGCGATCAGCTTTCGCCCGCGCTGTCCAGCCTTGCCGACCGCAGACCGGACGACACCGTGGTGCTGATGATGGAGGTGGCCGAAGAAACCACCTACGTCCGTCATCACAAGGCCAAGATCGCGCTGATCCTTGCCGCCATGCGCCACTTTGCCGAAGAACTGCGCGCCGCCGGCTGGACGGTCGATTACGTGCGCCTCGATGATCCCGCCAACACCGGCAGCTTCGGCGGCGAAGTGGCCCGCGCGGTTTCCCGCCACAACGCGCGCGGCGTGCAGATGACGGAGCCGGGCGAATGGCGCGTGCGTCAGATCATGGAGCAGTGGCGCGCCGGATTGCCCGTGCGCCTGCGCATCCTGCCCGATACGCGGTTTGTCTGCCCCCTGCCCGATTTCTTCGAATGGGCGGCAGGCCGCAAGGAACTGCGCATGGAGTGGTTCTACCGCGAGATGCGCCGCAGGACCGGACTGCTGATGGACGGCGACAAGCCCGTGGGCGGACGCTGGAACTTCGATGCGGAAAACCGCGGCGGCCCGGAAGCAGGATTGCGGCCACCGGCTCTGCCCGCGTTCGCCCCCGATGCCATTACCGCCGAAGTTCTCGAAATGGTGTCAGCGCGCTTTGCCAACCACTTCGGATCGCTCGATCATTTCCGCTGGCCTGTCACCCGCGCGGATGCGGAAACGGCGCGCGATGCCTTTCTGAAGGAACGGCTGCCCCTGTTCGGCAGATATCAGGACGCGATGGTGGCGGGAGAGGATTTCCTGTTCCACGCCGCGCTTTCGCCCGCGCTCAATATCGGGCTGCTCGATCCGCTGGGCCTGTGCCGCCGGGCCGAAGCGGAATGGCGCGAAGGACGCGCACCGATCGAGGCGGTCGAAGGCTTCATCCGCCAGATCATCGGCTGGCGGGAATATATCCGGGGCATGTACTGGCTGGATATGCCGGGTCTAGCCGAGGCAAACGGGCTGGATGCCACGCGGCCCCTGCCCGATTTCTACTGGACCGGCGAAACGCCGATGCGCTGCCTTGCCGACTGCGTGAGAACCACGCGCGACAATGCCTATGCCCACCATATCCAGCGCCTGATGGTGCTGGGCAACTTCGCGCTGATCGCGGGGATCAGGCCGCAGGACGTGGCGGACTGGTATCTCGCCGTCTATGCCGATGCCTTCGAATGGGTGGAACTGCCCAATGTTGCCGGCATGGTGCTTCATGCTGAAAAGGGGCGGCTGGCGTCGAAACCCTATGCCGCGAGCGGCGCCTACATCGACCGCATGAGCAACTATTGCGGCCGGTGCCGGTTCGACGTGAAGCGCAAGACCGGGCCTGAGGCCTGCCCCTTCAATGCGCTCTACTGGCACTTTCTGGCCCGCAACGAGGCACGGCTTTCCCGCAATCCCCGCCTCGCCCAGCCCTATGCGACATGGCGGCGGATGAGCGAGAACAAGCGCGCGGAATATCTGGAAAGCGCCGAAGCGTTCCTTGCAACGCTTGAGCCAGCCAAGCCTGGCTGGGTGCGCTAGGCCCTTCGCCACATCGGCGGGCGAATGCCGCCTTCGCGCACCACGCGCAGCAGCAGGAAAAGACCGGCCAGCGTGGCGACCGCCATGGCCACTACGCTGGCTTCGAGGCCGAAGGCGCCGCCCGTCAGCCAGTCCGGTCCGGCGCGGCGTGTCACCAGCAGCCCGTCCGGCGCGATGCCGCCGGATACCGGCACGCTGAACACCCAGCCTTGGGTGAAGTTCCACGCCGCGTGAATGCCGATCGGCACCCACAGGCGCCGTGTCCAGAGATAGGCCGCCCCCAGCAGAATGCCCGCCTCCATGGCGATGGCAAAGGCCGCAAACAGGCTCGCCCCCGGATTGGCCAGATGGGCAAGGCCAAACAGCGCCGAAGTGATCACCAGCGCGGCCCATGTTCCCAGCATGGCCTCGATGTGGCGCAGCAGGATGCCGCGAAACAGGATTTCCTCGATCGTGCCCGACGTGATCGCCAGCCCCAGCATGGCCCAGAGCGCGCCCATGCCATTGACCCGCTCGATCGTGATCCCGCCAAGTGCGGCCACGATGGCCGTCATCGCGGTAAACAGCCCTGCCCCGATCAGCAGCCCCAGCGGCAGATCGCGTGCCAGCGCGCCGGGCGGCAGTTCATCATTGCCGGACCGCTCGATCCAGCGGCGGCAGGCGAGATAGACGGCAATCACCAGCACCACAATGCCCGTTGCCCCGAAAAGGCCCGCAAGCCAGTGCGGATCGGCCATGCGCACCAGCAGCGCCGAAGCAAGCGATGCGGCAAGGCCCACGGCCAGAAACTCGATGACCAGCAGCGTCAACGGGAATGCGATGATCCGCCGTATGCCCCCTGCCTGTACCTGCACCGCGCGTTCCATCATTACTCCTGCTGAAAGCCGCGTTCCTTGTCGAGCAAGCGGCGCTTGATCTCAAGCCCGTAGGCATAGCCGCCCAGCGTGCCGTCGGTGCGGATCACGCGGTGGCAGGGGATCAGCACCGCCACATTGTTCGCACCGTTGGCCGATCCGGCCGCGCGCACCGCACCGGGGCGGCCCACCTCGGCCGCGATCTGCGCATAAGTGCGCGTCTCGCCGGGCGGGATGCGCCGCAGCGCCTGCCATACCGCTTCCTGAAACGCGGTGCCCTGCACATCCAGCGGGATGTGCGGATGGTGGCCGGGCGTTTCGACTGCGGCAATCACCTCGCCCAGCAGCGCGGCGAATGCCGCATCGCCCGCTTCAAGCCGCGCTTCGGGAAACCGTGCGCGCAGGGCGTGCTCATCCTCGTTGAAGGAAAGGCGGCACACGCCCTTTTCCGTCGCGGCAACCAGCATCGGTCCCAGCGAAGTTGCCACCACTGCCCAGCGGATCGTCACCCCGCGCCCCCCATTGCGCCAGGCCGAAGGCGCCATGCCGAGCCGCTCCTGCGCCGCGGCATAGAAGCGCGAAGGACCGGAAAAACCCGAACCATAGATGGCATCCGTCACGCTGGCCGCTTCCGAAAGATCCTGCACCATCCGCTCGCGCTTCAGTGCGCGGGCATAGGCTGCCGGAGAAAGGCCGGTGTGACGCCGGAAAAGCCGCTGGAAATGCGTTGGCGAATAGCCGCACGTCCCTGCCAGTTCGTCAAGCGAAGGCGGCCTTTCGCCCCGTTCGTCAGCCTGCCGGATGGCCCTGATTGCCCTTGCCACGGCCCCTTCATCGCGCGCCGCCGCATCCGGCTGGCAGCGCAGGCATGGCCGCAGTCCTTCGGCGCTGGCGGCGCGCCCGTCGGCGAAAAAGCGCACATTCTCGCGCCGGGGATGACGCGCCGCGCACGAAGGGCGGCAATAGATGCCGGTGCTGAGCACCCCGGTAACGAAACGCCCGTCGTAACTGCGGTCGCGCGCAAGGACAGCGCGCCAGGCTTCTTCCTCGCAGAACGGCAGGTCGGTCATGGCATCACGGGCATAGCCCGGCCCGTTCTGGCCGCAAAGGCGATATACAGCGTTCATGGCGTGTGTGTCCTCGCAATCCCGGTTCGATCTCCTGCTTCGATACCCCTCGCCACCGCTCATTGCTTCCCGCACCTTGCGATCAAAGCGAAACGGCGCAAGAAGCAGGCCATGCGCGTCGCCCGATCGATAATCACAACCCTCCTTGCCCTGCTTGCGGCCCTTGGCGCCACTGCTGCGCTGGCCGACCCTGCCGATATCACCGCCGCCAGCCGCTCGGTCGTGCGCGTGGTGCTGATCGAGACCGACGGCGAACGCGCCCGGCTGGTCACGCATGGCACGGGCTTTGCCGTCACGCCCGAACTGATCGTGACGAATGCCCATGTGGTGGAAGAACTGCGGCGCGATGACACGCTCATCGTGGGCGTGGTTCCTGCGGAAGGACGCAATGGCTTTCCCGCGCGCCTTGTCGCCTATTCGCCCGGAAACGATCTTGCGCTGCTGCGGATCGAAGGGGGCGGATCGATCACGCCGATCACGCTGTTCGGCGGTGCGCCCGGCGATGGCGCCGAAGTCTATGCGGTGGGTTATCCGGGCAATGTCGATCTGGCGCAGGGTCTTTCGATGGCCGATCTCGTCAAGCCACAGGCCGCGGTCAAGACACGCGGCTACCTTTCGGGCGGCAGGTCTTCACGCTCGTTCGATACGCTGCTGCACACCGCGCCGCTGGGTTCGGGCAACTCAGGCGGTCCCCTGCTCGATGCCTGCGGAAGGGTGATCGGGGTCAACTCGTTCGGCACGGTCAGCGACAATACCACCGATTCGGCGTTCTACTTCGCCATTTCCATGCGCGAACTTGCGGCATTCCTGCGCCGCGCGAATGTCAGCGCCCATACCAGCGGCCTGCCATGCCGCTCGATCGCCGATCTCGACCGGGCCGAGCAGGAACGCGCCGCAGGCGAGGAAGCGCGCCTCAAGGCCGAGCGGGAAGCGCAGGAGCAGAAGCGCGAACGCGCGCTCGACAAGGCGCTGCGCGATGCCGAACGCGCCGTTCTGGCCGAACGCGACAACGGCCTTGCGCTGGCAGCCCTGCTGTTGCTGGCGGCTGCGGGCGTGGGGGGCTGGGGTTTCGTTCAGGCATCGCGCAGCCGCGGCAGATTGCCCGCAAAGACAATGGCCGGCGCGGGCGTGCTGTTCATCGCCGCGGTTGCCGCATGGATGCTGCGCCCCTCGCTCGAATCGATCGATCAGCGTGCGCAGGATTTGCTGCCCCGCCCCGAACCCGGCAGCAGCGCCATGCCTGCGCAAAGCCGCAAAGGCAGCGCGGGCGCGATGATCTGCGTGCTCGATCCCCAGCGCAGCCGGGTCACGGTGTCGGACATTACCGACGTTCCGATCGAATGGTCCGAGGGCGGCTGCATGAACGGCAAGACGCAGTATGGCCTCGCTCAGGATGGCTGGAGCCGCATCCTCGTGCCCAACGCCGAAGATACCGTTTCGGTCAACACCTTCGATCCGGAAACCGGAACCTATACGGTCGAACGATACCTTGTCGGGCTTGACGTGATGACGCAGGCGCGCGCCGCACGGGCGAAAACCAACGCACCGGCCTGCGGTGCCGGGGAAGATGCCGCCCGGCAGTTCGGCCAGAGCCAGCAGGCGATCAAGGCCCTGCTGCCCCCCGAACCGAACGAGCGCCTGCGTTACACCTGCCAGCCCGCGGATTGAACGCCCGTTAATGCCCCCTCCGCCCGCGCCGACCGGCAACGGGCGGGCATGATGTCCGCGAAAAGCAGTCTCATACCTATGCACAAGCGCTCAAGTCGCATCTTGTCATGAGGCCGCGACGTTGCTAGGCGCCCCCCGTCTGCGGGCAACCGGCTGTTCATCGACCGGCAATGTCCCGCTTCGGCTAATCCTTGGATGAAGGAACCTCGGCGCGTGGAGATTTCCGGCGGCATTACTGCCAGCTTGTCAGGGCGTTACGCTTCGGCGCTGTTCGAACTGGCGAACGAGAAGGGTCTGGTCCCGACCGTCGAGAACGATCTCGATACCCTTTCCGCCGCCCTTCGCGAATCGGCTGATCTTCAGGCGCTTGTCTCCAACCCCCAGCTTGGCCGTGACGCCGCAGGGCGCGCGATGGAAGCCGTCGCGGGCGTTCTGGGGCTTGACGGCCTCACCAGAAACTTCCTCGGTGTGCTGGCGGCAAATCGCCGCCTTTCGGCCCTGCCCGACATCATCCGTGCCTTTGGCCAGATCGCTGCGGCACATCGCGGCGAAGTGAGCGCGGAAGTGACCAGCGCCCATCCGCTTGACGAAGCCCAGACCGCTGCCCTGACCGAAAAGCTCAAGGCGCGCACCGGCAAGGCGATCAAGCTCAAGACCAATGTCGATCCCGATATTCTCGGCGGCCTCGTCGTGAAGATCGGCAGCCAGATGATCGACAGCTCCATCCGCACCCGTCTCAATTCCCTCGCCCAGGCGATGAAGGCTTGAAGCCTCAAGGCTCTACGAAAGGCTGAAAATGGAAATCCGCGCCGCTGAAATCTCGAAGGTCATCAAGGACCAGATCGCCAGCTTCGGCACCGAGGCCCAGGTCTCGGAAGTCGGGTCGGTTCTCTCGGTGGGTGACGGTATCGCCCGCATTCACGGCCTCGACAAGGTCCAGGCCGGTGAGATGGTCGAGTTCTCGAACGGTGTTAAGGGCATGGCCCTCAACCTCGAAGCCGACAACGTCGGTGTCGTGATCTTCGGCTCGGACGCCGAAATCAAGGAAGGCGATGTCGTCAAGCGCACCGGCACGATCGTCGACGTTCCCGTCGGCAAGGGCCTGCTGGGCCGCGTGGTCGACGCCCTTGGCAACCCGATCGACGGCAAGGGACCGATCGAAGGCGCCACGCGTCAGCGCGTGGAAGTGAAGGCGCCGGGCATCATCCCGCGCAAGTCGGTGCACGAACCCGTGCAGACGGGCCTCAAGGCGATCGACGCGCTCGTTCCCGTGGGCCGCGGCCAGCGCGAACTCATCATCGGCGACCGCCAGACCGGCAAGACCGCCGTCGCCATCGACACCTTCATCAACCAGAAGGCCGTCAACGCGGGTGATGACGAGAGCAAGAAGCTCTACTGCATCTACGTGGCCGTGGGCCAGAAGCGTTCGACCGTTGCGCAGATCGTGCGCCAGCTCGAAGAAAACGGCGCGATGGAATATTCCATCGTGATCGCCGCAACCGCCTCGGAACCGGCCCCGCTCCAGTATCTCGCGCCCTATACCGGCGCCACCATGGGCGAGTTCTTCCGCGACAACGGCATGCACGCCGTGATCGTCTATGACGACCTTTCCAAGCAGGCCGTTGCCTATCGCCAGATGTCGCTGCTGCTGCGCCGTCCGCCGGGCCGCGAAGCCTATCCGGGTGACGTGTTCTACCTCCACAGCCGCCTGCTTGAGCGCGCCGCGAAGATGAACGACGAAAACGGCGCCGGTTCGCTCACCGCCCTGCCGATCATCGAAACCCAGGCGGGCGACGTTTCGGCCTACATTCCGACCAACGTGATCTCGATCACCGACGGCCAGATCTTCCTCGAAACCGGGCTGTTCTATCAGGGCATCCGTCCGGCGATCAACGTCGGTCTGTCGGTGTCGCGCGTCGGCTCCTCGGCCCAGACCAAGGCGATGAAGAAGGTTGCCGGCTCGATCAAGCTGGAACTGGCCCAGTATCGCGAAATGGCGGCCTTCGCCCAGTTCGGCTCGGACCTCGATGCCTCTACCCAGAAGCTGCTCAACCGCGGCGCGCGCCTGACCGAACTGCTCAAGCAGCCGCAGTTCTCTCCGCTGGGCTTCGAAGAGCAGACCTGCGTGATCTTCGCAGGCACCAACGGCTATCTCGACGCGATCCCGGTGAACCGCGTGAACGAATACGAAGCCGAACTGCTCAGCTTCCTGCGTTCGCAGCACGCCGATCTTCTGGCGCTGATCCGCGACACCAAGGATCTTGGCGACGAAGCCAAGGGCAAGCTGGTTGCGGCGCTCGACGCCTTCGCGAAGCAGTTCGCGTGATGCGGTTTGCGGCCGCCCTTCCCTTCGCAGCACTGCTGCCTGCCCCGGCCCTTGCGGCCGAGGCGGTGCATCCGCTTGCGGGGGAATGGATGGTCGATCTCTCGGCCAAGCCGGGAGAAGTCTACACCAAGCCGATGGTACTCACGCTCAATACGGACGGCACGGTTTCGGGCATGTTCTACCAGAGCGACATCGAAGCGGGACGCTGGAAGACCGATCGCGGCCGGACCTGCGTCAGCTTCCGCACCACCGACGGCGTCGGACCCTATCATACCGCGGCGTGCCTCGTTGGGGATCACGTTGAAGGGCAAACCTGGGCGGAACAGCGCACGTTCCTGTTCAACTGGAATGCCACTCGCAAGACAGGTGACAAGTAAGTCATGGCCTCGCTTAAGGAACTCAAGGGCCGGATCAACTCGGTCAAGTCGACCCAGAAGATCACCAAGGCCAAGCAGATGGTTGCGGCGGCCAAGCTGCGCAAGGCACAGGCTGCGGCCGAGGCCGCGCGGCCCTATGCCAGCCGTCTGGCCGAAGTCATGGGCAGCCTCGCCGCCAAGGTGGCCGGGCAGGACAACGGGCCGCTGCTGATGCGCGGCACCGGCTCGGACCAGCGCCACCTGCTGGTCGTGGTCAACACCGACAAGGGCCTGTGCGGCGGCCTCAATTCCAACCTCGTCAAGGAAGCCAAGCTTCAGGCGCGTGCGCTGGAAGCGGCGGGCAAGACCGTGACCTTCTACCTCGTCGGCAAGAAGGGCCGCGCGCCGATCAAACGCGACTTTCCGAACGGCATCGCCGGCGGGTTCGATACCAGCACGGTGCGCACGCCCGGCTTCGACGAGGCGGCCGCCATCGCGCAGGAACTGCTGGCCATGTTCGAGGCGGGCAAGTTCGATGTTGCCCACCTCGTTGCGCCCAAGTTCAAGTCGGCGCTGGCGCAGGATCCCGTGACCACGCAGATCATCCCCGTCCCCGCCCCGGCCAAGGTCGTCGCGATCGACGCCGTGGTGGAATACGAGCCGGGCGAGGAAGAAATCCTCGAAGAACTGCTGCCGCGCTATGTCACCACGCAGATCTTCGGCGCGCTGCTTGAGCGCGAGGCTTCCGAACAGGGCGCCTCGATGACCGCGATGGACAACGCGACGCGCAATGCAGGCGAGCTGATCAACAAGCTCACCATCCAGTACAACCGCAGCCGCCAGGCCGCGATCACCACCGAACTCATCGAAATCATCGCTGGCGCCGAAGCGCTCTGACGACTGAGATAGAAGGCAAGGAAACAACCATGGCCACCGTGCTCTCCTCTACCGGCAAGATCAGCCAGGTCATCGGCGCCGTCGTCGACGTGAC
>JBKBKD010000052.1:0-9807 GCA_046294595.1 Novosphingobium sp.
TTGGCGCAGAGTTTGCCGCGCTCGGCTACAACATCCGCGTCAATTCGGTGCATCCCGGCGGGATCGATACCGCCATGCTCAATTCGATCATGGACCGCTATGTCGAACTTGGCGCGGTCCCCTCGCGCGAGGTGGCCTTGCAGGGCATTGTCGCCAACCATCCCATCGGCCGCATGGGCCGGGCCGAGGAAATGGGTGGCGGCGTGGTCTATCTGTGCTCGGATGCGGCCAGCTTCGTCACCTGCGCCGAGTTCGTGATGGACGGCGGTTTCAGCCAGGTCTGATCGGGCAGGTGTGATCGCGCGGATTGTCCCCGGTCTCAAGCGGCGGGGCTGACGGCCAGCACCTCGATGGCCTCGGCCCTGCCGCCAAAGTCCGCCGTATCTCCGGCCTCGGCCCCCATCATGGCGCGCGCCAGCGGGGCGGACCATGCGATCAGCCCGCTGGCCGGATCGGCCTCGTCGTCGCCCACGATGGTGATGGTGCGCTCCTTGCCGTTCAGGGCAAAGCGCACCGTGCTGCCAAAACCCACGCTGCCATCGGCAGGCGGCGCGGTGACTTCGGCGGTGGCCTGCCGCGTGCTCCAGTAGCGCAGGGTGCGGCGCAGTTTCTTCCGTTCGGCTTCATCGATGACGCCTTCGAGCGCGGCCTGCGCTTGGGCCAGGCGCGCCGCGATCAGTGCCGCCCCGCGCGCGGTGACGAGGTTCGGTCCCGGCGGGATCGGGATTTCGAATGTCGGCTCCAGATGTTCGTCATCGCTCTCGCGCCGGAAGGCAACGCTCATGGCTTACTCCTTGCGGCGCCAGCCATGCGCGCAGCGGCCCGCCCTGGTCAACCGGTGCCGGTCGGGCCGTTGCCGTCAACGGCTGAGGTAGCCGCCTTCCACCGCAAGGCTGTGGCCCGTCACATAGCTGGCCGCATCCGAACAGAGCCAGGCGCTTGCCTCGGCCACTTCCTCAGGCCGCCCGAAGCGCCCGAACAGGCTGAGCGCGGGGGCAAACTCCTCCTCGGTAAACCCTGTCGTCTCCAGCGCGCCGCGCAGCATGGGAGTGTCGATCGCGCCGGGCAGCACCGCATTCACGCGGATGCCGCGCGGGGCATATTCAAGGCTGCCGGTCCGCGTCAGGCCGATCACGCCGTGCTTTGCCGCCACATAGGCTGCATTGTTCGGCTGCGGGCGGACCGAACTGACCGAACCGATGTTGACGATCGACCCCGGCCCGCCCTGCGCCAGCATCTGCCGGATCTCGTATTTCATGCACAGCATCACCCCGCGCAGGTCAACCGCCAGAACCCGGTCGAACACGGCCATGTCGGCTTCGTGGATGGGCAGGACATCGGGCGTGATCGCGGCATTGTTCACCGCGCAGTCCAGCCGGCCGAATGTGGCGACGGTTTCGGCCACCAGCGCCTCCACTGCCGCTTCATCGGCAACGTCTGTCTGCACCGCATGGGCCGTGCCGCCTGCCGCGCGGATGGCCTCGGCGGTGGCGGCGGCAGTGGAAGGGTTGATGTCCGAGACGATGACCCTGGCCCCGCGCGCGGCCAGCAGGCGGGCGGTGGCGGCCCCCATGCCCACGCCCGCGCCGGTCACGATGGCCACCCTGCCTTCCAGCGATACGCGGCCGGGGTTCACGGGCGCGCTCCCTGCGCAATCCATGCGCGCACCGTCGCGATTTCGGCCGCGGTCAGCGGCGGCGCGCCGAACGGCATCTGCGCGCCCGCGCCGCCGTTCGCAATATGCGTGCCTTCCAGCTTCATCACCAGATAGGACCGGTCGGGATCGCCTGCCATCACGCGCATCAGGCCGGGCGCTTCGTCGGCAGGCTGGCCCACCAGCGATGCGATGGCCATGTCGCCCACCAGCGCCATGCCGCCCGCTTCCTCGCCGGTCAGGTGGCAGGTGGCGCACTGGCTTTCCAGCAGCGGCACGATATCGACGGCATAGGAAACACTTGCCCCTGCCGCCATCGCCGGTTCGGCCGATGCAGGTTCGGCCGATGCCGGTTCAGGCAGCGCAGGCGCCTGCGCCACGGCGGCGCAGCCTGCCGCCAGCAGGGCCACGCCTGCAAGGATCAGCCTGCCCCTCGTCATGCCTGCACCGCGTGCCGGCCCGCGATATAGCCGAAGGTCACGGCCGGGCCGATGGTGCCGCCCGCGCCCAGATAGGCCTGCCCCGTGGGCGCGGCCACGCAGTTGCCCGCGGCATAGAGGCCGGGGATCGGCTGTCCGTTTGCGCCCAGCACCTGCGCATTGGCGTTGATTTGCGGGCCGCCCGCCGTATCCAGCGTGCCCGGCGCAAGCACGATCGCGTAATACGGCCCCTTGGGCGCGAACGGGTGCATGGTATTGTTGGGGAAGGGGTTCTCCGGCTGCTTCGTGCCTTCGCGCCGGGCCGAGAACAGCAGGTGCCATTCGCGGTCATAAAGATACTTGCCCCGCCCGAACTCCGGATCGACGCCCTTCTTCGCATAGCCGTTGAACGCGCTGATCGCGGCCTTGGCATTGGCCGAAAACTCCGGCGCCAGCCGCACGCCGCCGGTGCGGTCCTGCCATCCGGCCAGTTGCGCGTCGATCTTTGCAAAGACCTCGTCCCAGGTCATGCCTTCGATAAGGTGGGGCTGTTCGGCCTTGTTCACGGGAAAGGGGAAGGCCCCGCCGAAGGCATCGATGCTGCGTTCGTCGAACAGCATGAACATCAGGTGGTTGGGATATTCCTCGTGCGCCGGGTCATAGCTGAAGTGCGCCATGGTGCGGTCGTTGTAGTCGCGCTTCTCGTTGACCACGCGCTTGCCATACTTGTTGACGAGGATCATCGAATCGCCCGGCAGCACGAAGGCGCCAAGGCCGATGCCGCGCGTCTTCAGCGCTTCGCCCAGCACCACCTGCGTGCGCCAGCCAAGGCCCAGATTGCCCATCATCGCGCCCGCTTCCTGCGCGATCGGCAGGAAATCGCCGGTCGATCCGGGGGTTGAGCACGAACCATAGACGGCGGGCTGGTGCATGTCGCACAGGGCCACGTTGTGGCTGTAGCCGCCCGTGCCGAAGACCACGCCCTTGTTGGCCCTGATGCGGATGATCTTTTCGCCCTGCCCGGAAACGGTCTGCTTTGCCTCGGCGCCGATCACGCTGCCCGATGCGTCCTTGATGAGGCGCGTGACGCGGGTGCGGGTAAGGATGGGCGTGCCCTTGGCCTTGAGGTAGGCGTGCATCTGCGAGGCAAGGCTGCCGCCGCCCTGCGACGAGCCGGAGCCGACCGCCGGTTCCAGCGCGCGGCCCGTGGGCACCTTGTTTTCGGGCAGGTGGTCGGCATAGTCGGGGGCGGGCTTGTCCACCTGGAACAGGCGGAACTGCTTGAACTGCACCGCGCCCAGCTCGCGCAAGTGGTCGATCGCCGCCGCGCCATGATCGTAGAACGCCTCGACCACGCCGAAGCGCGTTTCATCAAGGCCCAGCGTCGGGCTGTTGGGGTTGTACTGGCGCGGATAGCCATAGCGCACCACATAGCGCAGGGCATCGGCCCTGGGATCGGCAATGCCCTGTTCGCGCAGGATGAAGTGGTTGAAGATCCACGTCACGCCGCCCGATTTGGCGGTGGTGCCGCCAAGGATAGGCATCTTTTCCACCATCAGCACCCTGGCGCCTGCCGCCAGTGCGGTGACGGCGGCAGTGCCTGCCGCAGCGCCGCTGCCCGCGCACAGCACATCGCATTCGTGGTCCCAGCCCTGAGGCGCTTCCTGCGCCGCAGCGGCCGTGGCGATGCCGCCGGTGGCGGCAGCGGCGGCAGTGAGGCCCGCCCCTGCCAGCATCTGGCGGCGCTGGATTCCCTTCGGGCCGATGCCCCTGGTGGTCTGGGTCATGTCATGCGTCTCCCCGTGCTGCGTTGTTCTGGGATCAGGGACGGCTCAGCGCCGCCCCTCCAGATAATCGTTGAGAACTTCGTGAAAGCGGCGGACGCGGGTTTCCTGCCGCGCCAGATAGGCATCGGTGTGGCCCAGCGAATGCAGGCCCTGCTGCTGCGTCACCGCCACGTCCAGATCCTGGATCAGGAAATCGCCCTGCGGAATCTCGGCGCTGTAGGCGGCAAAGTCGCCGGACTGGTGCTCGGCCTCTTCCCACGGGCGCAGGCCGTAAAGCGTGGGCACCGGTGCGGCGCTGCCATCGGGCAGGCTCACCTTGGGGGCAAGATACCAGTAATCGAAGGTCGACCAGTTGGGGTCTTCCACATCGGGTTCGGTGCGGAACACGTGCAGCCCTTCGGGCGTGCCGGTGATGGTGAAGTTGGGAAAGCAGGTGTGGTGGAACTGGTCGGTCAGTTCGGCATCGTCCAGCTTGTCGAAATGGGTGAAGCCACGCTGCGGCCCCAGCCTGCGCCGCGCCTGCTGCAAGGCAATGCGCGCTTCCTGCGCCCGGCCTTCGAAGTCTGCCGGATCAAGATCCCATTCCTTCAGCACTTCGGCCCAGAGCGGCTTGACCTGCTGCGCATCGGGATAGCGGCTTGAAGGTTGCAGCTTCTCGATCATCCGGTTGTGCCCGGCGGGATACATCTCGAACACGGTGGTCGAATAGTGATCGTCGATCATCCCTTCGAACTGGGGATGCACGGCCGGGATGTGATAGGCTTCGTTGAAGTTGTCGGAGGCGAACTTCCAGTTGGTGTTGACGCGCAGCGTGCGCCACACCACGCGCTTCCAGTCTTCCAGATCGCGGTTCTTCAGCAGCTCCGGGATGGGATCGAGGTATTCCATCAGCGGCACGGCATTGGGATCGAAGCTGTAGAAGATGAACCCGCCCCAGGTTTCGCAGGGCACTTCGGCCATGCGCAGCTTTTCGCAGGGGTTGCCCTGCGGGAAATCCTCGGCGTCCTGCACATGGTCGAGCGCGCCGTCGATGTTCCATTTCCAGCCGTGATAGGGGCAGGTGAAATGGTCGGCCACGCCGCCTTCGGCCACGGCCACCAGCCGGTTGCCGCGATGGCGGCACACGTTGTGGAAGGCGCGGATGCCGCCATCGCGCTGGCGCACCATGATGACCGACTGGCGCAGGAAATTGTGGGTGATGAAGTCGCCCGGTTCCTCAAGCTGGCTGGTGCGCCCGCCCACGTGCCACACGCGCTTCCACATGTGCTCCCATTCGCGTTGGGCGAAGTCCTTCGACCAGTAGCGGTCGCCGGTGATGGCATCGCCGCGCGCGGCGGGGAACCGGGCGGAAGGATGGGTGGGGTAGTCCGCCTGTGCTTCGGGGACGGCCAGATAGGTTGTCATGGGCAAGGCTCTCCTGTCGTCCGGCGCTCTCCCCGCGGTGCCGGACGGGGTGATGGCTGATTTTCGTCTGGTTTATCGTTACTTGGCGTTGTCGAGCGTGCCGGAAAGCGGCATCAGGAAATCCATGGTATAGCGCGTGGCCTTCCACCCGCGATGGGCGGCGGCATCGGTGCGGCGCACCTCGAAGAAATAGCGGCCGTTGACGGTCACGTCCTTGCCGTCCTTGCCGATGCCCATGCCGATGACATAGGCGCGCATCGAGGCGGTATCGCCGTCATAGCCGGTCAGCGCGAAGTTCGTCAGGTAATGGGCGTGGTGCGCCATGTTGGCAAAAACGTTGGTGAAGAAGGCGCGGATGCCTTCGTGGCCGTGCTGCGGGGCAAGGCCGATGCCCGAAAGATCGAACACCGCATCCTCGGTGAAGACCTCAAGCACCGCATCGATGTCGCTTACCGTATCAACTGCGTGGGCATAGGCAATCATCAGATCCTGAATGGCAAGGCGGTCTTCGATCGGGCACTGCATTATTCAATCCTCTCAGATACTTAACATTTCATCCGGCCGTTTCCCCAGGGAAACGCAGCATACCGGAGATTAGAACAATACAAGAACAAATCAGGTGAACAGGGGGCGGATCGGATCGGTCACGCCGTCCCAGTCCGCTGCGCCCTCGGCAATGCGGGTGAAGGCCGAAGTCTGGTTCTCGTCCTCCTCGACGATCTCGATCATGCAGCCCAGCGCCTTCGACGTGTCGACATAGCAGAAGCGCATGGCGCCGAACTTGCCGTCGATCGCCACGGCAAAGCCCTGATCGACATAGCGCTGGCGGCAGGCATCGTAATCGGCGGTGTAGATGCAGAAGTGGTGGAAGCCGCTTTCGCCCCTGGCAATGGTATCGCGGTAGGCGCTGGGGCGGTCGCAGTGCTGCTGGATCAGCTCGATCTGCACCCCGCCCGATTGCGCCAGCGCCACCGAGAAGTCGATCCCGGCCGAAGGCTCGCCGCGATAGGTGGCCTCGGCCAGTTCGATATGGGGCACCATGAAGAACGGGCCGATGCCGGTGGCCGCGATCCATGCCCTGGCGGCGACCTCCACATCCTCGACGATGAACGCGGCCTGCATGACATGAGGCCCGGTCTGGCCTGGCGTGATGCTGATAGGGTTCATCGTCGTTCTTTCCGGTTCGGTCGGCGCGTGTGCCGAAGGTCAGCCCTCGGCCGTGGTCGGGCGGCCCAGCACCATGTCGTTCAGCTTTTCATGGAAGCGCTGCACCCGTTTTTCCTGCCCCGGCAGGATGCAGCCCTTGAACCCGCGCGAATTGAGGCCCTGCTGCTGCGTGGTGCCGATCGACAGATCCTGATCGGCCACGAAGCCCAGCGACACGCCGTCGCCATAGACCGAGTGGCGCGCAATCGCGTCATGTTTCAGCGGTGCGGGGCCGACGGGGGTGACGACCTCGGTCATCTTCGCATTCGGCGGATAGAGGCACCAGTGCTGGAACACGCACTTTTCGGGATCGGTGGGGTGCGGTTCGGTGCGCAGGATCTGGCACTGTTCCGGTGACATCGTGATCGTGAGGTTGGGGAACAGCGTGCAGTGGAAATAGTCCACGAGCTGCTGGTCGGTCATGCCCGAATAGTCATAGCCCATCTCGGCGCCGCGCTCGCGCTTGGCCTTGATGACGGCCTCGCGAATGTCGGCGGTGCGGCCGCGGTATTCCTTCGGATCGATGCCCCATGCCTCGGCCGCCTCGTAAAGGCCCGGCGGCACGTCGCCGCTGACATAGTCCTTACGGCTCGTGGCCTGATGGCCGATCATCCACATCGCGTTGTGGCCGTTCTCGTACATCTCGAACACGGTGGTCGGCAGACCATCGTTGATGAAGGTGGCCAGTTCGGGGTGGATCGTGGGAAGGTGATAGCTCTCGTTGAAGTTGTCGCGGATGATCTTCCAGTTGAAGTCGCAGTCCGCCGAAACGTTGAGCACGCGGATCCAGTTGTCCAGCTTGTAGCCGGCCAGCCGCTCGGTATAGGGCCAGAGCCATTCGTGCAGGGGGGCAACGTCATCGTCCATGCACCAGAACACGAACGGTCCCCAGGTATCGCATCGCAGCTCGGACAGCCTGACCTTGCCACAGGGGTTGCCGCCCGCGAAATCATCGGGATCCTGCACATGGACCAGCGTGCCGTCGGGATCGAACTGCCAGCCGTGATAGCCGCAGGTCAGGCGCGGGGCCGAACCCACATCGCCAAGGACAAGCCGGTTCCCGCGATGCGGGCAGGTGTTGTAGAACGCCTTCACGCTGCCGTCGGCCTGGCGGACCATGACGACCGATTCCTTGCCGAAGTTGTGGCGAATGAAATCGCCCTCTTCCTCAAGATCGGCCAGCACGCCGCCAAGGTGCCAGACCTTGGGCCAGAGATGCTTGTTCTCAAGCTCCATCCACTCGCGCGTGATGTAGCGGTCGGCAGTGATGACATCGCCGCGCACGGCAACGTCGAACTCTGGGGAATAGCGGGAAATCGTTTCGTGAACGGTCATTGCGGCGTCCTCAATTGTCTTGGCTTCAGACCGGCCAGTCGCGGGTCTGGCTGAAGTCGGTTCCGCGCCTGCCCGGACGGACCAGCGGATTGCCCTCAAGGAATCCGTCGGCGGCCGGGTCGGTTCGCGCCCAGTCCACTATTTCCCGGCGGCGGCTGATACGCCACTCCCCATTCTTGCAGGTGTATTCGTCCACGTATCGGCCCGCCACGATGAGGTCCTTGGGGCCGTCCTCCTCGCGCAGGCGGTGCCATGCGCAGAAATAGACCTCGCCTGAGGCCTGCTCGCCGCGCACCTCGATCTGCGCCTGCCCGATGATGTGCTGGCTGCCGTCGAGATCGGCAAGGAAGCCTTGCGCGAAGGCCACGAACTCGTCGGCGCTGCCCTGCATCAGCCCGCAATCGACCCAGGCATCATCGTGGAAGGCGCTGCGGTGCAGTTCGGGGTCAAGCCGGTCCTGCCCGCGCATGTAGCGGCACAGCGCGTCATGAATGTCGCGGCGGGCGCACAGGTCGCGCAGTTCGGCTTCCATGTCGAATGCCATCGCCTCAGCCCTCCGCCGCCAGATACTTGTCGATCACCATCTGGAAATGGCGGATGCGCGATTCCTGATAGTTGCCAAGCTGCTGCACCCCGGTGGCGCTGGCGCGGAATCCGGCCTGCTGGGCGCGCAGGTTGTCGGTGTCCTGATCGTAGACGTGGCCCATGGCCGGATCGAAGCCGGGCGCGCTGGCATAGCTTTCGTCTTCGGCCACGCGATAGGGTTCGGGCGGTTCGGGCGCGCGGCCATCGGCGGGATTGGGGCGCAGGAACAGGATTTCGAACAGGGTGCGGCCGGGGTCCAGCCCGATCGGGCGGAAGCGATAGACCATCGGCAGCGAAAGGCCGGGGAACAGCACCATGTTGGGGAACACGTGGTATTCGATCGTGTCGATCATCTCGCTGTCCGAGACGTGCGACAGATCGCACCGGTATGCCTCGCCCATGACCTTGCGCAAGTGGCGGGCCATGACGGTGCGCGCGGTCTCTCCGGGGCCGACGGTGAGGCCCTGCCCGCGCGAATCCTTGTCGCCAAGGATCATCGTGGCGAGGAGCTCTTCCTCGCTGAGGGGGTTGGCGAGGTGGGGGGAGTTGACGCCGCTGGCAGCGTAGAAACGCGTGACGTGATCGGAATGGCAGTCATACTGCACGTTGGCATCGCCCACGCCCTTGAGCAGTTGCGGGTGGGTTTCCAGCACGTGGTAGGATTCAAGGAAGGCTTCCTGCGCGGTCTTCCAGTTGCAGGGCAGTTCCTTGGCAACGTGGACGGCGACGTAGCGGTTGGCGATGTCCCAATCCTTGAAGTGTTCGGGCAGGGGGGCAAGGAACTCCTCAAGGCTCGGCCCGTCCGGCGAAGGATTGATGAACACGAAGCCGCCCCAGTGGCCGACGCGGGCTTCGGGAAGGCGGCTCCTTGCCGGGTCAACATGCTTGAAGTCCCACGCGCAGGGCACCGCGGCAAGGCTGCCGTCGTTGTTCCAGGTCCAGCCGTGATAGGGGCAGCGCAAGGTATCGCCTGAGCCGACGCCTTCGCCGCGCTTGAACTTGGTGGAGCGGTGCAGGCACGAATTGACGAAGGCGCGCACCGACATGTCGTCCTGCCGGACGACGACATAGGAAAGGTGGGCGACTTCATAGGTGTAGTAATCGCCCGGTTCGGGGATGTGGTCTTCGCGGCAGACCCATTGCCACGTTTTCTTCCAGATCTTCTCGATCTCGGCCTCGAAGATCGACTGGTCGAAATAGCGGTTCACGCTGACCGGTTCGGTGCCGAGGAAGACCGGCTCTTCCATCGCCAGCACGCTCGGCGGGGGCACGGCATCGGCGGCGACGATCTGCTGGACGCTGGGCGCATCGGGGCAGCGGACCGCGGCCAGATCCTCGCCTTCGCAGGCGTGGGGCAGGCCGTGGGGATTGATCGCGTCGAGCATGGTCTCTCCGTCCCGCGCTCTCAAAAACCGGC
>JBKBKD010000053.1:0-9593 GCA_046294595.1 Novosphingobium sp.
TCATGCGCTGGGCCGCGATCGAGGGAACATAGCCAAGCTTCTCGATCGAAGCCTTCACCTTCTCGCGCATTTCCGGCCGGACATTGGCCTCGTTGTTGATGACGCGGCTGACGGTCTGCAACGAAACGCCCGCATCGGCCGCCACATGCTTGATCGTCACCGCCTGCCGCCTGCGCGCCATGGTGCTGTGCTACCCCTGTTGTGTTCCCGCGGCCTTGCTAGGCTGCATCATGGATGAATGACAAGATGGTTGGACGAAAAGGTCCGCTCATGCGGCGGCGGGCACTTGCGCCCCGCAATAGCGCGCCACGTATTCGCCATGCGCGGGCAATGCGGCCACCGTGCGCGCCACCTGCTCGCGCAGGGTTTGCAGCAGATGGGACATTTCCTCGTCGCGCAGCTTGGCGGCCACCGGGTGGTGGCTCTGCGGCATGATGCCCTGCCCCATCATCACCTGCACCCACGAGTTTTCGGCAAAGAGTTCCTCGTTCTTGCGGAAGACACGGCCCGTCTCGCGGAACAGTTCGATCCTGTGGGCAAGGCTGTCGGGCACGTCCATGGCCGCCACGTGCCGCCAGAAGGGCGTGTCGCGGCGGTCCGTCACCTTGTAGTGCAGGATCAGGAAATCGCGGATCTGATCCATGTCGGTCAGTTGCTGCTCGTTGAACTCGTCGACGTCGCGCTGGCTGATGGTGCCTGCCGGGAGCATCCGCACGATGCGCAGGATCGCCCGCTGGATCAGGTGGATCGAGGTGCTCTCCAGCGGCTCCATGAACCCGCCGGAAAGCCCCACCGCCACGCAGTTGCGGTGCCATTGGCGACGCCGCGCGCCGGTGCGGAAGCGGATCGGGTTGGGCTTGACCAGCTTTTCGCCCTCGACGGTGGACAGCAGCTTTTCCAGCGCGGTATCGTGGTCCATCCAGGTGCTGCAATAGACCACACCGTTGCCCTGCCGATGCTGCAAGGGGATGCGCCATTGCCACCCCGCCTCGTGCGCGATGGCGCGGGTATAGGGCACGGGCGGACGCACGCTGGCCGTCTGGATGGCAATGGCGCTGTCGCACGGCAGCCAGTGCGTCCAGTCGTCATAGCCCACCTTCAGCGCGCCCTCGATCAGGAGCGCCCGGAATCCGGTGCAGTCGATGAACAGATCGCCCTCGATACGCTGTCCGCTGTCCAGCACCAGCGCGGCAATGTCGCCGCTCGTCCCGTCAAGCGCCACCTCAGCGATCCGGCCCTCGATGCGCCGGGTGCCGTCAGCCTCGGCCATGGTCCGTAGGAAGCGGGCATAAAGCCCGGAATCGAGCTGATAGGCATAGTTCATCCGGTCATCGGGCAGATGGGCAAACCGCCCGGCCTCGGCCGCCTTCAGTTCGAGGCAGTATTCGCCGTAAGGGGCGGTGTGGCCGCGCGTCAGGCCGTTCATCCAGAAATGCTGGAACCCTGCCGACCAGTGATCCCTGCCCGTGCCGCCAAACGAATGGAAATAGGCCTCGCCCGGCACGCGCCAGTTCTCGAAATTGATGCCCAGCTTGAAGGTGGCCTGCGTGGCCCGCATGAAATCGGCCTCGGCAATGCCCAGAATGCGGTTGTAGGCCACGAGCGGCGGGATCGTGCTTTCGCCCACGCCGATCGTGCCGATCTCCTCGCTTTCCACCAGTGTAACCGTAGCCACGGGGCCAAGCGTGCGGGCAAGCGCGGCCGCCGTCATCCAGCCCGCCGTGCCGCCACCGGCAATAACGATGCGGCGGGGAAGATCGGCCCCCTGCACTGGATCGAACATGGTCATTGGCTGAGGCTCCTCAACAGGAACTGGTGAATGCGTTGGGCCGTGGCGGCATCGATGGGGCCAAGAATGCCGCGCCCTGCCTCTGGCACATGCGCGCGGGCATCCTCGCCACCGGAAAAGACATAATGCTCGAACATCTGGCGCCAGATCGCCCGTTCGCCTTCCGGCAGATCGCGGATCGCCATGATTGCGTGGGTCATGGCCGTCTGCGGCTGGCCCAGCCAGCGCGGTGTGTCGCGCCACCAGTAATTGACCAGCACGTTGAACGGCGCGGTCGCATCGACATGGTGATACCACAGCGAAGGGATGAACAGGGCATCGCCCGGTTCCAGCTCTGCCACTTGCGCATGGGCCAGCGCTTCACGGTAGCGGGGATGGCGCGCGAAATCGGGCGCATCGAAATCCACCAGCGAAACCGGCCTGCCCGCAGGCGTCACATCCAGCGGCCCAAGATAGAGATTGGCGAACTGATCGGGCGGAAACAGCGTGAAGCGCCGCTGCCCCACCGCGCAGCACGCAAGGTTGCGCGGATGGTCATTGTGCGCCGCAATCCGGGTGGCATGGCCGATCCAGATCGAGGCCAGCGCATCCCCCGGCACGGCCGCCACGTGGTTTGCCTGATGCAGCCCGTCGAAATAGCGGTGAATGTCGATCGAGCCGAGATAGACCGTCGGCCGTTCCGCCGCTTCGGCACCGCCAAAGGCCGCCAGCACGTCGCGCAGCCGCCCCGATGCCATGCGGAAGTTCACCGCCATCGCCGCATCATAGAACAGTCGCCCGCCCTCGCCCGGCGGCACCACCGAATAGGGCACATCGACCGCGCGCGACCTCTCCGCCAGATAGTCGCGCGCGCTGGCGGCAGAGACAAGGCCCGCCTGCACCAGGGGCCAGTCGCGCACCAGCGCGCGCACCACGAAGGGCCTGGTCCCGTCCGCGATCAGGCCGGGCAAGCCGTCCGCCCCGGCCTCGCGCACGCAAGGCAGCCCGTCAGCCGCCATCGCGGGCATTGCGGCGGGCGATCAGATCGGAAAACCGCCCGATGGACGCCACGGCCATGAACAGCGGCATCAGGTGCCCTTGCGCGTTCAGTTCGCCCAGCACATCGCCAGGCAGTTCGCGCAGACGGTCCTCGTTCACCGTCTGGAACCCGACCAGCGAATTGGTCGAGCCATCGGCCAGCGGCACTTCCAGCGTGAACGGCTCGATCAGGCCATGCCGCTCCATCGCCTCGAAGAACGCGCCCGACGCTTGATAGGCTGCATCCAGATCGCCAAGGTTCTGCGCCACATCCTCAAGCAGCGCGGTGGGCTGGCCCATCGCGTCGAACAGGCGCTCCCCCTCCTCGCCCGACGCCACAATGCGCGGGCTGGCCATGTCGATATGCACCTGCGGCGTTGCTGCCGGATCGGCGCTCCGCCCGATCAGGAAAGGCTGGACGGCATGGGCCAGCGGGATCCATGCGGCATCCCAGCCGTGTTCTGCCAGAAACAGGTTTTCCCCGTTCTCGAACCCGAAAAGCGCCAGCGCCATCAGGCGCCCGCTTTCCAGATCGCGCCGGAAAACGATGGGGTAATGGGCCTGAGCGCGGCGGAACTCGGCCGGCATGACCATGCACGCCATGACCGCATCGCCCAGCGCGGCGCTGCGCCGGGTCTGCACGCGCAAATCGCGGTGGTTGAGCGAATCCAGAACGGCGTGTGTGGTCGTTGACATGTCTGGCCTGACTTCATCCTCTGCGGCAGGGGGCCGCCGCCTGTGCCGCAAAGCCCCGCCCGCGCGGCCCCCTTGTGTCAGGAGAGCGGCCGGACCTTTCGGCCCGGCCTTTTCCCACTGGCGCGGAACGTTATCAAGTGCTCCTTGCCAGATACCGCTGGCGCCCGGCCTCAGAAGTTGATGCGCGCACCAAGCTGGTAGCGGGCATAACCGGGCGATGCAAAGAACACGTTGTTGGTGCTGCGCAGGTGGCCGCGGCGGCTTGCCCCCGTGATGTTGATGCCTTCGAAGAACAGGGTGTAGCCCTTGCGGAACTCCCAGCTCGCGCTTGCATCGACCTGCCCGTAGGCTTCGATGTAGAACGGGTTCGGACCGGTTCCACCCAGGAACTTGTCGCGCCAGTTGTAGGCAACGCGGGCCTGGATGCCGTTCTTGTCATAGAACAGGACGGCGTTGGCACTGTCGGAAAGCCCGGTCAGCGCGAACTGCGGCACGCTTGATGGCTGGGTATTGTCATAGCGCGCATCGCCCCTCACCACGGTGTAGTTCAGGATCGTGCCGAAGCCGCTGTCCCAGAAGCTGTGCTGCACGGCGAACTCGAAGCCGTAGAGGTGCGCCGCCTGGGCCGAGTTGATCGGCGTGGTGATCTGGAAGTTCACCTTGTTGTCCTCAGGCAGGCCGAGGATCTTGCCGGTATAGTTGCCCGTCACCGGATCGAAGCTGTCGACGATCACCGAGCCGGGATAGTTGGCGAAGATGTAGTTGCGGATGGCGGTCGTGCTGGCATTGGCGCCAAGCGCCGCCACCGCCGCCCGGTAGCGCGGACCATCGGCCGGGTTCGTCAGGCCGAAGGCTTCGCTGTCGATCCGGTCTGCCGCAATGAAGTTGCGCACCCGCTTGTCGAAGAAGCCCACCGAAAGGTAGCTGGCCTTGTCGTAATACCACTCAGCCGAAATATCGATGTTCTTCGACTTGTAGGGGTTCAGGCCGGGGTTGCCCTGGCTGCCGAAGCCGCCACCGATGCGGAAGAGCTGGTCGACCGTGCGCCCGCCCTGCATCGAGGCATAGTCGGGCCGGGTGATCGTGTGGCTGTAGCTTGCGCGCACCTTCACGTTGCGCACCGGCTCGAAGTCGAAGTCGAAGGCCGGCAGCCAGTTCTCGTATTCCCCGCGGAACGTGGTGAAATCGGACGTGTTGCCGTAGACGAGGTTGAACTCGTTGGCCGAAACCCACTGCGTGCCGGTCGGGATCGGAACCAGCGCCGACGAGGTCACGCGCGTCTTTTCATAGCGCAGACCGGCGCGGAAATGGGCGGGGTTGCTGAACAGGTCGAAGCTGCTGTTCGCCTGAAGGTAGGGCGCAACCGTCCGCTCGCGGATCCGGCGGTCGACGTTGAAGGGCGAAAGGCAGTTGTTGTCGCCGCCGCAGATGCGGTTGAGACCGTCAAGCAGTTCGACCATCTTCTCGAAGTTGAACTTGTAGAAGCTCTGGATCATCGCCGGATCGCTGGCGCCCGAAAGGCCCTTGAACTTGTCGGGCAGGGTTTCGAGCGTGAACAGGTCGTCGGGCATCTGCTCCTTGGTGGTGGAACCGCCCCAGGTATCGTTCTGGATGAAGCCATAGGCCGAACGCACCTTGTTCTCGGTATAGACCATACCGAAATCGAGGCTGTCGAGGATCGAATTGTCGAAGTCCCAGCCGCCGCGAAGCTGCACTTCGTTGATCGTGTCCTTGAAGTAGGCGTTGCGGAAGGCGTTGCCCGTGGCCTGGATGTTGGCCGCGTTCAGCGCATCGATGCCGGGGTGCATGGTGTAGGAAATCACCGGCAGCTTGTTTTCGTAGTTCACCGTCTGCCGCGCGATGCCGAACACGGCGGTGCCAACAGACGTGCTGGTGCCATAGGGATTGTTCGCACCCGATTCCGCGGTCGAATGGTGCCCGTCGAGTTCAAGCCGCAGCCCGCCCGGCCCCTTCCACTTCAGGTTGCCGCCGATCGAATTGTTCTCCGAACGGTTCTCGGTCAGCGCGCCCGAATAGGACAGGTCCTTGCCTTCCAGCGCACCGAAGCGCTCGGAATAGAAGATCGGCCCCGCGACCGGACCGTTGGTCCATGCGCTGGAAACGTCGTTGAAGTTGAACCAGATGCCGACGTTGGAATTGCGCACCTGAACGGTGTTGCTCGAATAGGTGTAGTCGAAGGTTGCCGTCAGGTTCTCGGTCGGGCGCGCCTGCAACACGACCTGCCCGTTCAGGCGCTCGCGGTTGATGTCGTTGAGGTCGTAGCTGGCGTTCTGCTGCACCTGATAGACATCGTTCGGGCCGGGGCGGTTGGTGATGTTGGCAAAGCGCGGATCACCCTGCTGCGGCAGCGAACCCCAGTTGTTCTCCGAACCCAGATAGCCGTCGCGCCAGCCCACGTTGGCCTGGTTGACGCTTGCCTTGCGCTTCTGCCAGGTGCCGGTCACGAGGATGCCGAACTGGTCTTCGGCGCCGAAGGTCTTTGAGATGATGCCCGAAACTTCGGGCGTGATCGCCGTCCCGCTGTTGAGCGAGGTATCATAGACCCCGCGCGCGGCAAGGCTGCCCGAAAAGCCCGGCTTGTCGAGCGGGCGCGGCGTCTTGATGTTGATGGTCGATCCGATGCCGCCGGTCGGCAGGATCGCCCGGCCCGACTTGTAAACCTCGACCCCCGAAATCCCTTCCGAGGCGAGGTTGGCAAAATCGAACGAACGCGACGAGGGCGCGCTGGCGCCATCGCCCAGCGTCGAGGTCGGCATCTGGCGGCCGTTGAGCAGCACCAGGTTGAACTCAGGCCCGAAGCCGCGCACCGTCACGGTCGACCCTTCGCCGTTGGAACGGTCGATCGAAACGCCGGTGATGCGCTGGAGCGATTCGGCAAGGTTGGTATCGGGGAACTTGCCGATGTCTTCGGCCGAGATCGCATCGACCACGCCCTGCGCGCTGCGCTTGATGTTGAGCGCCTGCGTCAGCGAGGCACGGATGCCGGTGACGACGATGGCCTCGGATGCCGGCTCTTCCTCTGCGGCCTCCTGCGCCAGAACCGGCTGGGCCGCGAGCGCAAGCGCGATTGCGCCAAGGCTCGAAGCGCGAACGGCAGCGGCACGTGTTGCGGAAACTCTCATCATCCTCCCCCTTCCCCATCCCGGCTTGCCTGCCGGATGACGGATACAGACACCCAGCCGGGACTCGCGCCCGACTTGTGAACGTTCACCTAAATGAGAACGTTCACCACGTCAAGTCCGTTCACCTTCGGGAAATCCGGCGCATTGGTCTTTGGTGCAGACCGGCGGCAAAACCGATTGGCACCCCGCGCGTCTTGGCATAGCCTTGCAAACAGGATCGACAGGGCGGTATCCAAGCCGCCAACTGTCGCGGCGCAAGTTCCTTCGACAGCGGAGACCGGCCCGGTGCGCGACCATGAACTCAGACGCCGTGCGGTCGGCGAGATGCACCTGCGGCGCTGGCCCGTGCTGCCGGTGCCCTGCCATATCCTGCAATGGGTGCTCGCGCTTGACGATGCCGAACGCGCGGAAGAACTCGCCGCGATCGAGGCGCTCGTTGCCGGGCGCGATACGGTAGGCAATCCCTCGCACCGCGAAGGCCGCATCAACGAAAGCGTGATGTTCACCTGGGAGCGGCAGAGCGAGGGCAGCAGCCTCACGCTCTTTGCCTCGCCCTGCACCGAGGAAGGCTTTCTCGATGTGTCGGCCGATCCGCTCATCGCGGCCGCGGTGCAATGGGCTCAGACCCTGCCGGGCAAGGTCATCCGCAGCACGCGCGTCTGGCTGGGCGAGGATGATGCGAGCGTGATGCGCCTGCTTGATGCGCATTCCTTCAACCGCGATGAACTGATTTCCAGCACGCTGGGTGGCGGCATTCGCGTCTGGTCGGATTTCCGCATCATGGACGATGGCTTCGGGCGCCTTCTGGTGGCGGCCAATGGCGTCGATCGGCGCGATCTGTCGCGCCAGCTCCAGCGGATGCAGGAACTGGGCAATTATCGCAACAAGGCCCTTCTGGGCCTGCCGGTTGCGCGCGAATGCTGGCCCAAGCTCGATGCCGCCGAAGAACGCCTGCGCGATCTGGCCAACCGCATCGCCGGAAGCGATGCGCGTGATGATACCCTGCTTGAGGAACTGTCGGGCCTCGCGCTCGATCTCGCCTCGGTTTCCACGGCCATTTCCTTTCGCATGGACGCCACGCGCGCCTATGGCCAGATTGTCGAGGAACGGCTCGAACAGCTCGATGTGCGCAGCGTCGAAGGCTATGCCTCGCTGGTCGATTTCACCCAGCGCCGCTTCCGCCCGGCAATGAACACCTGCCTTGCCACGGCTGAACGGGTCGAACGCCTTGGTGCGCGCACCGAACAGCTCGCCTCGCTGCTGCGCGCCCGCATCGATACCCGGATCGAGAACCAGAACGCGGAACTGCTGCGTTCGATGGAACAGTCCATCTCGATGCAGGCCCGCCTCCAGCAACTGGTCGAGGGGCTGTCTGCCGTTGCCCTCAGCTACTATGCCCTGAGCCTGCTGAAATACGCGCTCTACGCGGTTCCGCACGATGTGCTGGGCATGTCGCACGATCTGCTGGTCGGTCTGCTGGTCGTGCCCATGGTGCTGGGCGTGTGGTGGACCATGCACCTGCTCAAGGAACGCCTTCTGAAGTCCGCCGAACGGAAATAATTCCGCTTGTCCTGACGGCGGTTAATGTCCAGAATGTTGGACACATGGCACGCTTCCCTTTCTCTGCGATCGTCGGTCAGGACGAGATGAAGCTGGCTCTCCTGATCGCTGCGGTCGATCCCTCGATCGGCGGGGTCATGGTCTTCGGTGATCGCGGCACCGGCAAATCCACCGCGGCGCGTGCGCTTGCGGCCCTCTTGCCGCCGATCATGGTGATGCAGGGGTGCCGTTTCGGCTGTTCGCCCGATGGTCCGCGCACCTGCCCCGGCCCGTGCGATGCCGCAGGCGCTGAAAAGCGCCCCGTCCCCTTTGTCGATCTGCCGCTGGGCGCCACCGAAGATCGCGTGCTCGGCTCGCTCGATCTCGAACGGGCGCTGCGCACCGGGGAAAAGGTTTTTGAACCCGGCCTGCTTGCCCGCGCGCATCGCGGGTTTCTCTATATCGATGAAATCAACCTGCTTGAGGATCACCTCGTCGATCTTCTGCTCGATGTGGCCGCTTCGGGCGAGAACGTGGTCGAACGCGAAGGGCTTTCGGTGCGCCACAAGGCGCGTTTCGTGCTGATCGGCAGCGGCAATCCCGAAGAAGGCGAACTGCGCCCCCAGTTGCTCGACCGTTTCGGCCTCTCGGTCGAGGTGCGCACCCCGCGCGAGATTGCCGATCGGGTGGAAATCATGCGCCGCTGCGCCGCCCACGATGCCGACAGCGCCGCATTCGCCGCACAATGGGCCGAAGAGGATGACCGCATCCTTCACCAGATCGCGCGCGGCCAGAAGCGCCTGCCGAAGATGGACGTGCCCGACGACGTGCTGACCGACGCCGCGCGCCTGTGCAGCGCCATCGGGGTTGATGGCCTGCGCGGCGAACTCACCCTGATGCGCGCCGCCCGTGCCTATGCCGCGCTGAAAGGGGCCAAGGCGGTCCGGCGCGAGCACCTGCTCCACGTCGCCCCGCTCGCCCTGCGCCATCGCCTGCGCCGCGACGTTCTCGACGAAAGCGGATCGACCGCCCGGATCGAACGCGCCATCGCCGAACACTTCTCGTGAAGCGCGGCAAATGACCTCCGCCCTGGCAGATGCGCTCCTTGCGGCGCGCCTGCTGGCCCATGATCGCAGGCTTGGCGGCATAGCACTGCGCGGTGGCGGCCCGGCGCGGGACATCGTGCTGGACGCTCTTCGCAGCCTGCTTCCGCCCGAAACGCCCTTCCGCCGCCTGCCCGGCCACATCGACGAGGATCGCCTCTGCGGCGGAACCGACATCGCCGCAAGCCTCGCCGCAGGCACCCTCGTGCTCCAGCGCGGCCTGCTGGCCGAGGCGGCAGGCGGCGTGCTCGTCGTCCCCATGGCAGAACGCCTGCGCATCGACATTGCCGGGCGGATCGCACAGGC
>JBKBKD010000018.1:0-57922 GCA_046294595.1 Novosphingobium sp.
AGATCGTCGGCGGTGCAATGGGATCGCAGGTTCTCGATGCGGAAGGTGTGAAGGCTCTGGCCTCTATGCCCTCGCTCGACGAGCTGCGCGCCAAGCTCATCGGCCTCGTCCAGGCTCCGGCAACCAAGATCGCACAGCTCGCAACCGCTCCGGCGGCCAAGCTGGCGCGCGTCTTCGGTGCCTATGCCAAGGAAGCCGCATAAGACCGTTCGTTCGATTAACGCTTGCCGCGCCAGCCGGGCGCGCGGGCACCACAAGATCAGGAGTGAAATACCATGGCCGATATCGCCAAGCTCGTTGAAGAACTTTCGAAGCTGACCGTCCTCGAAGCCGCCGACCTCGCCAAGGCCCTTGAAGAAGCCTGGGGCGTCTCGGCTGCTGCCGCTGTTGCCGTTGCCGCGCCCGCCGCTGGCGGCGCCGCTGCCGAAGCGGTCGAAGAAAAGACCGAATTCGACGTGATCCTCACCGGCGACGGTGGCAAGAAGATCCAGGTCATCAAGGAAGTCCGCGCGATCACCAACCTGGGCCTGACCGAAGCCAAGGCGCTGGTCGAAGGCGCTCCGAAGGCGATCAAGGAAGGCGTGTCGAAGGCCGAAGCCGAAGACATCAAGAAGAAGATCGAAGAAGCCGGCGGCACCGTCGAAATCAAGTAATCCGGCCGTTCAAACGCCGTATTGCACGAAGAGGGCGGTCTTTCGGGGCCGCCCTTTTTTCATGCGCCCGTTTTCGGGTGTTCAGGGCCTTCCCGTTCGCAAGCCAATCAGTCCGCGTCGGGCGCGACGGGGACGGTGACCGTCACCTCAAGCCCGCCGCCCGGCGCGCGCGCGAAGGCAAGGGCGCCGCCGAAGCGTTGCAGCAGGCGGTGCGCGGTGGGAATGCCAAGTCCGAAGCCTGCGGTATCGCGCGCGCGGGCCGCATCGAGCCGGTAGAACGGCGCGAGGATATGCTCGAACTCGTCTTCGGGAATGCCCGGCCCCGAATCGCAGATGATCACCTGCCAGCGCCCGGTTTCGTCCGGCCTGATCGCAATGCGCGCCAATCCGCCGAAATGAATGGCATTCTCGATCAGCGGGCGCAGCGCCATGAGCAGCGGCTCGCGCCATGTCCGCACTTGCGCGCCTGGCGCCACCTCGACCACGGCCTTGCCATGGTAGCGCCCTTCGGCAAGGTCGATCACGGCAAGCCCCAGATCCATCGTGGCCGCTTCGCCGACATAGTGCTGCGCACGCAGGAACTGCTGAAGCGACATGAGCATCGCTTCCATCTCGTGCGTGCTCTCGCGCACCAGTCCGGCAATTTCCTCGTCCTCGATCAGGTCCGCCGCGATCGTCACGCGTGAAAGCGGCGTGCGCAGGTCATGGCTGATCGCCTCGAACGAGCGCGCCTGATCCTCCAGCATGGCCGCAATCCGGGTCTGCATTCCGTTCATCGAGCGGGCAAGGCTGCGCAGATCGTCCGGGCCGCTTTCCCGCACCGGAACCACCAGCCCCTGGCCGATGGCATCGGCGGCATCGGTCAATTCGCGTAAAGGGCGCGTGATGATGCGCAGCAGCCACAGCGCCAGGGCAAAGCCCACGACCGCGGTAATCAGCGTCAGCACCGTCGCCCTGAGCGCGATGGGCCAGCCCGACGTGACATCGAGCGAGCGGAAGTTGAGCCAGTGCCCGTCGGGCAACTGCATGGCGCCAACCAGATTGCCATAGCCGAAACGCGACGATTCCAGCCCCAGAATCAGGGGATGACCGGCCAGTTCCGGCTCCCAGCGCAGGATGTGGTTGCGGATCTCGGTGACGGTCTCTTCCTTGCTGCCCGCGATGGCCTGCGGCGCGTCGGCAAGCTGCACCTCAAGATGGCCGGTGCTCATCATCGCCGCGACCGAATCCGGGGAGAGTTCATGGAGCCGCTGGCTGACCACCAGCAGTTCCGCCACGCGCCGGGCATGGTCCTCGTGCAGGGTTTCCCTGTCGATCACGTTGTAGAACGCAAGGCTGGCGATGGCCTGCACCACGGCAAGGACCAGCAGCAGCGCGGCAGCGCGCACAACCAGCCGCGAAAGACTTTTGCCATGATGCAGGTGCGAGCGCACGGAACCGGCCAGCGCATCCCACAGGCGCGCTGGCTTGCTGAACGGTATCTCCTTCCTGCGAGTCCGTATTGCGTTGTCCGCAAGCTTGTGCATCCCGGCGACGCTGTCACTCGCGCCCCGGCCGGTCAACACCATAACGGACCGGACATGATTTGTGACGCGCGCGCCGCAGCACCGGCATCAGGCCGCAACCTGGTGCAGCAGCCCGTCAGTGCCCGAAACGCCGCTTTCCTTGTGCTGATCCGCGCACTATGCCCCGCAGCCCATGTTCGAGAAGCCGCCCCACCGCTGGATCGACGAATTGCGCGCGATGGTCCGCCTCGCAGCGCCGCTGGTGGGTGCCAATCTGCTGCAAATGGCAGTCTTTGCGATCGACGTGGTCTTCATCGCCCGGCTGGGGCCGGAAGCCCTTGCCGCTTCCTCGCTCTCGGTTGCGCTGTTCGGGCTGCTGATCTGGAGCCTCACCGGCCTTGTGGGTGCGGCTTCCCCGCTGATCGCCGCCGAACTGGGCCAGCGCGCCCATGCCGTGCGCGAAGTGCGCCGCACCGTGCGCATGGCGGCATGGGCAGGCACGCTTGCCGCCCTGGTGGCCATGGGCATCTGCCTGATGGGCGGGCCATTGATGCGACTGACCGGACAGGAAGCGGGCGTCATCGCGCGCGCAGAGCCTTTCCTTGCGGTTCTCAGCCTTGCCGCGGTCCCTGCCGTGCTGGCCGCACTGCTGCGCACCGTCGTGGCAACGCTGGGGCGGCCTGCCATCGGCACGGCGATCACGGCCTTGGCCGTGCTGGTCAACGCGCTGGGCAACTGGCTCTTCGTGTTCGGCAATCTGGGCGCGCCCGAACTCGGCCTGCAAGGCTCGGCCATTTCCAGCGTCATCACCAGCCTTGCCATGCTGGCGGCCTTTGCGCTGGTGATCCGCTTCGACCGGCGCCTGCACCGCTATCGCCTGCTCGGCCGCTGGTGGCGCGCCGAATGGCGGCGCCTTGCCGATGTGCTGCGCATCGGCCTGCCGATCTGCGGAACGATCATTGCCGAAGCAGGCATGTTCAACGGCGCGGCCTTCCTGATGGGCCGCATCGGCGAGGCCGAACTGGCCGGGCACACCGTGGCGCTGCAATTTGCGGCGATCGCCTTTCAGGTGCCCTTCGGGGTCGGTCAGGCCGCCACGATCCGCGTCGGCCTTGCCTTCGGCGCGCGCGATCATGCCGCCATCGCGCTGGCCGGCCGGGTGGCAACCCAGCTTGGCATCGGCTTCATGGCGCTGTCTGCGGCGGCGATGATCGCATTTCCCTACCAGTTGCTCCAGCTCTACATTGATCCCGCCGCGCCGCAGAACAGCCGCATGGTGGGCTTTGCCCTGCAATACATGCTCGTTGCCGCCGCCTTCCAGCTTTTCGACGGCGCGCAGGCCGTGGGCGCCAGCATGCTGCGCGGCTTGCAGGATACGCGGGTGCCGATGCTGATCGCGCTGTTCGGCTACTGGGTTCCCGGTGTCGGCACCGCGCTCTGGCTCGGTCTGTTCACGCCGCTGGGCGGCCTTGGCGTATGGATCGGCCTGCTGGTGGGCCTGATGTTCGTGGCGGCCATGATGCACTGGCGCTGGCGCAACCGGGCGCGGCTGGGATTGCTGCCCGCGTGATGCGGCAGTGCCGTCGGCGCCCGGCTGTTCATCGCAGCGAAAAGATTCTGCACCAGACCCATTGACGCCCCCCATCGCGCCACCCATATGCGCGGCGCTGGCACTCTCCGGCCGAGAGTGCCAAGACCCGTTTTACAACTTGGAAGAGGGAGCAACCCATGACTTTCCGTCCGCTGCACGATCGCGTGCTCGTGCGCCGCGTCGAGGCCGAGGAAAAGACCGCCGGCGGGATCATCATTCCCGATAGCGCCAAGGAAAAGCCCGCCGAGGGCGAAATCGTCGCCGTTGGCGAAGGCACCCGTGACGACGACGGCGACCGTATCCCGCTCGATGTCAAGGTGGGTGATCGCGTGCTGTTCGGCAAGTGGTCCGGCACCGAAGTCAAGGTCGGTGGCGAAGACCTGCTCATCATGAAGGAATCGGACATCCTCGGCGTGATCGGCTGATCGGCCTGACGCACACCCGGATTTCCTGAATCAACCCCAGACTTTCAAAGGAACGAGAAATGGCTGCCAAGGACGTACGCTTTTCGCGCGACGCTCGTGAACGCATTCTGCGCGGCGTCGACATCCTCGCCGATGCGGTGAAGGTGACGCTCGGCCCCAAGGGCCGCAACGTCGTGATCGACAAGAGCTTCGGCGCGCCCCGCATCACCAAGGACGGTGTTTCGGTCGCCAAGGAAATCGAACTCAAGGACAAGTTCGAGAACATGGGCGCCCAGATGCTGCGCGAAGTGGCATCGAAGGCCAACGACGCTGCCGGTGACGGCACCACCACCGCCACCGTTCTCGCCCAGGCGATCGTGCGCGAAGGCATGACCGCGGTTGCCGCGGGCATGAACCCGATGGACCTCAAGCGCGGCATCGACATCGCCGTCGGCAAGGTCGTCGAAAACCTCAAGGCCCGTTCGACCCCGGTTGCCGGTTCGGCCGAAATCGCCCAGGTCGGCATCATCTCGGCCAATGGCGACACCGAAGTCGGTCAGAAGATCGCCGAAGCGATGGAAAAGGTCGGCAAGGAAGGCGTCATCACCGTTGAAGAGGCCAAGGGCCTCGAGTTCGAACTCGATGTCGTCGAAGGCATGCAGTTCGACCGCGGCTACCTCTCGCCCTACTTCATCACCAACCCGGAAAAGATGACGGTCGAGCTGGAAAACCCCTACATCCTGATCCACGAGAAGAAGCTGTCGTCGCTCCAGCCGATGCTGCCGATCCTCGAAGCCGTGGTGCAGTCGGGCCGTCCGCTCCTCATCATCGCCGAAGACATCGAAGGCGAAGCGCTGGCCACCCTCGTGGTCAACAAGCTGCGCGGCGGCCTCAAGATCGCTGCCGTCAAGGCACCGGGCTTCGGCGATCGCCGCAAGGCCATGCTGGGCGACATCGCCACGCTGACCGCCGGTGAAATGATCTCCGAAGACCTCGGCATCAAGCTGGAGAACGTCACGCTCGCCATGCTCGGCCAGGCCAAGAAGGTCACGATCGACAAGGACAACACCACGATCGTCGACGGCGCCGGTTCGGCAGAAGACATCAAGGCCCGCGTCGAGCAGATCCGCGCGCAGATCGAAGTCACCACTTCGGACTACGACCGCGAAAAGCTGCAGGAGCGTCTGGCCAAGCTTGCTGGCGGCGTTGCCGTCATCAAGGTCGGCGGTGCGACCGAAGTCGAAGTGAAGGAGCGCAAGGACCGCGTGGACGACGCGCTGCACGCAACCCGCGCAGCCGTTGAAGAAGGCATCGTCCCCGGCGGCGGCACGGCGCTGCTCTATGCCACCAAGGCTCTCGACGGCCTCAAGGGTGCCAACGACGACCAGACCAAGGGCATCGACATCGTGCGCCGCGCGATCCAGGCCCCGATCCGTCAGATCGCTGCGAACGCAGGCCATGACGGCGCGGTCGTTGCCGGCAACCTGCTGCGCGAGAACGACGAGAACCAGGGCTTCAACGCCGCAACCGACACTTACGAGAACCTGAAGGCCGCCGGCGTGATCGACCCGACCAAGGTCGTGCGCACCGCGCTTCAGGATGCGGCTTCGGTCGCCGGCCTGCTGATCACCACCGAAGCGGCGATCAGCGAAAAGCCGGAAGACAAGCCCGCAATGCCCCCGATGGGTGGCGGCATGGGCGGCATGGGCGGCATGGACTTCTAAGTCCGCGCGGCTTTGCCGAGGAAATCGGGGCCGGAGGGGAAACCTTCCGGCCCCTTTTTCATGGGCTGCCAGGGGTCAGGGCAAGGATCAGGCCAAGGATCGGCAAAACCTCTCGAACAGGTCGACTTTTGCTCCATCGCCCGCCTGCCGGGTAGCATAGCGCACGAAACCGAGCCGCTTGGCCAGTGCCACCGATGCCGCGTTCTCCCGGTCGATCATGCAGACCACGCGCTGCTGGCCACATTGGGTGCCATGGGCTTGATCGAACCATTCCAGCACCGCGCGCATGGCTTCCCCGGCATAGCCCTTGCCCCAGTGTTCGCGGGCGACGATCCAGCCTGCTTCGGGAACGTCATCCATGCCCTGACCGAACCCTCGCCACGAATGGAACACGCCCATCTGCCCGACAAAACGTCCGCTCGCGCGCTCGTGGGCAAGGAACAGCCCGTAGCCGTAAAGCTGCCATGACCCCGCTGCGCGCAGGGTGCGCGAAAACATGTCGGTCAGCGGATCATCGGGCCGGGGCCACAGATAGCGGTGCACCGCGGGATCGGCCACCAGTTCGTGCAGCACGACATGATCGCCGCGCTGCGGCATCCGCAGGCGCAGGCGCGGCGTGACGAGTTCGACCGCGCCCGTCAGAAAAGCAGCCCCAGCGCATGGAGGCCAAGGCCGACTAGCCCGCCGACCAGCGTTCCGTTGATCCGGATGAACTGCAAGTCCCGCCCGACCGCGCTTTCGATCCGGTCGGTCACGGTGTGTGCATCCCAGCGCTTCACCGTTTCCGACACGAGCCTGACGATCTGCCCGCCATAGCGGGTCGCCACGCCGATCAGCGTTCGCCGCACGAAGCGGTTGACCACCCGCTGCAAGCGCAGATCATTTTGCAGCGCCCGGCCCAGCTCGCCCATGCTGGCGCCAAGCTGGCCGCCGAGCGCCCCTTGCGGATCGCGCACCATCTGAAGGAGGCGCAGGCGTCCCCGCTCCCACAAGGCGTCAAGCCAGCGTGCGAACGCCGGGTTGGCAAGCAGTTCCAGCTTCATCCGTTCCACCCTGGCGCGCGTCGCCGGGTCGTGGACCAGATCGTGCGCAAGGGCGGCAAGGCCATCCTCGATCTTCCGGCGCAGCGGATGGCCGGGGATGGCCAGCGTTTCCGCAAGCAGCTTGTAAACGCCTTCGAGGATGGCCTCGGCCAGCTTCTCGTCCAGCCCGGTCCAGCGCAGGATGGTATTGGCGCGCTCGTGGATCGTCGCCTTGATGAGCGGCTCGTTGGCCTCGATCGTTTCGGCGGTCTTGCGGATCAGGCTTTCGATCACCGGCATGTGGCGGCCATCGGCAATCGCCGCGCCAAGAACCTGGCCCAGCAGCGGCGAGAGTTCGAGCCGTTCAAGCTGTCCGCGCAGCGCGCCCTTGGCAAGGCCGCCAAGCTGATCGGGATCAAGCGATTCGAGAATGTCCGCAACGAGGCCCGCCGCTCCATCGCCGATGCGCCCTTCGCCCTTGGCCGGATCGGCAAGAAAGGCTCCCGCAGCCGCAGCCGCGTTCACCGCGCCCATCCGGCGGGCAATGACCTGGGGGGTGAGGAAGTTCGCCTTGAGGAAGGCCGCCATCGAATCGGCGATGCGGTCCTTGTTCTCCGGAATGATCGCGGTATGCGGAATGGGCAGGCCCAGCGGATGGCGAAACAGCGCCGTCACCGCAAACCAGTCGGCCAGCCCGCCGACCATGGCCGCCTCGGCAAAGGCCCGCACGAAACCCAGTGCAGGATGCAACCCCTCGTTGATCCGGGAGACGGCATAGACCGCCGCCATGGCCAGCAGGAGAGAGGTGGCCACGATGCGCATTCGCCGCGCCCGGTCAGGCGCTGTGGCCTGATGTCCCGCGGCGGTGCCGCGATGACGCAAGGCAAACCGTTTCGGCTCTGCCGGTCCCGCTGCTGAGGCAGGCTCGGAAGGGTGCGCGGTCACTCGGCAGCAATGGCCTCGCGCTCAGGCCCTGCCGCGGCTCCCGCTGCCGCCATTCCCGCCGTCTCCGGTCCGCTGGCCCGATCCGGTTCATGGCCTAGGACGTGGCGTGCCAGCCACGGGCCGATCCGCTTTTCCAGACCATCCGCCAGGCTGAACCCGGCAGGCACGATCAGCAGCGTGAGCGCAGTCGAAAGCGTCAGCCCGCCGATCACGACAATACCCATCGGCGCGCGCCAGCCGCCGTCGCCGCCCACGGCAACAGCGGTCGGGATCATGCCCGCCACCATCGCCACGGTCGTCATGATGATCGGCTGCGCCCGCTTGTGCCCGGCCTCGGTAATGGCCTCCAGCTTGTTCTTCCCGGTCGCCATTTCCTCAAGTGCGAAATCGATCAGCAGGATCGAGTTCTTCGCAACGATTCCGAACAGCATGAGAATGCCGATGAATACCGGCAGCGAAAGCGGTTGCCCCAGCGCGCCGATCGCCAGCAGGCCGCCAAGCGGGGCAAGGAACAGCGAGCCCATGTTGACCAGCGGCGAAATGAAGCGGTGGTAGAGCAGCACCAGCACCGAGAACACGAGCAGGATGCCCGATGCCACGGCGATGACGAAGTTCTTCATCAGCTCGGCCTGGAACTTGTCTTCGCCCGCCGCCGTGTTCGACACGCCCTGCGGCAGGTTCTTCATGATCGGCAACTTCATGATCGCGGCCATGGCATCGCCCTTGACCACGCCCGGCGGCAGGTCGGCACCCACGAAAACGCGGCGGCTCTGGTTGTAGCGCTGGATCTGCGTCGGCCCGGAACCGAAGCCGATCTCGGCCACGCGCGACAGCGGCACCGAACCGCCCGCTGCGGTGGGCACGGGCAGGTTCTCGATCACCGAAAGATCGCGCCGCGCGTTCTCCGGCAGCTTGACCCGGATCGGCACCTGCCGGTCCGAGAGCGAGAACTTGGCGCTGTTCTGGTCGATTTCGCCCTGCGTGGCGATGCGGATGACCTGGCTCAGCGCCTGGGTCGTGACGCCGAGATTGGCGGCAAGATCAAGCCGCGGCTTGATGATGACTTCGGGCCGGCGCATGTCGGCGCTGATGCGCGGCGCCACCACCAGCTTCAGCTCGCTCATCTGCTCGACCAGCGTCTGCGCGGTCTTCTGCAGGAGCACGGGATCGGAACCGGCCAGCATGATGCTGATCGGCCTGCCCGAACCACCGCCCGGTCCGCTCGGTCCCTGAGACTGGAAATTGACGCGCACGTCCGCCACCTGCTGGAGACGCGGGGTAAGCTGGCGTTCGAACTCAAGGCTCGATCGCACGCGGTCCTTGCGCAGGTTGACATAGATGTTCGCCCGCGCCTCGCGCACGGAGGCAAGCTGGGATTCGACCTCCTGTTCCTTCGCCAGAATGTCGACGATCTCGGCCACCTTGCGTTCGGTCTGCTGAAGCGTGGTGCCGGGCACCATTTCCACCGTGACCGTGCTCGAATCGCTGTCGGTATCGGGGAAGAACTGCGCCGGGATCGAACCGAAGAGCACGAAGGTGAGCATGAGCGCACCGAGGCCGATGCCCATCATCCACAGCCGGTGATCGCGCAGCCGGGCCATGAAGCGGCGGCGCGGATGCCGCGCACGATATGCCTCCGCCTTCGACGTATCGAGCGACCAGCGCAGCACCTTCATGTAGCGGTCCATCCACGGCCCGCCGCCATGCTCGGCCTCGCCGTGCGACTTGAGGAAATAGGCCGCGACCATCGGCGTAATCATGCGCGCGACCAGCAGCGAGAACAGGACCGAGATCACCACGGTCAGGCCGAAGTTCTTGAAGAACTGGCCCGAAACGCCCGGCATGAGCGCCACCGGGAAGAACACCGCCACGATCGAGAAGGTCGTTGCCACAACCGCAAGGCCGATCTCGTCGGCCGCATCGATCGCGGCCTGATAGGCGCTCTTGCCCATGCGCATGTGGCGCACGATGTTCTCGATCTCGACGATGGCATCGTCCACCAGCACCCCTGCTACCAGACCAAGCGCGAGCAGCGACATCTGGTTGAGCGTGAAGCCCATCAGATCGAGCACCCAGAAGGTGGGAATCGAGGACAGCGGAATGGCGATGGCCGAAACGATGGTCGCCCGCCAGTCGCGCAGGAAGAAGAACACCACGATGACCGCCAGCACGGCCCCTTCGACCATGGCGTTCATCGAGGAGCGATACTGGTCCTTGGTGTAGGTGACCGAGGTGAACAGCAGCTCGAACTTGATGCGGCCGCCCTGCTCCTTCTCGATCTTGGCCATCTCCTTGAGCGCGCCTTCATAGACCGAGACATCGGATTCGCCGCGCGCGCGCGACATCGAGAAGGTGACGACGGGCCGGCCGTTGAACTTGGCGATGGACGTGAGTTCACTGTAGGCGTCGCGCACGTCGGCGACATCGGCAAGCCGCACCGTGCGCCCGCCGCCCAGCGTGATTTCCGTCTGGGAAAGGTCATACGCAGACCGGGCATTGCCCAGCACGCGCACCGACTGGCGCGAACCGGCCACCTCGGTCCGTCCGCCCGCGGCATTGATGTTCACCTGCCGCAGCGCCGCGTTGATCTGGCTGGCAGTGACGCCCAGCGCCGCCATGCGCGCAGGGTCCATGGTGACGGCAATTTCGCGGCTGACCCCGCCCGAACGGCTGACTTCGGCCATGCCCGGCACGGTCAGGAGACGCTTGGCGATCGTATCGTCGATGAACCATGAAAGCTGTTCCAGCGTCATGTCATCGGCAACGACCGCAAAATAGGCGATCGGGTTCGAGGAGGTTTCCACCTTGAACACGCGCGGTTCGAGAATGCCTTCGGGAAGGTCGGACCGGATCTGGTCGACCTGGTTCTTCACTTCGTTGACTGCGGCGTTGATGTCCTGCCCGATCTTGAACTGGACCTGCGTGGTGCTGCTGCCTTCGGAAGCGGTCGAGGTGAGCGTATCGACCCCGGCAATCGAGCGCACCGCCGATTCGACGCGCTGGGTGATCTGGTTCTCGATCTCGGTCGGCGCGGCGCCGGGCTGCGAAATCTGGACGATGACCACCGGAAACTCGATATCCGGCGTGTCCTGCACCTTCATCTGCATGAACGAGACGAGGCCCGCCAGCGTCAGCCCGATGAACAGGACGATCGGGACGACCGGATTGCGGATGCACCAGGCCGAGATGTTCTGGAAGTTCATGGTCTGCCCTTACTTGGCCATGACCGGCTGAACCTTGTCGCCCGGATTGAGGAAACCACCCGCCCTCAGCACGATGCGTTCGCGCCCGGTGATTCCTTCCAGCACGGCAATGCCCTTCTCGCTAACCTCACCGGTCTTGACCGGGCGGCGCTGCGCCTTGTTGTCATCTCCGATGACGTAAACATAGGTGCCCTTTTCGTCGCTCAGAATGGCCGATTCGGGCAGGAGCGGGGCGGTCACGACGCCCGATTTCAGCCGGGCGCTGGCAAAACCGCCGGGGCGCAGCGCAGCATCATATCCCAGCGCGATGCGCGCCAGGCCCTCGCGCGTGTTCTGGTCGATGGTGGGGGAAATCTGCCAGACCTCGCCCGTGAATGACCTGTCCATGCCGACAGGCGTGACTTCGGCCACGGCTCCCACGCTGATCCGGGCCAGATCGGCCTCGGAAATCCTTGCGCGCATTTCCATCTGCCCCTCGCGCGCGATCGAAAACAGCACGCCCGCACCGGGGCTGACGATCTGTCCCGGCTCGGCGGCGCGGGTCAGGACCAGCCCTGCCGCGGGCGCCACGATATTGAGGCGCGCCGTGCGCTCGCGCAGTTCGGCAAGCCCTGCGCGCGCCACGCCGACACGGGCCACGGCCGCATCGCGGGTGGCGGTGAGCCTGTCGACATCGGCCTTGGAGATGAAGCCCCGCTCAACCAGCTTGAGCGCGCGGTCGAGATTGGCCTGCGCCAGACGGGCATCGGCTGCCGCCACTTCGACGTTGGCGGCCTGGCTGGCGATCTGCTGGGTCTGGACGGCGCGGTCGATCACCGCGAGCACCTGCCCCGCCCTCACCCAGTCGCCCGCATCGACCAGCACTTGCACCACCCGTCCGCCTTCGCCGGCAACCCCCACCGGCATTTCGCGCCGCGCGGCAATGGTGCCGCTGGCGTTGATCGTGCCGGCGATCGTGGTCTGGCCCGGCACGATCACGGTAACGACCTGTGCCTGCGCCTTGGCGGCGGCATCATCGCCCCCCGACGGGCCATGCATGAAATACCAGACGCCGACGAGCACCGCGAGAACGGCCACCGCGATCAGGGCATTGCGACGCAGCGCGGGCCTGTCCAGCCGCTGGCTTTCGAAAGCGCGGACAGCCTCGGCACCGGCGGGATCAATCGTTGTCTCGTAATTCATCTGCTTCACCGCCTTCGCTCCGCGTCGCAACCGCGCCCTTTTCGGCATCATCGCCACCACCGGCCTTGCCGGTTGCCTTGCCAGTTACGTTGCCTTGCCAGTTACAGGGCCATCAACAGGAGCGAGGGCTGCCCCCTTCTTTTCCCGAACAGGTGTATCACACAGTCAATTCGCTGCCGCAACATTGCGGCCGAACCGTCCTGACAGGTCGGAGCAGATCAATAGACCCCGTTCCGACGAGGTGCAATTCTGTCTCGACAAAGGACTTACGCCGAAATGAAGCGGCGTGTCATTTCGGCATCTGTAACTTTGTGTATCACGACGGCGCGAAAAGACTGCGCCGTGGCGTTAGACCTGCGGCGAGGCAGGGTAAAAGATGCCCTAAAGAACAACGGCCGCCTCCCGAAGGAAGCGGCCGCCGCGGATGGAGCCTGGAGGAAAGGCTGGATCAGTATTTGAGCTGGCGCTCGTAAAGATCGCGGTAGTGCTGGATGCGGGTCACGCGCAGGCCCTGCATTCCGGAGCGGTCGACCGCACGCTGCCACGAGGCAAACTCTTCCAGCGTCAGGCCATAGCGCTCGCAGACCTCGTCAATCGTCAGCAGGCCGCCATTGACGGCAGCCACGACTTCGGCCTTGCGCCGGACGACCCAGCGCGTCGTGTTCGGCGGGGGCAGGTTCTCCAGCGTGAGCGGCTCGCCAAGAGGGCCAATCACCTGAGCCGGGCGGATTTTCTGGTTCTCGATCATCTCAGTCTCGTGCTTCGGCGTGGCCCGTCCGCGCCACGTTCGGTGTGCCCGCGGTTGTGGCAAGATTGTCTTTGCCATTCGCTGAAGGGGTAGGGTTAACGGGCTGTTCACACCTTGGAGATTGCGCCGAAGCGCCCGGAATCAGGGTTGCCATGAAGCGCGCGGTGGCATGATCGAAGCTTGCGCCCGGCACCTTGCCCGCCTGCTCGCGATCAGCCGAAAGGGCGCGGCGCAGATCCTGCATCGCGGTGATCTGGACGCACAGGCCATGCCAGCTCAAAGGGCGCAGGCCGGGTGCGGAGGCGGCCGGGCCGAAGGCGGCGGGATCGGTGAAGCTCATGTCCATCACCGCCTTCCCTAAACCCCAGATGGCTAAGGTCCGGTAAAGGGCGCAATTACCTTTTGTTCAGGGGGGTCTTCTGTTCGAGGCGCTGGACGGGGGTGCGCGCAGGTTTTGCGCTTGGCCGGGATTCGGCCTAAAGCGCGCGCCATGATCCCTGCCGCCACCTGTCCCGACCTGTTCGATCTTCCCGCGCCGCTCTCTGCACGGCGCATCGTGGTTGCCATGTCCGGCGGGGTCGACAGTTCGGTCGTGGCAGGTCTTGCGGCGGCGAGCGGGGCCGAAGTGATCGGCATTACCCTCCAGCTCTACGACTATGGCGCGGCCACCGGCCGCAAGGGCGCCTGCTGCGCCGGTGACGACATCCGCGATGCGCGCGCCGTGGCGGACCGTCTCGGCATCGCGCACTACGTGTTCGATCACGAGTCCAGCTTCCGCGCGGAAGTGGTGGAGCGCTTCGCTGACGAATACCTGAGCGGGCGCACCCCCATTCCCTGCATCCGCTGCAACATGGGACCGAAGTTCACCGATCTGCTGGCCATGGCCCGCGAACTGGGCGCCGATTGCCTTGCCACGGGCCACTACGTGCAGCGAATCGTCGGCGCCCACGGGCCGGAACTGCATCGCGCGGCCGATCCGGCGCGCGATCAGTCCTACTTTCTCTATGGCACGAGCGAAGAGCAGCTTGCCTTCCTGCGCTTTCCCCTTGGCGGCCTGCCCAAGACCGAAACCCGGCGCCTGGCCGAGGAAATGGGCCTTGCGGTTGCCGCAAAGCCCGACAGTCAGGACATCTGCTTCGTGCCCGATGGCGACTATGCGAAGATCGTGCGCAGCGTCCGCCCCGAAGCCGACGCCCCCGGCGAGATCGTCCACGCCGCCACCGGCGAGGTTCTGGGCCGCCACCGGGGCATCATCCACTATACCGTGGGCCAGCGGCGCGGGCTGGAAATCGGCGGGCAGGCAGAGCCGCTCTATGTCGTCGGGCTGGATGCCCCCGCGCGCCGCGTGCTGGTCGGCCCGCGGGTGATGCTGGCTGTTGGCAGCGCGCGGATTACCGAAACCAACCGCATCGGCCCCCTGCCCGCAGGACCGCTCATGGCAAAGGTCCGCTCGCTCGCCAAGCCGGTGCCGATCAGCCTTGAAGGCGCGCTGGGCGGCGGACAAGCAGTCACCATCCGCTTCGCCCAGCCCGAATATGGCGTCGCGCCGGGACAGGCGGCGGTGATCTATGCCGGTGACAGGGTGGCGGGCGGCGGCTGGATCGATTCGACCGAGCGCTGGGCCGAAGGCTGAAGCGCAGGCATCCGGCCGCAACCGGGGGGCAGAAGCAATACCGGATCAGACCCGGTCAGGGCGCACCCTTGTCCCACGGCTCCAGCACGCAGCCCCAGCCTTCACGGTAGGTCGCTGTCTGGCCGAAGAGCAGGGCGAACCGCGCCGTGACCGATTTGCCCTGCCGGTCCTCGCTCAGCGTGACGAGTTCCATTCCCGGCTCGAAGTCCTTGCGGCAATTCGCAAGATCACGCCCCCCCGCATAACGGCACGAACACGCCACCCGCGCGCCATAACTGGTGCCGGTCAGGGCAAAGCTGCGAAGCGTCGGCCAGAAGGCAGCAAGCGCCAGCGCCGCCATGGCGACGAGCACGATCACAACGCGCGGCCACTTGCGCCGCTTCGGTGCAATCGTGAGGGACGCAGTTGTGGGGGAACTGTGGTTGCCGGTTGCCATCTGTGCCGATTCTGATTGAAAGCACTGGCCTCATGGCCCGTCGCTTGCTCCCCCTTATCGTGTCGCTGGCACTGGTTCCAGCCCTTGCCTCCTGTTCGCAAGGGGACGCCCCCCCGCCCGGCCCGCCGCCGCTTTCGCCCGAAGCGCTGGCGGCGGTGGATGAAAAGCCCGGCACGAACCGCGAAAGGCTGGCCCGCGCCATCGATGCGCTCTTTGCCGCGGACAAGGGCGAAACGCGCGCGGTCATCGTCATGCAGGGCGGGCGGATCGTCGCGGAACGCTATGCACCCGGCTATCACGAGAATACCCGCTTCGTGAGCTGGTCGATGGCCAAGAGCATCACCGGGGTCATGATCGGGATGCTGGTTTCCGACGGGCGGCTGCGGCTTGACGAAACGGCCCCCGTCCCGGCGTGGCAGCGCCCCGGCGATCCGCGCGGCGAGATTACCCTGCGCCAGCTTCTCCAGATGCGGTCGGGCCTGAGGCATTCCGAAGCGATCACCCCGGTTTACCGGTCGGACGAAGTGCGGATGCTTTTCCTCGATGGCCGCGACGACATGGCCCGCTATGCCGAAGAACAGCCGCTGGAGGCCGAACCGGGCCGCAAGTTCGAATATTCCACCGCCAGCAGCGTGATTCTGGCCGATCTGGCGGCGCGGGTGCTGGCTCCGGCACCCGATGCGCAAAGCCGCCGCGAGGCCGTTTCCGACTATCTGCGCACCCGCCTGTTCGAACCGGCGGGAATGAAATCGATGCTGCCTGAGTTCGATGCCGCCGGAACGCTCGTCGGCGGATCGCTGATCCACGGCACCGCGCGCGACTGGGCGCGCTTTGGCGAGTTCCTGCGCAACAAGGGCTCGGTCAAGGGCGCGCAGATCATCCCGCGCCAGTGGATCGAGTTCATGGTCTCCCCCTCCCCGCGCGAGGCGCAATACGGTGCGCAGATCTGGCTCAACCGCACGCCCACGGCCGGAGAACCCTCGCTGTTTCCGGATCGCGGGCCGAGGGATCTGTTTGCCTGCATCGGGCACCTCGGCCAGTATGTGCTGGTCAGCCCCTCGCGCAAGCTCACGGTCGTGCGGCTTGGCAAGACGCAGGACGACCGGCTGGACGGCGTGGTCGACGCGCTGGCCGATGTGGTGGCTCTCTATCGATAGGGCCGAGGCAATTATCGGATCACGGGCACTTCAGGCCCGCCCTGCGCGAGCAGTGCCGGACTGACTGCGCGCTGATCCTGCGCCAGCAGATTTTCCGCGCCCATCAGATCCTCGTCGACCAGCCCTTCGGGATCGGGATGAATGAGGATCTCGACGCCGGGAAACTCGGCCATGAGCTTGTCCTCGATCTCGTCCATCACCTCGTGCGCCTGGGTCACGGTCATGTTGCCATCGACCCAGACGTGGAACTGCACGAAATCGCGATTGCCGCTGGTGCGCGTGCGCAGATCGTGGATCCCCTTCAGTTCGGGATGCCGGGCGACGACTTCGAGAAAGCGTTCGCGCTTTTCCAGTGGCCATTCCCGGTCCATCAACTGGTGCACCGCCTCCTGCGAAGCGCCCCATGCGCCCCAGCCCAGCCACAGCGCGATGCCGAAGGCGAAGACCGCATCCGCGCCCCTGATGCCGGCCCAGACATCCAGCGCGAGCGCCGCGATCACGGCAAGGTTGAGGTAGAGGTCCGACTTGTAGTGGACGTTGTCGGTGCTGATCGCGAGACTGCCGGTCTGCCGGATCACATGGCGCTGGTAGGCCAGCAGGGCCAGCGTCGCCACCATGGCCAGCGCCGAAACGGCAACACCCGTTTCCGCTTCGGCCACCTGCGCCTTGCCGAAGAACTGGCCGATGGCGCGATAGGCAATGCCGATGGCGGAGATCGAGATCAGCACCACCTGGAACATCGCCGCCAGTGCCTCGGCCTTGCCATGGCCGAAACGGTGATTGTGATCGTCCGGCTGCGAGGCGATCCAGACGCCCAGCAGGGTGGCAATGCTGGCCACCAGATCGAGCGCGGTATCGGCAAGGCTGCCCAGCATCGCGGCCGAGCCGGTCGAGAAGACGGCCCACAGCTTCATCCCGGACAGCAGCAGCGCCACCGAAATGCTGGCAAGCGCCGCCTTGCGGTTCAGGTCGGCATGGGAATCGGCGCGGGTCATGTTCATGGAACGGATCTCTTACGGGTAAAGCAGGCTGCTGGTCCACCCGCCAGCGCCATCGGCCACGAAGCGGCGGCGCTCGTGGAGGCGATAGTCACGGTCCTGCCAGAACTCGATGGCCACCGGCGTCACCCGGTAGCCCGACCAGTGTGCGGGACGCGGAACATTGCCATCGGGAAACTGCGCCCGCAGCGCGGCCACCCGGTCAAGATAGGTCTGCCTGTCGGCGAGCGGGCGCGACTGGTCGGATGCAGCCGAACCCAGACGCGATTCGGGGTGGCGGCTGGCAAAATAGGCATCGGCCTCTGCTGCGCTCACTTCCCGGACGGGGCCTTCGATGCGGATCTGGCGGCGCAGCGACTTCCAGTGAAACAGCAGCGCCACATGCGGATTGGCCGCCAGTTCCCCGCCCTTGCGGCTGTGAAAATTGGTATAGAACACGAAGCCGTCCGGGCCATGGCCCTTGAGCAGCACCATCCGCAGCGAGGGCAGGCCGCCGGGGGTTGCCGTGGCCAGCGCCATGGCGTTGGGATCGTTCGGCTCGGTCTTCTGCGCTTCGGCAAACCAGGCATCGAAGATGGCGAAAGGATCGGCATGGGGAATCGCGTCGGCGCTGTGGTCGGATGTCACGGGTCTTTCCTGACGGCGTCTTGCCTGAACGGTATTGTCTGAGAGGATCCTGCCCGAAGAAGCATCGGAGGGCGCAGGATTGCCGCACCCGCCAAAGGCGCCAATGACCGGGATCAATTGCGCTGGCCCCGCTTACTCCTCTTGCCTGCAACAGGAAAGCCAACCTTGCGGGCAGGGCCTGCAAATCCTAGCTTGCAAGCATGGCTGATCCATATTCCATTCTGGGAGTCCCGCGCAGCGCGAGCGAGAAGGACATCAAGTCCGCCTATCGCAAGCTGGCAAAGGAACTCCATCCGGATACCAACAAGGACAACCCCGCGGCGGCGGAGCGCTTTTCGGAAGTGACGCGCGCCTACGATCTCCTGTCCGACAAGGACAAGCGGGCGAAGTTCGACCGGGGCGAGATCGATGCCGATGGCAACCCGACCGGACCGTTCGGAGGCGGCGGCTTCGCCGGGGGGGGCTTCGGCGGCGGATTTCGCAGCACGCAGGGCGGATTTCGCCACGATGGCGGATTCGAAGGCGGCGCCGGGCCGGAAGGCATCGACATCGGCGACATTTTCGAGGGCCTGTTCGGCGGACGTGGCGGAATGGGCGGAATGGGCGGAATGGGCGCGGGTGCGCGCCGCGGCCCGCCGCCGCGCGGCGCGAACGTCAGCTACCGGCTCAAGGTTTCGTTCGTCGATGCGGCAACGCGCGCAAACCAGCGCATCACCCTGTCCGACGGCAAGACGATCGACCTCAAGCTGCCGGCCGGCCTTGAGAACGGCCAGCAGATGCGGCTTGCCGGCAAGGGTGAACCCGGCCCCGGCGGCAACGGCGATGCCATCGTCACCATCGAGATCGGCGGCCATCCGTTCTACGAGCGCGATGGCGACAATATCCGGCTCGATCTGCCGATCAGCCTTGCCGAAGCGGTGCACGGCGCGAAAGTGAAAGTGCCGACCGTCGATGGCCCGGTCATGCTCACCGTCGCGCCCGGCAGTTCGAGCGGCCGGACCCTGCGCCTCAAGGGCAAGGGCTTCACCCGCAAGGACGGCACGCGCGGCGACCAGCTCGTCACGCTCCAGATCGATCTTCCCGCCGATGACGCCGATCTCAAGGCCCGGCTCGAAGGCTGGCAGGATCTGCGCAACCTGCGCGGCAAGCTTGGTGTGTGAATGAGCGGGCACGGCGCGCCCCCCGGCCCGTCGCTGCCGGGTCATGATGCGCGCGTGCTGCTGGAAATGCCCGATCTTTCGCCGGAGGCGCGGCGCCGTGCCGCGCGGCGCGGCTCGCCTGCCGCCCGGCCATGGCCACCGGATGCGGGCAGGGTGCACCGCTGGGCCGCGCGGGCACGAACCGTGATCGTGCGGGTGGCAACCGGCGCCTTCAACGATGGCACCATTCACGCGGGCAACCTTGCCTACATGGTGGTGATCGCGCTCTTTCCCTTCTTCATCACGGCCGCCGCGCTGTTTTCCGCACTGGGCGAGCCGGGCCAGCGCGCCGCCGCCATCGATACGGTGCTGGTGGCCCTGCCGCCGGTGGTTGCCGCCACGATCGAGCCGGTGGCCCGCAGCGTGATCGAGGCGCGCACGGGCTGGCTGCTGTGGATCGGCGCGCTGGTGGGGCTGTGGACGGCCAGCAGCCTGATCGAAACGATCCGAGACATCCTGCGCCGCGCCTACGGCACGCGGTGGGAACATGCCCTGTGGCGCTATCGGCTGGCATCGGCGGGAATAACCCTTGCCTCGGTCATGCTGATCCTGCTGGCCATCTTCGCGCAGGTGCTGATCGGTGCCGTGCAGGAAGTGATCGGCGCGTGGCTGCCGGATTTCGGCGATCTCGTGCAGCAGCTTGCACTCACCCGCTTCATCCCCGCGGTGGTTCTCTACGGCGCGCTGTGGCTCCTGTTCATCTCGCTGACCCCCGGCGCCTATCGCGGCCGGGAATATCCCAAGTGGCCCGGCGCGCTTTTCGTCACGCTCTGGTGGATCGGCGTGACCACGGCCCTTCCGGTCGCGCTGCGCACCATTTTCACCTATGACCTGACCTATGGCAGCCTTGCCGGAATCATGATCGCCCTTTTCTTTTTCTGGCTGGTCGGCTTAGGGATGGTGGTGGGAGCCGAACTCAACGCAGCGCTGGCCGAAACACCGGAAGAGCGCAGCCTGCGCGGACGAGAAGAACAATGATGGCGCACCCGCAGGGCGGGTGCGCGCAGGGAACAAGACAGGAAGCGAGAACGAGAACGCATGACCGGACTTATGCAAGGCAAGCGCGGCCTCATCATGGGCCTCGCCAATGACAAGTCGCTGGCCTGGGGCATTGCCAAGAAGCTGCACGAACATGGCGCCGAACTCGCCTTCTCCTATCAGGGAGAAGCGCTGGAGAAGCGGGTGCGCCCGCTGGCCGCCAGCCTCGGCAGCGATTTCCTCATCGAATGCGACGTGTCCGACATGGACGCGCTGGATGTGGCCTTCGATACGCTCAAGGCGCGCTGGCCGACGATCGACTTCGTGGTGCACGCCATCGGCTATTCCGACAAGAACCAGCTTCGCGGCAAGTTCTACGACACCACGCTCGACAACTTCCTGATGACCATGAACATCTCGGCCTACAGCCTCGTCGCGGTCACGCGCCGGGCGGTGGAGATGATGCCCGAAGGCGGTTCGATCCTGACGCTGACCTATTACGGCGCGGAAAAGGTGGTGCCGCACTACAACGTCATGGGCGTGGCCAAGGCGGCGCTGGAAACCAGCGTGAAATACCTGGCCAACGATTGCGGGCCGCAAGGGGTGCGCGTCAACGCCATTTCGGCCGGCCCGATCAAGACCCTGGCCGCCAGCGGCATCGGCGATTTCCGCTACATCCTCAAGTGGAACGAACTGAACAGCCCGCTGCGCCGCAACGTGACCATCGAGGACGTGGGCGGTGCAGGGCTTTACCTCCTGTCCGATCTGTCCGCAGGCGTGACCGGCGAAACGCACCATGTGGATGCAGGCTATCACACGGTCGGCATGAAGCAGGAAGACGCACCCGACATTGCCCTGGGCTGAAGGCTTCGGACAGCGGGCTGGAGACTTGGGCGTGCATCATTTCCGTCGGTGCGGGAATGATGCGCGCTGCACGTTTCAGGGCTGCGCGGGCGGCGCAGGCGGGGTGGCCTGCTGGCCCGTCTGACCGCTGGCCTCCTCGCGCTCGCGCTTCAGCCGGGCTTCGTATTCGCGTTCGATCTGCTCGACCCGCGCCTGTTCGGCCGCGGCCTCGGCATCGATCGTGCTGAGACGGCGCTCGCGCTCCTCCTCGATCATGCGGCCGAACTGCACGTCGGGGCCGTTGCGCTTTTCGGCATAGGCACGGTCGATCAGGCGGGTCACGCAGCCGCTGGCACCGCCCGAACCGACCGCCGAACAGGAATTGATGCCGAAGGCGCCAACGGTTTCATAGGCTTTCACCCGCTCGGTCCAGGCCTGGTTGCCTGCGGCATTGGGATTGTCGCGGAAGGGCTTGGGGATGCGAAAGCGCTCCTCCTCTTCCTTGCGGGCGCAGACCGTGATCGTGCCGCCTTCGGATGGCGGGCACGGATCATTGCCATAGACGATGAGCTGGTTCACCCGCTCTCCGCCCGGATCGGTCAGCGCAACGCCCGGCCCGGAAGGCTGCGCCTGCGCCGGGACTGACGCCGCAGCGGCCAGAAACAGGAAAGCAGGGACAGTGCGCAACATTGTGGGTCTCCGGTCAGCCATGCTTCGCTATAGGACGCAACGTCCTTGAATGGTAGCTGAAGCGACTGGAATGCTGATGCGGCTTTGACCGCGGCCGATCCCTGACAGAAATCAAAAGCGGGAGAAATCAAATCCGCGTGGAAAGCGCAATCGCCGCGCGGCAGCCAAGCCGGATCGCGTGGAACAGCACCGGATAGGCGGGCGCCTGCTCGGCCCCGGCGGCCAGCGCCGCATCGCGGTGTTCGCGCTCGTCATCGCGGAACTCGCGGATCATGCCGGCCAGTTCGGGATCGCTGTCGCCCAGCGCGTCGAGCTGCTCGGTATAGTGGCGGTCGATCTCGGTCTCGATCGCGGCGGTGCAGGCCATGGCTGCCTTCGGCCCGATCAGCGCCGTTGCCGCGCCAAGGGCGAAACCGGCGACGGACCAGAGCGGCTGCAAGGCCGTGGGGCGCACCCCGCGCCGCACCAGCAGTTCATCGAAGCGCCTGCGATGATCGGCTTCCTGCTCGGCCATCGCGGCAATTTCGGCGGAATGAGGCGCGCGATTGCCCATCACGGCAAGCTGCCCGGCATAGATCCGGGTCGCGCCGAACTCTCCGGCCTGATCGACGCGCAGCATTTCAGCGGTATTCACGGTCATCGGAAGGTTCCCTTGCGGCCTTTGCGCCCCTTGCCGAGCAGCGCCAGAACCAGCACCGCCCCGCCCAGCGAGATCAGGAAATTGTAACCGGCAAGGCTGATTCCGAAGAGAGACCAAGGGGCAACATCGCACCGGATAACGGGCGCGTTCATGATCGCATCAAGTGCGCTGGCCCCGCTGCCGCCAACCGTGGCGCAGGCAGTAACGCCCTGCCACCAGCCATATTCCACCCCGGCATGAAAGGCACCGATCAGACCGGACAGGCCGGTGGCGATGGCCGCCAGACTGGCCGCCAGATCACCTGCGCCCCCGACCCTGCCCTTCCCGCGCTTCATGGCCAGCGCGAGCACTGCGAGCACGATGGCCGCGATATGCGGATAGCGCTGCCACCAGCACATTTCGCAAGGATACAGGCCGAAGACATACTGCGCGATCAGCGCCCCGCCCATCAGCGAGGCGGGCACGATCAGGGCAAGCGCATAGGCGGCATCGCGGGCTTTGGCCGGGGTCATCGCGTGGCGATCCGTCTCAACGCTGCCGGTTTGCCGCAAGCACCGTGCCCGCCGTGCGGCTCAGCGTCTGCACAGCATAGTGCAGCTGGAAGTCCTTGATGTTCTTCGCCTTGAGTTCTTCGGGCGTCATCTTGAAGCGCGGATCGGCCAGCTTGTCCTTTTCCAGATCCTTGTCGTCGAGCTTGATCTCGTTGATGAGATGGCCGCGCAGGTCGCTCTCGCGATAGGCCCGCTTCTGGCGCTTGAGGAAATCGGGATCGGAAATCTGCGGCACCACGATATCGGGATCGATTCCCCCTTCCTGCACGGACCGGCCCGACGGGGTGTAGTAGCGCGCCGTGGTGAGCTTGACGGCGGTATCGCGGGTGAGCGGGATCAGCGTCTGCACACTGCCCTTGCCGAAGCTGCGCTGGCCCATGACCACCGCACGATGCTGGTCCTGAAGGGCACCCGCCACGATCTCGGAAGCGGATGCGGAACCTTCGTCGATCAGCACGATCATCGGCACCCCCTTGGCGATATCGCCCTTGGTGTCGACTTCGGCGGGATAGACCTCGTTGTCGCGCGGATAGCGGCCACGCTGGGAAACGATCGTCCCGCGTTCAAGGAACAGGTCCGACAGGGCAACCGCCTCGTCGAGCAGGCCGCCCGGATTGCCGCGCAGGTCAAGCACCAGCCCGGCCACCTTGCCGCCCGCCTTGGCCCTGGCTGCGGCCCATGCCTTCTTGACCGAGGCGCCCACATCGGCGCTGAAGCTGGAGACCGAAATCACCGCGACATTGCCCTGAAGCTCCCATTCCACCGGCTTCAGTTCGATGATCTGGCGCGTGATCGTGACATCGAACGGCTCGTCGCGTCCGGGACGGAAGATGCTGAGCCTGATCTGGGTGCCCGGCTTGCCGCGCATCTGATCGACCGCCTCATCCAGCGAACCGCCATAGATCAGCTTGCCATCAAGGTGCGTGATGAAATCCCCGGCCTTCACCCCGGCAAGATCGGCCGGGCTGCCCTTGGTCGGGGCGATGACCTTGACCGCGCCATCATCGAGCGTGACCGAAAGGCCCAGCCCGCCATAGGAGCCTTCGGTCTGGGTGCGCAGGTTCTCGAAATCACGGGCATCGAGATAGGAGCTGTGCGGATCGAGCGAGGCCAGCATCCCGTTGATCGCGCCCTTGATGAGCTTGTCATCATCGACCGGCTCGACATAGTTCGCCTTGATCCGCTCATAGACGGCCAGAAGCTTGCCGAACTCCGGACCCGACCGCGCATCCACCGCCGCCAGTCCGCTCGTCGCCGCAGGGATCAGGGCAACCGCGCAGACGAGCGCGGTGACGCGCAGCAAGGCGGCAGGCCGCGCGTTCTTGCGGCCAACACCGGCCATGCCCGTTCGTGCTGCGGGGGAGCCCATCGCGAGATCATCACTGGTCATCATCGCCACCATATAGCCGCAGGCGGCTTAACGCCAGATGAGGTTTGGGGACAGGTGGCGCAGGCCATCAGCCACCGGTTCCGTCCAGCGGATTGACCGGCGTGCCATCGCGCCGCAGTTCGATCGTGAGGACCGGCCGACCCGGTCCGGCAGTGCCGAGCGGCGAGCCCTGCACGACCGTCTCGCCCACGGTCACGGCAAGACGGCCGAACCGCGTGATCAGCGTGGTCCAGCCGCCGCCATGCTCCACGATCACGATGGCGCCATAGCCGCGATAAGGCCCGGCAAAGGCCACGCGCCCGTCGGCGGGGGAAACCACTTGCGCACCGGGCGCCACCGCAAGGGCAATGCCCCTGGTAAGCCCGGTGGCAGACTGCTCGCCGAAGCCCGATACCAGCCTGCCCGATACCGGCATGATCCATGGCAGACGCGGCCCCTCGATTGCCAGCAGCGGCGGCGGCGCGTCGATCACCTGCAACACTTCGCCGGGGCGGCTCGGCGGCAGGACCGGCCCCGGCAGGGCCGCAAGCTGGCGGCGCAGGGTTCCGGCCTCTTCAAGCTGGTCCAGCAGGCCCGAAAGGTCGCGCGTCTGTTCGGCGAGGGCCATCACCCGGTCGGCCTCGCGGCTGGCCACGCCCTGCGCCTCGCGCGAGGCAAGGCGCTGGCGGCTTTCCAGCGCGGCCAGTTCCGCGCGGCGGGCGGCCAGCGCCCTTTCCCCTTCGCGCAACTGGCGGGCGGCAAGGCGCGCCTGTTCCTGCAACTGGCGGCCACGCTGGATTTCGGCACGCAGCCCCGCAGTGCGGCGCCCCACTTCCGGCAGCATGGTTTCCATCACCGCCCGCAGATAGACCGTATCGCGCAGCGAATCCGCGCGGACCAGACTGAATACCAGCGGGCGCCGCGCCATCATCTGCAACGCTGCCGTGAGGCGCACGACCGGTTCCTGCTCGCTGGCCATGCGCGCGCGCAGGACTTCGCGTTGCCGGTCGATCATGGCGATGCGGGTCTGGGCCAGCTGGATCTCGGCCTCGGACTGCTGGATCCGTGCCGCCACTGCGGCGGCCTCGCGCGCGGTGCGGTCGGCCTCGGCCCGCGCCTTGCGTGCCGCCTGCTCAAGCTGTTCGGCCCGCGCGCGCGAGCGGGCGAGAACCTCGCCCGCGCGGCGCAGCGCTTCGCCCGCATCGCCCGCATCGGCATAGGGGCTGGGCTGCTGCGCCATGACCTGCCAGCCCGCCACTCCCGCCAGCAGCAGGATAATGAAAACGAAGGCACGCGCTGACGTCATGGCGTGCGCTTATCCCTCGCGGTGATAGGGATGGCCAGCCAGAATGCTGGTGGCGCGCCAGAGCTGTTCGGCCAGCATCGCCCGCGCCAGCATGTGCGGCCATGTGGCCTTGCCGAAGGCGATCAGGAGATCGGCCGAACCGCGCAGCGCTTCGTCGTGGCCGTCCGCCGCACCGATCAGGAAGCGCGCCTCGCGCACGCCATCGTCGCGCCAGCGGCCAAGGATCGCGGCAAATTCGGCCGAAGAGAGCTGCCTGCCCCGTTCATCAAGCGCCACCGTGCGCGAAGGCGACTGCACAGGCGCGGGCACGGTTCCGCCGCGGTCGGGCAGTTCGGTCACTTTCCAGCCCCAGGCGATGCGCCTGGCATAGCGGTCGACCAGTTCCGCCTCCGGGGAACGGCCGATCTTTCCGCGAGCGATGACATGGAGCAGCATCGGCCCCGTCTAGCCGGGATCGGCGGGGAAATGAATCCCCGCAGAGGCATTCATGGCTGAACGATCGGGTCAGCCGCCGGGCGCACGCCCCCAATCAGGCCGCGCCCGCGTCTCCGAAGGCCCACATGCGTTCGAGATTGTAGAACGTGCGCACTTCCGGGCGGAACAGGTGGACCACCACATCCCCGGCATCGATCAGCACCCAGTCTGCCGCCGGAAGCCCTTCGATCCGCACGTGGCCGAAACCGCCATGCTTGATCCGCTCGGCCAGCTTCTGGGCCATCGCGGCGACCTGACGCGTGGATCGTCCCGACGCGATCACCATGTAATCGGCCACCGAGCTTTTGCCTTCGAGCGGGATTGAAACCACTTCCTGCGCCTGATCGTCGTCAAGCGAACGCAGCACGAGATCGTGCAGCGCTGCGGGCGAGTGATCGGCTGCGGATTGAGGGGTCTGGGGGGCGGTGCCGGCCTTGGCCGACAGCGGTTGAACGCTGGTCATGTCGCGCGAAATGGCCTCCGTGGCTCAAGAGTCAAGGGATAAGGCTGTTGGAGCTGACCGCCCGCACCCGCGCGCCATGCGGCGCAGGTGCGGCCAAGATACTGCGCAGTCAGGATTTTCCTCGCCTGATTGGGCGATGCGTCACGGCATCGCGCAGTCCTGCCGCGCCCACGCGGCTTGCCCATTCCGGATCCGCGGCGCGAATCGCGCTGGCCGACCGTTCGTCAGGATCGAAGCGAAGAATAGTCAGCGCCGGAGCGCTCCGCCTTGCGCCGGAAACGAACTGGCCGGGGGGGGGGGGGCCGCGGCGCCGCCCCGGCCCCGCAGGACTGGCCATGGCCCTTGCATCATATCCCGGTCGGGCAATGACCGCAATCGGCATCTGGCGGGCAATGCCGCGCCAGTCTTTCCAGCGGTGGAACTGGGCCAGGTTGTCGGCCCCCATGATCCACACGAACCGCCGCCGCGCGTAGCGGCGCCGGATCGCGCGCAGGGTATCCACCGTAAAGCGCGTGCCCAGTTCCTGCTCGATCGCGGTGGCGCGGATCGGCGCGTTGCGGCTCATTGCCTGCGCCGAGGCCAGCCGCGCGGCAAGCGGCGCCATGCCCGCCGCAGGCTTCAGCACGTTGCCGGGCGAAACCAGCCACCACACCTCGTCCAGCCCCAGCGCCGCGCGCGCAAACAGGCTGATCCGGCGATGCCCGCCGTGTGCGGGATTGAAACTGCCGCCCAGCAGTCCGGTAAGCGGGCCTGCGGGCAATGTCAGGGCCGGACCTGTCCGGAACCGCGCACCAGCCACTTGTAGGTCGTCAGCCCTTCCAGTGCGACCGGGCCACGCGCGTGGAGCCGCCCCGTGGCAATGCCGATTTCCGCGCCAAGCCCGAACTCGCCGCCATCGGCAAACTGGCTCGATGCATTGTGCATGACGATGGCGCTGTCCACTTCGGCAAGGAACCGGTCGGCCGCTGCCTGATCGTCGGTCACGATGGCGTCGGTATGGCCCGATGCATGGCGCGCGATGTGCGCCAGCGCTTCGTCCAGACCATCGACAATGGCGACCGAAAGGATGGCTTCGAGATATTCGGTATCCCAGTCGTTCGCCGCGACAGGCACGATGCGCGGGTCGATGGCGCGGGCGCGGGCATCCCCGCGCAGTTCGCACCCCGCATCCAGCAGCGGCTCCACCAGCCCGTGCGGATCAGGATAAGTGGCGTCGATCAGCAGCGTTTCCATCGCGCCGCAGATGCCGGTGCGGCGCATCTTGGCGTTGAACACGATCCTGCGGGCCATGTCCGGATCGGCCGCGGCGTGCACGAAGGTGTGATTGATCCCGTCGAGGTGCGCCAGCACCGGCACGCGCGCATCGGCCTGCACGCGCGCCACAAGGCTCTTGCCACCGCGCGGGACGATCATGTCGATCAGCCCGGCGGCTGCCAGCATCGCGCCCACGGCGGCGCGGTCCTGCGTGGGGACAAGCTGCACGGCCTCGGCAGGGACACCGCCCTCGACCAGCCCCGCCACCAGCGCGCGGTGGATGGCGCGGTTGGAATGGACCGCCTCGGACCCGCCGCGCAGGATCGCGGCATTGCCCGATCGCACGCACAGCGCGGCCGCATCCGCCGTCACGTTGGGGCGGCTTTCATAGATGATGCCGATGACCCCCACCGGAATGCGCACGCGCTGCAGCACCATGCCGTTGGGCCGCGCCGTTTCGGAGATCACCTCGCCCACCGGATCGGCAAGCGATGCAACCTGCTCGACCGCGTCGGCAACCCCGGCAAGGCGCTCAGGCGTCAGCCGGAGCCGGTCGAGCATGGCGCTTGTCAGGCCATTGGCCTCACCGTTGGCCATGTCCTGCGCATTGGCGGCAAGAATCTCGGCTTCGGCGGCACGCAGGGCAGCGGCAGCGCACTTGAGCGCGTGTTCCTTGGCCGGTGCATCCATGCGCGCCAGAAACGCCTGGGCGGACCGGGCGGCACGGGCAAGACCTTCGACCATGGCGGTCACGGTTTCGGCGGAGGCATGGGGCTGGCTGGAGGGCTGGCTGGACATGGCCTGCCCCTACCATCGCGGCGGCCCGATGTCATCCACCCGCGCGGCCTGTCGCGCGGTCTTACGCGCGAATCGGCCTGCGCGGTCTGCACGCTGTGCGCGATGCGCGTGACCCGGCGCTGGCACCAGTATGCTGGCGATCACCCGCAGCAAACGATTCATCGGGGGAGTCACACGCTCCGGCGCGGGTGGAGCGGTTTGGATTCGCCTTCGGTCCATGTCGCCGCTAGGCCGCGCGCCTGACGGGAAAACAATCGTTAACCAACCGACCGGTCGTCAGGGCCGGGACAGGATTGATCCGGGGGTCGCCAGGTTCGTGCCAGCCAAGATGACTGACCGCTTGCGGGCCGGCACGGCTGCGGCCCGCCACAGGCTGGACGCGGGCGCGGCCCGCGTCAGGCAATGGTTCCCCGAACGCGAGTTCTTCATGCGCGTGCAGGGCGAGGTGCGGTTCATTCGCCTGTCCTCGCGGCTTCAGATGGGCGTGGCTGGCGGCGTGGCCGGGGCCATGCTGCTGTGGCTGGGCGCGATGGGTGCAGCGCTCCTTTCCCAGTTCACCGCCGCGCGCGATCATGCCGCCCTGCTCGAACGCGAAGCCGCGGTGGCATCGGCAGAAAGCCGCGTGGCAAAGTATCGCGGCGGCATCGATGGCGTTGCCGAGGAACTGGAACGCCGGCAGGACTTCATCGAGAAGGCAATTCAGGGCACGATCGGCGAATTGCCGGATGACCTGCCGCAGGGCACCGTGTCCGACAGCACGGCCGAGGCGCGGAAGACCGTCCGCAAGATCTCGCTCGAACTGCCCGAAGCAAGGCGCCTTGCCGAAGTGGAAGCGCGCCAGCTTGCCTTCATCGAGCGCCTGACCCGTTACGCCGATGCCCGCGCCGCCCGCCATGAAACCGCCATACGCCGTGTCGGGCTGAACCCGGCCATGCTGCGCGGCGCCTCGCGCGAGGCGCAGGGCGGCCCGCTCATCCGGCTCTTCACCGACCGGGACGAGAGCGTGGACCCCCGGTTCGCCCGCTTCGGGGCAAGCCTTGAGCGCATGGCGGCGCTTGAGCGGGGCCTTGCCCGGATCCCCAACACCCTGCCCGCGCGCCTCGAATACATTTCCAGCGGTTTCGGCTACCGCTCCGATCCGTTCACGGGTGGCCCCGCCTTTCATGCCGGGCTTGATTTCCGCGGGCCGGTGGGCGCGCCGATCTATGCGGCGGCCGCGGGAACGGTCAGCTTCGTGGGCGTGAAGCAGGGCTATGGCCGCGTCGTCGAGATCAGCCATGGCAACGGCCTGCTCACGCGCTACGCGCACATGTCGCGCACCGGCGCGCAGGAAGGCCAGAAAGTCGAAGCCGGAACCGCCATCGGCCAGATCGGCAATACCGGCCGGTCAACCGGCCCCCATCTCCATTTCGAAGTGCGGATCAATGACCGCCCGGTCAATCCGCGCCCGTTTCTTGAGGCAAACAGGCATGTTCAGGAAATCCGCGCCGGAACCGGCGCGCACGATGAAAAGCACGGGGAGTAATCCGGGCATGGCGGCAAGTTTCTCGGTGCTGGGTGCGGACGTGGCCGTGAAGGGCGATCTTTCGGCCAGCGCTGATCTCCACATCGATGGCTCCGTTGAAGGCGATATCACCTGCGCCGCGCTCGTCCAGGGCGAGAAAAGCGTCGTCACCGGCGCGATCCGGGCGCAGAGCGCGCGCCTTTCGGGCACGGTTCACGGATCGATCGAGGCGGGCGAGCTTGTCATCCTCAAGACCGCGCGCATCCACGGAGACGTGACCTATGACGCGCTGACCATCGAACAGGGCGCGCAGGTGGATGGCAGGTTTGCGCACCGCGTGCACGCGGGCGAGGAGCCGGCCCTCACGCTGGTGAGCTGAGCCTTTCAAACAAGACCTTGCCGATTCGCCATTCCCGGCCTACATCGTCACCGTTCAAGGCCGCTCCGCGAGGGGCGGCCCTTATTGTATCCGCTTTTCAGGTCGTGTCCGCTCCGGCAGGGCCGACTTATCGGGAGACCGTCCGTGAGCAACCAGCCCGCCTATCCGCTGATGCCCCATGCGACAGCTTCGTGGCTCGTCGACAATACCGCGCTGACGTTCGAGCAGATCGCCGAGTTCTGCGGCCTGCACATCCTTGAAGTGCAGGCGATGGCCGATGACCTTGCCGGGCAGAAATACACCGGGCGCGATCCGATCCATTCGGGCGAACTGACCCAGGCCGAAATCGACCGCGGCCAGGCCAACCCCGATTACCGGCTCAAGATGCAGCGTGCGCCGATCTCGGTCAGCCGCACCAAGGGTCCGCGCTACACGCCGGTGTCGAAGCGTCAGGACAAGCCGGACGGCATCGCGTGGATCCTGCGCCATCACCCCGAAGTATCGGATGCGCAGATCGGCAAGCTGATCGGCACCACCCGCACCACCATTGCCGCGATCCGCGACCGCAGCCACTGGAACATTGCCAACATCAACCCTAAGGATCCGGTCACGCTGGGCCTGTGCTCGCAGCGCGAACTCGATGCACTGGTCTCGAAGGCGGCCAAGAAGGCGGGGATCGAGGACGACGGCGCCGCCGATCAGCGCCTTGGCTCCGACCGCGAGGCCCTGATCGAGGAACTGCGCGCCGAACGCGAAGCGTCGGCCAAGGCCGCATCGGAAGCCGCGCAGGAAGCCGAAGCCGCCGCATGGCTTGCCGCCCGCCGCGCCGAAGGCATCTCCGACAGCTGAGCCTGCCGAAGGCCGAGCCACGAAAAAGGGCCGCTCCCGTCACGGGGCGGCCCTTTTGCTTTTGCCGCAGGCGCCTCGGCTTCAGCCCACCTGAAGCACGATCTTGCCGATGTGCGCACCCTGTTCCATCCGCGCATGCGCGGCAGATGCCTGACCGAGCGGGAAGGTCTGGTCCATTACCGGGCGCAGTTCGCCCGTCGCCGCCATCGGCCAGACCGTGTCACGGATTTCGGCGGCAAGCGCGGCCTTGAACGCCTTCGATCGCGGCCGCAGGGTCGATCCCGTCAGCGTGATCCGGCGGCGCATGACCTCGGCCATGTTGATTTCGGCGCGAACCCCGCCCTGCACCGCAATGGTCACGTGGCGCCCGTCGTCGGCAAGGCACTTGATGTTGCGCGCCACATAATCGCCCGCAACCATGTCGAGCACCATGTCCACCCCGCGCCCTTCGGTCAGGCGCTGGACTTCGGCCACGAAATCGGCGGCCTTGTAGTCGATCGCGTGGGCGGCGCCAATGCCAAGGGCCTGCGCGCACTTTTCGGCGCCGCCGCAGGTCACGATCACGCGCACACCAAAGAGCCTGCCCAGCAGGATCGCCATGGAACCGATGCCGCTGGTGCCGCCATGGACGAGGATCGTTTCGCCGGGCGCGGTCATGCCGCGCTCAAACACATTGTGCCACACGGTGAAGAGCGTTTCGGGCATGGCGGCCGCCTCGGCCAGCGAAAGTCCGGTGGGCACCTGCAGGCACTGTGCCGCCTCGGCGATGCAGTATTCGGCATAGCCTCCGCCCGCCACCAGCGCGCAGACCGGCGTTCCGATGAACGGCCAGGTCACGCCTTCGCCCATCGCCACGACCTGCCCGGAAACTTCCAGCCCCGGCAGCGGCGAGGCATCGGGCGGCGGCGGGTAGAACCCCTGTCGCTGGATCACGTCGGGCCGGTTGACGCCGGCAAAGGCCACCTTCAGCAGAACCTGCCCCGGCCCCGGCTGCGGCACGGCCACGGTTTCCGGGCGCAGCACTTCCGGGCCGCCGGGCGCATCCCAGCCGATCGCCGTCATCGTTGCCGGAATGGCTCTCGTCATCTTGCCCCTGATACCCCCCTCGCGGAAAATGCCGAATACCAATTTGTCTTCCGGTAGCCGACACTGGGCGTTGACAGCAAGGCAATGCGGCGCCCATTGTGCCCGCTATGGACCTAGATGATCGCCCTCGCCCAAAAGGGGATCTGGCCAGCAGGCTGGCGGCAGAGCCGCTCGATTCCCTCTCGCACGACGAACTGAACGCGCGCATCCTTCTGCTGGAAGCCGAGATCGCACGCACCGCCGCGCACCGCGACAGGGCCAGCGCGCACCGTCTGGCGGCAGAAGCGCTGTTCCGCACGCCGCCGCCATCAGGCTCCGCCGGATGAACGCGCGCGCCCTTCCCTTTGCCGAAGGGCGTCACCATATCGCAGCAGGTGCCGATGCCTTTCGGGCATCTGTCTTCACACGCACACGTGGTTTAGCCATGGTTAATCCCGCGTGTGCACTCTTCCCCATCGGGAACCCACCGGCGCAAGCCAGAAAGTAGCCGCAACATGCCCAGTTTCGCCCAGAGCCTCGAAAAAACGCTGCACACCGCGCTCGCCAACGCGTCCGAGCGCAGCCACGAGTATGCGACGCTGGAGCATCTGCTGCTCGCCCTGATCGACGATCCCGATGCCGCGCAGGTCATGCAGGCCTGCGGGGTGGATCTTGGCGATCTGGGCGATGTGGTGCGCCAGTATCTCGATCAGGAATACCAGTCGCTCAAGACGCAGGAAAAGGCCGATCCCCAGCCCACCGCCGGGTTCCAGCGCGTGATCCAGCGCGCCATCCTGCACGTGCAGTCCTCCGGCAAGGACACCGTCACGGGCGCCAACGTGCTGGTCGCGCTGTTCTCCGAGCGGGACAGCTATGCCGTCTATTTCCTCCAGCAGCAGGACATGAGCCGCCTCGATGCCGTCAGCTTCATCAGCCACGGCATCGGCAAGGGCGGCCGGCAGGTCGAAGGCCGCACACCCAAGGGCGCCGAGGAAGAATCGCCCAAGCAGGAAGACAAGGCCGACGCCAAGGGCCAGAAGAAGGAAACCGCGCTCGACCAGTTCTGCGTCAACCTCAACGAGAAGGCGCTGGCCGGCAAGGTCGATCCGCTGATCGGGCGCGGGCCGGAAGTGGACCGCACGATCCAGATCCTGTGCCGCCGGTCGAAGAACAACCCGCTCTACGTGGGTGATCCGGGCGTGGGCAAGACCGCGATTGCCGAGGGCCTTGCCCGCAAGATCGTGGAAGGCGACGTTCCCGAAGTGCTGGCCGATGCGGTGATCTATTCGCTCGACATGGGCAGCCTGCTCGCTGGAACGCGCTATCGCGGCGATTTCGAGGAACGCCTGAAGCAGGTCGTGGCCGAGCTGGAAAAGATGCCGCATGCCGTGCTGTTCATCGACGAGATCCACACCGTGATCGGTGCGGGCGCGACCAGCGGCGGGGCGATGGATGCTTCCAACCTGCTCAAGCCCGCGCTTTCGGGCGGAACGATCCGCTGCATCGGCTCGACCACCTACAAGGAGTTCCGCAACCACTTCGAAAAGGACCGCGCCCTGCTGCGCCGGTTCCAGAAGATCGACGTGAACGAGCCGACCATCGAGGACACGATCAAGATCCTCAAAGGTCTGCGCACCGCGTTCGAGGAACACCACAAGGTCAAATACACGCCCGATGCGATCAAGACCGCGGTCGAGCTTTCGGCGCGCTACATCAACGACCGCAAGCTGCCCGACAAGGCCATCGACGTGATCGACGAAGTGGGCGCCATGCAGATGCTGGTGCCGCCTTCGAAGCGCAAGAAGACCATCACCGCGCGCGAGATCGAACAGGTCATCGCCACGATGGCGCGCATCCCGCCCAAGTCGGTATCGAGCGACGACAAGAAGGTGCTCGAACATCTTGAGCGCGATCTCAAGCGGCTCGTCTTCGGGCAGGACAAGGCCATCGAGGTGCTCTCCAGCGCGATGAAGCTGAGCCGCGCGGGCCTGCGCGATCCCGACAAGCCCATTGGCTCGTTCCTGTTTTCCGGCCCCACCGGCGTCGGCAAGACCGAGGTCGCCCGCAGCCTTGCCCAGATCATGGGCATTCCGCTTCAGCGCTTCGACATGTCGGAATACATGGAGCGCCACTCGGTCTCGCGCCTGATCGGTGCGCCTCCGGGCTATGTCGGCTTCGATCAGGGCGGCCTGCTGACCGATGCGATCGACCAGCAGCCGCACTGCGTCCTGCTGCTCGACGAGATCGAGAAGGCACACCCCGATCTGTTCAACATCCTGCTTCAGGTGATGGACAACGGGCGGCTGACCGATCACCACGGCAAGACCGTCGATTTCCGCAATGTCGTGCTCATCATGACCACCAATGCGGGCGCTTCGGACATGGCGCGTCAGGGCATCGGCTTTGGCGACGTGTCGAAGGCCGATGCGGGCGACGAGGCGGTGAAGAAGATGTTCACCCCGGAGTTCCGCAACCGGCTCGATGCCATCGTGCCCTTCGGCTACCTGCCGCCCGAAGTGGTCAGCCGCGTGGTCGACAAGTTCGTGCTCCAGCTCGAACTGCAACTGGCCGAGCAGAACGTGCACATCCAGTTCGATTCGGATGCGCGCGGCTGGCTGGCGAAGAAGGGCTATGACAAGCTCTACGGCGCCCGCCCGATGGCCCGCCTGATTCAGGAAAAGGTCAAGAAACCGCTGGCCGAGGAACTGCTGTTCGGCAAGCTGGCCAATGGCGGCGAGGTCCATGTCAGCCTGAAGGACGATGCCCTGTCCTTCGAACTGACCCCTGCTGCGCCGAAGCTGGTCAAGAAGAAGGCGAAGAAGGGCAAGGCCGGTTCTGCGGCAACCGAAGAGCCAAGCGCCGACGAAGCCGAATAAGCCTTTGCCTGATCTCAGGGATCAAGGCCCGTCCTTGCCGGGGCGGGCCTTTTTCCTGCGCCAGAGTTGCGCCGCGCAACTTCACGGCATGATGGGCACTGGAACCCGCACGCCGAACCGTCCATCTCACGGACCATGGCCTCGCCCTTCTCCTGGCTGAAACCCGAACCCTTCGGGCTGCACGTGGTCCCCGCTGATGCGTGGATCGATCCCGCGCGGGCGGTGGAGACCGCGCTCGTCACACATGGCCATGCCGATCATGCCCGCGCCGGCCACGGCCAGACCATCGCCACGCCTGAGACCCTCGCCATCATGGCGCTGCGCTATGGCGTGACGGAAACAGGCGCGCAGGCGGCCGCCTATGGCGAGACGATCAGGCTCAGGGGCGGCGTCAGCGCCACCTTCCTGCCCGCAGGCCACGTGCTCGGCTCGGCCCAGATCCTGCTGGAGCACGCGGGCGAACGAGTGATCGTGACCGGCGATTACAAGCGCCGCCCCGACCCCACCTGCGCGCCTTTCGCGGTGACGCCGTGCGATGTCTTCGTGACCGAGGCCACCTTCGGCCTGCCGGTCTTTCGTCATCCCCCGATTGGCGAGGAGATCGCAAGGCTGCTGGCCGCGCGCGAGAACGATGACGGCCGCTGCGTGCTGGTGGGCGCCTATGCCCTTGGCAAGGCGCAGCGCGTGATCGCCGAGCTGCGCAGCGCCGGATACCGCGAAACCATCTGGCTTCACGGCGCGATGGAGCGAATGTGCCGCCTTTACGAAGAGCACGGCGTTGACCTAGGCGATCTGCAACCGGTGGCAGGCGTGCCCAGGGCAGCGCTGGCCAACGCCATCGTCATCTGTCCGCCATCGGCACTCAACGACCGCTGGAGCCGCCGCCTGCCCGATCCGATCACCGCGATGGCGAGCGGCTGGATGCGGGTGCGCCAGCGCGCCCGCCAACGCGGCGTGGAACTGCCGCTCGTCATTTCCGACCATGCCGACTGGGACGAACTCACCCAGACAATCGCGCAGGTGAACCCGGCCGAAACCTGGATCACCCACGGCCGTGAGGAAGCCCTTTTGCGCTGGTGCGAACTGACCCAGCGAAAGGCCCGCGCGCTGGCGCTGATCGGCTACGAGGACGAGAGCGACTGATGGAGCGTTTCGCCGCCCTGCTCGATGCGCTGGTCCTCACGCCGTCGCGCAATGCCAAGCTGGCGCTGCTGGCCGCCTACCTGCGCGAGACACCCGATCCCGATCGCGGCTGGGCGCTGGCCGCGCTGACCGACGGGCTGGACTTCCCCGCCGTAAAGGCCAGCCTCATCCGCAGCATGATGGCCGAACGCGTCGATCCGGTGCTCTGGAGTTTGAGCCGCGAATATGTGGGCGATACCGCCGAGACCGCCAGCCTGCTCTGGCCCGATCCGGCAGGCGAGCGCCTGCCCGCACCGGGCGTGGCCGAGGTTGTCGCAGCGCTGGGCGCCGCAACCCGCACCGCCGCGCCTAGGGTTCTGGCGGACCTGCTTGACCGTCTTGACGCCAAGGGCCGCTATGCCCTTCTGAAACTTGCCACCGGTGCCATGCGCATCGGCATTTCCGCACGGCTTGCGAAAGTGGCCTTTGCACGGGCATTCGATGTGAGCGTGGAGGATGTCGAGGAATACTGGCACGGCCAGACCCCGCCCTACGCCCCGCTGTTCGACTGGGCCGCGAATGGCGCCGCACCACCCCGCACCGATCTGCTCCCGCTGTTCCGCCCCTTCATGCTCGCCCACCCGCTCGAAGCCGAGACGCTGGACCTCGCTGAATATGCCGCCGAATGGAAGTGGGACGGCATCCGGGTGCAGGTTGTCCATGCAGCAGGCGAAACGCGCATCTATTCACGCAGCGGTGACGACATTTCCGCCACGTTCCCCGAAGTCACCGCCGCGCTCACCACGCCTTGCGTGCTGGACGGCGAACTGCTGGTGCGCGGGGCCCATCAGGGTGGCGAAACCGGCGGCGCGGCCAGCTTCAACGCCTTGCAGCAACGCCTTGGCCGCAAGACCGTGTCGAAGGCTATGCTGGCCGATTATCCCGCCTTCGTGCGCCTTTACGACCTGCTGATCGAGAATGGCGAGGATCTGCGCGAACGGCCCTGGGATCAGCGCCGCGCCCGGCTGGAAGCGCTCGCCGCGCGTCTTGACGCCACCCGTTTCGACATCTCGCCGGTCATCCCGGCACGCGATTTCGATGAACTTGCCGAAATCCGCGCCCGTGCGCGCGACGAGGCGATCGAGGGCGTGATGCTGAAGCGGCGCGACAGCCCCTACGTCGCAGGGCGGCGCGCCGGGCTGTGGTTCAAGTGGAAGCGCGATCCGCTGCTGATCGATTGCGTGCTGATGTATGCGCAGCGCGGGAGCGGCAAGCGCTCGTCGTTCTATTCCGATTTCACGTTCGGCTGCTGGAACGGCGATCCCGATCAGGGGGCGGAACTGCTGCCCGTGGGCAAGGCCTATTTCGGGTTCACCGATGCGGAACTGAAGCTGCTCGACCGGCACGTGCGCCAGCACACCGTGGCAAAGTTCGGCCCGGTGCGCGAGACGGACAAGTCGCTGGTGTTCGAGATCGCCTTCGATTCGGTCCATGCCAGCAAGCGCCACAAGTCCGGCCTTGCCATGCGCTTTCCCCGGATCAGCCGCATCCGCGCCGACAAGCCCGCGCACGAGGCGGACCGGCTGGAAACGCTGCGCGCGATGATTGCCGATGAAAGGTCTTGACCGGGATCAATGATGGCCGGCGCGGCGCGGGGCAGGGCCAAGGCTCCCGCTCCCCTGAACGCGAAAGGCATGATCCCTTGGCCAGCGATGTTGCAGAAGCTCCGGCGAAATCCCCCTATGACCGGATCGGCGGCAGGGACATGCTGCGCCGGATCACCGACCGGTTCTATGATCTCATGGAAACCGATCCTGCCTACAAGGCGCTGCGGGCGATGCATGCACCCGATCTTGCGCCGATGCGCGAATCGCTGGCCGGGTTTCTTGCCGGATGGTGCGGCGGCCCGCGCGAATGGTTCGAGGCCAATCCCGGCAAGTGCATGATGTCGATGCACAAGCCCTTCCCGATCACCCGCAAGACCGCGGAGCAATGGGCCGATTGCATGACCCGCGCCATTGCCGATGTCGTCCCGCCCGACAGCGAAATTGCCGACGCCATGGCAGACGTGCTTTCGCGCATGGCAAGGGGGATGGCGCGGGACTGATCCTTCATCCCGGCGATTTCCAACGGCGCGCCGAACGGCTAGAGATCCGCATGTGATCCTTTCCGACCATCAGCGCCGCCTCTTCGCCGCCGCGCTTGCAGCTCTGGCGGGCTTTGTCGATGCCGTGGGCTTCATCGTCGGCCACGGCTATTTCGTGTCCTTCATGTCGGGCAACACCACGCGGCTCGGTGTGGCGCTGGGCATGTCTCCGCGCGCAGCGCTGGCCCCCGCGCTGCTGATCGGGGGCTTCGTGGCTGGTGTGGCGGGAGGGGCGCTGCTGGTGGAACGCGCCGGGCGCTGGCGCAAGGTTGCGGTGCTGGCGCTGGTTGCGGCGCTGCTGGGAATTGCGGCGGCGGGGCAGGTGCTGCAATGGCCCGTGCTGATGATGGGCGCGCTGGTGTTCGCCATGGGCGCGCTCAACAACACTTTCCAGCGCGATGGCGAAGTGGCGGTTGGCCTGACCTACATGACCGGCGCACTGGTCAAGCTCGGCATCGGCATTGCCCGGCTGCTTGGCGGCAAGCGCGATGCCTCGGCGGCGCTGTCATGGGCCTTGCTGTGGGGCGGACTGCTGGCAGGCGCGGTTCTGGGCGCGTTCCTTCAGGACCGCGCGCCGCTGGCAAGCCTCGGCATCGCCTCGGTCTGGGCGGCGGCGATGGTTGCGGTAGCCCTGCGCTTTCCGCCCGAATGAAGCCTAAAGGTGCATTCCGCCCGATGCCTCGATCACTTGCCCGGTGATCCAGCCGCCATCCGGCCCGGCCAGCATGGCAACCACGCGCGCGATGTCGTCGGGTTGCCCTACCCGGCCCAGCGCCGCCATCCCTGCCAGATGTTGAAGAGTGGTCGGATCGTTGAACAGGTCGGGCGCAAAATCGGTGATCGTGGCGCCCGGCGCCACCGCGTTGACCGTGATCCCCCGCGCGCCCAGTTCGGCGGCAAGCGACAGGGTGAAGTGGTTCACCGCCGCCTTGCTCATGGCATAGGCCATGCACGAGGCATAAGCCGCCTGCGCCACCATCGAGGACAGGTTGATGATGCGCCCACCATCGCGCAGGCGCGAAAGCGCGGCTTTCGTGACGAGGAACGGCCCCCTGGCGTTCACCGCCATCTGCCGGTCGAACGTGGCGGCATCGGTCTGGGCGAGCGTTGCCATCACGCCGATCCCGGCATTGTTGACAAGGATGTCGAGGCCATCGGCCTGTGCATCGAAATCGGCAAACAGGGCCTTGATCTGCGCCTCATCGCTGACATCGGCCTGAAGCGCGAAAGCGCTGCCGCCTGCCGCCACGATGGCATCGACCACGCCTAGCGCCGCAGCCGCATCGCTGCGGAAATTGACCGCCACGCGTGCGCCGTCGGCAGCCAGCCGCTCGGCTATGGCCCGCCCGATCCCGCGCGATCCGCCCGTCACGAGCGCCGTCCTGCCTGCCAATGGTCCGGTCATGTCGCCATCCTCTCCCCTTGATGGCGCCAACCCTAGGCGCGGGGATTGACGGGACAAGCGCGCAAAAGGCTAGGTGCGCCGGGGACTTGTCAGACCGGCGGAAGGCGCAGCAGCTTGTCGCGCGAAGTTGCGCCGCGCAACATTTCCACCTGCGATGGCGCAACTTCAAGGGCGCGGGCAACAAGCTGGAGCACCGCAGCGGTTGCCTTGCCATCCTCCGGCTTGGCCCTGACCTTCACGACAACGCGTCCGCCCTCGATCGTGATCCCTTCGCTTTTCGCGCCCGGTGTCACTCGCACGGCAAGGCGGCCATCGCCATCGGCCATGGCGCGCAGACACTGCGGTTCTGGCAGTTGCGCCCTAGGCCTTGCCAAGGCTCAGTAACCCGCGTTCACCGCCTGCTTGTGCGCGTGCCCGTTATGCACATAGTGCTGCACGCCGCGCTGCATCTCGGTGATGGCTGCATCGTTCAGGTCGCGCATGTAGCTGGCCGGGCGGCCGCTCCACAACTGGCGGGAAAGCACGCGCTTGCCGCCTGTCAGCATGGCGCCCGCTGCCAGCATCCCGTCGCTTTCGATGTGTGCGCCGCTCATCACGATGGCCCCCAGCCCCACGAAGCCGCGATCCTCGATCACGCAGCCGTGAACCATGGCCAGATGGCCCACCAGCACGTCCTCGCCGATGATCGTGGGATAGCCTTCGGGCTTTCCGGGGGCAGGACTGTCAACATGTATCACGCTGCCGTCCTGGATGTTGGTGCGCGCACCGATGCGGATGAAGTTCACATCGCCGCGCAGGACGCAGTTATACCAGATGGACACGTCCGGCCCGATCTCGACATCGCCGATGATCCGGCAGCCCGGCGCGATGAAGGCGCTTTCGTGGATGCGCGGGGCCTTGCCGCCAAAGGGAATGATCGAAACATCAGCGCGGGTCATTGCAGGAATCAGGCTCCCATGAGGCGGGCGGCGTGGGCCGCGTGATAGGTCAGCACGCCGGAACATCCCGCGCGCTTGAACGCCAGCAGCGTTTCCAGCACCATGGCATCGCGATCGGCCGCGCCTGCCGCGACAGCGGCCTCGATCATCGCGTATTCTCCGCTTACCTGATAGGCGAAGACGGGCACCGCGAAGGCTTCCTTCACCCGCATGACCACGTCGAGATAGGGCAGGCCGGGCTTGACCATCACGCTGTCGGCGCCCTCGGCAAGGTCCATTTCCACCTCGCGCAGCGCTTCCTCGGCGTTGGCCGGGTCCATCTGGTAGGTCTTCTTGTTGCCCTTCAGCAGCCCGCTGGACCCCACCGCATCGCGGAACGGGCCATAGAACGCCGAGGCATACTTGGCGGCATAGGCCATGATCTGGACATTGGCGTGGCCTTCGGCTTCCAGCGCCTCGCGGATCGCGCCTACGCGGCCGTCCATCATGTCGGACGGGGCGATCACGTCAGCTCCGGCAGCGGCCTGGTTGAGGCTCTGCCCGACCAGCACTTCGACCGTGGCATCGTTGAGGACATAGCCCTCGGCATCGATCAGCCCGTCCTGCCCGTGGCTGGTATAGGGATCGAGCGCGACATCGGTGAGCACCCCGATATCATCACCGCAGGCCTGCTTGATCGCGCGGATCGCGCGGCACATCAGGTTATCGGGGTTGAGCGCTTCCCTGCCATCCTCGCTGCGCCGTTCGGGCTGGGTATTGGGAAACAGCGCAAGGCAGGGAATGCCCAGTGCCACGGCTTCCTTCGCCCGCGCCACGATGCCATCGACCGACCAGCGCGAAACGCCGGGGAGCGAGCCGATCGGCTCTTCCGCCCCGGTTCCCTCGGTCACGAACAGCGGCCAGATGAGATCGGCGGGCGTCACCTGCACTTCACGGTGCAGGGCGCGGCTCCATGCCGTGGCGCGGGTGCGGCGCAGGCGAGTCAGCGGGTAGGTTGTCATCGCTGTCTGGCGTAGCGAGTGGCCGGACCATCTGCAATCCTTCTGCGCTGCCTTGCCTCGCGGCACACTTCGCCGGCGTCAGCGCAGCCTTGCCGCCGGAATGGCTGTCACCTGCGCCAGCTTGGCCCGGAAAGCGGCCAATTGGGCCGGATCAACCGTGGCGCGGCGGGTGATTGCGCCAAACGAGAGCGGGTTCACCGTCTGGCCGCCGCGATACATCTCGTAGTGCAGGTGTGCGCCGGTCGAAAGGCCGGTGGAGCCGACATAGCCGATCACCTGCCCGCGCCGCACGGCCATGCCGGGGGCCACGGCAATGCGGCTCATGTGGGCATAGCCGGTGCCGATGCCGCCGCCGTGGTCAAGCCGCACGAAATTGCCGTGTCCGCCGTGCCACCCCGCAAAGCTGACCCGGCCATCGGTTGCGGCATAGACAGGCGCGCCCCACCCGGCGGCAAAATCCACCCCGGCATGCATCCGCATGTAACCCAGAATCGGGTGCCGCCTTGCGCCGTAATACGATGTGATGTGGCCGTTGACCGGAGCGCCAAGGAAGCTTTCGGTCTGCTCTGCCCCTTCTGCCATGCCCTGCGGCGAATGGAAGGCGCCGTCGTTGCCCCAGCGCAGCAATTGCAGCAGCGGCTTTCCGGCGCGGACCACCCCGGCATAGATCAGGTCGCCCGGCTGCTGCTGGCCATCGGCGGCGCGCCGGTTGGCAAAGACAAGATCGAACTCGTCGCCCGGCGCGATCTCCTCGAAGGCCATGTGCTCGTCGATGGTGCGCAGGTAATCCTGCACCGCGGCGGGAGGCGCCCCGGCGGCGCGCGCCGAACGGTAAAGGCTGGCCCCCACGATGCCGCGAATGCGCAGCGGCGCCGTATCGACGGGAATGGCGTTGGCCGCCAGCGAAAGGCCGCCGCCGCTGCGCCTTACTTCAAGCGCAAGGTCGAAGCGGGGACGGAACGAAAGCGCTTCCAGCGGGCGGGGCTGCGCCGGGCTGCTGCGCGCTCCCAGACGGATGTTGAAGCGCGTGCCCGCCGGGATCGTGCCCGGCTTCACCTGCGCGCCGACCAGATCGAGCACGCGCACGATATCGGCCGAAGCAAGCCCCGCGCGTTGCAGCATGCGCGGAAAGCTGTCGCCCGCACCCAGCGTGGCGACGAGATCGACGCTGGGCCGTTCAGGCGCCGCTGCCAGCGGGATCACCGCAGCCGTAGGGTTCATCCGGCGGCCATTGTCGGCCCCCAGCGCCAGCGGGCGGATGCCCTGCACGCGCAGTTCGGCCAGCGCGGCATCGTCAAGCACGCTGGGCGGCGCGGCCTGCAAGGGTGCGAAATCGGGCCACATCAGCACGGCCGCGGCACCCAGGCCGAGCATCGTGGCAAAGCCGCGGAACCAGCGGGCGCTCCCCACATCCTCGGCCAGATCGGGGACGAGATCGGCTTTGGCGAACCAGCGTTCGACCGGCGCCATCCCTGTGCGCCAGAGCCTTTCCAGCGCAGCGATCGCATTGTTGCGCCGGTGCGGCGGCAAGGGCGCCGTCGTGCTGCGCGCGCGCGGCGGCGTGGTGCGCAGGCCGAAGCTGCTCCCCCCGCCCGCCCCGGCGAGCGCCACCATCTGATCGCGCGCTGTGAACACCTTGCGTCCCGTAGCCTGCCAGCCCCATAGCCTCTTTGGCACCGGACTGCACGGACAAGGTTAATCTTGGGTGAAACCGGCCCGATTCAGCGCCTTCAGCCGCACATGAGGGGTGCAGCAAAAAGGGCGGGTATTGCCCCCCGCCCTTCTTTGGTGCTTGCCTGCAAGATCGTATCAGGCCGGCTGCGGACTGGCCGGGCCGCCGAACTTGCGCCCGGCACGCGGGACGGCAGAGCCATGCGCGGCCACCGGACGCGAGGATCCGCCACTGTTCTGCGGACGGTCGATCCTGCCGTTGTCCAGCAGTTCCTTGATCTCCTCGCCGGTCAGCGTCTCGTATTCGAGCAGTGCCTGCGCAAGGAGGTGCAGCTTGTCCTCGTTGGTCTTGAGCAGTTCGGTCGCGCGGGCATGGGCGCCATCGACCAGCGCGCGGATTTCGCTGTCGATCAGCTTGTTGGTCTCGTCCGAGACGAACAGGCGCTGCGAACCGCCCATGCCCAGATAGCCTTCCTGCTGGTCTTCATACTGGAGCGGACCGAGCTTGTCCGACATGCCCCACTTCGTGACCATCGAGCGCGCCAGCGAGGTGGCATACTGGATGTCCGAAGAAGCGCCCGACGACACCTTGTCATGGCCGAAGATGATTTCCTCGGCCACGCGGCCGCCCATGGCCACCGAAAGGTTCGCGTGCATCTTGTCGCGGTGGTAGGAATAGCTGTCGCGTTCGGGCAGGCGCATGACCATGCCCAGCGCGCGCCCGCGCGGGATGATCGTGGCCTTGTGGATCGGATCGGAGGCCGGCTCGAACACCGAGACGATGGCATGGCCCGCCTCGTGATAGGCGGTCATCCTCTTCTCGTCCTCGGTCATGACCATCGAGCGGCGCTCCGCTCCCATCATGACCTTGTCCTTGGCGTCCTCGAACTCCTGCATCGCCACCAGCCGCTTGTTGCGGCGCGCGGCCAGAAGCGCGGCCTCGTTGACGAGATTGGCAAGATCCGCCCCCGAAAAGCCGGGCGTGCCGCGCGCGATGACGCGCGGGTTGACGTCGGGCGCCAGCGGCACCTTCTTCATGTGGACCGAAAGGATCTTCTCGCGGCCATCGATGTCGGGGATCGGCACCACGACCTGGCGGTCGAACCGGCCGGGACGCAGCAGCGCCGGGTCAAGCACATCGGGCCGGTTGGTGGCGGCGATGATGATGATGCCCTCGTTGGCCTCGAAGCCGTCCATCTCGACCAGAAGCTGGTTCAGCGTCTGCTCGCGCTCGTCGTTCGAATTGCCGAGGCCATGGCCGCGATGACGGCCCACCGCGTCGATTTCGTCGATGAAGACGATGCAGGGCGCGTTCTTCTTGGCCTGTTCGAACATGTCGCGCACGCGGCTTGCGCCCACGCCCACGAACATTTCCACGAAGTCCGAGCCGGAGATGGTAAAGAAAGGCACGCCGGCCTCGCCCGCAATGGCGCGCGCCAGCAGGGTCTTGCCGGTGCCGGGGCTGCCGACCAGCAGCGCGCCCTTGGGGATCTGGCCGCCCAGCTTGGAGAAGCGCGAAGGATCGCGCAGGAACTCGACGATTTCCTGAAGCTCCTCGCGCGCTTCGTCGATTCCGGCCACATCATCGAAGGTGACGCGGCCCGAACGCTCGGTCAGGAGCTTGGCCTTGGACTTGCCAAAGCCCATCGCGCCCGAACCGCCGCCCTTCTGCATCTGGCGCAGCGCAAAGAAGGCCACGCCCAGAATCAGCAGGAACGGCAGCGAATTGGCGATGATCCACATCAGCATGTTGGGCTGTTCGGCGGCCTTGCCCGCATACTGCACGCCGTTGTCCTGCAACAGGCGCGGCAGATCGGAATCGCCGGGAACGGGGATGGTGGTGAACTGTCCGCCGTTCTTCATGGTGCCGACAATGCGATCCGGGGCGATTTCGACCGAGCGGACCAGCCCTTCGGCCACCTGCGAACGGAACGCCGAATAGGGGATGGTGGTCGATGCCTGTTCGACGCGCGAACCGAACATCGAGACAACCAGCAGTAGCGCAAGGAAGATGCCGCCCCACACAAGGAGGCTCTTCATCCACGGGTTGCCCTGAGGGGAATCGTCGTTCATCGCGGGTCTTTCCGGTTCGCGCCGCCTGATGCGCCGCGTGGTTCCAGTTCAATGTAGGCCGGACTGGGTGAATCGCAATATAAGGCCGCTCCCCTTTTTCCTCGACCTGTCCCGAAGGCGCAAACCGTCTGCCGCATCGGCAAGGAAAGGTTTGCCGAGCGAAGGGATCAGCGGTGCCGGTGCGCGGGCGCGCGGGTGAAGCGCCAGGTGCCCCGCCGGGCATCTCCCTTCACCCCGCCAAGCGTCGCCACCCTGCCTGCCGCCAGCGCCGCGCGCCAGCGCGCCAGTTCGGCCCCGCGCGGTGGCGGCGCGCCGAACCGCGCCAGCACCCGTTCCAGCAGACGCAGGCAAAGCGCCGTCGGCAGACCGGCGGGACAGGCAAGCTCAATCGCCTGCCCGCCATACGTTTGCGCCGTGACCTCGGCCCAGAGGCGGTCCGCCATCCATTCCAGTGCGGCATCGGCATCGGCAAGGTGCGCCGCGCTGGCGGCCATGCCACTGCAATCGAACAGCGCGGCCGATGTCATGGCGTCACGGATGCGCACCCGTTCATGGCGCGGATCGCGGTTGGAGGGATCGTCGACCGCGACCAGCCCCGCCGCCTCCACCAGCCCGGCCAGTTCGGCCCGCCGCCACGACAGCAGCGGACGGATCAGCGGCAGGCGGATCGATCGGGGGCCGCCCACCCCCGGCACCGGCGCCACGGCGCGCATGGCAGCAAGCCCGCGCAGCCCTGCCCCGCGATTGAGGCGCATGACCATGGTTTCCGCCTGATCGTCGGCGTGATGCGCCGTGACCAGCGCGGCCAGCCCTTCGCGCTCGCACCATCCGCCAAGGGCGCCATAGCGCGCCGCGCGGGCGCGCTCCTGAATGGCCGCGCCCTTGGTCAGCGAGACCTTCAGCGTCCGGTGGCCGATGCCAAGGCGGGCGCAGAGCGCACCGACCATGGCCGCCTCGGCCGCGCTTTCGGGCCGCAATCCGTGATCGACCGTCGCCACCAGAAAGTTGCGCGGCGCAACTTCGTGCATGAGCAGCATGAGCGCGAGGCTGTCTGCCCCGCCCGAAACCGCCAGACCCACGCGGCCTTGCGGGGCAAGCGCCTGCCACTGCACGGCAAAGCGCGCGGCGGCGGCCTTCAGCCTATCTCCGGCTCCATCGCGCCTGCTCCTGAACCTGCCATCCCTACTTGCACTTCACCGATGCGCGCGCGGCATCATACTGGCTCTTCAGCCGTCCTGCCGCTTCGGCCGGGTAAGTGGCGGCAAACTCGGCAAAGGCGCCGCAAGCCTTTTCGGTATCCTTGAGGCGCACCATGGCAATGCCGAGATAGAGCAGGCTGTCCGCCGCCCGCGCGCCCTTCTTGTCGGCAAGATAGTTCTGGAGGAAGAACTGCGCCGCTGTGCCCGGCTTGCCATCATCCAGCCATGCCCGGCCGAGCAGGTTGCGCCCGTAGCTGATCATGTTGTGGCGCGGATAGCGATCAACATAGATCTGCAACTGCTGCTGCGCTTCGGGATAGAACCTGGCCTCCCACAGGCGGAAACCGTAGGTATATTCGTCAAGCCCGGCATCGGCGGTTGCGGGCTTTTCGATCGCCTGAACAGCCGCAACCCTTGCCGCAGAAGGCTGCGCGGGCTTTGGCGCGGCTGCCTGCGCTGCCGCCGGAGCCTGTGCGCCCGTCGCCGCGGGGCGGGTGCCTGCCGGGGCGCTGGCAGCCGTCGGAGCCGGCGCGGGAGACGGCACGGCGACCGGTTCGGGCGGGGTTGCCGCTGCCTCAAGCCGCGTCAGCCGCTCTTCCATCCGGGCGGCGCGGTTCTGTCCTTCCTCGACCTGCGCGGTCAGGCGCATCATCTGGGCTTCGACCGCATCGAGCCGGGCAAGAATGTCCGTCACCGCCGAAGCGGCGGGCGCGCCTGCCGGAGCGGCGGCAGTCTGGCCGGGCGTGATTTCGGGAACGAAGGTCTTGCCCGCGCCATCGGGAAAGACCTTGCGCTGGAGCGCGCGGATTTCCGCTTCCATGCGGCGCAGGCGCACCTCAGGATCGGCCTGGGCAGCGGTGGTCCGGGCCGTGGTGGACTGCGCCAGAACCGGCAGGGCTGCCGGACCTGCAATGCCAAGAGCAAGGACGCCAAGCGCAACTGCGCCGCGGAAGGTCAAGATCATCGTCGTTCCCGTAATGCACAATGCGCGCATGACTGGCGCACTGCGGCACGTTTCATTGCGCCCCCGTGAATGCCCCAGCCTTGCGGGCAAGTCGAGATGGCGTCAGTCCAAAGCGGTGGAAGGAGGCGCGCTTTCGGCAGATGCCGATCCGGCAGCAGGCGCGGCTGCGCCCGCATTTCCGTCAGGTGCAGGATTGGCGCGCGGTGCCGCCCGGCGAACGGGGTTCGGGCGCGGAGCCGCTGCGGCGGAAATGGAGGCTGGTGCAGGTGCAGGGGCAGGTGCGGCACCGGCGGCGGGCGTTGCCGCACGGGCCAGCAGCGCGGCGGCGCTCACCGGAACATCCTTCACGATGCCTTCCCTTTCGGCAAGCCGGGGAACCGGCTGGCCGCCGATCGTGATCGTCAGGGCATCGGGCCTGCCGGTCCAGACCATCGGGTTCTGCGCCTGTTCGGGCACGGTCCAGCTCTCGCCCAGGGAAAGCTGCTTCTGAAGCAGCTGCTGGCCCTGGCCATCATAGAACTTCACCCAGATCCGGTCCTCGGTGGCAGTGAACACCACCGGGCCTGTGGGCGCCGCAGCCGGCACTGCGGCGGGCGCGGGGGTTGGCTTTGCCGGGGCTGCCTGCGTTGCCTGCGGGCCGATCAGCGCGGGAAGTTCCGCCGATGGCATGTAGTAGCTGCGCCAGAACACCAGCCCGGCCAGCGCAATCGCAAGGACCAGCCCCGCCGCAAGCCAGGTGGTCAGCCGCGAAGGGGTCTTGGCGGGGTCGCCTACCTCGAACTGGTTGATGACCCTTTCGACCGGAGCCGGGGCCAGCCGATCCAGTTCGCCGCGCATGGCATCGCCGATCGCCTTCTCGTCCAGCCCGACCGCGCGGGCATAACTGCGCGCAAAGCCGAGCGCATAGGGCCGGCCCGGCAGGGTCGAAAGATCGCCGCTCTCCAGCGCTTCGAGGTGGCGCGAGGTGACGCGCGTCAGCGCCGAGAGCTGCTTGATGTCAAGCCCGGCCGCCTCGCGCGCAGCGCGCAAGGTTTCCGCAACCGAGGGCCTTGCCGGCTCGCCCGCAGGAACTGCCACGGAATCGTCGTTGGAAATATCCTGCAGACCATCGGCTTCAGCCAAGGACGCGACTCCCATTCTCATATCTTTGCAATCTTGTGCAAAGCTGCATTGCAACCCTTTGTTAAGGGTTCGCGGCAATCCCGCGAATGTCAATGCAATTCCGCAGGAAATGGCGCATTTCGGCGGTAAATTGCCTGCCCTGGGGCGTCAGTCGCACTCGATCCCGCGTTCTGCCGCCCATTCGGACAGGGTGGCGCGCAAATCTTCGGGGGGTTCCGACAGCCAGCCGGACATGGCGGTGCGGATTTCATTCACATCGACCTTGCGCACCAGTTCCTTGACCGGACCGACCGCCGCCGGCGTGATCGACAACCGGGTTATGCCAAGACCCAGCAAGGCCAGCGCCTCAAGCCGCCGTCCGCCCATTTCGCCACAGACCGTCACATCGGTGCCGAACGGGGCCACCGTGTTCACCACCCGGCGCAGGAACCGCAGGATCGCGGGGCTGAGCCAGTCATACCGTTCGGCCAGCTTCGGGTTGGCGCGATCGGCGGCAAACAGGAATTGCGTGAGATCGTTGGTGCCGATCGAAAGGAACGACAGCCGCGGCGCCAGCAGATCGAGCGTTTCAGCCAGCGCCGGCACTTCCAGCATCGCACCATAGCGGATGGCTTCGGGCAGGAGCTTCTTCTGCTTGCGCAGGAAGGCAAGCTGCCCGTCGAACACTGCCCTCGCCGCATCGAACTCCCACGGCTCCGTCACCATCGGGAACATGACATGGAGCGTGCGCCCCCCCGCCGCTTCGAGCAAGGCCCGCGCCTGAACCTTGAGCAGGCCGTCGCGCTCCAGCGCCACGCGCAGCGCGCGCCAGCCCATGGCCGGGTTCTCCTCGGCCTCGCCATCGTTATGGCGCAGATAGGGCAGCACCTTGTCGCCGCCGATGTCCACGGTGCGGAACACCACCGGCCGGTCGCCCGCCGCCTCCATCACGTCGCGGTAAAGCCGGGTCTGGCGCTCGCGCGAGGGCAGCGTTGCCGAGACGAGGAACTGGAACTCGGTGCGGAACAGGCCGATGCCGTCGGCGCCCGTCAGGCCCAGCATCGGCGTATCGTCGCGCAGGCCCGCGTTCATCATCACGCTGATGCGTGTGCCGTCGCGGGTGAACGGCTCCACGTCGCGCATCCTGGCATATTGCGCCTGCCGTTCGCGGTTGCGGGCAAAGCGGGCCTCGAATGCCTCGACCAGCGATGGCGCCGGACGCACATCGACCACGCCCTGATCGCCGTCGAGCAGCAACTGGTCGCCTTCGCGCACCTTGCCGCGCAGCGCCCGCAGCCGCCCGATGACCGGGATGCCCATGGCGCGCGCCACGATGACCACGTGCGAGGTGAGCGAGCCTTCCTCAAGGATCACGCCTTTCAGGCGGCGGCGGTCATATTCGAGCAGTTCCGCCGGGCCGAGGTTGCGCGCAATCAGGATGGCATCGCCCTTCAGCCCCATGCTGGCGGCCGTGCCAAGCTGGCCCGACACGATGCGCAGGAGCCGGTTCGACAGGTCTTCCAGATCGTGCATCCGGTCCGCCAGCAGCGGATCGTCGATCTGGCGCATCCGCATCCGGGTGCGCTGCTGGACACGCTCGATCGCGGCTTCCGCGGTCAGCCCGGAATCGATCGCCTCGTTGATGCGGCGCGACCAGCCCTCGTCGTAGGCGAACATGCGGTAGGTTTCGAGCACCTCCTCGTGCTCTCCGCCCACGCCGAACTCGGCCTGGCTCGCCATGCGGTCGATCTGCTCGCGCATCTTGTCGAAGGCGAGATAGACACGCTGACGCTCGGCCTCGGTATCTTCGGCCACGACATGCTCGATGGTGACGCGCGGCTGGTGGAACACGGCCACCCCGCTGGCAAGGCCCTTTACCAGGGTCAGGCCCTTGAGCCGGTCGGGTCCGGTAAGATGCGCCGGCACGCCCAGGACATCATCGCCATCGATCAGCTCGGCATTGGCGATAAGTTCGGACAGGACCATCGCCACGGTCTGAAGCGCCTCGATCTCCACTTCCTCGTAGCGGCGCGGCTCGACATGCTGCACCGCCACCACGCCGACCGCGCGTTCGCGCCGCACGATGGGGACGCCCGCGAAGGAATGGAACTTCTCCTCGCCGGTTTCGGGCCTGAAGGCAAAATCGGGGTGGGCGGCGGCTTCCGCCAGGTTCAGCGTTTCGACATTGCCCGCGATCGTGCCGACCAGACCCTCGCCCACGGCCAGCCGGGTGACGTGGACCGCCGCCTGATTGAGGCCGCGCGTGGCGAAAAGCTCCAGCATCCCTTCGCGCAGGAGATAGATCGAGCAGACCTCGGAATCGAGGTTCTCGCCGATCACTTCGACGATCTGGTTCAGCTTGGCCTGCGCTCCGGCGCGCGAGGCCATGACCTCGTGCAGGGAGGTCAGGATCTGTCGGGCGGACTTTACGGCGCTGAGCATGGACCAAGGATTAGCCCACCGCGGAGCGTTTGGGAATGTGGCGCGATGACCGAAGTGGAACAGTCCGCATCCGCGGCGCACGATGCAGCACCCGGCGCAGGAGCAGGGCATGATGGAGAGGATCCGCCCTTGGCGGAATGCAGAAGAGCCGCCCTTGGCGGGCGGCTCCACGCGGTAGCCGTCATGCGGCGGGAGAGCCGAGGCAGTCCCCCGGCTGGGTCAGGCCCTCAGTGAAGACGGGCAAGCTCTTCCTTGATCCTCAGCTTCTTGCGCTTGAGTTGGGCTACCAGCGCTTCATCGGGGAGGGGCCGGGACATTTCGGACTCGATCTGCTTTTCAAGCCCGGCGTGCTTCATCTGGAGTGCGCTGATATGCGTCGATTCCATGCGTTTTCCTCCTTCAGGGTGATGCCCCCAACTGCGGCAACCGCCCTTGCGGCAGAGGTGATGAAACTCTCCCCCCGACTCGTTCCGGCGGCGCGTTGTCATGCTCCCACAATCGCCGTATCTTGCAAGCCAAACCGCGCCGGACCGTGCCGGTTTACGGGTTCGACCGTAAGAGGAGCTGACCTTAACGTGACCGAAGAGGAAATGCGCAAGCGGCTGGCGGCGCTGACGATCGAGCACCGCGACCTTGATGCCGCAATCGATGCGCTCACTTCGGCAGGCGCGCGCGACCAGTTGCAGATCGCCCGGCTGAAAAAGCGGAAATTGCTGCTGAAAGACCAGATCGCGATGATCGAGGATTACCTGATTCCCGATATAATAGCCTGATTTATTTAGATATTTTTCAGGCATCGGTAACGGCGGGGCTGTCCCGTTAAGAAACGATCAGGTTTTGGGACAAGCGGCTTTGCGCAATGCCTGTTGGCGAATGGCCTCGTGCGGGCTTATGCGCTGTTCATGGCCCTGCTGCCCAGCCTCAACCCGCGCATCATCGAAGCGCTCTATGCCGAAGCCCTCGGCCTTGCCGAAGCCGTGCGTGCGCGCTTCGAAAGGCTGCGCCAGGATATCGCAGGCAGCCATGACGAAACCGGCGACGGCGACCTGCGCCGGGTGCAGGTAAGCTGCGAGGCGCTGCGCACGACGACGCGGGTCATGCACTGCCTTGCCTGGCTGCTCAATCACCGCGCCCACTTCGCCGGAGAGCTTTCCGAGCTGCAACTGCGCCGCCACGGACGCCTGATCGCCAATTTTCCCGCCAGCGATGCAGCGCTCGTGGCGGGCCTTCCGGATGATGTGCAGGCGCTGGTGCACGAAAGCGAGCGTCTCTACGAACGTATCCAGCGGCTTGAACTGGCATGGCGCGCCCAGCCGGCGGCGGGCGGGGCAGGCGCGGTCGAGCGCCTGCGCGAAAGGCTGGCGCGTTCGATCGGCGAAGCACCAAGCGCGGCCTGACCTGCCACCCTGGAACCTGCCACCCCGGACAGGCGGCGTGAGCGGACCTGTGAGGTTTGCGGCGGTTGCATGGTCGCTCGGCAATCCCCATACCGCAGGTCATGGCCCAGATGCCCCCCATACCCGACCGCAGCGAATGGCCCGTGGGCCGCGCCGAACAGCTTGAACCGCTCGTCCGGCGGGTGCTGGCTCCCAATCCCTCGCCCTATACCTTCACCGGAACGCAGACCTACATCGTCGGTGCCGGGCGCGAGGTGGCGGTGATCGATCCCGGCCCCTTCGGTGCGGGCGATGCCATCGGCATGGAAAGCGAAGGCCATGTCGAGGCAATCCTTGCCGCCGTGGGCGATGCGAAGATCATCGCCATCGTCTGCACGCATACCCACCGCGATCACAGCCCCGCCTCGCGCCCCTTGCAGGCGGCCACCGGCGCGCCGATCATCGGCTGCGCCGCGCTTTCGCTGGTCGACGACGGGCCGCGCGCCGATGCCGCCTTCGATGCCGATTACGCGCCCGACCGGGTGCTGGCCGATGGCGAACGCATTGCCGGCGATGGCTGGACGCTCGAAGCCGTGGCGACGCCCGGCCACACGAGCAACCACCTGTGCTACAGCGTGGTCGAAAGCGGCGCGCTGTTCACGGGCGATCATGTCATGGGCTGGTCCACCTCGGTCGTCTCGCCGCCCGATGGCGACATGGCCGCCTACATGGCCAGCCTCCAGAAGCTGCACGACCGCGAGGACCGCGTGCTCTATCCCGCACACGGGCCGCAGATCGACAATCCGCGCCAGCTCGTGCGCGGGATGCTGGGGCACCGGCGCCAGCGCGAACGGCAGATCCTGCGCCTTCTCGAAGACGGCGGCCCCCACGCCATCGGCGATTTCGTGCGCGCCATGTACAAGGGGCTGGACGCGCGCCTGCACGGCGCGGCCGGGCGGTCGGTGCTGGCGCACCTCATCGATCTTGAACGGCAGGGCCGGGTGCGGATGGCGGACGAGCGCTGGATGATGGCATCATGACCCGCGATCCGGCCATCGCTTCGCCATGGCGATCGGCCCGCCTCCCGCGCATGCTGCCATGGGTGCTCTTCGTGGCGGCGCTGGCCGCTGCGGCCTATTTCGGCTGGCGGGCGCACAAGGCCGAGACCATCGTCGATCCCATTGCAACCGGTCTGGTCTCGTTCAGGCATCACAACAAGCTGGTGGTGCTGACAGCGCAGTTCGCGCCGATTGCCAGAAACGACGATACGCGCGTCTTCGGTCTGGTCAGTTCGCGGCAGGTGGCCGTGATCCCCGCAACGGTGCGCTACTATGTCGATCTTGCGAAGGTTGGCAGGGACCGGCTGGCGTGGGATGCAGCCAGCCAGACCCTGTCGGTCAGGCTGCCGAAGATCGCCATCGACGAACCGCAGCTCGACGAAGCCCGCGCCGAGTATCTGCGCAACGGCCTGTGGGTGACGAACGATGCCCAGGAAAAGCTGACGCGCGCCAACAGTCTTCAGGCCGCCAGCAAGGTGCGCATCGCCGCCAGCGACGGGAAGATGATCGAACTGGCGCAAGGGGCCGCGCGCGAGGCGATCCGGCTCAATCTCGAAGGCCCGCTCAGGCTGGCCGGATTCCGCGAGGCGAAAGTCGCCATCACGTTCGACTGACGCTTTTGCCCTGACCAGACATCGGCAGTGTTGCGGGACGCTGTCCAAGCCCCTAAGTCCACACCTGCCCCGGCGCGGTCTGCCGGGCCAGAGGAACCGAGCGCGATGACAGCCCAGCCCACCAATCTTTCCGGCCTTGATCTGCGCGCCGAGATCGACCGTTTGCGCAAGGAGCGCAACGCGGTGATCCTCGCGCACTATTACCAGCGCCCGGAAATCCAGGATCTGGCCGATTTCGTGGGCGACAGCCTGGAGCTTTCACGAAAGGCCGCGGCTACCGATGCCGAGGTCATCGCGTTCTGCGGCGTGAAGTTCATGGCCGATACCGCCAAGATCCTCTCGCCCGACAAGATCGTGGTCCTGCCCGATCTGAAGGCGGGATGCAGCCTTGAGGATTCCTGCCCGCCCGACAAGTTCAGGGCTTTCCGCGAAGCGCACCCCGATCATATCGCGCTGACCTACATCAACTGTTCGACCGAGGTTAAGGCCCTGTCAGACGTGATCGTCACCTCGTCGAGCGCCGAGACGATCCTTGCCCAGATCCCGAAGGACCAGAAGATCATCTTCGGGCCTGACCGGCACCTTGGCGGCTATCTCAACCGCAAGTTCGGGCGCGAGATGCTGCTCTGGCCGGGCGTGTGCATCGTGCACGAGGCATTTTCGGAAACGGAGCTGCTCAAGCTCAAGGCCAAGCACCCTGAGGCCCCCGTGGCCGCGCACCCCGAATGCCCGCCGCACATCCTCGATCATGCCGATTATGTCGGCTCGACCAGCGGCATCCTGAACTATGCCAAGGAAATGCAGGGCGATACGCTGATCGTGGCAACCGAACCGCACATCATCCACCAGATGGAACTGGCCATGCCGGGCAAGACCTTCATCGGCGCACCCGGTGCGGACGGCAACTGCAACTGCAACATCTGCCCCTACATGGCGCTGAACACGCTGGAAAAGCTCTACCTCGCCCTGCGCGATCTCCAGCCGCGCATCGAGATGGACGAACCCCTGCGCCTCGCCGCCAAGAAAAGCCTCGACCGGATGCTGGAAATGGCCAGCGGCACCGTGGGCATGGGCGATCTGGGCGCAAAACCTTTCGGGGGATGATCAGCCTGCCTTCCCCTCGCCCGCCCGTGCCATCACCAGCGCCGCGCCCACCAGCGCCATGCCGATGGCATCGGGCAGGGCGAGCACTTCGGCGAAGGCCAGCCAGCCGACCAGCACCGATATCACCGGCTGCGTGAGCAGCACCAGGCCCACGACCAGCGGCGCAAAGTGGCGCAGCGAATAGACCAGCAGCCCCTGTCCCACGATCTGGCTGGCCAGCATCAGGCCGATCACCGGCCACCAGTTCGTCGGCCAGACAGGTTCGCCCAGCGCCAGCGCGGTGCCCAGCATCACCGGGCACCCCGCAAGGCTTGACCAGAACAGCAGGCTCCACGATCCGAAGCGGGTGCGAATGCCCTGCACCAGCAGGATATAGACGACATAGAACAGACCGGCGAGGATGCAGAACAGGTCTCCGGCAAAGGTGCGTGCATCGATTTCCATCGACCGCCCCAGCAGCAGCCCCGCACCGCCCAGCGCCATCGCCACAGCGGCATACTCGCGCCGGAGTGGTCGGCCATGCGGGCGGCGGTGCATCGTCACCAGCCCCCAGACCATCAGGATCACGCTGCCGGAATTGCCGAACAGGGTGGCATTGCCCAGCCGGGTCCGCTCGATCCCGACATGCCAGCTTGCCAGATCGAGCGCGAAGACCACGCCCGCGGCAACGATGATCCACCAGTCCTTGCGGGCATAGCCCCGCATCGGCTCGCGCATCGCTCCGGCAAAAAGGGCAAGCAGCGGCAGGGCGAGCGCCAGCCGCCAGAAACCGGCGGAAACCGGGCCGCTGTCGGCAATCCGCACGAACCACGGACCCAGCGCCAGCGCGACATTGCCCGTGAGCAGGGCGAGGAAATGGCGGGCGGTCGGCCGGAACAGGGCCGGGTGATCCTGCCTGCCATGATCCGTCAGGGCTGCCTCACTTGAATTGCGCATGGCCGCCCCCTAATCCCGTTGCAAAGCGAAACCCAGAGGTTTTGCACCGCAACCCTCTCGAAAGGCCCCTATCATGCACGAGCCGCTGTTCCAGCCCCTGAACCTTGGCGCGATCACCGCGCCCAACCGGATCATCATGGCCCCGCTCACGCGCGGGCGCGCAACGGCCGAAGGCGTGCCCACGCCGATCATGGCCGAATACTACCGCCAGCGGGCCAGCGCGGGCCTCATCATCTCCGAAGCCACCGGGATCAGCCGCGAAGGACTGGGCTGGCCCAGCGCGCCGGGCATCTGGACCGATGCCCAGACCGAGGCGTGGAAGCCGGTGACGGAGGCGGTGCATCAGGCAGGCGGGCGCATCATCATGCAACTGTGGCACATGGGCCGGATCGTCCACCCCAGCTTCCTGGGCGGCGAACCGCCGGTTTCGGCTTCGGCCACGCAGGCGCCGGGACAGGCCCACACCCCGCAGGGCAAGCAGGACTTCGCCGTGGCGCGGCCCCTCCGGCTCGATGAAATGCCGCGTCTGGTCGACGATTACGGCCACGCTGCCGAAAACGCTAAGAAGGCGGGCTTCGATGGCGTGCAGCTTCATGCCGCCAATGGCTATCTGATCGACCAGTTCCTGCGTGACGGCACCAACCTGCGCGACGATGATTACGGCGGCAGCCCGCAGAACCGCGTGCGCCTGATGCGCGAGATCATGGAACGGCTGATCGCCATCTGGGGCCGCGATCGCGTTTCGATCCGCCTTTCCCCCAATGGCGATTCGCAAGGGGTGGACGACAGCAATCCGGCCGCCACCTTCGGCGAGGCCGCGCGCGTCCTGCAGGAACTTGGCGTCGCTTTCGTGGAACTGCGCCAGCCGGGGCCGGACGGCACCTTCGGCGCCACCGAGGTGCCCAAGCAGGACGGGGTGATCCGTGCGATCTACAAGGGGCCGCTCGTGCTCAACAGCGATTACACGCCGGGGCAGGCCGCCGCCGACGTGGCATCGGGCCGGGCCGATGCGATCAGCTTCGGCCGTCCGTTCATCTCCAACCCCGACCTGGTCGAACGCATCCGCACCGGCGCGCACATCAATCCTAACAAGGGCGTGCCGCAGACGTGGTATTTCCCCGGCGAGCATGGCTATACCGATTATCCGACCCTGGCCGAGGAAGCCGCCACCGCCTGACAAGGGGCCAGCGCCGGTCATAGTCGCTTGCAAGGAGAAGATTGCAACATGGTGCCCAGATCATGGCTGTTCGTCCCCGGCGACAGCGAACGCAAGCTGGCGAAGGCCATCGAGACCGGCGCGCATGCGGTGATCGTCGATCTCGAAGACGCGGTGGCCCTTTCGGCCAAGGCGCAGGCCCGCGAACTGGCGCGCAACTGGCTTTCGGTCCACCGCCAGCAGGTGACGCAAAGCCGGCCGGTTGCGCGCTGGGTGCGGATCAATGCCTTCGATACCGATCTGTGGCGCGAGGATCTGGCCGCGGTCATGGCCGGCGCGCCTGACGGGGTCATGCTGCCCAAGTGCGAAGGCCCTGAACAGATCCGCCAGCTTGCCGCCGAAATCTACGAGCAGGAACAGCGGCACCGCATTGCCATCGGCTCTACCCGCATCCTCCCGCTGGTAAGCGAGACGGCCCGATCGGCGCTGACCATTCCATCCTACATCGATGTGGAAACGCCGCGCCTTGCCGGGCTTACATGGGGCGCGG
>JBKBKD010000054.1:0-7818 GCA_046294595.1 Novosphingobium sp.
GGCAGTCCTTGCGCTAGAATCGAAGATGCAGCGCCGTGAACTATTGTTGCGCAAAAGGCAAGGGGAATGTAATAAATGTGAAGGGCCGCGTCGGTCAATCCGAGCGGCCCTTCGCATGGTCAGCGGCCGGAAGTGCCGCCCACGAAGCCTTTATCGCCTAATCGAAACTCAGCGATAATGCCTCGCGCGGGACTGTACCGACCTCTCTGCTGAACCATGAGACATCGGATCACCTCCTTTCGCGCTGTTGAGCCAAAGTCGCAGCTTTTTCGGGCTGCTGGACCGGATGAGCGGCAGTTCCTCCGGCCTTGAGGCGAATGTGATTCATTCGGAGGCAAACAACAAGTCTTGCGCAAAATATTTTTGTCGTCACAATCCTGTGTTCGCGCCTGCACAATAGGTGCGTCTGCAACCAGTGTGGCAGGCAGTCCGGCAGTCCGGCAGTCCGGCAGTCTGGAAATCTGGCAATCAGGCGCCTAGCGGCAATCCTCGATCACGCGGCCCACTTCTGCCCACGCGGGCAGGTAAAGCGTGGGCAGGCCGCTCGTTTCCACGGCGAAGCGGCCACGGCTGAAGGCCATGGCATCGAGCAGGGGGTCATTCACGGCCAATGTGGCCTGAACGCCGCCCGTGCCCTTGATCCCGCCCGCGCCCTGAACCACGGCAACCGTGCGCACCTCGCTGGTTGTCACGATGGTCATGGGCAGGCTGGCGTTGGCACTTCCGACCCTTGTCAGGGTCATGTTGCCTGCGGTGCGGTTGCATGTCATCGAAAACAGGACGCCCTCAGCCGAAACGAAGCGGGCCGTGCCGCCTGCATACACCCAGTCGCCGCCTGTTTGCGGAGCATCGCGCCAGTCCTTGAAGGCTGGCGCGCTGGCCACGGGCGGAGGCGGAGCCGGGGATTTCGGCGCAGGCGCCGGTGCGGCGGGCGGGGGCGCGGCATCAGGAGCCGCGCAGGCGCCCGCCAGCAGGACCAGCAATGACGAAAAAGCGCGTGCCGTGTGCGCCGTGCGGTTGATCTTCATGCCCCGGTTATGGAAGGAACGCGCCGTGACCTCAACCCGCCAGCCACAATCCGCATCGGGCAAGAACAAGCTTCGCGTTGACCAGTTGCTGGTGGAGCGCGGCCTTGCCGAAAGCCGCGCCCGCGCTCAGGCGCTGATCCTTGCCGGGCTGGTGTTTTCGGGCGAGACGAAGATTGCCAAGGCAGGGCAGGCGCTGGCCGGGGATGCCGCGCTTGAGGTGCGCGGCCGGGATCACCCCTGGGTTTCGCGCGGGGGGATAAAGCTGGCCCATGCGATCGATCACTTCGGGCTTGATCCAGCGGGCGTGACGGCGATGGACATCGGCAGCTCGACCGGCGGCTTTACCGACGTGCTCCTCCAGAAAGGGGCAGAGCACGTTTTCGCGGTGGATTCGGGCACGAACCAGCTTGCCTGGAAGCTGCGGCAGGATCCGCGCGTGACCGTGCTGGAACAGACCAGCGCCCGCATCCTGACGCCCGCCCACATCGACCGGCCCGCAACATGGGTGGTGTGCGATGCCAGCTTCATTTCCCTGCGAAAGGTGCTGGAGGTTCCGCTGGCGCTGGCTGCGCGGCCGACGCGGCTGGTCGCGCTCATCAAGCCGCAGTTCGAGGTGGGCAAGGCCGAAGTGGGCAAGGGCGGCGTGGTGCGCGATCCGGCTCTGCACCGGCGCGTTTGCCGCGAGGTGCGTGACTGGCTGGAAAGCGAAGGCTGGCAGGTGCAGGGGATTGTCGAAAGCCCCATCACCGGGCCGGAAGGCAATGTCGAGTTCCTGATCTCGGCCTTCAGGCAATAGCTGCGAAAAACGGCAATTGCGGATCGGCGCGGCCCTTCCGCCGCGGGCAGCGGATGGAGTTCGCATTGCGCAAGCCCGAACTGCCCGCCAATATCGCCTTCGAATCGCGCGGCAGCGCACAGCCCATGGGTGCCATGAACTATCTTGCTTCTTCCGGCCAGCTTCGTGCCAGTCTCCTGCGCTGGTCGCTTTTCACGGTTCCGCTCGTCGTCGCGCTGGGCTTTCTGGCGGGGCAGGCATCGGGAAGCGGTCCGGGTAATCCGTGGTTCGATGGCCTCGTCAAGCCGGCGATCTATCCGCCGCCCGCCGCCTTTGGCATTGTCTGGTCGATCCTCTATGTGCTGATGGGCATTGCCCTTGCCATGGTCCTTTCCGCCCGCGGTGCGGCGGGGCGGGGGCTGGCGGCAGGGGCCTTCGTGGTGCAGTTGCTGCTGAACCTCTCCTGGTCGCCCACCTTCTTTGCGCTGCACCAGATCACCGGGGCATTCTGGATCACCGTGGCCATGGCTGTCGCCATCGTTGTCACGATCGCGCTGTTCTGGCGTATCCGCCCGGTGGCAGCGGCGCTCATGCTGCCATATCTTGCCTGGGTGTGCTTTGCCGCCGTGCTGACCTGGCAGTTCCTCCAACTCAACCCGGCAGCCGATGGCGCCTTCGCGCCTGCCAGCACGGTGCGGGTGGAAATCTGATCCGGTCCGGAAAAAGGGCCGCTTTCCTTTATCCGTTCCGGTCGGCACGGGTTTTGACCGCAGGGGCACTTTCGGCCCCTTGCCGCAATCGCGATTGCAGCCCACATAACGTCTGCACAGCCATTCAGGACCATGCCCGATGCAAAGTGAGAATCCGATCATCGCCGATTTCGTCAAGCTGCTGAACAGCGCTGCCGGAACGATCGCGGGCATGAGCCGCGAGGCGGGCGAAAATGCCCGCGAAAAGGCCAAGGAGCTGTTCGGCGGGCTGGATTTCGTCAGCCGCGAGGAGTTCGACGCGGTGAAGGAACTGGCCGCCTCCGCGCGCGAGGAAGTGGAAGCGCTGAAAGCGCGGATCGCCGCACTTGAAGCCGCGGCCAAGGGCGAATGATCGCCCCGGCCGCTTCAGTCTTCGCCTAAAGCCCCGCCTTGCGCAGCGCCTGATCGAGATCCTCGATCAGGTCATCGGGGTCTTCCAGCCCGACATTGAGCCGCAGCATCCCTTCGCCCACGCCCATGTCGGCGCGCGTTTCGGGGCCGACGCCATAGTGCGTGGTCGATGCCGGGTGGCACATCAGGCTGCGCGAATCGCCGATGTTGTTGGAAATGTCGATCAGTTGCAGCGCATCAAGCAGGGCGTGCGCCTGCTTCATCCCGCCATCGAGGTGGAACGAGAAGATCGTCCCGCCGGCCTTCATCTGCTTCTTTGCCAGCGCGTGCTGCGGGTGGCTGGGCAGGAAGGGGTAGAGCAGGCGTGGCACGCGCCCTTCGACGAAGCTGGCCACCTTCAGCGCGTTCTCGCTCTGCCGGTGGATGCGCAGGTCCAGCGTTTCCAGCCCCTTGTGCACGACCCATGCATTGAACGCGGCGATATTGGGGCCGGTATTGCGCTGGAACGGCAGAAGGACATTGTTGATCCATTCCGCCGTTCCGCAGACCGCGCCCGCCATGACGCGGCCCTGCCCGTCCATCATCTTGGTGGCGGAATAGGCCACGACATCCGCGCCGAAGTCCATCGGGCGCTGCAAGGCGGCCGTGGCAAAGGCGTTGTCCACCACGGTGGTGATGCCGTGCTTCCTTGCCAGCGCGCAGACGAACTCAAGATCGACGATATCCATTGTCGGGTTGGCCGGGCTTTCGAAGAAGAACACCTTGGTGTTGGGCCGGATCGCGGCTTCCCACGCGGCATTGTCCGACGCATGGATGGTGGTGCCTTCGATGCCGAAGCGCGGCAGGAGGTTATCCACCAGCCAGCGGCACGATCCGAAGGCAGCCTTGGCGGCAACGATGTGATCGCCCGCGGAAAGCTGGCAGAGCAGCGCGGTGGTCATCGCGGCCATGCCTGTGGCCTGCGTGCGGCAGGCTTCGGCTCCTTCCATCAGGGCGATGCGCTCTTCCAGCATCTGCACCGTGGGGTTTTGCAGGCGCGAATAGGTCATGCCTTCGGCCTCGCCGGCAAAGCGCGCGGCAACCGTGGCGGCATCGTCGTAAGTGAAGCCCGAAGTCAGGAACAGCGCCTCGGAGGTTTCGCCCATTTCCGAGCGCCACGTGCCGCCTCGGACGGCCTGCGTTGCGGGGCGCCACTTCTGCGTGATCGAACGGTCCTGGCCTGTCGTGCGTTTCATGGGCAACGCCTTAGTTTTGGGCGGCCCCGCGTGCAAGCAGCAGGATTGCGAACTTGCCCTTGGGGCCCTATCCAGCGCCGCAAATGACACCCGCTGCCATGGCCCGCCCGCGCGACAAGGATCCCGCCCTCTGGTGCGCAGCGATTGCTGCCGCCTTTTTCCTGCTGGTTCTCCACCGGCTCGGCATTCCCTCGCAGATCATGTTCGACGAGGTGCACTACCTTCCCGCAGCCCGGCGGCTGATCGACCTGACGGAGCGGCTCAACCCCGAACATCCCCTGCTGGCCAAGCAATTGATCGCATGGTCGATGCAGATCATTGGCGATACGCCCTTCGGCTGGCGGTTCCCTTCGGCGGTGATGGGGGCAATCGGGCTTTGGGCGATGATGCGCAGCCTGTGGTGGGCCAGCCTTTCGCGCAGCGCCGCGATCCTGTTCGGCCTCTTGCTGGCAACGGGCTTCATCTGGTTCATCATGTCGCGCATTGCCATTCTCGACATGGCCATGGGCGGCTTCATGGCGCTGGCCATGTGGCAATGGGCGCTGGCATGGCGCAATCCTTCGGGTCGGTCAGGCCGGGCGCGCTTGCATCTGGCGCTGACGGGGCTGTTCATGGGCCTTTCGCTGGGCGCCAAGTGGAACGGGGCGCTGCTGGTGCCCCTGCCCGGCCTGCTGTTCGCGCTGAACCGGTGGGAGGCGCTGAAAGGCCGACGCTTGGCCATGCTCTGGGCGGCGCGGGGCGCGGGGCCGGTTCCGGGTGTGTCGCTGGCCGAGGCGGGGCTGTGGCTCGGTATCCTGCCGCTCGTGGTCTATTTTGCCACGTTCCTGCCAGCCTTCTTCTATGCGAAAGACCCGATGACGCTGGGCCGCCTGATCGAATGGCAGCAATACATGCTGCAATTGCAGGACAGCGTGAAGAAGCCCCACACCTACATGAGCGTGTGGTGGCAGTGGATGGCCAACATCCGGCCGATCTGGTTCCTCTATGAAAACGTCGATGGCGCGCAGCGCGGCGTGCTGATGCTGGGCAATCCCTTCACCATGCTGGCGGGGTTGCCCGCGCTGCTGCTGTGTGCGTGGGACGGCTTCAGGGGCGCGAAAACGGGCAATGGGCGGCTGCGCCTGCTGATCGTGGCGGCCTATGTGCTGCTGGTCGGCTTCTGGGCGGTGAACGGCAAACCTGTGCAGTTCTATTACCACTACATGCTGGCGAGCTGCTTTCTGCTGGCTGCGCTGGCGCTGGTGCTGGGCGAATGGTGGGATCTTGGCGTCAGCTGGCCGGCCAAGGTCACGCTGGTCCTGTCATTCGGCCTGTTCATCGGGTTCTACCCGATCCTCTCGGCAGGCGAACTGCCGCGCAAGAACTCCTACCTCGACTACACCTGGCTCGATAGCTGGAAGTAGCCTCAATACTTGCCCCACACGAAGCGCGACGACAGCGCGAAGTTCCACACCGAGCCAAGCACGATCCCGACCACCACCGCGATGACATCGTGAAAGCCGATGGTCTTGAGCACTGCTGCCGAGCCGACATTGGTGAGCAGCCCCAGCGAGCAGGTGAGCGCGAACTGCGCCCAGCCGCGCAGCAGCGGGCCAAAGCCGCGCAGGCGCTTGTCGGAATAGGTCAGTTCGTTGTTCAGCACGAAGTTGAAGGTCATGGCGATGATCGCCGCCAGCGCATTGGCGGTGTTGAATGTCGCGCTTTCCGACCAGTTGCCATAGACGAAGCGTTCGCCCGCCACGAGCTTGAGCAGCACCCAGAGCGCACCGAGCTGCACCGCAACCCCCATGGCGCCCACGGTTCCGAACAGGGCAAAGCGGGTGGGAATGATCCGGCCCAGCCACTTGTCGTAAAGGCCAACGAGAAACTCGAACACCACGGTCTGGTCCAGTTTGCTTTCGCCTTCGACACGGGCGACGAAGTTGAGGGGGAACTCCTTGACCCGCAGCGGCTTGTCCACCGTGGCCAGAATGTCGAGCAGGATCTTGAAGCCGACGCCGGAGAGGCGGTGCGCATCGGCGCGCAGGGTTTCGGCGCGCAGCATGAAATAGCCGCTCATCGGGTCGGAAAGCTCGATCCCCGTCACCTTGTTGGCAATGCGGTTGGCAAGGCCCGATGCCTTGACCCGGTCGGGCCGGCCCCATTCCTCGGTGCTCGCCCCTTCGGCAAAGCGCGAGGCATAGGCCAGATCGTATTCGCCGCTTTCGATGGCCGCGAGCATTCCCGGCAGCAGCGCGGGATCGTGCTGCTGGTCGGCATCCATGACCGCAACGACCGGGGCGGCCGTGGCGCACATCCCCTCGATCGCGGCAGAGGCAAGGCCGCGCCGCCCGATGCGTTCGATCACGCGGATGCGCGGATCGGCAAGCGCGATGCGGCGGGCCTCGTCGGCCGTGCCATCGGGGCTGTTGTCGTCAACGAAGATCGCTTCCCAGGCAATGCCCTGGAGGGCGGCATCGAGGCGCGCGACCATGGGCGCGATGTTGGCGCGTTCGCGGTATGTCGGAAGGATGACGGCGAGTTGAAGCATATGCGCGGCGGCCCTTACAGCCTTGCAAGCACTGCGTCACCAATTTCCGTGGTGCCCGCCGTTCCGCCCAGATCGCGGCCCAGCACGCCATCGGCCAGCGCCTTTGCCACGGCGGTTTCCACCCGGTCCGCGGCCTGGGCAAGGCCCAGCGAGTGGCGCAGCAGCATGGCGGCCGAAAGGATCGTGGCCATGGGATTGGCAAGGCCCTGCCCGGCAATGTCGGGGGCCGAGCCGTGGATCGGCTCGTAAAGGCCGAAGGTGCCGTAGGCGGTCTGGCGCTCGCCCAGCGAGGCCGAGGCCAGCAGGCCGATCGAGCCGACGCACATCGATGCCTGATCGGACAGGATGTCGCCGAACAGGTTGCCGGTCAGCACCACGTCGAACTTGCCCGGCGCGCGCACGAGCTGCATCGCGGCATTGTCGACATACATGTGTTCAAGCGCGACTTCGGGATAGTCCTTCGCCACCTCGATCACCACGTCGCGCCAGAGCTGGCTGGTTTCCAGCACATTGGCCTTGTCGACCGAGCACAGCCGCCGGTTGCGTGCCATGGCGGTGCGGAAGCCGACGTGGGCAATGCGGCGCACCTCGCTTTCGCTGTAGGACATGACATCGTAGCCTTCGCGCTCGCCGTTGGCGGCGGTGCGGAAGCCCTTTTCACCGAAATAGACATCGCCGTTCAGTTCGCGCACGATCACCATGTCGATCGCGCCCGCCACTTCGGGCCGCAGCGCCGAATGGCCTTCAAGCCCGGCAAAGACCCTGGCCGGGCGCAGATTGGCAAACAGGGTCAGCGCCTTGCGCAGGCCGAGGATCGCCTGTTCCGGGCGCAGATGCCGCTCCAGCGCGTCGCAATCGGGATCGCCCACCGCGCCGAACAGGATCGCGTCCGATGCTTCCGCCACGGCCAGCGTTTCGGGCGGAAGGGGATGGCCGCCTGCCTTCCAGGCCGCTCCGCCGACAAGGGCCTCGGTCATTTCGATGCCCTCGATGCCGAGCGCCTCGATCACGCGCACGGCCTCGCGCGTCACTTCGGGACCGATGCCGTCACCCGGCAGAACCGCAATCTTCATGAACAACCCCTTCGTGCGTTCCCGTCATCCGCTTCCGATCCGGCGCAGCCGGTCGAGCAGAATCGTGCGCGCCCCCA
>JBKBKD010000019.1:0-51364 GCA_046294595.1 Novosphingobium sp.
GCTTCGCCTGCGTGATCGGCGGCGATACGCTCGGCCCCGGCACATCCAAGCCCCGGCCCGACATGCTGCACGAAATGGTGCGGCGCTGCGGCGGCGGCCCGGCGGCTTTCGTGGGCGATACCACGTTCGATGTCGGCGCGGCGCGCAATGCGGGCCTGCCGGTGGTGGCGGTGCGTTTCGGCTTCAACGATCTGCCCGCGCACCAACTGGGCGCCGATGCCGTGATCGACCATTTCGACGAACTGGTGCCCGCGCTCGAAATGCTCGCCAGCGCGGCGGCAAGCGCCTAGGCTGCGCGCCATGCTGCCCCCCCTGGCCCTTTCCATCGGCGATCCCGCCGGCGTCGGCCCCGAACTTGCCGCCGCCGCCTGGGCGCTGAGCGATGCCGAAGCCCTTGCGCCCTTCTTCGTCGTCGGCTCGGCCCGCGTGGTCGAACAGGCCGCCCACCGGCGCGGCATCACCGTTCCGGTGCAGGCGATCACCGCTGCGGAACAGGCCGCCGCCTGCTTCGGCGCTGCGCTTCCCGTCCTCGATCTGGGCGATCTGCCCTATGCCCCCGGCGCGCCCGATGATGCCGGCGCCGCGCTCGCGCTCCGGGCGCTCGCCACCGCCACCCGGCTGGTGCGCGAAGGCGCGGCATCCGCGCTCGTCACCGGCCCCATCGCCAAGAGCCGCCTTGCCCGCATCGGCTTTGCCCATCCCGGACAGACCGAGTTCGTGGCCGAGGCCTGCGCCATCGCGCCCGAAGATGCGGTGATGATGCTGGCCGGGCCAAGCCTGCGGGTCGTGCCCGTCACTGTCCACGTCGCCTTGCGCGAAGTGCCCGGCCTGCTCACGCCCGATCTCATCCGCAGGCGCGCGGCCATCAGCGCCGCCGCGCTGGTGCGCGATTTCGGCATTCCCGCCCCGCGCCTTGCCGTGGCGGGGCTGAACCCCCACGCCGGCGAGGACGGGCGCATGGGCGCCGAGGATGCCACCATCGTCGCCCCCGCCGTGGCCATGCTGCGCGATGCCGGGATCGATGCCTTCGGCCCCCTGCCCCCCGATACGATGTTTCATGCACAGGCGCGCGAGCGCTACGATGCGGCCATCTGCATGTATCACGATCAGGCGCTCATTCCCCTGAAGGCGCTCGATTTCGATGAAGGGGTCAATGTCACGCTGGGCCTGCCGATCGTGCGCACTTCGCCCGATCACGGCACCGCTTTCGGCATTGCCGGAACCGGCACGGCGCGCGTCGGCCCGACGGTTGCGGCGCTGCGCATGGCGGGCGAATGCGCCGCACGAAGGGCGCAGGGATGAGCGATCTTCCGCCTCCTGATCTCCCGGCCCCCAATCTCCCGGCCTCTGGCCTTTCGGCCCCCCAACTCCCGCCCTTGCGCGATGTCGTCAATCGCCACGGCCTTTTCGCCACCAAGGCGCTGGGCCAGAACTTCCTGTTCGATGAACTCCTGCTCGATCGCATCGCCCGCGTGCCCGGCAGCCTCAAGGGGGAAAACGTGCTCGAAGTCGGCCCCGGTCCCGGCGGCCTCACGCGCGCCCTGCTGCGCGCGGGCGCCAACGTCACCGCCATCGAAATGGACCGGCGCTGCCTGCCCGCCCTTGCCGAACTGGCCGAAGCCTTTCCCGGCAAGCTGACGGTGATCGAAGGCGATGCCACGCAAATCGCGCCCGAAACCCTGTTCGATGCGCCCTGGCACGTGGCCGCGAACCTGCCCTACAATGTCGGCACGCAGCTCTTCACCGGCTGGCTTTCTGGGCAGGACTGGCCGCCCCGGTGGAAATCGCTTACGCTGATGTTCCAGCTTGAAGTGGCCGAACGCATCGTCGCCCGGCCCGGCACCGATGCCTATGGCCGCCTTGCCGTGCTGGCGCAGTGGCGTTCTTCGCCCCGCATTGCCATGAAGGTCCACCGCAGCGCCTTCACGCCCCCGCCCAAGGTCATGTCCGCCATCGTCCATGTGGAACCGGCCGCCATGCCTGCGGGCGTTTCGGCGCGGATGCTCGAACGTGTCACCGAAGCCGCCTTCGGCCAGCGCCGCAAGATGCTGCGCCAGTCGCTCAAGGGCCTGCCCGGCGCGCTCGCTGCGCTTGATGCGCTCGGCATCGATCCGCAGCGCCGCGCCGAAACACTTGACGTTGAAGAGTTCGTGGCGATCGCGCGGGTGCTCACGAAATAGGGGCAGGCCCGCAAGGCCCGCCCCGTATCGCTCAGGCCGGCTCGGCCACTTTTGCCATGGCCGCCTTCTTTTTCAGCCGCCATGCGTGCAGCAACGGCTCGGTATAGCCGTTGGGCTGCTCCACGCCCTTGAACACCAGATCGCAGGCCGCGCGGAAGGCAAAACTTTCCTCCCAGCGTCCCGCCATCGGCTCATAGGCCGGATCGCCCGCGTTCTGCGCGTCCACCTTGGCGGCCATGCGCTTGAGGCTGTCCATCACCTGCTCGGCGCTGGCCACCCCGTGCAGCAGCCAGTTGGCCATGTGCTGGCTGGAAATGCGCAAGGTCGCACGGTCTTCCATCAGGCCCACGTCGTTGATGTCGGGCACCTTGGAACAGCCAACCCCCTGGTCGATCCAGCGCACGACATAGCCCAGCAGCCCTTGCGCATTGTTGTCCAGCTCCTCGCGCACTTCCTCGGCAGACCAGTTGGTCCCTTCGGCCAGCGGGATTGCCAGCAGCGCGTCAAGGCCCGGCACCGGCTCCTTCGCCACCTCTTCACGCAGCGCAAAGACCGGCACCTGATGATAATGCATGGCATGAAGCGTCGCGGCCGTGGGCGAAGGCACCCAGGCGGTATTGGCGCCCGTCCTGGGGTGCGCCACCTTCTGTTCCAGCATGTCGCGCATCATGTCGGGGGCGGCCCACATGCCCTTGCCGATCTGCGCCTTGCCCGAAAGCCCGTGGCGCAACCCGATGCACACGTTGCGCTTTTCATAGGCCGCGATCCAGCCCGAACCCTTGATCGCGCCCTTGCGGATCATCGGGCCAGCCTGCATCGATGTGTGAATCTCGTCGCCGGTGCGGTCAAGGAAGCCCGTGTTGATGAACACCACCCGGTCCTTCACCGCGTGGATGCACGCGGCAAGGTTGGCCGATGTGCGGCGTTCCTCGTCCATCACGCCCACCTTCACCGTGTGGCGGGCAAGGCCCAGCAGGTCTTCCACCGCATCGAACAGGTCGTTGGCAAAGGCGCATTCCTCCGGCCCGTGCATCTTGGGCTTGACGATATAGACGCTCCCCGCGCGGCTGTTGCGATAACGGCCCAGCCCCTTCAGATCGTGGCAGGCAATCGCCGTCGTAATCACCGCGTCCATGATTCCTTCGGGGATTTCGCCGCCATCGGGCAGCAGGATCGCCGGGTTGGTCATCAGGTGGCCCACGTTGCGCACGAACAGCAGGCTGCGGCCCGGCAGCACCATGGGTGCGCCGCTCGTCGCGGTCCATTCGCGGTCCGCCTCCAGCGTGCGCGTCAGCGTCAGGCCGCCCTTCTCGAAACTGGCCGCCAGATCGCCGCGCATCAGGCCCAGCCAGTTGCGATAGGCCAGCAGCTTGTCCTCGGCATCGACCGCCGCCACCGAATCTTCCAGATCCACGATGGTCGTCAGCGCCGCTTCCATCACGATATCGGCAATGCCCGCCTTGTCGTCCGCGCCCACCGGATGGCTGCGGTCCAGCACCACTTCCACGTGCAGCCCGTTGTTGGCCAGCAGCAGCCCGCCCGATCTGCGGCCTGCCAGTTGCGCCGGATCGGCCAGCGGCGGATCGCCCGCGCCGTCCCAGTCGCTCCAGCTTGCGCCCGCCAGAGGGAAGGTCGCATCCAGAAACGCGCGGCCCGCCGCCACCACTGCGGCACCCCGCGCCTTGTCATAGCCGCCGGGCCGTGCAGGCGGTGCATCCAGCGCATCGGTGCCATAGAAGGCATCGTAAAGGCTGCCCCAGCGCGCATTGGCGGCATTCAGCACGAAACGGTCGTTCAGCACCGGCACCACCAGTTGCGGCCCGGCCATCGTGGCAATTTCGGGATCGACATTGGCCGTGCCGATCAGGAAATCTTCCGGCTCCGGCACAAGATAGCCGATCTGCGTCAGGAAGGCCCGGTATTCGGCCATGTCGATGGGCTTGCCCGCCCGCGCGCGGTGCCAGTCGTCGATGGCCGCCTGCATCGCGTCGCGCCTGGCCAGAAGCGCGCGGTTCACGGGGGTGAAACGGCCCGCCAGCGCGGCAAAGCCCTGCCAGAACGCATCCGGCCCAAGGCCCAGCGGCTCCAGCACCTGGCTGTCGATGAATGTGGCAAGGCCCGCGTCAACCAGCAGGCCGTGGCGCTCGATACGTCCGTTCATAGTTCCCATGTCCATACGCTCACATGAATTGCGCACGCAGCCACGGGCCGCCTGCGCCGAATCCGGTGAACCTGGGGAGGAACGCCTCGCGCTATGCCCGCTTTCAAAGGGCTTGGCAACAATACGAAAGTTGGCCCTGCCCGCACCGGGGGGTTCACCCCGCGCCGCCCTGCGGCTAAGCTGGTTGCAGATGCAACAGCTTTCCTCCACCGAACGCGGCCTGATCGATACGATCGATGCCGCCGCCATGCTTGCCCATGTCCAGCGCTGGTGCGCGGTCAACACCGGCACCGGCAACCTGCCCGGCCTTGCCCGGCAGTGGGACATGCTGGCCGATGCCTTCGCCGTCCTGCCCGGCGCGATCCGCAAGGCCGATCCTGCCCCGGTGCGCACCATCGCGCCCGATGGCACCGGGCATGAAACCGCCAATGGCGCACATCTCGTCCTCTCGGTGCGCCCCGATGCCCCGCGCCGCTATCTCCTCACCGGGCACATGGACACCGTGTTCGGTCCCGATCATCCCTTCCAGTCGCTGCAATGGCTCGATGCCCGGACGCTGAACGGCCCCGGCGTTGCCGACATGAAGGGCGGCATCGCGGTGATCCTCGCCGCGCTCTGTGCCTTCGAGGCCAGCCCCGTCGCCGCTGGCATCGGCTATGACGTGCTCATCAATTCGGATGAGGAAACCGGCAGCCTCGCCTCCGCGCCGCTCATCGCCGAACTGGCGCGCGGCAAGGCCGCCGCCCTCACCTACGAACCGTCCGCCCTGCCCGATGGCACGCTTGCCGCCCAGCGGCCCGGCAGCGGCAACTACGCCGCCGTCATCCGCGGCCGCTCGGCCCACGCCGGGCGCAATCCCCACGAAGGGCGCAACGCGATTCTCGCCGCTTCCGACCTCGCGCTCCGGCTCAAGGCGCTTGAGCGCGAAGGGCTGACGGTCAACCCGGCACGGATCGACGGGGGCAGCGCCAGCAACGTCGTTCCCGATCTTGCGGTCCTGCGCTTCAATGTGCGGCCCGCTTCGGCCGAACTTGCCGCCGACCTGGCCGAAAACCTCGCAAAGCTGGTCGAAAACCTCGAAAAGGTGCACGAAGTCTCGGTGCACCTCCACGGCGGGCTGACACGGCCTCCCAAACCACTGACGGAACAGGCAAAATCCCTGTTCGCCTTGGTCCGCGAATGCGGCGAGGCGCTGGGTCAGCCGGTGCGCTGGCAGGCATCGGGCGGGGTCTGCGATGGCAACAACATTGCCGCCTGCGGGGTTCCCGTGGTCGATACCATGGGCGTGCGCGGCGGGGCGATCCATTCGGACCGGGAGTTCCTGATCGTGCCTTCGCTGGCCGAACGCGCGGCGCTTTCGGCGCTGGTCCTGCATCGTCTTTCCGGGGGAAATCAATGACTTTCCGCATACGCGCGGCGCGCACCGCCGATCTGCAAGCGCTATATGAAATGGCCAAGCTCGCCGGTGGCGGCTTCACCAACCTGCCCCCCGATCGCCGCGCGCTGTCGGCAAAACTGGCCCGCGCGGCCGATGCCTTCGCCACGACCGATGCCGCAGACTCGCACCATCCGCGCGATGAACTGTTTGTTTTCATTCTGGAAAATGCGCAAACCGGGGAAGTGCGCGGCACCGCCCAGATCTTCACCAGCGTCGGCCACCAGTGGCCTTTCTATTCCTACCGGATCGCCACGCTCACCCAGCATTCCAAGGAACTGGGCCGCACCTTCCGCGCCGAAATGCTGAACCTCGTCACCGATCTCGAAGGGTCAAGCGAGGTCGGCGGCCTCTTCCTCCACCCGAACGAGCGCGCAGGCGGTCTGGGGCTGCTGCTTGCGCGCAGCCGCTATCTCTTCATCGCCATGCACCGCCAGCGCTTTGGCGAACGCATTCTGGCCGAACTGCGCGGGGTGATCGATGAACGCGGCGGATCGCCCTTCTGGGACGGCGTGGCGGGCCGCTTCTTCGGCATGAGCTTTCAGGAAGCCGATTATTTCAATGCGATAAACGGCAACCAGTTCATTGCCGATCTCATGCCCAAGCACCCCGTCTATGTCGCCATGCTGCCTGAAAGCGCGCGCTCGGCCATCGGCCTGCCCCACCCTTCGGGCCGCGCGGCAATGCGGATGCTGGAGGAAGAAGGCTTTGCCTACGAAGGCTACGTCGACATCTTCGATGGCGGCCCGACCATGACCGCCCGCACCGACAAGGTGCGTTCGATCAGCGAGGCCAGGGAAATGCCCGTGGCCCACGTCCGCGCGCCGGAAGGCGATGGCCCCGCCGCAAGGGCGCTGGTGGCGGCAGGACGGCTGGCCGATTTCCGCTGCGCCTTTGCCGAAATCGCCACAACGCCCGACGGCCTGACGATCGACCCGGTGGCTGCCGCCATGCTGGGCGTCAGGACGGGCGATCCGGTCTGGTTCGTGGAACGCTAGAAGGAAGCCCATGCCGCTTGCAGAAATCAACTTCGACGGCCTTGTCGGCCCCAGCCACAACTATGCGGGTCTCAGCCTCGGCAATCTCGCCTCGGCCAGCAACGCGGGCGAGGTTTCCCATCCCCGCGCGGCCGCGCTTCAGGGGCTTGGCAAGATGCGGCACAACCTTGGCCTTGGGCTGGTGCAGGGCCTGCTGGTCCCGCTGCCCCGGCCCAATCCGGCATTTCTTGCGGCCATGGGCCTTGATGCGATTGACGAGGCGGATACGGCCCAGCGCCGCCTGCGCGCGGCGGCATGGTCGGCATCGTCGATGTGGACCGCCAATGCCGCCACTGTCAGCCCCGCGCCCGATACGGCAGACGGCCGCTGCCATCTGACCGCGGCCAATCTTGTCACCATGCCGCACCGCTCGCACGAATGGGCAGATACCGTGCGCCAGTTGCGGCTGGCCTTTGCCGACACGGCGCATTTTGCCGTCCACGATGCGGTTCCTGCCTGCTTCGGCGATGAAGGCGCGGCCAACCACATGCGCCTGTGCGCCCGCCATGATGCGCCGGGGCTGGAAATCTTCGTCTATGGCACCAGCGGCGGCGCCTTTCCGGCGCGCCAGCATGAACAGGCAAGCCGCGCCGTGGCGCGCCTCCACGGGCTTGATCCGGCGCGCTGCCTGTTTGTGGAGCAATCCCCCGATGCGATTGCCGCAGGCGCATTTCACAACGACGTGGTAGCCGTGACGAACGAGCGCGTGCTCTTCACGCACGAACTGGCCTTTGCCGATCCCGAAGGCACCTATGCCGCGATCATGCAGCGCCTGCCCGAAGCCGAAATCGTGGTGGTGCCCGCCAGTGCGGTAAGCCTTGCCGATGCCATCCGCAGCTATCTGTTCAACGCCCAGCTGCTGACCCTGCCATCGGGCGAGATGGGCCTCGTGATCCCTCTCGAAGCATGGGAAACGCCATCGGTGCGCTCCTGGCTGGAAGGACATCTGGCCGCGAACGGACCGATCCGCCGGGTCATGCCGGTGGATGTGCGCCAGTCGATGGCCAATGGCGGCGGGCCTGCATGCCTGCGCCTGCGGGTGGTGGCCGATCCGGCCACGGTCGATCCGCGCTTCCTGCTCGACCAGGCGAAGATTGCCGCGATCGAAGCGGTGGTGGCAGGGCACTGGCCCGAACAGATCGACCCGGCCGATATCGGCAGTCCCGCCCTGGCGCGGACCGTCATCGCCGCGCGTGCCGCACTGCTTTCGGCCCTTGCGCTTGAAGAGCTGGCCTGAGCGAACTTGACGCCCTGGACGAACTGGGGACTGGGCGGGCCGGAGACTGTTCCGAAAGGGGACGCGGCCCGCGCTTGCGCTGTGCTTGTCGCTTCACTTTACAGTGAAAACGGGGTTAACCAGCAACAAGCCAGCAAAGCAGGAACTGGCATGATCGTTGCAGCGTTTGTCTGCAAAAGAGGATGAGAACCCGGATGCTGCGAAAGTTTGGTCGCCTGTTTGTCATCAAGACCCGCTTCGAAGCCTATGCGGTGATCTATGCGATCTCGCTGGGCGCGGTCGAGCGCGGACAGGCATACCTGACGCAGTATCCCGGCATCGGCGGCAAGCTGCTGTTTCTGGCCGCAACGGGCGCGGTGTTCATCGCAGGCGCCAAGATCCTCGACGCGCTCCGCATGGAAAAGCAGCTCAAGGACATGTCCGCTTCGCAAGAAGGGTGATGGCAGGGAAGATGGCTGGCGCTTGCCGCGCGGACGGCGCGGCGCAGGTGGGGCGATTCTGTTGCTAGGCTCGCCCCCAGCCCCCGGTTTCCGATTCTGTTACCCGGTTCGGTCCGAACCGTGCTTTCGCTTTATAACGTCAGGGCGTTAGCCCCTAGAATTATGCAGCGAGAGCAAGTGCTTCGTTGTCGTTGGCACTTGTGAGTTTTGAGCCTTTAACGGGTTACTCAGCCCGGACGAAAACAGCGCTTTTCAACACACGTCGATCCTAGTTCGGCCCCATCAACACCCTTGCGACAACAAGGCCCGGCCTGTTCCAGCCGGTGGTGATGGTGGAGCCGCCGGGTACCGCCCCCGGGTCCGCTGCGCCTATTGCACGCCGCAGTTTATCGTCATAGCCGGTCGAAACCGGCACAACCGCATATAGGCACTGCGCGCCAAATGAAAAGGGGCGGAGATCACCCCCGCCCCCGTTGGTTCCGATCCGGCGCCGCGGATCAACCCGTTTGCGCCTGTTTCCATCGCGCCTATTTCTTAAGCGCGTCGCGGATTTCCGTCAGCAGGTCCACCTCGCTCGGCCCCGCAGGTGCATCAGCGGGCGGCGGCATCAGCTTGTTGGCCTGCCGCACGATCAGGAAGATCACGAAGGCAAGGATCAGGAAGTTGATGATCGCCGTGATGAACGAGCCCCAGCCCAGCAAGGCAACGCCCGCTTCCTTGAGCGCGGCATAGGTCATCTCGCCCTTGTAGTCGGCCGGGATGCTGCCCAGCACCACGAACTTCTGACTGAAATCGATGCCCCCCGTCACCGCACTGATGACCGGCATGATGACATCGTCGGTCAGCGACGAAACGATCTTGCCGAAGGCCGCGCCGATAATCACACCGACTGCAAGATCGAGCACGTTTCCGCGCGCAATAAAGGTCTTGAACTCGCCAATCATGCCCATGTTTTCCCCCGATGCATTAACCATACGACCAGAACGCAGCTAAGCGGGGGGCGCGGATCACGGCAAGCCGGAATCTTTTGCAACCGTGCAGATACTTGAACCGTAACGGACTGGCTCTATGTCTGAGCACACGATGACCGCACCTGCGGTCGCAAGCAGGAAGGATGTTTTGCCGATGGCCGCACTCCGTTTCAGCCAAGTTGCCTTTGCCACTGTTGCCGCTGCCAGCCTTTCGGCCTGCGGGATCAACTCCGTCCCGGCCGCCGAGGAAGAGGCCAAGGCACGCTGGGCCGACGTGGAAAGCGCCTATCAGCGCCGCGCCGACCTGATCCCGAACCTTGTCGCCACGGCCAAGGGCGCGGCCGCATCGGAAACGCAGATCCTGACGAACGTGACCGAAGCGCGCGCCCGCGCCACCTCGATCAACATCACCACCGATGATCTTTCCAATCCGGCCGAGTTCGAGAAGTTCCAGAACGCCCAGAACCAGCTGACGCAGGCTCTGGGCCAGCTTCGCACGGTGGTGGAAAACTATCCGCAGCTGCAAAGCCAGGCGCGCTTCGCCGATCTGATGGTGCAGCTTGAAGGCACGGAAAACCGCATCAATGTGGCCCGCACCCGCTACAACGAGGCGGTGCAGGCCTACAACACCACGATCCGCACCTTCCCCGATGCCATCGGGGCCAAGCTGATCCACGGTGCCAAGCCCATGGTGCCGTTCAAGGCTGCGGCCGGTTCGGAAGTGGCTCCCACCGTCAACTTCGACATGAATGCTCCGGCGGCTCCGGCAGCGGGCCAGTGACATGCCGATGACGCGCCCCCTGCGGGCGGCGTGGCACACCTTTGCGCTGCTGCTCCTGCTGTTCGCGAGTGCGGCAAACGCCGCAATGCCCGCGCGCCCGCAAGGCCCGGTGCTGGATCAGGCAGGCATCATTCCCGACGCGGAGGAAGCAGCCCTGGCGCAGCGCCTTTCGGCCTACAACGCCGAAACCGGGCGCGCCGTGGTGGTGGCAACGGTTGCCTCGTTGGATGATCAGGACGTGGAAGGCTATGCCAACGCCCTGTTCCGCGCCTGGGGCATCGGCGGCGAGAAGACCGATCAGGGCCTGCTGTTCCTGATCGCCCCCAACGAACGCAAGGTGCGGATCGAAGTCGGCTTCGGGCTTGAGGAATATCTGCCCGATGCGCTGGCCGGGCGCATCCTTTCGGGCGCCGTCACCCCGCGTTTCAAGGAAGGCGATTATGCGGGCGGGATCAGCGCAGGGGTGGAGCAGATCCTGGCCCAGCTCAGCCGCAATCCTGCCGACGCCAAGGCGATTGCGGAAGCGGCGGCCAGGCGCGGGAGCGGGGAGGAAGACTCGGTCATTGCCAGCGCATTTTTCTGGGTGTTCATCATCGTGATGTTCATGCTCGTGTTCGGTCGGCGCGGGCGCGGCCACGTGGCGCGCAAGAGCGGCATCGATCCCGGAATCGTGCTGTGGGGCATAAGCGAAATCGCCCGCGCCGCATCCGACAACCGCCGTTCCGGCGGCTGGGGCGGCGGCTCCGACTGGGGCGGTGGCGGCGGCGGATTCGGGGGCTTCGGCGGGTTCGGCGGCGGCGATTCCGGGGGCGGCGGCGCCTCTGGCGACTGGTAGGGCAGGACAGAGGTGACACGCATCGCAATGACCGAGGCCGACCACAAGCTGGTGAGCGACGCCGTGGCCGCCGCCGAGGCGGAAACCTCCGGCGAGATCGTGACGATCGTGACCCGGCGCTCGGACAGCTATCATGACATTGCCCTGATCTGGGCGGCGCTGGCGGCGTTCGCCGCGCTTTCCGTGCTGGAGATCGCGCCCGGCTTCTTTCTGCCGCTGGCAGAGCGCGTGCTGGGCCTGTGGGCCTTCGAATGGACACCGCGCGCGCTGATCGGGCTGGCGCTGAGCGTGGCGACGCTCAAGTTCGCAAGCGTCTATCTGATTGCGCGCCTGACCCCGCTTGGCCTGTGGCTGACCCCGCGCCGGGTGCGCAATGCCCGCACCCGCGCGCGCGCCATGTCATGCTTCCGCATCGGCGCGGAAAGCCGCACGACCGGGCACACCGGCGTGCTGATCTATGTCAGCCTCGACGAGCATCATGCCGAGATCATCGCCGATACCGCGATCGCGGCAAAGGTGCCGCCGGAAACATGGGGCCATGCGATGAAGGCGATGATCGACCCGCTGCGCCGGGGAGAGATCGCCGAAGGCATCGTCGGCGCGGTGGCGGAAGTGGGCAAGGTTCTGGCCGAGCATTTCCCGCGCGCGCACGACGACAGCAACGAATTGCCGGACAGGTTGATCGAGCTATGAGCCTTGAGGAGGAATACCGGGACCATCCGGAGATCGTGCGCTGGCAGGGCCGCTTCATCGTCGCCAAGACGCGGGGGCGGTGGGAATATGTCTCGCGCAACCGCAACATCAAGGCGGCGGTGATCCTCGCGATCGACGAGGGCCACGTGATCCTTGTCGAACAGTTCCGCGTGCCGCTGGGCCGTCCCTGCATCGAACTGCCCGCCGGGCTGATCGGCGACGAGGCGGGCGCCGAACACGAGGACGCCGCGAGCGCGGCCCTGCGCGAACTGGAAGAGGAAACCGGCTACCGGGCCGGAAGGATCGAGTCGCTCGGCGAATATCATTCCTCGCCGGGCATGGTGACGGAAGCCTTCACCCTGTTTCGCGCGCATGACCTTGAAAAAGTTTCCGAAGGCGGCGGCGTGGAAGGCGAAGGCATTACCGTGCACCGGGTTGCCCTTACGGAAATCGAGCAATTTCTCGCGGCAAGGCGTGCCGAAGGCCATGCCATCGACGTGCGGATGCTGATGCTGCTCGCCCCGCGCTTCATGGCCTGACATCTCGCGGCACTTGCCTCCTGCCGCGCAACTTGCTTGGTTGACGCAAACGGTAAGCGGGAGATCAAGCGATGGGCAGGGTTCAGGGCAAGAAGGCGCTGGTGACGGGCGCGGCGCAGGGGCTGGGCGCGGCGCACGCGCGGCTGCTGGCGCGCGAAGGAGCAAGCGTGCTGCTGACCGACATCAACGGCGACGGTGCCGCAGAACAGGCCGATGCCATCAACGCCGAACTGGGCAGCACCGCCGCCTTTGCCCTGCGCCACGACGTGACCAGCGCCGATGACTGGGACAGGGCCATCGCCGCGGCTGCCGAGAAGCTTGGCGGCTTGTCGGTTCTGGTCAACAACGCGGGCGTGGGCGTGCGCGGCAATATCGAGACCTGCACGCTGGAGGAATGGCACCGGGGCTTTGCCATCAATGTCGATTCGGTGTTCCTCGGCTGCCAGAAGGCTCTGCCGCTGCTGCGCGACAGCCAGCCCGCCTCGATCATCAACATCAGTTCGATCGCCGGCCTCATCGCATCGGACACCATGCCCGGCTACAACGCCAGCAAGGCCGCGGTGTGGATGCTGACCAAGTCGGTCGCGCTCTATTGCGCCAAGCGGGGGTGGGACATCCGCTGCAATTCGGTTCACCCGACTTTCGTCGACACGCCGATCCTCGACGGGATTGCCACGAACGCCAATCTCGAAAAGGCGGTGGTCATGGGCAAGCTTGCCCGCCAGATCCCGCTGGGCCGCGTGGGCGAACCCGACGAGATCGCGGCGGGCGTGCTCTATCTTGCCAGCGATGAAAGCCGCTTCATGACCGGAGCGGAACTGAAGCTGGACGGCGGCATTTCGGCAATGTGAAACGGACGGGGCCGACCGGACACGCTGTCCGGCCGGCCCCTGGCCAAGCTCAGTTCATGCGCCGCTCAGAACACCACGACCGAGCGGATCGACTTGCCCGCGTGCATCAGATCGAATGCGGTGTTGATTTCCTCCAGCCCCATCACGTGGGTGATCATCGGGTCGATCTCGATCTTGCCGGTCATGTACATGTCGACGATCTTTGGCACATCGGTGCGCCCCTTGGCGCCGCCGAAGGCCGTGCCGCGCCAGTTGCGGCCGGTGACAAGCTGGAACGGGCGCGTGCTGATTTCCTTGCCTGCTTCGGCCACGCCGATGATGATGCTGGTGCCCCAGCCCCGATGGCAGGCTTCCAGCGCGGTGCGCATGACCTCGGTGTTGCCGGTGGCATCGAAGGTATAGTCCGCGCCGCCATCGGTCATCTCGACGATCTTCGCCACGATGTCCTCGCGGCTCATGCCCTTGCTGTTGAGGAACGCGGTCATGCCGAACCGGCGGCCCCATTCCTCGCGGTCCGGGTTGATGTCGACGCCGATGATCCGGTTGGCCCCGGCAAGCCGCGCGCCCTGGATCACGTTGAGACCGATCCCGCCCAGACCGAACACCACCACGTTGTCGCCCACCTGCACCTTGGCGGTGTTGATGACTGCACCAACGCCCGTGGTCACGCCGCAGCCGATGTAGCACGAGGTCTGGAACGGCGCGTCCTCGCGGATCCTGGCGACCGCGATCTCAGGCAGGACGGTGAAGTTCGAGAAGGTGGAGCAGCCCATGTAGTGATAGATGGTCTGCCCCTTGTAGGAAAAGCGGCTGGTGCCATCGGGCATCAGCCCCTTGCCCTGCGTTGCGCGGATCGCGGTGCACAGGTTGGTCTTGCCCGAAAGGCAGCTTTTGCACTGGCGGCATTCGGGCGTGTAGAGCGGGATCACGTGATCGCCGGGCTTGACCGAGGTGACACCGGCGCCAACCTCGCGCACGATCCCGGCCCCTTCATGGCCCAGCACGCTGGGAAATATGCCCTCGCTGTCGAAACCGTCGAGCGTATAGGCATCGGTGTGGCACACGCCCGTGGCCATGATCTCGACCAGAACCTCGCCCGCCTTGGGGCCTTCCAGATCGAGTTCGACGATTTCGAGCGGCTGCTTGTGCGCAAAGGCAACGGCGGCGCGGGTCTTCATGGCGATCTACTCCCTTGATCTGGCGGCGCGATAGCATAATTGCGGCCATGCTGATAAATGTGGCCACAGGATAAACACTGTTGCAAGACAAGAACAATGAGCAATCGCTGGGACGGGATCGATGAAGTGGTGGCCGTGGCCGATGCGGGCACTTTCGTGGCAGCGGCAAAGCGGCTGGGCACCTCCACCTCGCATGTCAGCCGGGCGGTGGCACGGCTTGAGCAGTCCCTCGGCGCGCAGTTCTTCCATCGCACCACCCGCGCGGTAAGCCTGACCGATACCGGGCGCACGCTGGTGGACCAGTTCCGCCGCCTGATTGCCGAGCGCGACGAGGCCATCGCCATGCTCGACCTTCAGGGAGAACCGCAGGGCCATCTGCGCATCACCTGCCCCACCGCACTGGGCGAACGTTTCGTGGCGCCCATCGTGCGGGCCTATGTGCAGGAATACCCCAAGCTTTCGCTCGAACTCGATCTGTCCAACCGCGTGGTGGAACTGGTTTCGGAAGGCTATGATCTGGCGATCCGCACCGGCACCCTGCCCGACAGCCGCCTGATCCGCACCCAGATTGCCGCGCGCCGCAGCGTGACCTGCGCCGCGCCCGCCTATCTTGCCGCGCGGGGCACACCGCAGACCGTCGATGATCTGGATGCGCATGAATGCATCCCGGCAACCTCGGATGTGTGGCGCTACAAGGTGGACGGCGAGCCGCGCACGATCCGACCGCGCGGACGCTGGCGGTGCAGCAACGGCGCGGCCGTGTTCGATGCGGCGGTGGCGGGCATGGGCCTGTGCCAGTTGCCGGAGTTCTATGTGAGCCGCGCCATCGCGGAAGGAACCCTGGTCGAAGTGCTGGCCCCGTTTCAGCCCGACGATGATCCCATCTGGGCCGTCTATCCCCAGCGGCGCCACCTTCTGCCCAAGGTGCAGCGGATCATCGAAAAGCTGCGCCGCGAGCTTCCGGCAAGGATGGCGCAGGGCTGAGGGCAACAGCCTCAAGACGGTTCTTGGAAACGTTCACATAACGCGCTATGCACGCTGCGTGAGGCTGCCCGTAATGGTGGGCCGATCATTGCATGCAAGCGGCTCGCCAGCAGCCGCGAGGAGGAGAGTGACGTGCCAGCAAGCCCTCAGGGAACGACCGCCCCAACCCGGCAAGAGCCATCACAGGCAATGGCATCACAGGCCCCGGCATCGCAGCGCGCCGCCTTTGCGGCGGTAACGGTCCTGTTCCTTGCATGGGGCTTCATCACCTCGCTGATCGATCCGCTCGTGGCCGCGGTGAAGGGCGTGTTCACGCTCAGCACACTGGAAGCGCAGCTTTCCGCCTTTGCCTTCTTCATTGCCTACGGGGTGATGAGCTTTCCGGCCGCCGCCATCATCGGGCGGCTGCGCGCGGTTCCGGCAATCCTGCTGGCACTGGCCACGATGACCCTGGCCTGCCTTGTCATGCTGATGGCGGCCAACATTGCCTCCTACCCGCTGGTTCTGGCCGGGCTGTTCATGCTGGCCGCGGGCATCACAGTGCTTCAGGTTGCGGCCAACCCCCTTGCCGCCGCGCTGGGCAAGCCCGAAGGCAGCCATTTCCGCCTCACCCTGTCGCAGACCTTCAACTCCTTCGGCACGTTCCTTGGCCCGGCGATCGGCGCATCGCTGTTCCTCAAGGGGGTGGAAGTGGCCGATGGCGTGGCCTTGACCCCGCAGGTGCGCGAAGCGGCGCTTGCCGGGATCGACCGTGCCTATTTCTGGATCTGCGGATTGCTGATCGTGCTGCTGACGTTCTTCTGGGTGAACCGCGCGCGCATCGCGGCTGCCGCACCGCCTTCGCAGCCGACCGGCGGGATCGGCGCGCTGCTGGGCCAGGCGTTCGGCTCGCGCTGGGCCGTGCTGGGGGCAGGCGCCATCTTCATCTACGTGGGCGCCGAAGTGACCATCGGCACGCAGATGGCCTTCTACCTGAGCGACAGGGCGATCTGGGGCGCCAGTCTGGAACAGGCGGGCAAGGCGGTCTCGTTCTACTGGGGCGGCGCGATGGTGGGGCGCGCCATCGGCACCGTGCTGCTGGCACGGTTTCCGGCAGCGCGGCTCATGGCGCTTTTCGCCGCCATTGCAGCCGCGATGTGCGCCTATCTGTTCCTCGTCGGCGGGGTTTCGGCCGGGTATGTGGCGCTGACCATCGGCCTGTTCAATTCGATCATGTTCCCGGTGATCTTCACCCTCACGCTCGAACGCTCCTCTGCCAGCGAGGAGGCGACATCGGGCCTGCTGTGCACCGGCATCATCGGCGGCGCGCTGATCCCGCCACTGGCAGGCGCCGTGACGGATGCGGCGGGCATCTTCACCTCGTTCCTTGTGCCGCTGGCCTGCTATGCATTGCTTGTCGTGTTCGCGACCGGCGCGTCGCGGGCGCCGGTCCTGCGCCGCGCGAGCAGCGAAAGCGTGCACTGAAACACGCCGGGCGAATCGATCCTGCAAGCCACGCCCCGGCAGCGGCCGTCCATCGCCTGCCCGCAGCAATTTTCTGCCCGGCAAAGGCAGAGGATGCCGTAGCGTCAGCGCGGCCAGCCCCTTGCCGGAGCCATTTCCACCCCTTTCCCTTTACGTAAACTTCCACTAGCACTTTCTTCCAGAGAGTCGCGAAAAGGGGGCACGCCGCTGCCCCTCGCCAGCGCCGGGAGAGAACATTGCAGGAACCTGTCCGCCCACATCACGCCCATGTCGCGGCCTTTCCGGGGCCAGACGCATGACCACGCTGGCCGAACCGGCGGCCATGGGCGAACTGGCCGAAAGCATCACCGTGAAGGACGGGCGCTGCTCGCTGCGCGGGATAGCGGGCTGGTGGCAGGGACGCACCATGTATGGCGGTGCCTCCTCGTTCCTTGCCTATGCCGCCGCGCGCAGGGCCATGCCCGATCTGCCGCCGCTGCGCGGCGCGCAAGTGGGCTTCATCGCACCGGTGGGCGGCGATCTTGACATCGTCGTCACCCCGATCCGCAGAGGAAGGAGCGTGACCCAGGTGCAGACCGACATCCTGTGCGAAGGCGCGCTTGCCCACCGCAGCCTGTGGATGTTCGGCGCGGCGCGGCCTGCAAACGGCGCGGTCGCCGCCAGGCAGGAACAGGCCTTGCTGCCCGTGACCGATGCACCGCCCATCCCCGCCCCCGAAGGCGATTTCTTCATCCGCAACCTCGATCTGCGGCGCGGGACGGCAAAGGGCGATGCCCGCCCGGCCACTATCCGCCGCTGGGCGCGGCTGAAGGACAGGCGCGGCATCGACCCGGTCGGCGAACTGGTGCTGCTGGGCGATGCCCTGCCATCGGGGGCGATGCGCGCCATGGAGCGTCAGGGGCCGATCAGTTCGATGAACTGGTCGCTCACCCTCCTAGGCGATGCGCCGCGAACCACCGATGGCTGGTGGCTGCTCGAAACAGCCTCGAACCACATGGCCGACGGCTTTTCGAGCGAGACGCTGCGCATGTGGAATGCCGATGGCGTGGAAGTGATGCGGGGCCTGCAAAGCGTGGCCATTTTCGGGTGAGGAGACCAGACGAAATGCAGCTTGCCGATGCCGCCGCGCTGGGGTTCGAACCGGATCGTCTGGACAGGATCGGCGCGTTCCTCGACCAGACCTATGTCGCGCCGGGCCGCCTGCCGGGATACGACGTGCTGGTCGCGCGCGATGGCGAGGCGGTCTATCGCCACACCAGCGGCAAGGCGCGGGCCGATGGCACGCCCTTGGCAAACGATACGATCTTCCGCATCGCCTCGATGACCAAGCCGCTGACCTCGGTCGCCTTCATGATGCTGGTCGAGGAAGGCAAGGTTGCGCTCGATGATCCGGTGACGAACGTGCTGCCGGAGTTCGCGGCGCTGGGCGTCTATACCGGCGGCGGCGGCGAGGTTGATTTCTTTCCGCCCCGCCCCGCCCCGCCGATGCGCATGATCGACCTCATCAGCCACCAGTCGGGGCTGACCTATGGCATCCAGAACCGCACCAATGTCGACGCGGCCTATCGCAAGGGACGGCTTGATGGCCATGCCAGCCTTCCCGGCAACGATCACTTCATTGCCGAACTGGCGCAGATCCCGCTTGAGTTCGAACCCGGTCAGGGCTGGAACTATTCGGTGGGCACCGATGTGCTGGGCGTGATCGTGGCGCGGCTTTCGGGAATGAGCCTGGGCGAGTTCCTGCGCACCCGCATCTTCGATCCGCTGGGCATGACCGATACCGGATTTCATTGCCCCGACGACAAGGCGCACCGTCTGGCCGATGCCTGGGCCTACAAGGCCGGGCAGCCGCCGCAACTGTTCGATCCCGCCGAGAAGTCCGGAACGCGCAGGGTACCGCGCTTTGAAAGCGGCGGCGGCGGGCTGCTTTCCACCACGCAGGACTATCACCGTTTCTGCCGGATGCTGGCAGGGGGTGGCGCGGCCGATGGCGTGCGCATCCTCAGCCCCAAGACCCTGCAACTGATGACGGCCAACCACCTGCCCGGCGGTGCTGACCTGACGCAGGTTTCGCGCGCGCTGTTCAGTGAAGCCTACAACGCGGGCGCGGGCTTCGGGCTGGGCTTTGGCGTGACGATCGATCCGGCGCGCGCGCTGGTGCCCGGCTCGGCGGGCGAGTTCTACTGGGGCGGCATCTTCTCCACCGCGTTCTTCGTCGATCCGGTGGAGAAGGTCCACGCCGTGTTCATGACCCAGCTCTACCCCTCGTTCATCTATCCCATCCGGCGTCAGTTGAAGACGCTGATCTATGGCGCGCTGGCGACAAGCCGCGCCTGACCCCCAGCCTCAAGGAGCAAATGCGATGTCCGACCCCATTTCCGGCGCGAAAGAGCATATCGATGCAGCCCGCAAGCTGGCGGCCACCATCGACGACATTCCTGCCGACACCCCGCTGCTGCCGGTGAACCGCGTCGGCGTGATCGGTGCCGGCACGATGGGCGGCGGCATCACCATGAACTTCCTGACCGCCGGCATCCCCGTGACCATCGTGGAGATGACGCAGGAAGCGCTCGACCGCGGCGTGGCAACCATGCGCAGGAACTACGAGAACACCGTCAAGCGCGGGAAGATGGAAGCCGCCGCTGCCGAAGCGGCCATGGCCCGGCTGACCCCGACACTCGATTTCGGCGCACTGGCCGACGCCGACCTCATCATCGAGGCGGTTTACGAGAACATGGACGTGAAGAAGGACGTGTTCCGCAAGATCGACGGCATCGCCAAGCCCGGCGCGATCCTTGCCTCGAACACGAGCTATCTCGACATCGACGAGATCGCCAGCGTCACCGGCCGCCCGGAATCGGTTCTGGGGATGCACTTCTTCTCGCCCGCCAACGTTATGAAGCTGCTGGAAGTGGTGCGCGGCGCGAAGACCTCGAAGCAAGTGCTTGCCACGGTCATGGCGCTTTCGGTGAAGATCGGCAAGGTGCCGGTCGTCTCCGGCGTATGCCACGGCTTCATCGGCAACCGGATGCTTTCCCCGCGTCAGGCGCAGGCGCACGCGCTCATCATGGAAGGCGCGAACTACTGGGAAGTGGACGAGGCCCTGCTGGAGTTCGGCTTCCCGATGGGGCCGTGGCAGATGGCCGATCTTGCCGGTGTGGACATTGGCTGGCACCGCGATCCCAATCGCATCGAAACCCTGCGCGATGCGCTGTGCGCGGTCGGCCGCTGGGGCCAGAAGACCAAGAAGGGCTTCTACGACTACGACGAGAACCGCCAGCGCACCCCATCCGACGAAGTGAAGGCGATCATCGCCGAGTTCGCCGCGAAGGAAGGCAAAGCCCAGCGTTCGATCGACAAGGACGAGATCCGCGAACGCCTGCTCTACCCCATGATCAGCGAAGGCGCACTGATCCTTGAGGAAGGCATCTCGCAGCGCGCGAGCGACATCGATACGGTCTGGCTGAATGGCTATGGCTGGCCGGCCTGGACTGGCGGCCCGATGTTCTGGGCCGATCACATCGGGCTGGATACGGTGGTTGCGGGCCTGAAAAAGCACGGCCTGCCGGTTGCGCCGCTGCTGGAGCGCAAGGCCGCCGCAGGCGAGACGTTCAACTGAACGGGCTGATCTGAACCGGAGACTGGCGATGCGGATCGAGGATATCGTCGAAAGCGCCTTCACTCCGCTCAGCGTGATCCTGCGCGCCCATGCCGCACGGCGGGGCGAGGCCGTGGCGCTGGCGGATGAGAACCGCACGGTCAGCTGGGCGCAGATGGACGCCCTGATCGACCGCATCGCCACCGCGCTCCAGCGCGAGGGCGTGCAAAGCCATGAACCGGTTGCCATAGCCGCGATGAACGCGGTGCCGACCGCGCTGGCCTTCCTCGGCGCGATCCGGGCAGGCGCGGTGGCCGCCCCCCTTACCTCCACCGCAGCACCCGAAACCGTCGTGGCCATGCTGGCAGACAGCGGCAGCCGGGTGCTCCTGCTCGACAGCGAGATCGCCGCGCGCATTGCGGGGCAGGCCCTGCCCGCAGGCGTGAAGCGGATCGCGCTGGACGACAGCGCTGCGGGCGAGCCGCTGAGCGCGTGGATGGCCGAGGAAGGTGCAAGGCCGCAGGAGCGCATCCCCGCGCCTTCCGATCCCTTCAACATCATCTATTCCTCAGGCACGACCGGGGCGCCCAAGGGCATCGTGCAGAGCCATGTGATGCGCCACGAATACGCCCGGCGCACGATCGTTGCGGGATATGACGACGATACGGCGGTGATCTGTTCCACCCCGCTCTATTCCAATACCACGCTGGTCAGTTTCCTTCCCGCGCTGACGGCGGGCGGCAAGGTGGTGCTGATGCGCAAGTTCGATGCGCGCCGGTTCCTCGAACTGTCCGAGCGCGAACGCGTGACCAATGCCATGCTGGTGCCCGTGCAATACCGGCGCATCATGGAACTGCCCGATTTCGACAGCTTCGACCTTTCGTCCTACCGGCTGAAATCGTGCACTTCCGCGCCATTTCCGGCATGGCTCAAGGCCGATGTCCTTCGGCGCTGGCCCGGCGGCCTTACCGATGGCTACGGCATGACCGAAGGCGGCGCCACCACGATCCTGCTGGCGCACAAGCACCCCGACAAGCTGCACACCGTGGGGCAGGTGGCCCCCGGCCATATCATGAAGATCATCGACGAGGCGGGCAACGAACTGCCTCAGGGCGAAGTGGGCGAGATCGTGGGCCATTCGCCGATCATGATGAACGGCTATCATGGCAAGCTCGACAAGACCCGCGAAGTGGAATGGTTCGACGCCGAAGGGCGGCGCTACATCCGCCATGGCGACATTGGCCGGTTCGACGAGGACGGCTTCCTGATCCTGATGGACCGCGCCAAGGACATGATCATTTCCGGCGGGTTCAACATCTATCCCAGCGACCTTGAAGCCGAACTGACCCGCCAGAGCGCGGTAAAGGAGGCCGCCGTGGTTGGCGTGCCGTCCGATGCCTGGGGGGAAACCCCGCTTGCCGTTGTCGTTCTGGCCGATCCTGCCGCCGATCCTCAGGCGATCCTTGCCGAGGCCAACAGTCGCCTCGGCAAGACCCAGCGCATTTCCGCGATCGAGGTGGTTGACGAACTGCCGCGCAGCCCCATCGGCAAGGTTCTGAAGCGCGAACTGCGCGACCGTTTCGGCGGCAATCCGATCCTTGCCGCCACATCCCTTGAAAAGACACCATCCCAGCAGGAGCATGACCATGCGTGACGCCGTAATCGTATCCGCCGCCCGCACGCCCATCGGGCGCGCCTACAAGGGCGCCTTCAACGCCACGCCCGGCGCGACGCTGGGAGCGCTCTCGCTGGAAGCCGCGATCGCCCGTGCGGGGATCGATCCGGCCGAGGTTGACGACGTGCTGTGGGGCGCGGCCCTGCAACAGGGCGCTCAGGCGGGCAACATCGCCCGGCAGGTGGCACTGCGCGCGGGCCTTCCGGTGACGGTTTCGGGCATGAGCATAGACCGCCAGTGCTCTTCGGGCCTGATGACCATTGCCACGGCGGCCAAGCAGGTGGTGATCGACCGCATGGACGTGGTGGCCGCGGGCGGACAGGAATCGATCAGCCTCGTCCAGACCAAGGACATGCGCGTCATGCCCGACAAGAGCCTGATGGCGATGCACAAGGCCATCTACATGCCGATGCTGCAAACCGCCGAGATCGTCGGCCAGCGCTATGGCATCAGCCGCGAAGCCTGCGACGAATACGCCCTGCAATCGCAGCAGCGCACTGCCGCCGCACAAGCCGCCGGAAAGTTCGATGACGAGATCGTGCCGGTCGATGCCTCGATGGGCGTGCAGAACAAGGACACCGGCGAAATCACCTATCAGGATGTCCACCTTGCCAGGGACGAAGGCAATCGTCCCTCGACCACTCTGGAAAACCTTGCGGCCCTGAAGCCCGTGATCGAAGGCGGCATCGTGACGGCGGGCAATGCCAGCCAGCTTTCCGATGGATCGGCGGCCGTGGTGGTGATGGAAGCCGCGCTTGCCGCCAAGCGCGGTCTTGCCCCGCTGGGCCGCTATGTCGGCATGGCGGTGGCAGGGACCGAGCCGGATGAAATGGGCATCGGCCCGGTCTTTGCGATCCCCAGGCTGTTGCAGCGCTTCGGCCTCAAGATGGACGACATCGGCCTTTGGGAACTGAACGAGGCCTTTGCCGTGCAGGTGCTCTATTGCCGCGACAAGCTGGGCATTCCCAATGATCTGCTCAACGTAAACGGCGGCTCGATCTCGATCGGACACCCCTATGGCATGACGGGTGCGCGCTGCACCATGCACGCCCTGATCGAGGGCAAGCGCCGCGGCGCGAAGTATGTCGTCGTCACCATGTGCGTCGGCGGCGGGATGGGCGCAGCCGGGCTGTTCGAAGTTCTGTAACGCCGCGGGCGGGCGGCCTCAGCCCTTGTGCTGGCCGCCGCCCGCTTCGGCCTTGCCGGGTGCGGGGGCAAAGCCCTGAAGGCCAAGCCACCATTGCAGCGCGATGACCGCGCCCTTGGCGGGCTGGAGAAAGGCGCCAAGCAGCATGACCGCCATGACAGCCACGGCCAGCATCATCGCCCAGCCCGGCAGGCCGGTGTGCAGGCCCAGTTCGATAATGACCGGGGCCATGATGTGCCCGGTCAGCAGGATCGCGATATAGGGCGGAAAATCATCAGCCGCGTGGAGCGTCCAGTTCTGCGCGCACATCCGGCAGCGCTCGACCGGCTTCAGGAACCGTGCGAACAGGCGCGTGCCGCCGCAGCGCGGACACTTGCCCCGAATGCCCCGCCACAGCGCCCCGACCAGCCCTTGGGGCAAGAGACCTCGATCAAGCGGCAGTGCAAGGTCCGGCATGGGCGATCCTATTTCGCGAAGGGGTTCTTCGGGCTGCGCAGCGTGAGACGGATCGGCACGGCATCGAAACCCAGTTCGCGGCGGATGCCGTTGACAAGGTAGCGCCGATAGCTTTCGGGCAACTGATCCAGCCGGGTGCCGAACAGGACGAAGCCGGGCGGGCGCGTCTTGGCCTGCGTGATGTAGCGCAGCTTGATGCGGCGCCCTCCCGGCGCGGGCGGCGGATTGGCGGCCAGCGCATCATCGAACCAGCGGTTGAGCGCCGAGGTCGGCACGCGCTTTGACCATGCGGCGCGGATCTCGAAGGCGGCCTTGAGCAGATCGTCCAGCCCCTTGCCGGTGCGTCCGGAAATGGCGAGCAGCGGCACGCCCCTGACCTGCGCCAGCCCTTCATCGAGCGCGGCGCGAATGCCCTGGAACAGCGCCGAAGGATCCTCTGCCACGTCCCACTTGTTGATCGCGATGATGAGCGCGCGTCCTTCTTCGAGCACCATCGAGGCAATCTTGAGATCCTGATGTTCAAGCCCGCGCGTGGCATCGAGCACGAGCACGACGACTTCGGCGAAGTCTATCGCGCGGCGCGTGTCGGCCACCGAAAGCTTCTCCAGCTTGTCGGTCACTTGCGCCTTCTTGCGCATCCCTGCCGTGTCGATCAGGCGCACCGGGCGATAGGCTTCGCGTTCGGGATCGAACCACTGCCAGTCGATCGCGATGGAATCGCGGGTGATCCCCGCTTCCGGCCCCGTCAGCAGGCGATCCTCGCCCAGCAGCTTGTTGATGAGCGTCGATTTTCCGGCGTTGGGGCGGCCGACGATCGCGAGCTTCAGAACGGATTCGGGATCGAACTCCTCCTCGTCCGCTTCTGCCTCGCCCCCGTCCTCGTCGTGTTCTTCACGCTGCTTGTCCTCGATATGCGGGCGCAGCGCTTCGAACAGGTCCGCCAGGCCCTGTCCGTGTTCGGCGGAGAAGGCGACCGGTTCGCCGAAACCGAGCGCGAAGGCGTCGTAAAGGCCGGGATCGCCCGCCCTGCCTTCGGCCTTGTTCGCCATGAGCACGATCGGAACCCGGCTTTGCCGCAGGTAGCGGGCGATTTCCTCGTCGAGCGGGGTCACGCCTGCGCGCGCGTCGATCACGAACAGGGCCACATCGGCCCCCACCAGCGAGGCTTCGGTCTGCTGGCGCATCCGGCCTGGCAGGGTATCGGGATCGAGATCCTCCCAGCCCGCGGTATCGACGATGGTGAACTCCAGCCCCAGCAGGTTGGCATCGCCGAAGCGGCGATCCCGCGTGACGCCGGGCTGATCGTCCACCAGCGCCAGCTTCTTGCCGACAAGACGGTTGAACAGCGTGGATTTGCCCACGTTGGGGCGTCCGATGATGATGACCTGGGGGCGCATGCCCATCCCGTTACCCCTCCCGTGCGTGAACGCAAGCGCGGGTTTAAGTGCGGGCGATTGATTAGGCCCGCGTTAACCATGGGTGAAAGGCTGGGCATAACCAAAGTGGGGGATAGTGCCCCCCATGAGGACATCGCTCAGCAGCATTGCCATCCTGTGCGCCGCCGCCCTGCTGGGAACCGGCGCGAAGGCCGCAGAAATCCGCAGTTCTGCCGCCATTTCCGCGCAGCAGCCCGATGACGGCGAATCGCTGCCCTATCTCCAGTGCGTTCCTTATGCGCGGCAGGTATCGGGCATCCAGATCTATGGCGATGCGTTAACCTGGTGGGATCAGGCAGAGGGCCGCTATGCCCGTGGCCACAGGCCCAGACCCGGTGCGGTGATGAGCTTTGCTCCTTATGGCCGGATGGAACTGGGCCATGTCGCGGCGGTCAGCAAGGTCATCGATTCGCGCACCGTCCTGCTGCGCCACGCCAACTGGTCGCCCATCGACGGACGGCGCGGGCAGATCGAGGATGATGTGCGCGCGGTGGACGTTTCGCCGGAGAACGACTGGTCGCAGGTGCGCGTCTGGTATGCGCCGATCGGCAATCTTGGCACCACGGCCTGGCCCGTGAACGGCTTCATCTATCCCGAAAAGCCGGGCAGGCAGAAGGGCATCACCCTGCTTGCGGCGAAATCGGCCGCGCCGACGGCCAAGGCGGCCGAACTGCCGCAATCGCGGATCGGTGCCGATTTCCTCAAGGGCATTCGCCCGGAAGTCGACGTGAAGAGCGCACCGGCACGGCGAATGCTGTCGCAAAGCTATGCAAGGCCCGATGCCGCCAATGCCAGGCCCGCTGCCAACCGCCCGGCAAGCCTGAGGCCAGCGCTTGCGGATGACCCCATCGGACGCATCATCGCGGCAAGGACCCGCTGAAGCGGCGCGCCCCCCGTTCGCACAGGAGGCGCGCAAGCATTCAGAGCGACTTGATGATCGCCGAAAAATCGAGCCCCGCGTTGCCCGCTTCGGCGAAGGCGGCATAAAGCTCTTCGGCGCGCGCGCCCATCGGCACCTGCGCCCCCGCATCCTTTGCCGCGGCCATTGCCAGCTTCAGATCCTTGAGCATCAGCGCCGTGGCGAAGCCGCCCTGATACCCGTTGTCGGCGGGCGACTGCGGACCCACGCCCGGAACCGGGCAGTATGACGTCATCGACCAGCACTGGCCCGATGCCTTCGACGAAATGTCGTAGAAGGTCTGAAGGTCCAGCCCCAGCTTCTCGGCCATGGCGAATGTCTCGCACGTGGCAACCATCGAGGCGCCCAGCAGCATGTTGTTGCAGATCTTGGCGGCCTGCCCGGCACCGCTGGCCCCGGCATGGATCACCGCCTTGCCCATTGCGGCAAGGATCGGTTGCGCACGTGCGAAGGCTTCGTCACTGCCGCCGACCATGAAGGTCAGCGTGCCGCCATTGGCCGCCGCGATCCCGCCCGACACCGGCGCATCGACCATGGCATAGCCGGCATCGGCAGCCGCCGCCGCCACTTCGCGCGCGGTGGCTACATCGATCGTCGAGCAATCGAGCAGCAGCGCCGTGGTGGGGGCGTGGCCGATCACGTCAGCCGCATAGACGGACTTCACGATGGCCCCGTTGGGGAGCATCGAGACGACCGCATCTGCGCCCTGCACGGCTTCCCTGACCGAGGTATAGGTCGTGCAGCCGTTCTCCTTCGCGCGCTCCAGCGCGGCTTCCGCCAGATCGAAGGCGTGAACGTCATGGCCTGCCTTGACGAGGTTTGCGGCCATGCCGCCGCCCATATTGCCAAGACCGATGAATGCGATTTTCATGGGCTTACTTCCCCTTCCAGACGCCAGGACGCTTTTCGATGAAGGCTTTCATGCCTTCGGCCTTGTCCTCGGTGGCGGTCAGGATCTGGAAGACGCGCCGTTCGAACAGCAGGCCCTGATCGAGCGTCGTCTCGAACGCGGCGTTGACCATTTCCTTGTTGGCGACGGCGGCCATCGGCGGCATCGCGGCGATGGTTTCGGCCACTTTCAGCGCTTCGGCCACCAGATCGGCGAGCGGCACCACGCGGCTGACAAGACCGGAACGCTCGGCCTCGGCAGCGTCCATCATGCGGCCCGTCAGGCACATGTCCATCGCCTTGGCCTTGCCCACCGCGCGCGTCAGGCGCTGCGATCCGCCCATGCCGGGAGCCACGCCCAGCTTGATTTCGGGCTGGCCGAACTTTGCCGTGTCGGAAGCGATGATGAAATCGGCCATCATCGCCAGTTCGCATCCGCCGCCAAGGGCAAACCCGTTGACCGCCGCGATCCACGGCTTGCGCGTGGCCTTGACGATATGGCTGGTCCACTTCGAGAAGAAATCCTCGTTGTAGAAATCGGCGGCAGGCTTGTCGGCCATCTCCTTGATGTCGGCCCCTGCCGCAAAGGCTTTCTCGCCCGATCCGGTCAGCACCGCGCAGCGCTGCGAAGGATCGGCCTCGAAAGCGGCAAAGGCATCGATCAGTTCGGCCAGAACCTGCGAATTGAGCGCGTTGAGCGCCTGCGGACGGTTGAGCGTGATGAGGGTGACGGCACCCTTCTGTTCCACAACGATCGTTTCAAAGGTCATAGCGGTTTCCATTCTTCATCGGCGTCCAGCGGCGCAAAGATCCGGTCGAGCAGTTCGTCGGTGACATCTTCGGGGGTGGCCGGGTTCCACTTCGGCGCATTGTCCTTGTCGACGATGACCGCGCGCACCCCTTCGGCAAAATCGGGCAGCGTCAGCACCCGCGCGCCCACCCGGTATTCCATCGCCATGTTGGCGGCAAAATCGGGCAGCGTCAGGCTCGTCGCAAGCTGGCGCAGCGCCACCTTGCAGGTCTGCGGGCTTTTCGTGGCCAGCGTTGCCAGCGTCTCGCGCGCGAAGTCGCTGTCATCGGCGGAAAGCGCGGCGAGGATGTCTTCATAGCGGTTGGCGGCAAAGAGACGCTCGATCGCGGCAGCGTGGGCGGCAATCTTCGCCTCTGGCGGCACGGCCGACAATTCGCGCAGGATCGCCGCGATGGCACCCGGATCGGCGGCAATGCGCGCCTTGGCCTCGGCCAGATTGGCGGCAGGCACGTAGTGCGTGGCAAGCCCGGCCCAGAGGCATTCCGCCCCGTCAAGCCGCGCACCGGTGAGCGCCAGATACTGGCCCAGACGCCCCTTCAGCCGCGAAAGATACCATCCGCCGCCCACATCGGGAAACAGGCCGATCCCGGTTTCCGGCATGGCCAGCTTGGTGTTCTCGGTCGCCACGCGCCAAGTTGCAGGCCCGGAAATGCCCACGCCCCCGCCCATGGTGATGCCGTCCATGAAGGCCACCACCGGCTTGCCATAGGTCATCAGCAGGTGGTTGAGCTGATATTCGTCGTGGAAGAAACGGCGGCCCGAAACGCCCCCGTCATTGAGCGCCGAATTGCGCAGGAAGGCAATGTCCCCGCCGGCACAGAACCCGCGCGAAAGCCTGGGATCGCCATCGGCGGCCACCTGATGATCGATCAGCACCACTTCCACGGCGGGATCGCTGCGCCATTCCAGCAAGGCCGCGGTCATGGCGTGCACCATGTCGAGCGTGAGGGCATGGATCGCCCTTGGCCGGTTGAGCGAGATGATCCCCGCTGCGCCTTCGCGCCGGACCAGAATGTCGTCGGTCACTTCAGCAGGTCCCTTCCCACGATCATGCGCATGACTTCGTTGGTGCCCTCAAGAATGCGGTGGACGCGCAGATCGCGCCAGAACCGCTCGATCGGGTAATCGCGCAGATAGCCATAGCCGCCGAACATCTGGAGCGCCCGGTCCACGATCGAGGAGCCGCTGTCGGTCGAGAGCTTCTTGGCCATGGCGGAAAACCGGGTCTTGTCGGGCGCATTGGCCGTGACCTTGGCCGCGGCCAGATAGAGCAGCGCCCGCGCGGCTTCCAGATCGGTGGCCATGTCGGCCAGCACGAACTGGGTGTTCTGGAACTCCGCGATGGCCTTGCCGAACTGGCGGCGGTCCTTGACGTATTGCACCGCTTCATCAAGGCAGCGCTGCGCCCCGCCAAGCGAGCAGGCACCGATGTTGAGACGCCCGCCATCAAGCCCGGCCATGGCAAACCGGAACCCATCGCCCTCCTCGCCCACGCGGTTGGCCACCGGCACGCGGGCATTGTCGAAGATGACCTGCGCGGTTGGCGAGGCGTTCCAGCCCAGCTTCTTTTCCGGCGCGCCAAAGCTGACACCGGGGGTGTCCTTGTCGACCACCAGGCACGAGATGCCCTTCGGCCCGTCCTCGCCGGTGCGCACCATCACCACATAGACATCGTTGACCCCGCCGCCCGAAATGAACTGCTTGGTGCCGTTCAGCACGTAGTCGTCGCCATCGCGGCGCGCGGTTGTCTTGAGCGCCGCCGCATCCGAACCCGATCCCGGCTCGGTCAGGCAATAGCTTGCCATGCGGTCCATGGTGACGAGATCAGGGAGATAGCGCGATTTCAGCGCATCCCCGCCGAACCTGTCGATCATCCATGCGGCCATGTTGTGGATGGAGATGAAGGCGCTGGTCGTGGGACAGCCATAGGCCATGGCTTCCATGATGAGCGCCGCTTCCAGACGCCCCAGCCCGATGCCGCCCGATTCCTCGCTGACATAGATCGCGGCAAAGCCCAGTTCGGCAGCCGCCTTGATCGTCTCGCGCGGGAAGTGGTGCTCTTCGTCCCATTGCGCGGCAAACGGCGTGATCGCATCGGCGGTAAAGCGCCGCGCCATGTCCTGAATGGCGATCTGGTCTTCGGTAAGGCCAAACTGATCGGTCATGTCTCTCTTCCCGTTGCGCAAGACAAAAGCCCCGCGCCTTTAGAACTGATGTGTGGCGGTTGTCGCCCGCCATCCCTTCGCCCCGGCGTTATCCGCACGAAATGCGGACAATCGTGTAATCATCGTCATAGGCCACCGTCAGCCGGTCAGCCCGGTAATCCATCGTCATGGCGCTACGCGGCGGTGCCCAGCGCAGGGTGCGGGCACCGGAAAGGCGAAGCAGCGTTTCCCCGCTGGCGGCACTGGCCTTGTGGCCCACATGCGATTGCAGGTCATCGGCGTTGCAGCCCCCCGCCTCTGCCTGCCTTGGCAGTTCACTGCCCTCCCGCGGGGCAGCGCAGGCCTGCGCGAACAGGATGACGGGGACGAAAAGCAGAAAACGCTTCATCGGGAAAACTCCGGCGCGGTTGCAGATCAGCATTGCAACGCACACCGGAGCCATCCTTTCCGCAAGCCTTTTCGAACCGCGTCAGCCCATCAACCCCCAGCCCATCACCCCATCGTCGGGATCACGAAGGCATTGCCGCCATCCACCGAACCATCGGGCCAGCGCTGCGTGACGGTCTTGACCTTGGTCCAGAACTTCACGCCTTCCATGCCGTGCTGGTTGGTGTCGCCAAAGGCGGAACGCTTCCAGCCACCGAAGGTGTGATAGGCCACCGGCACCGGGATCGGCACGTTGATGCCGACCATGCCCACGTTGACCCTTGCCGCAAACTCGCGCGCCGCATGGCCGTTGCGAGTGAAGATCGCCACGCCGTTGCCATACTGGTGCTTGCTCGGCAGTTCGAGCGCCTGCTCGAAGTTTTCGGCGCGCACGATCTGGAGCACGGGGCCGAAGATCTCGTTGTGGTAGCTGTCCATGTCGGTGGTGACGTGGTCGATCAGCGTCGGGCCGACAAAGAAGCCGTTCTCGTGGCCCTGGAGCGTGAAGCCGCGCCCGTCGATGACCAGTTCGCCGCCTTCCTCGACACACTTGGCGATCCAGCCTTCGACCTTTTCCTTGTGCGCCTGCGTCACCACCGGGCCGTAGTGCGCTTCGGGATCGGTCGAAATGCCGACCTTGAGCGCATGGATCGCCGGGATCAGCTTGGCGCGCAGCCGCTCGGCGGTATCGTGGCCGACCGGCACGACCACCGGCAGCGCCATGCAGCGTTCGCCGGCCGAACCGAAGGCCGCGCCGCACAGGTCGTTCACCACCTGATCGAGATCGGCATCGGGCATGACGATGCCGTGGTTCTTGGCGCCGCCCATGGCCTGCACGCGCTTTCCGGCGGCAACCCCGCGGTTATAGACATAGTGAGCGATGTCCGATGAACCGACAAAGCTGACCGCGCCGATCGCCGGGTGATCGAGGATCGCTTCGACCATTTCCTTGTCACCGTGGACGACCTGGCAGATGCCTTCGGGAAGGCCCGCCTCGATGAACAGTTCGGCAAGGCGCACCGGCACCGAAGGATCGCGCTCCGACGGCTTGATGATGAAGGCGTTGCCCGTGGCGATGGCGATTGCGCTCATCCACAGGGGGATCATGCCGGGGAAGTTGAACGGGGTGATGCCCGCACCGATGCCGATGGGCTGACGCATCGAATAGACATCGATGCCGGGGCCGGCGCCCTGCGTATATTCGCCCTTCAGCACGTGGGGGATGCCGCAGGCGAACTCCACCACTTCAAGGCCGCGCTGGATGTCGCCCTTGGCATCGGCAATCACCTTGCCGTGTTCGGACGAGAGCAGGTGCGCAAGGCTGTCCATGTTCGCCTCGACCAGTTCCTTGAAGCGGAACATCACGCGGGCGCGGCGCTGCGGATTGGTGGCGGCCCAGGCGGGTTGAGCCTTGAGCGCTGCCAGCACCGCGCGCTCCAGCGTTTCCGCGGTGCCCAGCGCCACTTCGGCCTGAACGCCGCCGTTGTTGGGATCGAAGATCGGGCTCTTGCGCGCGGGCGCGCCGCCGGGGCCGCCAACGATGAAATGATCTACCAGACGCATGGGATTCCTCTTTTCGCCAAAACTGCCTGAACACGCCATGCGCCCATGAATGATTGCAGGCAACCGGTGAATATGCGAGGTTAACCTGCATTCTTGCAGCCACCTCCTCCGCGTTTGGACAGACGCAATGCCGCAAAGCGACTGGAACGATTATCAGGCCTTCCTGGCCGTGGCCCGCGCCGGGCAGCTTGCGCGCGCTGCCGCCGTCATGGGCGTGGATGCCACCACCATCGGGCGGCGGTTGCGCCGCCTTGAACAGCGCATCGGCGCCACCTTGTTCGAGCAGACCCGCGAAGGCCAGGTGCTGACCGAAGCAGGCGAGGCCATGCTGGCGCAGGTGGAAGCGATGGATCAGGCCGCCGCGCGCATTGCCGAAACCGCCGCGGGCGGCGGCGGCATTGCCGGAACCTTGCGCATCAGTCTTTCCGAAGGGTTCGGCACCTGGATCGTCGCGCCCGCGATGCGCGATTTCGTGGAAGCCCACCCGCGCCTCGTCATCGATCTGGTCGCGTCATCGGGCTTTCTCAGCCCGTCGAAGCGCGAGGCCGATATTGCCGTCACGCTTTCGCGCCCGCGCGCCGGGCCGGTGATCGCGGGCAAGCTCTCGGACTATGCGCTCAGGCTCTATGCCACGCGCGGCTATCTGACGCAGAAGGGATTGCCCCGGCGCGCCGCCGAACTGGCGCATGGCCATCGCCTCGTGGGCTATATCCCCGATCTGCTCTATGCACCGGAACTGCGCTATCTGGCCGAGATCGAACCCGATCTGTCGGCAGACGTGCGATCATCCTCGATCATCGCCCAGCACCGCATGATTGCGGCAGGGGCCGGGATCGGCGTGCTGCCGTGCTTCATCGGCGATGCCGACAAGTGGCTGGTCCCCGTCCTGCCGGAACAGCGCATCACCCGTTCATTCTGGCTGGTCACGCACAAGGACACGCACAATCTGGCCCGCGTGCGCGCCTTCAAGGACTGGCTCACCGCGCTCGTCACGCGCGAGCGGGGTCGTCTGCTGCCGCGATGAAACGACGCGATCAAGCCCTGGCGACGGGGGCGTCCTCACCCAGATCCTCGTACCACGCCTCGACCGGGCCATTGAGCTTGATCGTCAGCGGATTGCCCTTGCGGTCAAGCGTCTTTCCCGCCTGCACGCGCACCCAGCCTTCGGATATCGAGTATTCCTCGACATTGTTGCGGACCACGCCCTTGAAGCGGATGCCCACGCCCCGGCGCAGCTTGTCCGCATCGAAATAAGGGCTGCGCGGATTGATGGCGAGCCGATCGGGCGGCACATCTGCCCCGGCAGCAGCAACGGCAGCAGCAGGGGCGGTTTCGGGCGAGGGGCTTTCTTCGGTCATGGCCGGTGCAAATATCTTGATTGCCCCACTTGTCAATCAACGCAGACCATCGTAGAGGCGCGCCCCTGTCGGGCAGCCATCTTGCCGGTTGCCACGGACGGGCGCGTAGCTCAGCGGTAGAGCACACCCTTCACACGGGTGGGGTCACAGGTTCAATCCCTGTCGCGCCCACCATCCTTTCCCTGACCGGAAACGATGGAACAGCCTTATGGCCGGGCCGATCCCCATGGACCTGACGCTCCCCGAAAAGACGGCGTGCGCGTTCTTGCATTTTTTGCTGGCGACATTGGCCTTGAGGCGTGCCAGAGAAGCGCGAAACGCCATGCACTGCCGGAAACCCTGCAAATGAGCCAGCCATCGCGCCGCACCAGCGGCCTGCAAAAAGGCAGCTTCCTGCTGATCCTCGCCACTGTCAGCATCATCATGGCGAGCGTGGTCTGGCCATTTGCCACGACGCTGCTGTGGTCGGCGCTGGCAGCGGTCATGTTTCAGCCGCTCTACCAACGGATGCTGAGGCTGCTGGGAGGACGGCGCAATCCGGCGGCGCTGCTCTCGCTGCTCATCATCTTCTGCGCCGTGCTGGCACCTGCCCTGTGGATCGGGTGGATGGTGGTGCAGGAGGCCGTCCAGCTGGTCAGCTTCCTTCAGGCCAACCCGCTTGATCTGGCCAAGGTCTATGCGCGCATCCACGCAGCGCTTCCCGCCGCCGCGCAGCACGCCATCGACAACAGCGGCTGGGCCAGCCTTTCGGCCATACAGGCGCGCGTGCAGAAGCTTCTCCTCGAAAGCTCCGGCCTGATCGCGCAGCAGGCCGTATCCTTCGGTGGCAGCGCGCTGGGCTTTGTCCTCTCGTTCCTGCTCGCGCTCTACATCGTGTTCTTTCTCCTGCGCGATGGCCGCAGGATCGGGGAGATCATCCTCGAAAGCGTGCCGATCGAACGCGACATCGCCGACAGGCTGGCCGAACGTTTCCTCGGCATCGTGCGCGCCACGATCAAGGGCACGGGCGTGGTGGGGATCGTCCAGGGCACGCTGGGCGGCATCACGCTGGCGATTGCGGGCATTTCCTGGGCCTTGCTCGGCGGCGTGCTGATGGTAATCCTCTCGATCATTCCGGTCATCGGCACCGTGGCGGTCTGGGGACCGGTGGGGCTGTGGCTGCTGGCAACCGGCGCGCTCTGGCAAGGGTTGTTCGTGCTCATCACCGGCTTCGTGGTCATCAGTTCGGTCGACAACGTGCTGCGCCCGATCCTCGTCGGGCGCGATACCGGCATTCCCGACTGGATCGTGCTTGTCACGACGCTGGGTGGAATCAGCCTTGTCGGCTTTTCGGGGATCGTGCTCGGCCCGCTTGCGGCGGGGCTGTTCCTCGCCTGCTGGTCGATCCTGCGCGAACAGCATCTGGCCGCGGCGGGCCGCCTTCCCGCCGACGCAGTGCCCGAAGCCTGATCCGGATCATTCCGGCTCCTGAGAGGCAAACGCCTTGCTTGCAACCGCCCGATCAAGGCGGCATAGCCGCGCCCATGCACGATATCCGCCAGATCCGCGAAAATCCCGAAGCCTTCGATGCCGCCCTTGCCCGCCGCGGTGTCGAGGCCGCAGCCGCCACGATCCTCGATATGGACGCGCAGCGCCGCACCGTGGCCACGCGGATGCAGGACGTGCAGGCCCGCCGCAACGAAGCATCGAAAGCCATCGGCGCCGCCATGGCCAAGGGCGAGAAGGATGCCGCCGAAGCGCTCAAAGCCGAGGTCGCCGCGCTGAAAACCGAACTGCCCGCGCTGGAAGAGGAAGACCGGCGGCTGACCGCGCTCCAGAACGCGGCGCTTGCGGCGATTCCCAACCTGCCCGCCGCCGATGTCCCCGAAGGTGCGGACGAGGCCGCAAATGCCGAAGTCAGCCGCTGGGGCACCCCGCGCAGCTTTGCCTTCACGCCGCGCGAACACGCCGACATCGGCCCTGCGCTCGGCCTTGATTTCGAAACCGGCGCACTGATTGCGGGTGCGCGCTTCACCTTCCTGAAAGGCCAGATGGCGCGCCTGCACCGCGCGCTGGCGCAGTTCATGCTGGATCGGCAGACCGGCCAGAACGGCTACATCGAATGCAATCCGCCGCTGCTGGTCAAGGACGAGGCCGTGTTCGGCACGGGCCAGTTGCCCAAGTTTGCCGAAGACCTGTTCCGCACCACCGACCGGCGCTGGCTGATCCCGACCGCCGAAGTCAGCCTCACCAACGCCGTGCAGGGGCAGATCCTTGCCGAGGCCGAACTGCCCCTGCGCATGACCGCACTGACCCCCTGCTTCCGTTCCGAAGCAGGCGCAGCCGGACGCGACACGCGCGGCTTCATCCGCCAGCACCAGTTCGAGAAGGTGGAACTGGTCTCGATCACGCGGCCTGAGGATTCGGACGCAGAGCACGAACGCATGACCGCGTGCGCCGAGAGCATCCTTAAGGCGCTGGGCCTGCCCTATCGCAAGATGCTGCTGTGCACCGGCGACATGAGCTTCACCGCGCGCAAGACCTACGACCTGGAAGTCTGGCTGCCCGGACAGGGGGCCTACCGCGAGATTTCATCCTGTTCCAACTGCGGCGATTTTCAGGCGCGGCGGATGAACGCCCGCTATCGGCCCGACGGCGGGAAAGGCACCGAGTTCGTCCACACGCTCAACGGTTCCGGGCTTGCCGTTGGCCGCACGCTGGTGGCAGTCTTGGAAAACTTCCAGCAGGAGGATGGATCGGTGGACGTTCCCGAAGCGCTGCACCCCTACATGGGCGGGATCACCCGTCTGGTCCCCATCAGCGGATGAAGCGTCCTGCGGCCGCGATGCTGCTTGGCGCGGCTGCGCTGCTGATTGCGCCTCCGCTTGCCGGGCAAGCGTCAGCGCGCGGCCCCATCGTGGCGTGGAGCTATACCGTCCAGCCAGGTGACACTTTCGCGGACATCGCCCGGCGCTGGGGCGTGGACATGGCCGAGCTTGGCGAGGCCAACGGTATTCCCAGCCCCTATGTGATCCGCATCGGACAGGTGCTGAAACGCCCCGATCCGAAAGGCGCCCCCCGCCCCGTCCCCGCACCTTCTCCCAGCCCGTCTGGGAGGGCGCCGGTCGCCGCGCCCGCGCCCACGAGAACACCGCCCGCTGCGGTGCCTGCCACATCTGGCGCGCCCTCACCGGTGCCACAGGCCGAAACGCCAAAGGCGGTGCCTCGTCCCGCACCCACGCTGCGTCCGGCACCGCCGCCGCGCCCCCCGCTTGTCCCGCGCGATTCGGATGCGCCTGTCATGCAATGGCCCACCGAAGGCGCGGTCGTCACCCGCTTTGGCGAAAGGGTGGCGGGCATTCCCTCGAACGGCATCGATCTTTCCGCGCATTACGGCACAAAGGTTCGCGCCGCTGCTGCCGGAACCGTCCTCTATGCGGGCAAGGAGCCGGAACGCTTCGGCCAGCTGATCCTGATCGACCATGGCGGGGGGTGGATCACCGCCTATGCCTATCTCGGCACGATGACGGTGAAGGAAGGCGACAAGGTGGCCGCGCGCGAACGCATCGCCCTTGTCGGCAGGAGCGGGGAAGCGGTGCGCCCGACCGTGCACTTCGAGGTGCGCCGCAACAACGTGCCGCGCGATCCCGAACTTTTCCTGCCCCCCCGGCTCTAGCACGCGATGGACCTCACGCGTCACCGCCGTCGCCCCTCGGCACCGCCCCGCAGCCTGCTGCGCCGGGCAGTGAAAGTGCCCGTCTGGGCCGACCTCGTCCTGCGGCTCGGCGCGGCTTTCGGCCTCATCATGATCGTGGTGCTGGTCCACTGGTTCGACCGGGCCGGTCTCAACGACAGTCACGACGGCCACATCAGCTTTCTCGATGTCGTCTATTTCACGATGATCTCGATCACCACCACCGGCTTTGGCGACATTGCCCCGGTCAGCGACAGGTCGCGCCTGATCGAGGCAGTGATCGTCACCCCTATCCGGGTCGCGGTGCTCTTCATCTTTGTCGGCACGGCCTACAATTTCATCATCAAGCGCAGTTGGGAACGCTTTCGCATGGCCCAGATCCAGAAGAACCTCACCGATCACATCGTCGTGCTGGGCTTCGGCATTTCCGGGGCGGAAGCCGTGAGCGAACTGATCGCGCGCGGCATTGCGCCGCACTGCATCGTCGTGATCGATCCCGACGAGGCCCGCCTCGAAGCCGCGGCGAAGCTGGGCTGCAACATCATGGCAGGCGATGCCACGCGCGATGCCACGCTGATCGACGTGCAGATCAGCCGTGCGCGCGCCATCCTCGTTTCCGGCGGACGCGACGACACCTCGATCCTCATCACCCTGACCGCGCGCCACCTTGCGCCCGATGTGCCCATCAGCACCGTGGTGCGCGCTGCCGATAACGAAGTGCTCGCCCGACAGGCAGGGGCAACCACGGTCATCAACCCGGTGCGCTTCACCGGCCTGCTCATGGCAGGCTCGGCGCAGGGGACCAATGTTGCCGATTACCTTTCGGATCTGGCCTCGGTCGAAGGCCGCGTGCAACTGGTGGAGCGCCCGGTTGATCCTGCCGAAGTCGGCCGTCCGCTGGCCGATCTTGCCAGCGGCGGGCGCGGTCTGCGCATCCTGCGCGAAGGTCGCATGATCGGTTTCTGGGAAGCCGACGCCCAATCCCTGAAGCCCGGCGACGTGATCGTGGAGATTACCCCCACCGGTCCATCAGCATGAAGGCCAGCCCCATCGCCAGGTAGCCTGCCAGCCAGAACCCCGCATCGATCAGCGCCAGCCGCATGCCGATCCGCTGCTGGGCATAGCTGGTCCACAGCGCCGGGATGACAAAGGCAATCGCCAGCCCGCCCGACATCATGAAATAGAGCCACCACTTCACCGCAAGCGTGGCCACGCCCACGCGCGCGAACATGTGCCCCATCATTGCCGCCGTCACCAGCAGCAGCCCGGCAGTGAGCACTGCCGTCCTTGCGGGCGAACGCCTGATGCCGAGCCGGCCGGGGCCGACTTCCTCAAGCCGCGCCCGACCGAACAGCGGCCCATACCAGAGGCCCGCCACCGCCAGTGCGGCAAGCGCTGCAACCACGACACCCATCCAGTTGACCGGACCCATCCCCGCCTTTCGCTCCTGCCCCCGCAACCGGCAATTGCTATCCCGGCGCTTGCCGCTTGGCAACGTCGCACCCGGCCACTTCGTTCCGCCCTCCCCGTACCGGATCGCGGCAAAGGGTGACGCGCGCTTCGTTTTGGCTTATGGGCCGCGCGGTAATGGCAAGCGACACTTCTCCCATCGTGCTCCCCGAAGCGCCCAAGGTCGGCATGGTCAGCCTTGGCTGCCCCAAGGCTCTGGTCGATTCCGAACGCATCCTCACGCGCCTGCGCGCCGATGGCTATGCGATGAGCGCGGACTATGCGGGCGCCGATGTGGTGCTGGTCAATACCTGCGGCTTCCTTGATTCCGCCAAGGAGGAAAGCCTTGCCGCCATCGGCGAGGCCATTGCCGAGAACGGCCGCGTCATCGTGACCGGCTGCATGGGCAACGAGGCGGACGTCATCCGCGCGAAGTTTCCGCAGGTGCTCGCCGTCACCGGCGCGCACCAGTATGAAGCGGTCGTCGAAGCCGTCCACGAAGCCGCGCCGCCGGGGATGGGACCATACATCGACCTCATCCCGCAGGCCGCACCCGGTGACGTGAAGCTGACGCCGCGCCACTACAGCTACCTGAAGATTTCGGAAGGGTGCAACCATGCCTGCACCTTCTGCATCATCCCCTCGCTGCGCGGCAAGCTGGCCAGCCGCCGCATCGATGCCGTGCTGCGCGAGGCGGAAAAGCTGGTTGCCGCGGGCACGAAGGAACTGCTGGTCATCAGCCAGGACACTTCGGCCTACGGCGTCGACGTGCGCCACGAGGAACGCCTGTGGAAAGGCCGGCCGGTGCGCACCCACATGACCGATCTGGCCCGCGAACTCGGCCAGCTTCGCACGCCCGAAGGCGATACGCCGTGGGTGCGCCTGCACTATGTCTATCCCTATCCGCATGTCGATGCGGTGATCCCGCTCATGGCCGAGGGGCTGGTCACGCCCTATCTCGACATTCCTTTCCAGCACGCCAGCCCCGGCGTGCTGCGCGCGATGAAGCGCCCCGCCAACGAAGCCAAGGTGCTTGACCGCATCAGGGCATGGCGCGAGGTCTGCCCGGACATCGCCATCCGCTCCAGCTTCGTCGTCGGCTTTCCCGGCGAGACAGAAGCCGATTTCGAATACCTGCTCGAGTGGCTCGATGAAGCGCAGCTTGATCGCGTCGGCGGCTTCCGCTTCGAACCTGTGGCGGGTGCGGCCGCAAACGATCTGCCGAACCCCGTGCCCGAAGCCGTGAAGGAAGAACGCTACGCCCGGCTGATGGAACGGACCGAGTCCATCAGCGCCGCGAAGCTGGTCGCCAAAGTGGGCCGGACGATCAAGGTCATCGTCGACGAGGTTGGCGAACCGGACGAGGACGGCGACATCGGCGCCACTGCCCGGTCACAGGCCGATGCCCCGGAAATCGATGGTGCGGTCTATCTGCGCAACGTTCCCGCCACGCTGAAGCCCGGCGATTTCGCGCAGGTTCTGGTGGAGGACGCCGACGCGCACGATCTTTACGGCGTGATCGCAGGCTGAAGCTAATGCGCTTCCCGGCAGGCGGCCGCCAGCAGGGCTGAACGCAGCTTGCCGATCTCCGGCAGGTCCAGCCCCGAAAGGTCGGCCACGCCCTCGATCGCGTCCTCGCCATAGCACTGGGCAAGGGCAATGGTCTCGCCCTTCACCTTTCTCCCCTGCGCCAGCGACCAGAACGTGCGCACCGTCGGAAGCGCGGTTTCGGCAGGGTCTTCGTCAACCACCATCGCCAGCCGGGCAGATCTCAGGCGCACGAACGAGCCGATGGGATAGACCCCCACGGCCTCGACAAAGCGTTCCAGAATGCCCTCATCGAACTTGTCGGGCTGCGCGCGCAGTGTGCGGATCGCCTCGGCAGGATCGAGCCTTGCGCGTTCATCACCTCCTGAAATCAGCGTGTCGTAAGTGTCGCAGATGGCGGCCATGCGCCCCAGCGGCTCGATCACCGGCGCGGTCAGGCCCTGCGGATAGCCGCTGCCGTCGAGCCGTTCGTGATGATGCAGCACTGCGCGCAGCACCGCATCGGGGATGTCGCCCGCCGCCTTGAGGAAGGTATAGCCCAGAAGCACGTGCTGCTGCTTCAGGTCATCGCGCAGAAGGGTGTAATCGCCGCCCACGCTCTTGAGGTCGACCGGGAGCTGCCCCACGCCCACGTCCATCAGCAGGCCCGCCATCCCGGCATCGCGGATTTCCAGCGGTGAAAGCTTCATCTGCCGGGCCAGCGCGATCATCAGGGCGCTGACCGCCAGCGAATGACGATAGACCGGCTCGCTGTCGTTCTGGCAGCGCAGCAGCCCGTTGAAGGCATAGAGATTGCGCTGGACCGAAGCATAGACCGCGTCCAGCACCGGTTCCACATCGTGCACCTTGATCGCCTTGCCCAGCCGCACTTCGATGAAGGTGCGGCTCACCATCTTCAGCGCTTCGCCTGCGGCCCGCTTGGCCCGGCCGAACTCGCGCGCCATGGGCATGGCGGCGCGCGGACGTGCAAAGGCACCCTGGGCAAAGCCAGCCTGGGCAAAACCCTGCTGCGGCACCGGCGGCACAACGGAAAGGCGCGGGGGCGATGCCACGGGACGCGGCGCGGCGGCGGACGGCGCGCCTTGCGCCTTGTCCGCGTCGGGCACCAGCCCGCGCTCGGTATCGATGATGACAGCGGGCACCGCACTTTCGCGCAAGGCTTCCAGCATGTCCGGGTCATCCAGCAGGAACCTGCGCTTCCAGAAGGGATGGCTGAACCAGCTTCCCTCCAGCTTGTGAATGAACATTCCCAGCTTGATTTCTTCAGTCGATATTCGCTTCAGCATGGCCCGCCCGAAAGGTTATGCGAACCCTGCCCTAGGTTAAGTCGGGTATGCCTTCTTGCGCATGATCCATCCGCAAAACCCCTTATGGGGTGGCAGTATTGCGGTATCTGACTGATTCCCTGCTCCTTCGGACAGGAGCGGCCTTGCGCGCTGCTATGCGGGTTTCAGGCGCCAGTGGCTCACCCCCCACTCGCGCCCGCCGCTGTTGCCGAACAGACCTGCCGTGGCGAGATAGAACAGCCGCCAGCGCCGCATCCACAGGGGCGTATCGCGGCCATAGACCGCGCGCAGCACGGGTTCGATCTCGGCCGTCCGGGAATCGAAGAGCGCCAGCCAGTCGCGCGCGGTCCGCTCGTAATGCGTTCCCTCCCAGCGCCATTCCGCTTCCAGCGTGAACAGGTCGGAAAACGCCCGGATCAGGCCCTGGCTTGGCATGATCCCGCCGGTGAAGAAATACTGCGCGATCCAGCTTGATCCGTCCTCGGCATCGAACCGGTAGGGATAGCGCGCATGGCTGAAGACGTGGAGAAACAGGCGGCCTTCGGGCTTGACCCAGCTTCGCACGCGGCCCAGCAGTTCGCGCCAGTTGGCCATGTGCTCGAACATCTCCACCGAAACCACCCGGTCGAACCGGCCTTCAGGGCGGAAATGGTTCATGTCGGCGGTCAGAACGGTCAAGTTGGTAATCCCGCGCGCGGCGGCCTGCGCCCTGATGTAATCGCCCTGCGGGCGGGAATTGGACACCGCCGTGATCCGCGCCTTGGGAAAGCGCGCCGCCATGAACAGGCTGAGCGAACCCCAGCCGCAGCCCAGTTCCAGGATGTCCTGCCCGTCGGCCAGTGCGGCATGGTCCGCGGTTGCTTCCAGCGCGGCAAGTTCGGCCTGTTCCAGAGTCTCGGTGCCGGTGGGGTAGAGACAGCACGAATACTTGCGGTTCGGCCCAAGGCTCAGTTCGAAGAACCGGGGCGGCAGTTCATAGTGCTGCGCGTTTGCGGCATCGGTGTGTTCGGCCACGGGGCGCTGCGTCATCCACGCGGCAAAGGCACTGTCGGCGGGCTGTTCGCGGTGGATCTCCCGGCGGCGCTGGTTGCACATGAAATCCACGCCCGCGCGGGTCAGCGCATCGGGCAGGGGCAGGCGTTCGACCAGGGCGGCGGCAGAGGCAAGAAAGGGCATGACTCAAGGCTAGGCATTGCCGGTCGCGATGTGTCAAGCTGTCAGCACGGGAGCGCTTTTGAACGCCTGCCGTGCCGTTAGGGACGTGGCGGCAGACCGGACACTCTTGGGGGCACGGAAACGGATGAGCGGCAGCGAGGCGCTGAACATTGCAGTGGTGGGCAGCGGGATTTCGGGGCTTTCTGCTGCGTGGCTGCTGTCGCAGCGCCACCGCGTGACCGTGTTCGAGGCGGCGGACCGGCTTGGCGGGCACAGCAACACCATAGAGGTGGCCGCACCCGAAGGGGTCATTCCGGTGGATACCGGCTTCATCGTCTATAACGAGCGCACCTACCCCAATCTCACCGCGCTTCTCGATCATCTGGATGTGCCAACGCGCGAGACGGTGATGACTTTCGCGGTCTCGCTCGACCGGGGCAGGCTCGAATATTCCGGCGATGCGCGCGGCCTGTTCGCGCAGAAGCGCAATCTCGTCTCGCCGCGTTTCTGGTCGATGCTGCGCGACATTGCCCGCTTCTACAAGGCCGCCCCGCGCGACCTTCCCGAAATGGGCGACCTCGGCCTTGGCGACTATCTTGACGGACTGGGCTGCGGCAGAGCCTTCCGCGACGATCATCTCTATCCCATGGCTGCGGCCATCTGGTCCACGCCCGTGGCCGACATTCCCCGCCATCCCGCTGCTGCCTTCATCCGCTTTTTCGACAATCACGGTCTGCTCCAGTTCCGCGAACGACCGCGCTGGCGCACGGTCGAAGGCGGCAGCCGCGAGTATGTGCGGCGGATCAGCGCGCCCTTTGCCGATCGGGTGCGGCTGTCATGTCCGGTGCGCGCGGTGCGGCGCCTGCCCGATGGCGTGGCGATCGACGCGGGCTTTGGCTGGGAGCGGTTCGACCATGTCGTCATGGCCGCCCACGCCGATCAGACGCTGGCCATGCTGGAAGATGCCGACGCGATGGAGCGCCGCCTCCTTTCAGCCTTCCCCTATCGCCGCAACGAGGCCGTGCTGCACAGCGACGCCCGCCTCATGCCGCGTCGGCGCAAGGTATGGTCGGCGTGGAACTACGCGGCCGATGGACCAAGGGCAGGCAAGGCGACAGGAGAGCGAGCCGCCCCCGACAGCCACCGCCAGCTTTCGGTGACATACTGGATGAACCGGCTCCAGCCGCTGCGCACCGGGCAGGATCTCTTCGTCACGCTGAACCCGCTGGCCGAGCCTGCGCCGGAAAGCGTCCATTGGCGCGGCACCTACCACCACCCGGTATTCGATACCGCCGCCGGTGCCGCCCAGCACAAGCTCTGGTCACTTCAGGGCAGGCGGCGGACGTGGTTCTGCGGGGCATGGTTCGGCGCGGGCTTTCACGAGGACGGCCTGCAAGCAGGGCTTGCCGTGGCAGAGCAGCTCGGCAACCTGCGCCGCCCGTGGACGGTCGAGAACGAATCCGGCCGCATCCACGTTTTCCCCCGGCCAGCACCGGAACGGGTGCTTGAACCGGCATGACCGCGCCGCCCGCGCTCTATCACGGCAATGTCCTGCACCGGCGGCTGCGGCCCTGCGTGCACACCCTGCGGTACCGGGTGTTTCACCTCCTGCTGGATATTGACCGGATCGGCGAACTGGCTGCCCGGCTGCGCCTGTTCTCGCACAACCGCTTCAATCTGGTTTCCTTCCATGACCGCGATCACGCCCGCCACGGCTGCCTGCGCGATCATGCCGAAGCGCTGCTGGCAGAAGCCGGCATCATGCCTGATGGTGGCCCCATCCGGCTGCTGACGATGCCCCGCCTGCTCGGCTATGCATTCAATCCCCTGAGCATCTGGTTCTGCCATGGCGCCGATGGCAGCTTGCGGGCGGTGATCTATGCCGTTTCGAACACCTTCGGAGAGCGTCACAACTACGTGATCCCTGCCCGCGCAGAAGAGGCAGGCGCAAGCGGGGCAAGCGTGCTGCACCAGCAGGCAGTCAAGGCGTTTCACGTATCTCCGTTCCTGCCGATGGACTTGCGCTACGCCTTCCGCGTCATGCCTCCCGGCCCGCGAATCGGCATCGGCATCACCGTTTCCGATGGGAACGGCCCGGTCATGGCGGCGGTCCACACGGGCCGCCGCGAGGGGCTGAGCGACCGGAGCCTCATCCATGCAGCGGTGCGTTATCCGCTTTCAACCCTCAAGGTGACGGCCGCCATCCACTGGGAAGCGCTGCGTCTCTGGCTGAAGCGCGCGCCCTTCTTCCGCAAGCCGCCACCGCCGCAAGCGCGGCTCACCGTCGGGCAATAGGCATCACAGCCAGCCGATCCGCCGGAACCGCAGCCACAGACTGCCGCAGATCAGCAGGATCACCCCCCAGACCGCGAAATAGCCATAGCGCCATTCCAGTTCGGGCATGTGCGTGAAGTTCATGCCATAAATCCCGGCAATCGCCGTGGGCACTGCAAGAATCGCCGCCCATGCTGCCAGCGCCCGCGTCATCTCGCCCTGCCGGTGCTGTTCAAGCAGGCTTGCCGTTTCCACGATGGTCGCCAGCGTCTCCTTCAGACCGCGCATTCGCGCCATCGCCCGGCGCACGTGGTCAAGCACATCGCGAAACCAGATACGGGCGGCAGGATCGATGCAGGGCAGATCGGCCTCGACCAGCCGCGCGCACATTTCCTCCATCGGGCCGATCACGCGCTCGAACCGCCGAAGCTGGCGGCGCAGGCGGAAGATGCGGCGGATCACGGCCTGTTCGGGGAACACGTCGATCGCTGCTTCCTCCATCTCCTGCGCGATTTCCTCAAGCTGGTCGAGCAGCGGCAGATAACCATCGACGATGAAATCGAGCACCGCGTGAAGGACGTAATCCGGTCCCTCGGCCAGCCGCTCCGCCTTGCTTTCCAGCTCTGCCCGCAGCGATAGATGGGCGCGCGTGCTGCCGAAGCGCACGCTGACAATATGACCTGGCCCCACGAAGAAGGCAGTCTGCCCGTAAGTGATCTCCTCGTGCGCCCCGGTCTCGTCCTTCTGCAACTGCGCGGTGCGCGCCACCACGAACAACCCGGAACCATAGACTTCCACCTTGGGCAACTGGCGCGGGTTGAGCGCATCCTCCACGGCCAGCGGATGCAGGCCATACTTGCGCTGGACCTGTTCCATCTCGGCTGCATCAGGTTCGTGCAGCCCGATCCAGTCAAATACGTCAGGCGTCAGGGCCGGCTCCGGCGGTCCATCCAGATCAAGCGTATCAAGACTGATACGGCCATGGCGATAGCGACGGGCGGCTATGATGGTCATGCGCCGCATAACTGGCAAATGCGCAAGGCTCTGGCAATCGCATGGGAAAGTGCTAACATTCCTGTAAATAGACATGGGAGAGCAGCAGTGGGTGCAGAGCAATCCGCCATCAGGGCGGCGAAGCCCGATCACGATGTGCTGATCGTCGGCGCGGGCATTTCAGGCATCGGCATGGCCGCGCACATGCAGATGCTTTGCCCTGATCGCAGCTATGCCATCGTCGAACGCCGCGACCAGATCGGCGGCACCTGGGATCTTTTCCGTTATCCCGGTGTCCGGTCCGATTCCGACATGCATACGCTGGGCTTCGTCTTCGAACCGTGGAAGCACGAGAAGTCGATCGCCGATGGCCCCGCGATCCTCGAATACCTCAACCGCATTGCCGACGAGCGCGATATCCGCCGCCACATCCGCTTTGGCCGCAAGGTGCTCAGCGCCGATTTCGACAGCGCGGCAGCGCAGTGGGTCGTCACGCTGGAAAGCGAGGACGGCCAGCGCAGCCGCATGACCGCCCGCTGGCTCTATCTCGGTTCCGGCTACTACGATTACGACAAGCCATACGAGGCCGAGTTTCCGGGACGGGATGAGTTCAGGGGCGAGATCGTTCATCCGCAGTTCTGGCCGGAGAACCTCGATTATGCCGGCAAGCGCGTGGTCGTGATCGGATCGGGTGCGACGGCAGTCACCATTGTGCCCGCGATGGCCCGCACGGCGGCCCATGTCACCATGCTGCAACGCACGCCGACATGGTATGCAACCCGCCCCGCCAAGGATGGGCTGGCCAATTTCCTGCGCAGGATCCTGCCCGAAGATCTCGCCTATCGCATCACCCGCTTCAAGAACGTGCGGCTCCAGAACTACTTCTACAAGCGCGCGCGCACCCGGCCCGACAAGGTCCGCGCCTTCCTCACCAGGAGGCTAAAGGCGCTGCTGGGCGACAAATACGACGCCAAGGCCTTCACCCCGCCTTACAACCCCTGGGAACAGCGGCTGTGCCTTGTGCCCGATGCCGATCTGTTCGAAGCGATCAAGGCAGGCAAGGCCAGCGTCGTGACCGACCGGATCGAACGGTTCGACGCCACCGGCATCCTGCTGAAATCGGGCCAGCATCTCGATGCCGACGTGATCGTGACGGCAACCGGACTGAAGATGGTCATGGCGGGCAAGATCGCGATCAGCGTCGATGGCGTTCCGGTCGATTTCGCGGAGCGCTATTACTACAAGGGCGTGATGTTCTCGAACCTGCCCAATCTGGCGGCGGTGTTCGGTTATCTCAATGCCTCGTGGACCCTGCGCGCCGACATCAACGCGCGCTACATCTGCGACGTGCTCAACGCGATGAAGGCCAAAGGGGCGGACATCGCCGTGCCCCGGTTGGCACCCAACCACGGCCTTGACGAGGACAACATCTACGATTTCTCCTCAGGCTACATCGAACGGGCGCGACACCTCCTGCCCAAGAGCGCAAGCGACATGCGCTGGCGGCTCAATCAGGATTACGTGCGCGATGTGGCATGGATGCGCGAAGACCCGATCGAGGACGGCGTGCTGCAACTGGATCATGCCCGCCCTGCGGTTGCCGGAACAGGACCGCACAAAGAGCATGTCCGCGCGGCGCAATAGCGCTTTTGCGGCAAGGGGGCTTGGTCTATCCGTTTAGGGGATGACTGACGAATCCCGCATATGGACAGCCGCGCTGGTGGTGGTCGGAGACGAGATCCTCTCCGGCCGCACGCAGGACAAGAACATCGCCCAGATCGCCACCTGGCTTGGCGTGCAGGGCATCCGCCTGCGCGAAGTGCGTGTCGTCCCCGATGACATGGAAGCGATCATCGAGGCAGTGAACGCACTGCGGGTGCGCAACGATTACCTGTTCACCACGGGCGGCATCGGCCCCACGCACGATGACATAACGGTTGATGCCGTGGCGGCAGCGCTGGGCGTGGACGTGGTCATCCATCCCAAGGCGCGCGCCATTCTCGAAGCCTATTACGCGCCGCGTGGCGGGTTGAACGAGGCGCGCCTGCGCATGGCGCGCGTGCCCGATGGCGCAGACCTCATCGAAAACCGCGTTTCGGGCGCGCCGGGCATCCGCATCGGCAACGTCTTCCTGATGGCGGGCGTCCCGGCGATCACGGCGCAGATGCTTGATGGCCTCACCGGCCAGCTTGAAGGCGGCTTGCCGCTCCTGTCGACCACGGTTGGCTGCTGGGTGGCCGAAAGCGAGATTGCCGATCTCCTGCGCGAAACCGAAAAGGCTTTCGGAGACTGCCAGATCGGCAGCTATCCCTTCTTCCGCGAAGGCCGGACCGGCGCCAACTTCGTCATCCGCTCGGTCAGCGCCGAAACGCTCGGCGCGGTTGCCAAGGCGCTGGAAGAGGGCCTTGTCGCGCTTGGCCGCACGCCGGTTGCAGGAGGGATCTGACGCCATGCTCAGCCGCCGTCCTGTTCTGCTGGCCTCCTTGCTTGCGCCGCTGGCCGTCATGCTCGTTGCGGCAGCCCCTGCAAAGAAGCGCGTTGCGCCCCCTCGCGCTCCGGCACCCCCCGCCTATCCGGCGCCTTCCACCACACCCCTGCCCGATACCGTGCGCATCGCGCTCGAAACCGAAGCAGGCCGCATCGTGGTAGCGGTCGACGTGAAGCGCGCGCCTGCCACCGCCACCAATTTCGTGCGCTATGCCGAAACGCGGCGCTTCGATGGCACGGCCTTCTACCGCGCCATGCATCTCAACTGGGGCGAGCAGCCCAACGGTCTCATTCAGGCGGGCACGCGCGGTGATCCCCGGCGCAATCTTGCGCCTATCCGGCATGAACCGACCGACCAGACCGGCATCCTCCACAAGGCCGGAACGCTTTCCATGGCCCGCTATGCGCCGGGCACGGCCACTGGCGATTTCTCGATCATGGTATCCGACCAGCCCGGCCTTGATGCCCAGCCCGATTCCGCCGACCCCGAAGCCAAGGCAGGCTATGCCGCCTTCGGCCAGGTGATCGAAGGCATGGACGTGGTGCGCGCCATCTTCGCCGCGCCGATTTCGGAAACCGAAGGCGAAGGGATCATGCGCGGCCAGATTCTGGCCCAGCCGGTAAAGATCATCACTGCCCGCCGCCTGCCTGAGGATGCGCCTCCTGCGCCCTGAGGCCGCCCTGCTGGCAGGGCTTATCCTTGGCGGCTGCACCGCGCGCGGCCTTGCCGATTTCGAGCGCACGCTTGCCAGCAACGACAGCGCAACGGCGGCGCTTCGCCAATGGTGCGAAGCCCGCACGATCGCGCAGCCGCCCGTCATCCGCGCCATTGCCGACCGGCAGGCTTCGATGACCGCCTCACCCGCCGTGCGTGAAGCGCTCGGTCTTGGCCCCGAAGATGCGGTCGCCTACCGGCACGTCAGCCTTGTCTGCGGCAACCGGGTGCTGTCGGTTGCGCACAACTGGTATGTGCCTTCGCGGCTGACCGCCGAAATGAACCGCGCGCTCGAAACCACCGACGTGCCCTTCGGCAAGGTCGTCGCCCCTCTGGGCTTCCGGCGGCAGCGGTTGGCCAGCCTGCGTGGCGCGGTGGCCGAATGTCCGCCGGGAACCGTGCTTTCGCACCGCGCCGTGCTGCGCCTGCCGGATACGCGCGCGATCAGTCTCGTGGTGGAATGCTATACGCGGGCGAACCTCGCGCCCGCGCCGCGCGTCAGCGGGGATTGACCGTCCAGTCACCTTGCGCGCCGTTTGCCGCCGCCGCGGCATAGGCTTCGAGTTCGCGCCAGTGCCGGTCCCAGCCGGGACCGCGCTTTTCCGGCGGGATCACGGCTTCCACCTGGAGGCGGGCGGCAGTAACCGGGTTTTGCGGTGCTTCGGGATCGGCCATGCCTTCCGCTCTAGCCCTGTTGTCCCCACAGAAAAAGGGCCAGGGAGGTTTCCCTCCCCGGCCCTGTTTTCCTGTTCGCAGCGTGGCTGGCGTCAGCCGCCGTGCACCTGCGCCACGTCGATCTTGAGGCCCGGCCCCATCGACGAGGACAGACCCACCTTGCGCAGGTACTTGCCCTTGGCGCCCGAAGGCTTGGCCTTGACGATGGCATCGACGAAGGCATCGAAGTTGGCACGCAGCGCTTCGTCCGAGAACGAGAGCTTGCCGATGCCGCCGTGGATGATCCCCGCCTTTTCGACGCGGAACTCGATCTGGCCGCCCTTGGCCGCCTTGACCGCTTCGGCCACGTTCGGCGTGACGGTGCCGAGCTTCGGGTTCGGCATCAGGCCCTTGGGGCCGAGCACCTTGCCCAGACGACCGACGATGCCCATCATGTCGGGCGTCGCGATGACGCGGCCGTAATCGAGGTTGCCGGCCTGCATGTCTTCCAGCAGGTCTTCTGCGCCCACCTTGTCGGCACCGGCGGCAAGGGCGGCTTCAGCCTTGTCGCCGCGGGCGAACACGGCAACCTTCACGTCCTTGCCCGTGCCCGAAGGCAGCGTGACCATGCCGCGCACCATCTGGTCGGCGTGGCGCGGATCGACACCGAGATTGAGCGAAACTTCAAGCGTTTCGTCGAACTTGGCAGACTTCAGGTCCTTGAGCAGCGCGATGGCTTCATCAACGCCATAGAGCTTCTGATTGTCACCCAGCTTGGCGGCGAGGGCCTTCTGCTTCTTGGTCTGCTTGGCCATGATCTCAGCCCTCCACCACGGTGAGGCCCATCGCGCGTGCGGAGCCTTCGATGATCTTCGTTGCGGCGTCGATGTCGTTCGCGTTCAGGTCCTTCATCTTGGCCTGGGCGATTTCCGCCAGCTGCGAACGCTTGATCGTGCCGGCCGAAGCCTTGCCGGGGGTCTTCGAACCCGACTTGATGCCGGCGGCCTTCTTGATGAAGAACGTGGCAGGCGGGGTCTTGGTGACGAAGGTGAACGAACGGTCGGCATAGACCGTGATCACGGTGGGCAGCGGCGTGCCCTTCTCGATTTCCTGCGTGGCAGCGTTGAACTGCTTGCAGAACTCCATGATGTTGACGCCGCGCTGACCCAGCGCAGGACCGATCGGCGGAGCGGGCTTTGCTTCACCGGCTGCAACCTGCAGCTTGATATAGCCTTCAATTTTCTTGGCCACGATGGCCTCCTTTCTTCCTGTCGGCAGGCCCCGCAGGGGGCCGAACCTCAGAGTGAGCGGTCAATCGCCCCGGCCCGATGGCCGGAACTCCCGCACGGAACCTTCCGGCGAATCGCCTGAAGGGAAGCGCGCGGATAATGCCATCCGCACGCGAAAGCAATGGATTTGGCCGGGGTTGCGGCCGCAATCAGCGGACCAGTTCGACTTCCTCGAAGCCCAGTTCCACCGGCGTTGCGCGGCCGAAGATCGAGACCGAAACCTTCACGCGGCTCTTGTCGAAGTCCAGTTCCTCGACCACCCCGTTGAACGAGGCAAACGGACCTGCATTGACCTTGACCGAATCGCCGATCTCGTAATCGACCGCCACGTCCTTGCGCGGCGCGGCAGCGGCCTGCTCGACCGTCCCGAAATAGCGTGCGGCTTCCTTGTCGGAAATCGGCTGGGGCTTGTTGTTGGTGCCAAGGAAGCCCGTCACCTTCGGGGTGTTCTTGACGAGGTGGTAGATGTCGTCATTCATCGTGAGCTTGGCAAGGACATAGCCGGGCATGAACTTGCGCTCGACCTGCACCTTCTTGCCGCGCTTCACTTCGGTCACGGTTTCGGTGGGCACTTCCACCGCCTCGACAAGCTGCGAAAGGCCGATGCGTTCGG
>JBKBKD010000055.1:0-7422 GCA_046294595.1 Novosphingobium sp.
TGCCTTCGGCATCGATCAGATGCCACTTCTTTTCCACCTCGGCCGGCTTGATCGACCGGGTGACCTTGCTGAGAGCCTTCATGGCTACGGTTCCCTGAATATCAGTGCGTCGATCCGGGCGGCAATCCGCTTGCATCACGACGAAGGAAGCGCGCCTTTGTTGCAGATGGCCGCCAGAGTCAAGCAAACTCGCGGTTTTGCGGAGAGGTAAAATAATACCGTCACGTTTGCGCAGGGCCGCAATCGGTCTCCAGCCATGCCCGCGTGGCCGCGCCCGCGCCATCGCAGCGCCACCCCGCGATGGCAGGCGCATCGTAGGGGTGGAGGGCTTCCAGCCGGGCCACGGCGGCATCGAGCAGATCGGCGCGGGTCTTGAACAGGACGCCGACTTCGGCGGCTTCACCCCGCTCGCCCTGCCAGCGGTAGAGCGAGCGGACGGCAGGCAGGATGTTGGCGCAGGCGACAAGGCGTTCATCGAGCAGCGCGCCTGCCGCCGCCTCGGCGCTTTCCATGCTGGCGAAGGGGCACCAGATGAGCGCGGCGGTCATGACGGCCGGGCATTCCCGCTGCCGAGCAGGTGCGCGCACCAGACGGTTGCGGCAACAAGCAGCGCGCCGACGAGCTGGTGCATGACGCCAAGCCACAGCGCAACGCCGCTGTAAACGGTGCAGATGCCGAGCAGCACCTGCGTGCCGAAAACCGAATGCAGCGTGACCGAGGCGGCCCGGTGGCTCTTGCGCAGGCGCCGCGCGACGACGACCAGCACCGCGACCACGGCAAAGGCCCACCAGCGGTGGATGAAGTGGACCAGGAACGGATCGGACAGCAGGGCGTGGCCCGCGCCCGGCGCCCAGTCCACCCCCGCCGGATAGAAGCGGCCCTGCATGAGCGGCCAGGCATCCCCGCTGAACCACCCCGCGCCCGCCGAAGTGCCCGCGCGCATTCCGGCCACCAGCGCGCCGTAGAAGAGTTGCAGCGCGAGCATGGCCAGCGCCGCGAGGCCCAGACCGTGCAGGCGTGCGCGCGGCCTGCCTCTGGACAGGGCCACGAGATCGAGCGCGGTCCAGACCAGGCCGCCAAGCGTGAACAGCGCCACCAGCAGATGCGCGGCAAGGCGGAAGTGGCTGACCTTCACGTCGTTCACGATGCCGGACTTGACCATCCACCACCCCACCGTGCCTTGCAGCGCCCCAAGCGCCAGCAGGGCCAGAAGGCGCGGCTTGTAGCCTTGCGGGATGCGGCCCTTGATCCAGAACCACGCCAGCGGCAGCGCGAAGACCAGCCCGATGACCCGCGCGATCAGGCGGTGGACCCATTCCCAGAAGAAGATGAACTTGTAGGTTTCGAGCGTCATGCCCGCAGGGCCATTGATGAGCCGGTATTGCGGGGTGGCCCGATAGGCATCGAACTCTGCCTGCCATTGCGCCTGCGTGAGCGGCGGGAGGGTTCCGGTCACTGGCTTCCATTCGGTGATCGAAACGCCCGATTCGGTCAGCCGGGTAATCCCGCCGACCGCCACGATGGCGACAACCATGCAGGCCACGACAAACAGCCAGCGGGCAAGCGATAGCGCGTTGGCACGCATGGCCGCGGGAATGTCGGCAGCGCCGGGGGCGGGGCCGGAATCGTGCCGGGTGGGTGCGACGGGGGCTGGTCCGGCGGCAGGTTGGGCAGTCATGGCGCTGCCCTGCTCCCGCCCCCGCAGAATCGCAAGAGAGATTGTCGTCCGGGTGCGCACGGACGTTCGGACATGGTGGCGGACATGGTGGCGCGGCAGGACGGCCTTCATGGCACCGGCTTGCGCGATGTAATATTATAACATATATGCCTTGACAGTGAACGCGATCCTTCCCGCCCTGCGTGCCCGGCTCGACCGGTTCGGCGTGCTCCTTTCGGGGCTGTGCCTGCTGCACTGTCTGGCGGGCGTGTTTCTGGTGGGCATGTTCGGCATCGGCGGCGGGGTGCTGCTCGATCCGGACTGGCACCGCTGGGGTCTGGCACTGGCGCTGGTGATCGGTGCGGCGACGATCGGGCTGGGCGCACTGCGCCACGGGCGGATGCTGCCGCTGGCCATCGGCGGCGCGGGGCTGGCAATGATGGGCGGCGCGGTGGCCGCAGGCCATGGCCGTGCCGAAGTGGCGCTGACGGTGATCGGAGTCACGCTGGTGGCGGCGGCCCATATCATCAACATGCGCCGCGGCGTTTGCCCCTGAGCGCACCTTTCGCACACTTGCACCTGCCCTGCGCATCGTTAAAGCGGCGCGCATGACCGCGATCCTCTCCCTTACCGTCAATGGCGAGCCGCGCCGCGCCGCGCCCGGCTCTGTCGCCGATCTGGTGCGCAGCCTCGAACTCGATCCTGCCAAGGTGGCGGTGGAGCGCAATGGCGAAATCGTGCCGCGCTCCACGCTGGCCGATGTGGCCATTGCCGACGGGGACGTGCTGGAAATCGTGCATTTCGTGGGTGGAGGGCAGAGCGACGTGACGCAGGACAACGATACCCTGAACGACACCTGGACCGTTGCGGGCCGCACCTTCCGTTCGCGCCTGATCGTGGGCACGGGCAAATACAAGGACTTCGAGCAGAACGCGGCCGCGGTCGCGGCATCGGGCGCGGAGATTGTCACCGTGGCGGTGCGCCGGGTCAACGTGAGTGATCCCAAGGCGCCGATGCTGACCGACTATATCGATCCCAGGAAGATCACCTACCTGCCCAACACGGCCGGGTGCTTCACCGCTGAGGATGCGATCCGCACGCTGCGGCTGGCGCGCGAGGCGGGCGGCTGGGATCTGGTGAAGCTGGAAGTGCTGGGCGAGGCGCGCACGCTCTATCCCAACATGGTCGAAACCATCCGCGCCACCGAAGTGCTGGCCAGGGAAGGCTTCCTGCCGATGGTCTATTGCGTGGACGATCCGATTGCCGCGAAGCAGCTTGAGGATGCAGGCGCAGTGGCGGTGATGCCGCTGGGCGCGCCGATCGGATCGGGCCTCGGCATCCAGAACAAGGTGACGGTGCGCCTGATCGTGGAAGGCGCGAAGGTGCCGGTCCTGGTCGATGCAGGCGTGGGCACGGCATCCGAAGCGGCCGTGGCGATGGAACTGGGCTGCGACGGCGTGCTGATGAACACCGCCATCGCCGAGGCAAAGGACCCGGTCCGCATGGCCCGCGCGATGAAGCTGGCGGTAGAGGCCGGGCGCCACGCCTACCTTGCGGGCCGGATGCCGACGCGCAAGTATGCCGATCCCAGCAGCCCGCTGGCGGGGTTGATCTGATCCGGGCCTGATATACGGGCCTGATCCTGCGATGCTCCCCGCAGGTGCGGGGAGCAGAACGCCATCACCCCACGATGCCCGCCGCTGCGAGCACGGCCAGCGTCATGATGTCGGGCGCGAGCGAGGTCATGGGCGCGATCTGGACCGGCTTTTCCATGCCGATCAGCATGGGGCCGATCACGGCATTGCCCGCCAGTTCGCGCAGCAGCTTGGCCGAGATGTTGGCCGATTGCAGGCCGGGCATGATGAGCACGTTGGCCGGACCCGAAAGCCGGCTGAACGGGTAGTTCGCCATGACCTTCGGGTTGAGCGCGGCATCGGGCGCCATTTCGCCTTCGTATTCGAAGCCGGGGTTTTCCGCATCGAGAATGGCCACCGCGCCCCGGATCGAATCGAGCCAGCGGCCATAGGGATTGCCGAAGGTCGAGTAGGAGAGGAAGGCCACGCGCGGTTCATGCCCCATGCGCCGGGCAACGGCGGCGGTTTCCCGCGCGATCTGGGCAAGGTCTTCGGCGGAAGGCCGCTCGTTCACGGTCGTGTCGGCAAGGAACACGGTGTAGTTCTTTGCCACCATCAGGTGGATGCCGAAGGGCAGGTGGCCGGGCTTGGGATCGAGCACGCGGCGCACTTCCTTCATCGACTGGGCAAAGGTGCGCGTCATCCCGGTAATCAGCGCATCGCCATGGCCCAGCGCCACGAGCAGCGAGGCGAAGACGTTGCGGTCCTGGTTGACCATGCGCCGCACGTCGCGCTCAAGATAGCCGCGCCGCTGGAGCCGCTCGTAAAGATAGGCGACCATTTCGGGCACCAGCGGCGAGACGGCGGAGTTGTGGATCTCGTAGGAACCGGGATCGCTGACGCCCAGTTCGGCAAGGAGATCGAGCACCGGCTGCGTGCGGCCGACCAGCACCGGGGTGCCATAGCCGAAATCCTTGAACTGGATCGCGGCGCGCAGCACCACTTCGTTCTCCGCCTCGGCAAAGACGACGCGCTTGGGGTTTTCCCTCGCCTGCGCGAAGACGTTGGTCAGCACCGAGGTGGTGGGATTGAGCCGCGCCTTGAGGCTGGTGCGGTAGGCGTCCATGTCCTCGATCGGGCGCTGGGCGACGCCCGAATCCATCGCCGCCTGCGCCACCGCCGAGGAGACGACCTCCATTAGGCGCGGATCGAACGGGGCGGGGATGATGTAATCGAGGCCGAAGGTGTGGTTCATGCCATAGGCGGCGGCCACTTCTTCGGGCACGGGCTCGCGCGCCAGCTTGGCAATGGCCTCGGCGGCGGCGATCTTCATTTCCTCGTTGATGGTCGTTGCCTGCACGTCGAGCGCGCCGCGGAAGATGAAGGGGAAGCCGAGCACGTTGTTGACCTGGTTCGGATAGTCCGAACGGCCGGTGGCAACGATGCAGTCCGGGCGCACGGCCTTAGCCGCGGGCGGGGTGATTTCCGGATCGGGGTTGGCCATGGCGAAGATGATCGGCTGGGGCGCCATCTTCGTGACCCATTCGGGCTTGAGCGCGCCCGCCGCCGAAAGGCCGAGGAAGATGTCCGCGCCGACGAGCGCATCTTCGAGGCTGCGGGCCGAAGTATCGACGGCATGCGCGCTCTTCCACTGGTCCATGCCGGTCTCGCGGCCGCGATAGATCACGCCCTGCCGGTCGCACATGATGACATTGTTGTGGCGCACGCCCATGGCCTTGATGAGCGCGGTGCAGGCGATGGCGGCCGCACCCGCGCCGTTGACCACGACCTTCACGTCTTCGAGCCTGCGGCCCGTCAGATGGCAGGCATTGAGCAGCCCGGCAGCGGAAATGATCGCCGTGCCGTGCTGGTCATCGTGCATGATCGGGATCTTCAGGCGCTCTTTCAGGGCCTGTTCGATGATGAAGCATTCGGGGGCCTTGATGTCTTCAAGGTTGATCCCGCCGAAGGTCGGCTCCATCAGCGCGACGGCCTCGATGAAGGCGTCGGGGTCTTCGGTGGCGAGTTCGATGTCGATCGAATCGACATCGGCAAAGCGCTTGAACAGCACTGCCTTGCCTTCCATCACCGGCTTGGAGGCCAGCGCGCCGAGATTGCCGAGGCCGAGAATGGCCGTGCCGTTGGAGATGACCGCCACCAGATTGCCCTTGGCGGTGTAGTCATAGGCGGTCTTGGGATCATCGGCGATGGCGCGGACCGGAACCGCCACGCCGGGGGAATAGGCCAGCGACAGATCGCGCTGGGTGGCCATCGGCTTGCTGGCAATGATCTCGATCTTACCGGGCCGGATGGTGTTGTGGTAGAAAAGCGCCTCGCGTTCGGTGAAACGGACGTTGCTTTCCTCTGACATATTTCCCCCGTTGGTGATGGGCAGGCCGGAACCGGCGCGAAGGGCCGGGCTTTGGCTGTGTGCCCTGTCCGCTCTTTGCCGCTACGTCAAGGCGAGGCAGCGCCGGATCGGCGGTGCAGCAAGCCGAAATTACAGTTCGGGCAGGTTCCAGCCCGGCACGCCAAGGCGGCGCACCTTGAACAGCAGGCTGCGCCCTTCCTGCCAGACGAGCTGGAGGCGCGGGTCGGCACGGTGCGGAAGGCCCGTGTCGATCAGCCAGACATAGTCCACGCGCTCGATCGGGGCGTATTTCAGCGCGGTGTCGACCGTGCGCCGCCACTTGCCCGCGCAGCGGCGCGACCAGACGAACTCGGAAGGATCGGCGGTGAAATTGCGTCCCGGACGGAAGCGGGGGATGACCATGTGCAGCCCCGGCACGGCCCAGTTGTCGTTCACCCAGGCCTGCCGGTAGAGGCTGGCAAGGCTGGCAAGGTGATCGCGCCGGGTGTTGCGCCACGATTCATCGAGGCACGAGTGTTCCACGAAGGCAAGCACGCGGCTGCCCGGCTCGACATGGCTGAGCGCGGCAAGCTGCTTGCGGTAGTCCTCGGCATAGCCGGCAAAGCTCCACGCCGTGACCGAGAGGCGCACCGCCAGCAGCGCCAGCCCGCCATAGGCGACAAGCCTTGCCCACCGGGGACGGCGCGCGCGGCTCCAGTCCTGAAGGCCAAGGCCCAGCATGGCGGCCACGGGCAGCAGGCGGATGTCGACGAAGGCCGAACCGTTGATGTCGCTGGGAATGGCGATGAACAGCAGGAAGACGGCCAGCGCGGGCAGGCCCTGCCGCCACGACCAGCGCGCGCCCAGGAGCGGCCCGGCCAGCACCAGCAGGCAGGCGATGATCGTGGTGCCGAAATCGAGCAGCTTCGACTGATCGCGCAGGGTGAGCACGAAGGACCACGCCTTCTGGTCCCAGCGCCACACGTTCATGCTTTTCGCTTCGGGCGAGAGCAGCTTCCACAGAAGGATCGTGACGAGGGTGGCGACGAGCGGCCAGCAGGCCTGCCAAAGGCGCAGGCCGATGGCCTTCCAGTCAAGCGCGGCGAGCCAGCGCCGGTCCGCCAGATCGCGCCAGCGCCAGCCTGCGGGCAGTTCGTCCATTGCCCGGCCGAAGGCATGGGCGCCCACCAGCAGCGCCAGCAGCAGCCCGCCGATGGCATGGCACAGCATGGCCACGGGCTGCACCACCAGCAGCATGATGGCGCGCGCGCGGGGGTTCTTCTGTTCGAGCCAGAGCGAGGCGGCAAAGGCGGTAAGCGCAAGGCCGGTGGCGAGAATGTAGTTCAGGAAGCCCGTGAGCAGCGGGAAGCTGAACACGAACATCAGCGACCACGCCGCCGCATGCCCCCCCCGCGGGTTGAGCATGCGGATGGTCCACAGGCAGCCCAGCGCAAACAGCCCAGTGGCGAGCACGGTGCTCCACCATCCGGCGGCAAGGATGCCGAACTGCGCGCCCAGCACCTTCATCAGCACGCCGCCGCCGATGTTGAGCGTGAAGACCCACTTCCACGTGAAATACTGTTCAAGCGGATTGCCCGGTCCTGCCGCCTCGATCGCGGCGGCGCCCATGTGGCCCGGCACGTCGATCAGCGGGGGCACCTCCACCAGGATGAAGGGTGCGCAGATGAGCAATACGCCCAGCGCGATGCCGGGGCCGGAAAGCCACGGCAAGGCTCCGGCCTGCGCCCAGAGCGCCTTTGCGGCTGCGATCCAGTTCCTTTGGCGGACTTGCGTCAAGCTTCGTTTACCCCAGCATGGCCGCGGAGTTGCGGATATTTGGC
>JBKBKD010000056.1:0-7400 GCA_046294595.1 Novosphingobium sp.
CGGCATAATCGGCAGAAAGGCGGGCGGTGCGCTCGACCAGTCCCTGCAACTGCGCCAGCGTGCCTTCGGCCTTGCCCGCTTCGGCAAGGGCGGTCTGGCGGGCAATGTCGCGGATGCGCTCCAGCCGTTTCAGCCGGGCCAGCCGGGCACGTTCGGCCTTCATGGGCCGATCAGCTGGCGCAGCGCCGCAATGCTTTGCGCCAGGGGCACGATCTCGCGCTGCGGCTGGTTGATGAACCCGCTCAGCGCATCGTGCATGGCAATCGCCCGGTCAAGCTGCGGGTCCGCGCCCGATCGGTAAGCCCCCATGAGCACCAGATCGCGGTTGGCCTCGTAGGCGGCAACCAGCGCGCGAAAGGTGCGCGCGGCCTGCTGGTGTTCGGGCGCGGTGATGTCGTTCATCACGCGGCTGAGCGATGCGGCGATGTCTATGGCCGGATACTGCCCGCGCTGCGCCAGTTCGCGCGAAAGCACGATGTGCCCGTCAAGAATGGAACGGGCGGTATCCACCACCGGATCGTCCTGATTGTCGCCATCGGCCAGCACGGTGTAAAGCCCCGTTACCGATCCGCCGCTTTCGGCGGAATTGCCCGCGCGCTCCACCAGCTTGGTGATCGTGGCCAGCGCCGATGGCGGATAGCCGCGCGCTGCGCCCGGTTCGCCCAGAAGCAGCGCGATTTCCCGGCCCGCGTGGGCCACGCGCGTCAGGCTGTCCATGATGAGCAGCACGCGCTTGCCCTGCGCGCGGAAGTATTCGGCCAGCGCGGTGGCCATCATCGCGCCGCGGATGCGCAGGTTGGGGGCATGGTCGGCAGGCACCGCGACGATGACCGAGCGTTCGCGCTTGGACCCCTGCATGTGCCGCTCCACGAAGTCGGACACCTCGCGGGCGCGCTCGCCGATCAGGCCGACGATCACGATCTCGGCCTCGGCGCCATGCGCGATCATGTCGAGCAGCACCGATTTGCCCACGCCCGATCCCGCCATGATGCCGATGCGCTGGCCCACCCCGAAGGTGGTCAGCGCGTTGAGCGCGCGCACCCCGGTGTCGAAGGCCACGCGCACCGGCGAACGATCCAGCGCTGCCGTGCGCACGCCCCCTGCGGGCCATTCGCGGCGGCTGTGGATGGGACCAAGCCCGTCGATCGGCTTGCCTTCGCCATCGATGGCGCGGCCAAGGAAAGCCTCGCCCACCGGCACCATGCCGGGACGGCCTTCGGGTCGCACCTTTGCGCCTGGGCGCAGCAGCACCGGATCGCCCAGCAGCATCATCAAGGTGCGGCCATTGCGGAAGCCCACGGTTTCGGCCGTCAGCGATCCTGCGCCGTGGGCGATGCGGCACTGCGTGCCGATGGGCACCGAAAGGCCCGAAACTTCGAGCATTCCGCCGTCGCAGGCCGCCAGCAGGCCATAGCGGGCAGGGGTGAAATCCGGTTCGCACAGGGCCAGCCGGTCAAGCAGCGGTTCGATCAGGTTCAGCATTGCCGCAGCGCTTCCTCGATGGCGCGGCGCCACTGCTCCGGCCCGTCCTCCACCCCGCCCAGCGCACCTTCCACCCGCACCGCACCGCGTTCCAGCGTGGCATCGGGTTCGAAGTGCCAGCCTTCGGGCAGGCGCGCCGCGATCAGCGCAAGGTCTTCGGGATGCAGGCGGATGACGCGTGCATCCTCGGCGCGGGCCAGCATGGCAGCGGCCACCTGCACCCGCCGGGTCAGTCCTTCGGGATCGAGCGCGGCAGGCGCGATGGCCGCCGCGCACAGCGCGATCACCGTTTCGCGCAGGCGTTCCTGCAATTCGGCCTGCATCGCCGCGTCAAGCCGGGTCAGCGCCAGTTCGATCCGGCTGCGCGCGGCGTCCTGTTCGGCGATGATCCGGGCGGCTGCCTCCTGCGCATCGTCAAGCCCGCGCGCATAGCCATCGGCCCAGGCGGCGGCCACCGGATCAGCCACTTCGGCCGCCTCCTGCGGCGCATCGGACCAGTCCTGTGGCAAGTCGTTCGCATCCTGCGCCACCTCGGTCGGCGCCAGATCACGAAAGAACCGCCGGTCCTGTGCAAATCCGGCCGAAATCTGCCCAAGATCAGCCAGCGAAACCGCACGTGCCGGTTCAGACATAGTCGTCGTCGCCCGCGCCGAACACGATCACCCCTTCGGCCGAAAGACGGCGTGCGGCGGCCACCATGGCCTTCTGCGCCTCGATCACTTCGGCCATCTTCATGCGGCCGCGCGCGGCAATCTCGTCGCGGATGCCATCGGCCGCGCGCGCAGACATGGCGCGGAAGAAGGCTTCGCGCTGCTCCTCGGCAATGCCTTTGAGCGCCGCGATCAGCGCATCGCTGTCCACCTCGCGCAGCAGCGCCCCCATCGACTTGTCATCGAGCGCGAAGAGGTGCTCGAACTTGAACATCTCGTTCTCGATGGCCTTGGCAAGCTGGCGGTCCTGCTTGGCGATTTCGGGCATGACCCGCTTTTCCACCGCGCGCACCGATGCGTTGATGATATCGGCCGCCTCGCGCGGGCCGCCCATGGAAAGCGCGCCGCGCCCGTGGCATTCCCCGATCCGGCGGTTCAGCATTTCCTCCAGCATGACGATGGCCTCCGGCGAGACCGGGCCGAGCGAGGCGATGCGGTGCACCACCTGCGGCTGCACATCGTCGGGCAGGCCATGCAGCACGGCGGCGGCCACTTCCGGATCGAGCTGCACCAGCAGCACGGCGATGGCCTGCGGGTGCTCGTCGCGGATCAGGGGCACGATGACCTGCGGGGTCAGCCACCTGGCCAGTTCGATCGTGGGCGTGCGCGAAGGATCGTCGGGCGCGATGCGCTGCATCAGGCTGTCGGCTTTCACCTCGCCCACCGCGCGCGTCATGAGCGAGCGCACCTGCCCGATCCGGTCATGCGCGACAAGGCCAAGCCGCTCGGTCTTCTCGACAAAGCCCGCGATGGCCTGGGCAATCGCCACGGGGCCGATTTCGCCCAGCGCGCACATCTTCTCGCCCAGAAGGCGCAGTTCGGCCGGTTCGAGCCGGGAAAGGATCTGCGCGGCCTGATCGTCCTCCAGCAGCATGACCATCACTGCCGCGCGTTCAGGGTCGGAAATCTGCGGCTCTTCCGCCACGATCTCGCTCAGCTCGCTCATGCGGCGCCTTCCTCTTCAGGGGTCTTGAGCATCTGCTTCAGGGCCACCAGCGCGCTGTCGGGCTTTTCCACCACAAGCCGCTGGGCAAGGCTGACCTGACGTGCCAGCGCTTCGGCATCGACCACGCCGGTTGCCGGATCCTGCGCGGGCTGGATGGCGGCGGCCACCTCGGCGGCGGTGACTGGCGCGGCCGGTTCGCCCGCTGCCTCGCCTGCGCTTTCGGCGGCAGTTTCCGCCTCACTGTCCCGTGCGGCCGCTGCCGGTTCGCGCTTCAGCGCCTTGATAAGCGGGCGCACCCCCAACAGCAGCACCAGCAGCACCGCGATCAGCGCCACCGCATTGCGCAAGATCGTGGCGAACCACGGCGTTTCCCAGAAAGGCTGCGGTTCGACGCTTGCGGGCTTGAACGCGCGCACGGCCACGGCCACCTGATCGCCGCGCGCGGGATCGGCGCCCACGGCCGCGCTGACAAGCTGCTTGATCTGCTCGATGTCCTGCGGCTTTGCCTTGGCCATGGTTTCCGCGCTAAGCGCCACCGCCACCGACAGGCGGCGCACCTTGCCGGGGGCCTGATTGGAAACCGCCACCTCGCGGCCCAGTTCATAGGTGCGCGTGGAACTGGTTTCCTCGTTGCGCTGGGGCGGCTGCGCACTGGCGGGCGGGGTGCCCTGCGGTGCGCCGGGCTGGGCGGTGGTGGGCGGCGGCGGGGTATTGGCGGTCACGCCCGGAACACCCTGCGCGGTGCCTGCTGCGGCCTGCTGCGATGCGCTCTGGCTTTCCTGCCGGATCACGCCTTCCTTGTCATAGCTTTCGCGGGCCGATGTCACCTGATCCATGTCGAGATCGACCTGGATCTCGGACGAGAAGTTGCCTTCGCCGAGCATCGGGGTGAGGAGTTGCGCCACCTGCTGGCGCAGTTTCTCCTCCATGCGCTGCTGCAATTCCAGCCGGTCGCCGTCGGCGCCGCTGACTTCGGAAAGCAGGCGGCCGTGCTGATCGACCACGCGCACCGCATCGATCGAAAGCCCCGGCACCGATCCGGCCACAAGGTTCACGATGGCGCGCACCTGGCTTTCCGAAAGCTGCCGCCCGCGCTTCAGCTTCACCATGACCGAGGCCGAAGGCGGCACGTTCTCGCGCACGAAGACCGACTTTTCCGGCTCGGCCAGATGAACGCGCACTGCCTCCACCCCGTCGATCTCCATCATCGTCAGTTCCAGTTCGCGTTCGCGGGCGGCTTTCAGGCGCTGGCCTTCAAGTCCGCGGCTGGCCCCCATCGGCAGCTTGTCGAGCATCTGGATGCCGGTTTCGGGGGTGGCGATGGCCCCGTCGGATGCAGCGGCCATGCGCGCCCTGTAAAGGTCGTCCTCGCCCACGGTGATCGCGCCGGTGGCGTTGTCGATGCGATAGGCAATCGCCGCCTTGTCGAGGCTGGCGATCACTTCGGCGCGCTCGCCATCGGAAAGCTGGCTGTAAAGCACGCGCTGCGGGGCGGGCGCCATGGCCAGCCACAGCACGGCGGAAATGCCTGCGGCCGATGCGCCCGCAAACCACGGCAGGGCGCGCCGCACCGGCGGCTGGGCAAGGAACGCTCTGGCCCGCGCGCCAAGGCTTCCGCCCGCAGGATCGCTCAGCGCGGCGAATGCCGAAGGCGCTGGCACGGTGTCGGCGGCATCGGCCATCTAGTCACACTCCCATCCGCATGATGTCCTGATAGGCAGTCAGCAGCTTGTTGCGCACTTGCAGCGTGGCCTCGAAGGCAACGCCTGCTTCCTGCCGCGCCAGCATGACCTTGGCGATGTCCACCACTTCGCCCTTCTCGTAGGCGGCGGTGATGTCGCTCGATTTCTGCTGCACGGCATTGACCGTATCGAGCGCGCCCTTCAGCGTATCGGTAAAGCTGCCCGCCGGGCCGGAAGGGGCCGCGCCCGATGCAGCCTGCGCGGCATCCGGAGCGCGCACCTGCTGGAGCAGCTGCGAACGCTCCATGATCTGCTGGCGCAGGGCCATGATGTCCTGAATGCCCGCAGCCCTGCCGCCGATGCCGGAGATGCCGCTCATCGCCGGCCACCCGCCACACGGCCGCCCACGTCGATCCCGGCCTCACGGAAGCTGGCCAGCCGGTAGCGCAGCGTGCGTTCCGAAATGCCAAGCTGGCGGGCCGCGGCCACGCGGCTGCCGTTGCAGGCATCCAGCGTTGCCAGGATCGCGCGCGCTTCCGACATCTGCACGATGTTGGAAAGCCGGGCATCGCCGGGCGCGGGCATGGGCAACGGCTCGTTGACGAGCCGGGCCGGACGGTCGAACACGATATGCTGCGCGCCGATCACCGGCGCATTGCCTGCCAGCACCAGCGCGCGGCGCATGACGTTTTCCAGCTCGCGCACGTTGCCGGGCCAGGTGTGCGCCGCCAGCATGGCCAGCGCCTCGTCGGAAATCCACGGCGCCCTTGGCGCATGGCGCAGCGCCATGGCAAAGGCCAGCGGGGCGATGTCGTCGGGCCGCTCGCACAGCGCGCGAAGCGAGAGCGGAAACACGTTGAGCCGGTAGTAAAGGTCCGCGCGGAAACGCCCTTCCTCCACTTCCAGCGGAAGATCGCGGTTGGCGCAGGCGATCACGCGCACGTCCACCTTCACCGGCTGCGTTGCGCCCAGCGGCACAACTTCGCCTTCCTGAAGCGCGCGCAGCAGCTTGGCCTGAAGCGGCAGCGGCATTTCCGCGATCTCGTCAAGCAGCAGGGTGCCGCCATCGGCCGCGCGGAAGAAACCTTCGCTGGCCGCGTTCGCTCCGGTGAAGGCGCCCTTCTGGTGGCCGAAGAGCAGCGCTTCCAGCATGGCTTCGGGCATGGCCGCGCAGTTGATCGCAACGAACGGCCTGTCCTTGCGGGCCGAGCGTTCGTGGATGAAGCGGCTGAGCACTTCCTTGCCGGTGCCGGTCGGACCGTTGATGAGAACGGGAATGTCGGTGGCGGCGATGCGTTCGGCAAGGGCAAGGACGGAAAGGCTTTCGGGATCGGCGGCAATCGGCGCGCCGGGCCTTGCCGCGCAGGCCAGCAGCGCGGCCAGCGCCGCTGCGCCCGCGCCATCGGCATAGCGCAGCGTGGCCACGCGACTGCCAGGCGCGCGTTCGATGGCGGGTATCGCGGCGCGTTCCAGCAGCACGGTTTGCGTGCGGGCAGGGGCAGATGCGTTCTCGAAGGCATCGGCCAGCAGGGCTTCACCCTCGGCGCCATAGCTGGAAAGCACCGCTGCCGCGCGCTGGACCAGCGCCGGATGGGCTTTTGCCGCTGCCTCGGTGAACCGTAGTGCCCCGCAATCGCGAATCATCAGAAGACCCCTTGTTAACCATCCTGTCTGGCCACCTGTTTCGCGCGGGACCGACAAACAGGTTGAAACTTTAAGGGGCAGGGAAACCCCTAGTGCCACTACTTATGTGCGGCAGTCTTTTGCCGGGGGGCGGCTTAAAACCGGCGGGCCTTTGCCGGTCTTTGCTTCGACAGCCGCGTCGATCCTCATGACCCGGCGGTCCATTCGGGAACGACACTACCCCCTACCGGAGACTGGAAAAATGGCGGTTATCAACACCAACATCAGCGCGATCAAAGCGGCAAACTCATCGACTTCTGCGGGCAAGATGCTCGGCACGGCGATGGAACGTCTGTCGACCGGCAAGCGCATCAACAGCGCCAAGGACGACGCGGCGGGTCTGGCCATTGCCACGACCATGACCTCGCAGATCCGCGGCATGGCCCAGGGCGTGCGCAACGCCAACGACGGCATCAGCCTTGCGCAGACCGCGGAAGGCGCGCTTGGCGAAGTGACGAACATGCTCCAGCGCGTTCGTGAACTGGCCGTGCAGTCGGCTTCGGGCACCTACCAGACGTCCGACCGCGAAGCCATGGACGCCGAAGTGCAGGAACTGACCACGCAGATCAACGATGTGCTGGCCAACACCAAGTTCAACGGCACCAACCTGTTCGGCACTTCGGACACGACCTTCACCATCCAGACCGGCGCTGAAACCACCGACACGGTGGACATCACCAGCAAGGGGATCGCGACGGTCTCGTTCGATGTCACCACGTCGGGCGGCGCCACCACGGCCATTGGCGATGCCGATACCGCGCTTGCCGAAGTGAGCGCCGCGCGCGCCCAGTTCGGTGCCGGCCAGAACCGTCTGGAATCGGTGGTGAACAACCTGAACGACAACATCACCAACCTGTCGGATGCGCGCTCGCGCATTCAGGATGCCGATTATTCGGC
>JBKBKD010000020.1:0-46898 GCA_046294595.1 Novosphingobium sp.
ATGTCGAAAGGCATCGCGCGTTATGGGGTGGAAAAGGAGCCGGCCGACCCGCCGCAACCCGTTGTGGCTGCTTCCTTCCGGACCTGACCAGGTTGGCGGACGCAAGCGTCCGACCGACTCCCGGCGCGCCATATGGAGAGGAAGCGCGGGCTTGTCCAGCCCTGCCCCGGCTTCGCTCAGCGGAAATTGTCGGCGTAGCTTTGCAGCTTCAGCCTGCGCGGCGGCGTGGGGATCACCCGCGCCTCGATCCCGTAACGCTCGGCATAGGCCTGCGCCTCTTCCTGCGAGGCAAAGGCAAGGACGACCTGCGCCTGCGTATCGCCCGAACCGGCCCAGCCCATCAGCGGATCGGGGCGCCGGGCCTCGGCAGGTTCGAACTCAAGCAGCCAGTCGCTGGTCCGGGCCTTGCCGGACTGCATGGCGTTCTTCGGGCGCTGGTAGATGCGTGCTGACATGATGCTGCGCTTGCACACGAATCAGGGCGCAAATCAAGCCCGCTTTGCCGCGTTGAAGGCGTTTTTGGTCTTGAGACTGGGGTCTTCTGCCCAAGGCTCATCCGGCCAGCGGTGTTTCGGATAGCGCCCCTTCATGTCCTTCACCACATCCCGCCACGATCCGCGCCAGAAGCCCGGCAGGTCGGCCGTGGTCTGGATCGGCTTTCCGCCGGGACTGGTCAGGCTGAGCAGCAGGGGTCGCGGCGGCTGGCCCACGCAAGGGTGCGCCTCAAGCCCGAACAGCGCCTGCACGCGCAGTTCGACGCACGGTCCGCCTTCATGGCCATAGTCGATGGCATGGCTGGTGCCCGCCGGTGAACGGAACTCGGCCGGAGCCACCCGGTCGAGGAACTGCCGCTCGTTCCAGTCAAGCCGGTTCAGCAATGCCTCGTGCAGCTTGCCCGCAGCGATCGCAAGATCGCGCCTGCCCGCCAGCAAGGGGCCGAGCCACTCCTCCAGCGATGCCAGAAGGGCGCCTGGCGAAAGCGCTGCCAGTCCGGCATAGTCTGCCCGCACGAGCAGCGCCCTTGCCGCCGCGCCCAGTGGCAGGAGATCGAGCCCGCCTTCGCGCACCGCCGCAATCAGGCAGGTCGCAACCGCATCGGGATCGGGCCGGGGATCAGGCACCCGCGCCAGCACGATGGCGCCCAGGCGGCGCTCTAGCCGCGCTTCCACCCGCGCTTCCTGCGCATTCCACGAAAGGGCGTGGCGTTCCGCGATCCGGTGCGCAAGGTGGCGGGCAAGGTCATCTTCGTCCACCGCGATGGCCGCCGTGATGCGCGCGCCGCGCGCTTCGCCCTGCGCATCGCCGATCACCAGCCATTTTGCCGTGGCAAGCGGTGATGCCGGATCGAGCCGATAGCCGCGCCCGCCCGCCGCCAGCCAGTCCTCTCCCGATGCCGCGCGCGCGCGCGCAATCCTGTCGGGAAAGGCTTCGGCCAGAAGCACGCCCGCCGGAACCGGCGCCGCGCGTCTTTCGACGAGGTCTTCGGCCATTGCCGCCCAGCGCCCGGCAAGCCTGCGCGAAGCATCGGCCCTGCCGCCGCGCTCGGCAGACCAGCGCTCAAGCCTGCGCGCCAGATCCTCGCCCCTGCCGCCAAGGCCGCGCTCCTGAAGGAGAAGCGCAAGACCGGCGGCTTCGCGCGCCTGCCCGCGTTCGGCGGCATAGAGCAGCATGTGCGCCAGCGCAGGCTCCATCGGCAGGCGCGCCATGTCCCTGCCATGCGGCGTGATGCGCCCATCGCCATCCAGCGCGCCAAGCGCACGCAGCGCACCTTGCGCCGCTGCCATTGCCGCAGGCGGCGGCGGATCGAGCCATGCCATGCCCGCCGGATCGCCCGTCCCCCACTGCGCCAGCGTCAGCGCCAGCGGGGCCAGATCGCTGGTGCTCACTTCCGGCGGATCGAAGGCCGGGCGCCCGGCATGGCCTGCCTCTTCCCACAGCCTGTAGGCAACGCCCGGTCCCTGCCGCGCGGCACGGCCCGCGCGCTGCGCCGCCGATGCCTGACTGGCGCGCGTGGTGACAAGCCGCGTGACTCCCGCGGCCTTGTCGAACTCGGCCCGGCGTGAAAGCCCCGAATCCACCACCACCGAAACGCCATCCAGTGTGAGCGAGGTTTCCGCAATGCTCGTGGCCAGCACAATGCGGCGCCTTCCCGCGGGGTCGCGCCGGATGGCCGCGCGTTGCCCGGCAGGCTCCACCTGTCCGTGCAGCGGCAGGACAAGCGCCTGCGGCAGCCGTTCGGCCAGCAGGTCCGCCGTCCGTCCGATCTCGGCAAGGCCCGGCAGAAAGGCGAGGATGTCGCCCTCCTCCTCGCGCCAGGCGGTCTGGATGGCAGATGCCATGGCGGCCTCGATCTTCACGTCGGGCCGTGCGCCCAGCCACTTCACGGTCAGCGGATGCGCCTTGCCCTCGCTCTCGATCACCGGCGCACCGCCCATCAGCGCGGCAAAGCGGGATCCATCGATCGTGGCCGACATGACCAGGAGCCGCAGATCCTCGCGCAGCACGCCCTGCGCCTCGATCGCCAGCGCAAGGCCAAGATCGCTGTCGAGATGGCGCTCGTGCGCCTCGTCGAACAGGACGGCCGACACGCCCCGCAATTCGGGATCGCGCAGGATCGTGGAAACGAAGATCGCCTCGGTCATCACGATGACGCGCGTTCGTGCCGAACGCTTCGCATCAAGCCGGGTGACATAACCGATGGTCTCGCCCGCCTGCTCTCCCACCAGTTCGGCCATGCGTTCGGCTGCCGCCCGCGCTGCAACCCGCCGGGGGGACAGCACGATGACCTGTCCCGAACACCATGGCTCGCCCAGCAGGGCCGGGGCAACGGCGGTCGTCTTGCCCGCACCCGGCGGCGCGATCAGCACGGCCGACGATCCGGCCCGCAAGGCGGCCAGAAGATCGGGCAGGACGGCAAGAATGGGAAGATCGCTCACGCCGCGCCTCTTACCGGCACCGGCGGCGCGCTGGCAATGGCGCGCCCTTGCCTTGCATGCGCTTCTGCGCATTCCGGTGGCCAGATGGGCTACCACACGCTAGTCGCTGGAGGATGAGGACCACGCTCGACTTCGTGGTGGCGCTGACCACCGGTCTTCTGCTTGGCGGCGCGATGATCGGCGGGGCGGTTCTGGCTCTGGGCGCAGCCTTCGGCACGGGTTGCTGGTGGCTGTGGCGAAAGCGCAGGGGCCGCCGATAGAAGCGCGGGAGTGGTGCCTCAGCCCATGGGATAGGGGATTTCGCGGCTGACGCGGTCGATTGCCTTCATGACATCGTGCGGCAGCACCAGATCGGCCGCGGCAAGGATGGCATCAAGCTGGCCTTGCGCCCCCACGCCGACAATGGTCGAAGCCACGAAATCGTGCTGTTTCGACCATGCAACCGCCATTGTCACCGGATCAAGCCCGGCCTCGGCGGCAATGGCCATGAACCGTTCGGTGGCCGCCAGCGAACGCTCGTTCACAAAGCGCCTGCCCATCTGGGCCTGCCGCCCTTCCATGGCAAGATAGCGCGAGAAACGCGCGCCTTCGGGCAAGGCGCCGCCCTGATACTTGCCCGAAAGCACGCCGCCCGCGATGGGCGAATAGGGTATCAGGCTGACGCCTTCCTTGCGGCAGACCTGCGCCAGTTCATCCTCGAAGCGGCGGTTGTTGAGGCTGAAATTGTTCTGGATGGTCTGATACCGCACCGTGCCCAGCCGCTCTGCCGCGGCGATGGACTTCATCAGCCCCCAGCTTGTTTCGTTCGAGCAGCCAGTGATCCGCACCTTGCCTGCGCGCACCAGTTCATCGAGCACCTCCATGGTTTCGTCATAGGGGGTGTCGTGATCGGGCCAGTGGGTCTGGTAGAGATCGATGTAATCCGTGCCGAGCTTCCTGAGGCTGGCGTCGATGGCCGCCTCGATGTTGCGCCGGTCAAGCGCGGTCATCCCGCTGCGGCAGGGCGAACGGAACCAGACGTGGCTTGGCCCGGAAACCTTGGTGGCAAGAATGATCGCATCGCGCGGCTTGGTTTTCAGCCATTTGCCCACGATCTCCTCGGTCCGGCCAACCCACTTCACGTCGGGCGGCACCGGATAGCCTTCGGCCGTGTCGAAGAAGTTGATCCCGGCATCGAACGACCGGTCGAGCACGCGCAGCGCCTCGGCCTCGTCAACCTGGCTGCCGAAGGTCATGGTTCCCATGCAGATATCCGAGACGACAATGGCCGAACGGCCAAGACGGCGATGCTGCATCAGGTGTTCTCCGGCTGGATCAGAAGCGGCGCGCCACCGCGAACAGGGCGGCTTCGGTCATCGCGGTCTTGGCCGCGCTGGCAGGGAAGCCCGCGATGGCATCGATCGCGCGCTGGGCATACATGCGGGCGCGTTCGCGCGTGGCGTTGACGGCATCGTGGCGGCGGATCAGTTCGACCGCATGGGCGAGATCGGCGTCAGAGGTGCGGTCCCCCGCGATTGCCGCCTGCCAGAAGGCGCGCTCCTCGTCCGATCCGCGCGCATAGGCAAGGATCACCGGCAGCGTCATCTTGCCGTCGCGGAAATCATCGCCCTTGTCCTTGCCCATCTCGGCGGCTTCGGAATCGTAATCGATGGCATCGTCGGCAAGCTGGAAGGCAATGCCGAGGTTGCGGCCATAGGCATCAAGCGCCAGTTCATCGGCCTCCTCGCGCTCCGCCACCACGGCGGCGATGCGGCAGGCGGCGGAAAACAGCGCGGCGGTCTTGGCGGCAATGATGTCGAGATACATTTCCTCGGTCGTGTCGATCTGGCGCTGGGCGACAAGCTGATCGACCTCGCCCTCGGAAATCACCGCCGAGGCATTGGAAAGGATGCGCAGAACCTTGAGCGAGCCATCCTCGACCATCAGTTCGAAGCTGCGGCTGAACAGGAAATCGCCAACCAGCACGGTCGCGGGATTGCCATAGACGATATTCGCCGTCTTCTTGCCGCGGCGCATGTCGGAACCATCGACCACGTCATCGTGCAGCAGGGTGGCGGTGTGGATGAACTCGACCGCCGCGGCCAGCTTGTAATGGCGGCTGCCGCCGTAACCCAGCAGGGCCGCGCTGGCGAGCGTGAGCATGGGGCGCATCCGCTTGCCGCCACCCGCGATCAGGTGCCCGGCAAGCGTGGGAATCAGCGGGATGCGCGACTGCATCCGGTCAAGGATCACGGCATTGACGCTGTTCATGCCTTCGGCCACCAGCGCCATCATCGGCGCCAGCGAGGGTTCGGACTTGCGCGGCAGGGTATGGATGGTTGCGGTCATCGTGCCTGCCCGCTTGGCGGCAAGGGCAGCGCTTGGCAAGACGCAACTTGCACTGTAGCGGCCATTACGGCCCGAAGGCGGACCAAAGGGCGGGCGGCGAGAGCAGCGGCAGCGTCAGTGGCAGTGGCAGCGGCAAGGGCAAAGGAAGGACCCGAAGCGAATGAGCGAAGATCCGGTTCTGGCAGGCTATCGCCAGTCGATCGACAATATCGATGCGGCCATGATCCACATCCTGGCCGAACGCTTCCGCATCACCCAGGCGGTCGGCGCCTACAAGGCCGAAAAGAAACTGCCCGCATCCGATCCGGGGCGAGAAGAACGCCAGATCGCCCGGCTGCGCCGCCTTGCCGAAGAAGCGCGCCTTGATCCGGAGTTTTCCGAAAAGTTCCTGCGCTTCATCATCCAGGAAGTGATTCGCCACCACGAACGCGCGGCGTCATCGTCCTGATTGCACCCTGCCCCTGCCCGGCGACCGGGTTTGCCGCAAGGTTCACTCCTCCAGCGGCACGCCCGGAACCTGCTTGGCCGTGCGGATCGTCAGCGAAGTCTTGACACTGGCCACGTTGGGCGCAGGCGTCAGCTTGCTGGTGAGGAACTCCTGAAAGCTTTGCAGGTCGCGGCTGACGATCTTCAGGATGAAGTCGATCTCGCCGTTGAGCATGTGGCATTCGCGCACTTCCGGCAGGGTGCGCATGTGATCCTCGAACTGGCGCAGCGATTCCTCCGCCTGGCTCTTGAGGCTGACAAGCGCGAAAACCGTGATCGCAAAGCCCAGCTTGGAAGCGTCGAGATCGGCATGATACCCGCGGATCACGCCCGCATCCTCAAGCGCGCGCACCCGGCGCAGACACGGCGGCGCGGTCAGCCCCACGCGCTGGGCCAGTTCGACATTCGTCACGCGGCCTTCGGCCTGCAATTCGGCCAGAAGCCGCCGGTCGATTGCATCAAGGGTTGCCATGCTCGGTCGTTCGTCCGTTCTCGTCATGCCCGCCGGGCGGGCAGCAGCCTGTCAGGGATGAAGGCAAGTCAGGAAAGAAGCGGGAATCGCAACTTTCGGCACAAAATCCATCGTCCCGGATAATTTTGTTGTGTCATATCGCAAGATCGCCACATTGCAACGCGGTGGACACCCGACTTTCACGTTTGGCCACACTTTGTTAGCCTTGCCTGCGGTAAGGAGACCATGGCGATGACCGGCAAGCGAAGCCTCACCGCCAATGTCGTGTGCCCTGAATACCCCGCCCAAAGGCCCCGAAAGCGAGACTGAATGATCGTTGATGACCGCCTTGATACCGTGCTGCGCACCAGCGTGGCCGGCAAGACGGCGGCCCGCACCCAGTTGCGGCAACTGGTCGATCTGCTCGGCGCGGTGCCGCTCAGCGCGTGGAACCGGCAGCACGCGGCCGCGCTGCAACGGGTTGATTCGCTTGCCGCCATGCTGAGCGACGAGGAATGCGCCGCCGTGCTGCGGGCCGTGCCGCACCGCTCGGCGGTGCTGGTCTATCACTTCGCGCAGGGTGCACCCCGCACCGCCGCCGCCGCCGTTGCCGCAGCCTGCCTGCCGGACGAGGACTGGCTGGCCCTGATTCCCCGCCTGCCCACGGCTGCGCGCGGCTTCGTGCGGCATCGCGGCGATCTGGGCCAGCCGGTGCGCGATCTGCTCTCCCGGCTTGGGGTGAACGATTTTCTCCTGCCCGAACCGGCAAAGGCTGCGCAGCCGGCCTTGAGCCAGCCTGCCGCAGGGATGGGCACGGCAGTGCCGGATGAGGCTGCGCCGCCATTGGCCGCCAGCGCGCCAGCCATCGCAGAGCCTGCCCCTGCTCCGATCGACGCCACGAGCCTCCCTGCTGCGCCGTCTGCCGCTTCCACCGAAGGCATCGGGGCGATCGTGAAGCGGATCGAGGCATTCCGGCGCCGGCGCGAGGATCGCGACAACGCGTCGCGCGCCAGTGCAGCCGATGGACGCGGACCCGCGCAGGGCCTTGCGGGATCGGCCCGTTCCGGCCGCGACGGCCTTGCGCCGCGCCTGCCCTTTGCCGACGATCCGGCCCCCGAACGCCCCGCGCCGGACACGATCGACCTGCGCACCGATGCCGACGGCATCGTGACATCGGCGGCAATCGATCCGCCGGGAATGCTCATCGGCAGCCGTCCCTTCACCGCCGATCAGGCAGCGCCGGTGCACTGCAATGCGGCCATGGCGCGCGCCTTCCGCCAGCGCCAGCCGGTCTGTGCGGGCATGCTGGAGATTGAAGGCGCAGCCCCGGTTTCCGGGCGCTGGCAGGCCGACGGAACCCCTCTCTTCGCACCCGATGGCGGCCGCTTTGCGGGCTATGTGCTGCGCCTGCGCCGACAGCTGGCGGCAACCGGGCATTCTTCTGCCCCCGCCGACGCAGGCAATACGCGGGCCGCGGCCGAAGCCGACCGGCTGCGCCAGTTGCTGCATGAACTGCGCACGCCGATCAACGCGATCCAGGGCTTTGCCGAGATGATCCAGTCTCAGGCGCTGGGCACTACGCCGCATCAGTATCGTGCCATGGCCGCCAGCATCGCGGCCGATGCCGCCCAGATCCTCGCCGGGTTCGAGGAAGTGGAACGGCTGGTGAAGCTCGAAAGCCGGGCGATCGGCTTCGATCCGGGCGAGGCCGACATAGCCGCGATCACCGCCCGCCTGATCGGGCAGGTCATGCCCGTTCTTGCCGCGCGCAACGTGAGGCTTTCCGTCGAACTCATGCAGCAGCCGCAGGAAACGGCCGCGGCTCCTGCCTCGCCGCCCTTCCCCTCGCCCGCTCCCCTGATGGTCCAAATGGCGTCCGAGGAACTGGAGCGCAGCATATGGCGGGTGCTTGCGGTGATCGCCGCCAGCGTTGCGCCGGGCGAGCGCCTCGCCCTGTCGTTGCAACAGAGCGCCGCCCCTTATCCGGCGGCCGTGCTCGTGCTGCCGCTGCCCGCATCGCTTGCCATGCTTGACGATGAAGCGCTGTTTGCCCCCGATGCCAATGCACCGGCCGCCTCGCTCGTGGCGCCTGCCATGCTTGGCAACGGATTTGCCCTGCGGCTGGCGCGGGCCGAGATCACCGCCGGGGGCGGCACCCTCAGGCGCGACGGCAACCGGCTGCTCCTCACCTTGCCTCTGGCATCGTCTGATGGACAGTCACCGGCCGCTGCCCCCCAGAGCGAAGCGGCTGGCGGATGACGCAGAACCTGGGTCCGTCGGGCGCGCCGGGCATCCTGCGCCATCCACGCGCGGACGATTTCGTCAGCTTCGCCCCGGACTTCGGCAGCCGCTTCCTCCTCACGATCGATACCGAAGAGGAGTTTGACTGGACCAAGCCGCTTGACCGCACGAGCCACGGTCTTGCCCACGTGCCTCGGCTCGGCAAGTTTCAGCAGTTCTGCGAAGGCATGGGCGTGGTGCCCATCTATCTGGTCGATTTTCCGGTCGCCAACGATCCGCACGCCGCCGAGGTTCTGGCCGAAGCCGTGGCTGCGCGCAAAGCCGAGATCGGGGTCCAGCTTCACCCTTGGGTCAGTCCGCCGTTCACCGAAGACCTGAATGTCCACAACAGCTTTGCAGGCAATCTTCCGGCAGAACTTGAACGCGCCAAGTTCCGCAAGCTGCGCGAAACCGTGGAGCGTGCTTTCGGCACGGGTCCGATGATCTACCGTGCAGGGCGCTATGGCGTCGGCCCGAACACTGCCGAAATCCTGTCCGAAGCCGCCATCGCCATCGATACCTCGGTGCGCCCGCATTTCGATTACAGCGCCACCGGCGGCCCGGATTTCACCGGGTTCCCGCTGCGCCCATGGTGGATCGACAGGCGCAACGGGCTGATGGAAATGCCGCTGACCACGGTGTTTGCAGGCGGTCTGCGCAACTGGGGTCCGGCGCTTTACCCCTTGCTGTGGCGCGTGCCCAGAATGCGCGGTGTGCTGGCCCGCCTCGGCATGCTGGAACGCATCCCGCTGACGCCGGAGGGCATCACCCTCGACGAAGCGCGGCGGGGCATCGACATTGCGCTCGATCTGGGTCTGCCGGTGCTGACCTTCTCGTTCCACAGTCCGTCGCTGCGGCCGGGCCATACGCCCTATGTCCATTCGGAAGACGATCTGGACCGGTTCTACGCCTGGTGGCGCGGCGTGTTCGAACATCTGGCCGACAACGGCGTTCGTCCCGCATCGGTGGCCGAGATCATCGCTGCCGCACAAGTGTGATCCACCACCTTGCCAAGCGGCTGCCCCATCTGTAGCGGGATGCGCGATGGGCCTGTAGCTCAGCGGTTAGAGCTGGCCGCTCATAACGGCTAGGTCGCGGGTTCGAATCCTGCCGGGCCCACCATCACCACCGGGTTGCCGGGCACCGAAGCGCTGTCAGGCCAAACCCCTGAGTCGCTGCATCAGCCCGAAATGCCAAGGCCAAGATGCTGGGCAAGTTCCCTCAGGTCGCGCGACGATCCTTCGCCGATGAGGTGGGGCACGGGGCTGGCAAGGCTCAGCCCGTCCTCGCCGCGGCTCAGCCGGGTCTGTTCGATGACGGCACGCGCGCCCGCGCTCATCCGGCGGCAGAGCCGCGCGGCAAGACCGAGGCCGCGCGCCTCGGCCAGGGCTTCGGACGGCGCCAGACGCACCCAGGGATCGGCCCCGGCAGCCGGTGTCTGCCCCTTGCCCGCGCTGGCGCGCAACGCTGCGGCAAGCACGGCGCGGCCCGCATCATCAACGCCCACCCAGCGCTTGCGCAAGCCCCAGTCGCTGGCAAGATCGCGGCGCAGGTTCGGCTCCACCCGGCCTGCGGCAAGGCACAAGGCAAGCGCGGCGCGGCCCAGAGGGGTTGCGGCAAGCGGCACGACATCTGCCATCCAGCGCACCGCCGCATCCAGCAGCGCCGCGTCCACCGCCATCGGTCCGGTAAAGGCGAGCACGCCTGCCAGCAGCGGATCTTCGCGCTGAACCGCCGCATCCAGCGAGCCGAAGAGCACGCCTTCGCGCAAGCCCCATGAGGAAAAGACCACGCGCCCCGGCTGCAACTGCTGCAACAGCACCCCCAGAAGGGCCGCCGCATCGGGAATGCTGGCAAGGCGGTTCGACGAGACGCCATCGATGGGCTTCAGCGCCTGCCCGCGCCGCGCCAGAAGCCGGGAAAGCGCTACGGCTTTTTCGGCGGGCAGCGTGAAACCGTGGGTATCTTCCAGCGGCCAGTTCAGGCGGACCATCATGGCACGGGCAAGCGCGCGCATCGACCCGCCGACGAGGTAGAGCGTGACTCCCGGTTCGGCCACCCAGTCTGCCCCGGCCAGCATCTTGCCGATGGTGCGCACGAAGGCGCGGTCCCCCTTGGCGCGCATGGCGGGCAGGCGCAGCGAACCCAGCGGCAGGCTGACGCCGTGGCTGGTGCTGCCGTCGACCAGATCGACAAGTTCAAGGCTGCCCCCGCCCAGATCGCCCACGATCCCGCGCGCATCAGGGAAGGCGCCCAGCACGCCGGTGGCGCTGGTCTCGGCCTCCTCGACGCCGGAAAGAAGGCGGGGTTCAAGGCCGATTTCGCGCACCCGTTCAAGGAAGTCGGCGCCGTTCGTGGCATCGCGCACCGCAGCGGTGGCCACCACGTCGACGCGCCGGACACCGGCAAGTTCCAGCAGCGCCTTGTAGCGCGACAGCGCCCGCAGCACGCCGCCGACGGCTTTTTCCGAAAGCCTGCCGGTTTCGGCAACGTGCTTGCCAAGCCGCGCCGTGACCTTCTCGTTCAGGAGCGTGACCGGGGCGCGCGGCGGGCCGCCATAGACGACAAGGCGAACGGTGTTCGAGCCGATGTCGATGATCGCGCGGGATTGCTCCCACGCGAAAACGCCACCTTCATGGCGCACGGATTCGCTCTTGCCAGTCACTCAGTCACGGTTAGCCGCCCCGCGCCGAAGCGCAAGTTTGGGAACCTTTCTTCCACGGGAAAGTGCCGCCCCCCGCCCCGACAGTGATGGATTGGTCATGAAGTAGCTGTGCAGGTTGAACGAGGGATTGCCCTTGGCAAAGCGAGCGTATTCGCCGTCAGCGCCAAGCCTCCAGCTTTGCTCGGTGTCGAGAAGGTTGGCCATCATCACCTGATCGAGCACCTGATCGTGCACCGTGGGATTGCGCACGGGCACCAGCACTTCCACACGGCGGCCCATGTTGCGGCTCATGCCGTCGGCCGAGGAAATGAACACCCGTGCACGCTTGTTGGGCATGCGCGAACCGTTGCCGAAGGCCCAGATGCGGCTGTGTTCAAGGAAGCGGCCGATGATCGACTTCACCTCGATCGTTTCGGAAAGGCCCGGAACGCCGGGTTTCAGGCAGCAGATGCCGCGAACCACCAGCCGGATCTCCACACCGGCCCTGCTGGCCAGATAGAGACGGTCGATCAGGTCGGGATCGGTAAGCTGGTTGAGCTTGGCCCAGATCGTGGCGGGGCGCCCCGCCCTTGCCAGCGCGATCTCGCGGTCGATGCATTCGTAAAGCCGCTCGCGCAGGTTGATCGGCGAGATGGCGAGGAGTTCGGTGTGCTTCGGCTCGACATAGCCCGTCACGAAGTTGAACAGCTGCCCGGCATCGCGCCCCATGCGCGGATCGGCGGTGAAAAACGACAGGTCGGTATAGATGCGCGCGGTGACAGGGTGGTAGTTGCCCGTGCCGAAGTGGCAGTAGGTGCGATAGCCCCCGCCCTCGCGCCGCACCACCATGCTGACCTTGGCGTGGGTCTTCCAGTCGACGAAGCCGTAGATCACCTGCACGCCCGCCCGTTCGAGCTGCGCGGCCCAGAGCAGGTTCTGCTCCTCGTCGAAGCGCGCCTTGAGTTCGACCACGGCCGTGACGGACTTGCCCGCCTCGGCCGCGGCAATCAGCGCGGCGATGACCGCCGATTGCTTGCCCGCGCGATAGAGTGTCTGCTTGATCGCGACCACATCGGGATCGGCGGCTGCCTGCCGCAGGAAATCGATCACCACCTCGAAGCTTTCGTAAGGGTGATGGATCACCAGATCCTTTTCGCGAATGGCCGAGAAGCAATCGCCATCGTGCTCGCGGATGCGTTCGGGATAGCGCGGGTTGTAGGGATCGAACTTCAGATCCTGCCGGTCCTCCTCGATCACCGCCGACAGCCCGTTGATGGCGAGCAGCCCCCGGCTCTTGATGACCAGTGCATGATCGAGCCGCAACTGCTGGCGCAGCAGACGCTCGGCATCGACATCGAAGTTTTCCTGAAGATGCAGGAGGATCACCTTGCCGCGCCGCCGCCGCTGGATCGCGGTGCGATAGTAGCGCACCAGATCCTCGGCATCTTCCTCGATCTCGATGTCGCTGTCGCGCAGCACGCGGAACGTGCCGTGGCCCAGAATGCGAAAGCCGGGAAAGAGGAGCGTGGCATGGCGGCGCACGAGTTCCTCGATGCCGATCCACATGGCCTTCTTGCCCGGCAGGCGCACGAAGCGCGGCAGTGCGGGCGGAATGAGGATCATCTCCGTTACCGGCGCGCCATCGGCCGTGCGCAGGAGCTGGAACAGGATGCCCGTGCCCTGGTTGGCGATGAACGGGAAAGGATGGGCCGGATCGATCGCCTGCGGCGTGAGCACGGGGACAACGTGCTCCTCGAAGTAGTCGCGCAGCCAGTCCGCCTCGCCCTTGCCCAGAACGTCGTTGTCGATCAGCCTGATCCCGGCTTCGGCCAGTTCCTCCTTCAGACCGGCCAGCACGTCCTGCTGCGAATCGATGAGGTCTTTCACGGATTCGAGCAGTGCGCCAAGCTGCTGCTGCGGCGTCTGGCCATCGATGGAAAGCTCGTCGATCTGTCGGCGCACCTGCCCCGCGATCCCGGCCACGCGCACCATCATGAACTCGTCAAGGTTGCTGCCGCTGATCGAAAGGAAGCGCAGCCGCTCAAGCAGCGGATAATCGGGGTTCACCGCTTCGGCCAGAACGCGGCGGTTGAACGCCAGCCAGCTCAGTTCCCGGTTGAAGAAGCGCTCCTGCAATGGCGGCAGGCTTTCGGTACTCAAGACATCGATCTCCCGGCTGGGCATCGCAAGCAGATGCGATCACAGGCGCATCATGCTACCTCGTTAAAGCAGCACGACAAGGAAGTCTTCGGGCATCACCGTCAATTGTCCGTCACACTCATGTCGCTGTTCTGTCCCTGAAATTGCACGATGCTGCAACAGCACGGGCCTAGCTGGCACCTCGCCACGCCAATGTGGTCTATGAGGGAAAAATCCATGCGTATCGTCGCCGTGCTGCTGGCCAGCACTTCGCTTTTCGCCGCCCCGGCCCTTGCCGCCGACCTTCCTGAGGATCAGGCCGCGCCTGCCGCAGACGCTGCTGCTGCCGCCGCCGATTCGGCCAATGCCGAAATCGTCGTGCTGGGCGCGGGCCAGACCCGCCAGGTGCAGGAACTGTCCACCGCCGAACTGACCATCCTTGCCTCCGGCACAAGCCCGCTGAAGGCCATCGAGAAGCTGCCTTCGGTCAACTTCCAGTCGGCCGATGCCTTCGGCAACTACGAATGGTCGACCCGCATCACCATCCGCGGGTTCAACCAGAACCAGCTCGGCTTCAACCTCGACGGCATTCCGCTGGGCGACATGTCGTATGGCAACAACAACGGCCTGCACATCAGCCGCGCGATCAGCCCCGAAAACATCGGCGTGACCCGCGTCAGCCAGGGCTCCGGCTCCATCGCCGCACAGTCGACCAACAATCTTGGCGGCACGCTGGAGTTCTTCTCGCTTGATCCCAAGGATGCACTCGGCGTCACGGCCAGCGGCTCCTACGGTTCGGAGAACACGTGGCGCGGCTTTGGCCGCATCGGTATCGGCACCCGCGATGGCGCCCGCGCCTATGCTTCGGTGCAATACCAGAACGGCGACAAGTGGAAGGGCGAAGGCAAGCAGCGCACCCTCATGGTCAATGCCAGGGGCGTTCTGCCGCTGGGCGGAGGCGTCGATCTTGACGGGTCGATCAGCTACTCGGACCGCGCCGAAAGCGATTATCAGGACCTCAGCCTGGAGATGATCAACCGTCTCGGCTATGACTGGGACAACTTCGGCCGCTCGCGCTATGCCGAAGCCATCCGGGTTGCCGATATCGGCGCGAACCGGGGCGATACCGGAACCCCGCCGCTCAATCCTTCGGCCGGCACGGTCTATCCCGCACCGATCACCAGCGCCGACGATGCCTACTATGAAGCATCGGGCCTGCGCCGCGATACGCTGGCCTCGCTCGGCCTGACGGCAGCCGTGGGCGACACGGGCAAGTTCGCGATCAAGGGCTACTACCACGAGAACGATGGTCAGGGCACCTGGGGCACGCCCTATCTCAACAGCCCGACCGGCGTGCCCATGTCGATCCGCACGACCGAATACGACATCAAGCGCAAGGGCGTCTTCGCATCGTATTCGGCCACTTACGGCATCAACAACCTGCTGGTCGGCGGCTGGTATGAAAAGAACGACTTCATCCAGTCGCGCCGGTTCTATGCCTATGAAAGCCGCACCAATCCGGGCCGCGATCACAGCAAGTTCCAGCGCAACCCGTTCTTCACGCAGTGGTCGATCGCCTTCGAAACCGACACGATCCAGTATTACGTGGCCGACGACATCGATCTGGGCGCGCTGAAGGTGAACGTGGGCTGGAAGGGCTACTCGGTCGATACCACCGCCTTCTCGCTGGTGAACACCAACAACCGCGCCACCGGCAGCCTCAAGGTCGAGGACTGGTTCCAGCCCCACGTGGGCGTGAACTACAAGTTCGACAATGCGCTTGAAGCCTTCGCGGGCTTCACGCAGGTCACGCGCGCCTTCCAGGCTTCGACCACGGCCGGACCGTTCTCGTCGACCCAGCAGGGCTTCGATGCGATCCGCAACACGATCAAGCCGGAAACCTCGGATACCTACGAGGCCGGTCTTCGTTACAGCACCGGTGTCATCAATGCCTCGCTGGCGGGCTACTACGTCAACTTCAAGAACCGCCTGCTGGTGATCCCGACCTCGATCGGCATCGTGGGCGCCACGAACGCACTCCAGAATGTCGGTTCGGTCCGCGCTCTCGGCATCGAGGCGGCCGTGGATGTGCGTCTGCCCGGCGGCTTCGGGGCCTTCGCATCCTACAGCTACAACGACACGACCTACCGGGACGACGTGGTCATCACCACCGGCGGCACCACCACGATCCGGCCCACCGCGGGCAAGACCGTGGTCGATACGCCCAAGCACCTGCTGCACGGTGAACTGTCGTATGACAGCCCGACCTTCTTCGGCCGTGTCGGCGTCAACTACATGTCGAAGCGCTTCTTCACCTACCTGAACGACCAGTCCGTGCCGGGCCGGGCGCTGGTGGACGCCACCATCGGCTACCGCCTCGACATCGGCCAGCGCCAGCCGGTCGAACTTCAGCTCAATGCCGTGAACCTCACCGACAAGCGCTATGTCGCCACGATCGGCTCGAACGGCTTCGGCTTCAGCGGTGACAACCAGACCCTGCTGGCAGGCGCACCGCGGCAGATCTTCGCCACGGTCAAGGTCGGGTTCTGACAGTGCCGCGCCTTTCGTTCGGAAAGGCCCTCGTCGCGGGCGTCGTGCTGCTTGGCAGCGCGGCGCCCGTCGCCGTCCGGGCCGAGGAAAGCCGCTCGCCGGTCCTGCTCATCTCGATTGACGGGCTGCGCCCCGGCGATGTGCTGGAGGCCGACAAGCGCGGCCTCAAGATCCCCAACCTGCGCCGGTTCGTGAAGGAAGGCGCCTATGCCACCGGGGTTTCGGGCAATCTGCCCACCGTGACCTATCCCAGCCACACCACGCTGCTCACCGGGGTGGCCCCGGCACGCCACGGCATTGTTTCGAACACCACCTTCGATCCCAGGCAGATCAACTTTGGCGGCTGGTTCTGGTTCGCCGACGACATCACTGCCCCCACCTTGTGGGACGCGGCGCGCAAGGCAGGGCTTGCCACCGGCAACATCCACTGGCCGGTCAGCGTGGGCGTGTCATCGCTCACCTACAACATGCCCCAGATCTGGCGTTCGGGCCATGCCGATGATCGCAAGATGCTCAAAGCGCTGGCCACCGATGGCCTTTACACCGCGCTTGAGCACGACTGCGGCCCCTATGCCGATGGCATCGACGAAGGACTGGAGGCTGACGAGACCCGCACCAGGTTTGCCGTGCGGCTGATCGAAACGAAAAAGCCCGGTTTCCTCACCGTCTATCTGGCCGCGCTCGATCATGAAGAGCACGCATATGGCCCCGGCTCCGCGCAAGCCAATGCCGTTCTCGAACGGCTGGATGCGGCCGTGGGCAAGCTGGTGTCCGCCGAACTCGCCGCTCATCCCGATGCCACGATTGCAGTGGTCAGCGATCACGGCTTTGTGCCGACCGATACCGAAGTGAACCTCTTCCGCCCCTTCATCGATGCCGGGCTGATCCGGCTGGGCGATGATGGCAAGGTTGCCGCCTGGGATGCCATGCCGTGGCCTTCGGGCGGTTCCATAGCGGTGGTGCTGGCACGGCCGGACGATGCCGCGCTTTCGGGCATGGTCGGCGCTCTGCTCGAAAAGCTTGCCGCCGATCCGGCCGCGCGCATCGCGAAAGTTGCCGATCGTGCGGAAATCGCGCGCATGGGCGGCAATCCGCAGGCCAGCTTCTTCGTGGATCTGAAGCCCGGCGCGCTGGCTGGCGGCTTTGCCCCCAATGCTCCACTGGCACGGCCCTCGCGCACGAAGGGGATGCATGGCTATTTCCCCACCCTTCCCGAAATGCGCTCGACCTTCCTGGTCATGGGCAAGGGCGTGGCGAAGGCGCGCAACCTTGGCGAGATCGACATGCGCGCGATCGCGCCGACCTTGGCGCAGCGCATGGGCACCAGCCTGCCGAACGCGGAAGCTGCCCCGCTGAAACTGGCCGATTGATCCTTATGGCCCGCATCTTCACGGCAAATCAATGACATGGCGATGCGGGCCATCGTTGCAGGTTGTGGCGGATTTTTGACGAAACACGAATGGATTGGCCGAATCGCTGACGGGCGGCGCAAGGGAAAGATCGTGCCCACACGCACTGACCGGCAAACCATGAAACGCGGCCTATTTCGCACTTTTGACAGCTTTCTGGGCGAATGCGCCCGTGTCCACGAGGACGCGGGCGATGCTTTCCCCTATTTGCGCCCCGAACTCTACCGTCTGCTTGGCTTCCAGCCCGCCTACGAAGATCTGCCGCTGGTTCCGCCGCCAGCGCACGAATACCGGCGCGCCTGAGGAATACTGCCAAGGCTGACCGTGCTTGCCACCTTGCAGTGGTTGTGACACTGCTCCGCGCGCCGACCATTCCTGTCTTTCCCCAACCGGACGCGCCGCCCCTTCATGCTTACCATCAATGGCATCACCGTGCGCCTTGGCGGACGCGAGATCATTTCCAGTGCCTCGGTCGCCATTCCCCCGCGCGCCCGCGTGGGACTTGTCGGCCGCAACGGCGCGGGCAAGTCGACCCTGGTCAAGGCGATCATCGGCGAGATCGAGCCTGATGAAGGCACGATCGAGATGCCGCGCCGCACGCGTCTGGGCTATCTGGCGCAGGAAGCGCCAGCGGGTGCGGCGACGCCTTTCGATACGGTGCTTGCCGCCGATGGCGAACGGATGCGCCTGCTGGATGAGGCCGAGACCTGCACCGATCCAGACCGGCTGGGCGATGTGCACGAACGCCTGCTGGCGATCGATGCCTATACCGCCCCTGCCCGCGCGGCGCGCATCCTGATCGGCCTTGGCTTCGACGAGGAGATGCAGGCTCGTCCGCTGGACAGCTTCTCCGGCGGCTGGCGGATGCGCGTGGCACTGGCGGCCCTGCTCTTTTCCGCGCCCGACGTGCTGCTGCTCGACGAACCTTCGAACCACCTCGACCTTGAGGCCACGCTCTGGCTCGAAAACTTCCTGAAAGGCTATCCCGGCACGCTGCTGCTCATCAGCCACGAGCGCGATCTGCTCAACAACGTGGCCGATCATATCGTGCACCTTCATGCCGGAAAGCTCGCGCTCTATCCGGGCGGCTACGACAGTTTCGAGCGCCAGCGCAACGAACGCCTGGCCCAGCAGGCCGCCGCCCGCGCCGCGCAGGAAGCGCAGGCCGAGCGCCTTCGCGACTATATCGCCCGCAACAGCGCCCGCGCCTCCACCGCCAAGCAGGCCCAGTCACGCGCCAAGATGCTGGCAAGGATGCAGCCCATCGCGGCCGTGGTGGAAGACCCTTCGCTGAGCTTCGACTTTCCCGACCCGGAAGAACTGCGTCCTCCGCTCATCACTCTCGATCTCGCCAGTGTCGGCTACGAGCCGGGCAAGCCGGTGCTGCGCCGGCTGAACCTGCGCATCGATCCTGACGACCGCATCGCCCTTCTGGGCCGCAACGGCAATGGCAAGACCACGCTTGCCCGCCTGCTCGCCGCGCAGCTTGCCCCGATGGAAGGGAACATGACCGCATCGGCGAAGATGCAGGTGGGATACTTCACGCAGTATCAGGTGGAAGAGATTGCGGGCGGCGCCACACCGCTTGAACTCATGACCCGCGCGATGGAGGGGAAAAGCCCCGCCGCCGTGCGGGCGCAACTGGGCCGCTTCGGCTTTTCCGGCAACCGGGCGACAAGCGCGGTGGGCACGCTTTCGGGCGGAGAACGCGCGCGCCTTGCCCTTGCCCTAGTCACTCGCGATGCGCCGCATCTGCTCGTGCTCGACGAGCCGACCAACCACCTTGATATCGACGCGCGCGAAGCGCTGGTCCAGGCGCTCAACGCCTACAAGGGCGCGGTCATCCTCATCAGCCATGACCGGCACATGGCCGAACTGGTGGCGGACCGCCTCGTCCTTGTCGATGGGGGAACCGCGCGTCCGTTCGACGGGAGCATCGAGGACTACATCGACTTCATCCTTGGCCGCAATCAGCCCAAGGCCGAAACCGGTTCCGAACCGCAGGGCAAGGGAGCAGCGCAGGATCGCAAGGCAAGGGCCGCCGCGCGCGAGGAACTGCGCGCGCTGAAAAAGGCGCAAGGCGAAGCCGAAGCGCGGATGAACAGGCTCCAGGCCGAAATAGCCCAGATCGACCGCGCCATGTTCGAGCCATCAAGCGCGGCGCCCGCGCTAGCCAAGCTGACCATGGGCGACTTGGCGCAAAGGCGCGCAAAGCTCGCCCAGCAGCTCGAAGAGGCCGAGATGGCATGGCTTGAGGCCGGAGAGGCTCTGGAAGCAGCCCAATGACGGCCCGATGGCTGCGATGCCTTCGGGCACCGTGGTTGCGAGGCGTCCCGAAATCCCGATGGCATTCTGTCCGGCCAAGATGGGCCTGTTGCCTCGATCCGGCCGCACGACAGGCAAGGCTGCGAGTGCCTCCGGCAAGCGGTGCGCGCGGGAAGCAGGAAAGGTTCAGGCTTTTCCGGCCGCCTCGCGCGCCAGCACCTTCCTGATGAGATCGGCGTAAACGTCTGGTTCCTGCGCGCCGGGCACGATCAGCTTGCCGTTGATGACCACGGCGGGAACCCCGGTCACGTTCCAGTCCCACGCCTGCCGCTCGCCAGCGGTGACCATGGCATCGATTTCAGGGTCGATCATCGCCTTCAGGGCACCGATGCGCGGCAATCCCGCGGCTTCGGCAATCTCCGCCAGAACCTCAGGATCAGAGACGTTGCGCCGCGCCTGAAAGTGCGCATCGAACAGCGCCCGCTTCAGCCGCACCTGCCGCTCAGGGCCGAAATCGCGCAAGGCCCATGTCAGCAGCCGATGCGCCAGCCGGGTGTTCCACATCATGGCGGGCGGTGCCTCGCCCTCTCCGGCATAGTCGAACGAATAGCCCGCCCGCTGTGCCGCAGCCTTCAGGCTCTCGCGCACGCCCGCCGATTGCCGGGGCGTGCGGCCATACTTGCGCTGGATGTGCGCGCCTTGCTCCTCGCCCTCCTCCGGCATGTCGGGGTTCAGCTCGAACGGGTGGAAGCGCACCGTTGCCGCAACCTCATCCGCAATCAGGGCAAGCGCCCGGTCAAGCTGCCTGAGGCCGATCACGCACCACGGACACATTACGTCCGACCAGATATCGAGCGTCACCTGCGCCGGAACGGATGCGGCCCCGGCACTCACTGGGCAAGCCACCACTTCAGCAGGTGATGCGCAATCGCAAAGGGCGGCGGCGCGATGAAGGCTGCATCCTCGGCGCCGGTCATGGCATGGCGCACTTCCTCGCGCGTGAACCAGTGCGCGTCGTCCAGTTCCGTGGTGTCGATGGTCAGTGCCTTGTCTGTGGCATAGGCATGGCAGGCGATCATCAGCGAGGACGGGAACGGCCATGGCTGGCTGGCGACATAGCGCACCTCACCCACCTTGACGCCCGCCTCTTCCAGCACTTCGCGCCGCACCGCATCCTCCAGCCCTTCGCCCGGCTCGACGAAGCCGGCCAGCGCCGAATAGCGCCGGGGCGGAAAGCGCGGCTGGCGGCCCAGCAGCAGTTCGCCGTCGCATTCCACCGTCATGATCGTGACCGGATCGACGCGGGGGTAATGCTCTGCCTTGCACAGATCGTTCGTGCACAGGCGCTGCCAGCCGCCCTTCACCAGCCGCGTGGGGGCGCTGCACATGGCGCAGAAGCGATGCCGCGCGTGCCAGTCCACCAGGCTGCGCGCACCGCCATAGATTGCCAGATCGGCCGCCGGAAGCGTGCTCATGGCGGCCCACAGCCGGGCATTGGGCGGCGCCACGCTGCCCACGATGCGCGGCGTCACTTCGGCAAAGCAGCCGCGTCCGTCTTCGGCAAGGCCAAGGAACACCATCTCGGCTTCGGGGTCGGCATCGGCCAGCGTGCCCCATTGCAGGGCGCCATCAGGCGCGATCACCGGATCGATGCCGTCCAGCTTCAGCAGCCTTGCCCGCCAGTTCATCAGACTGGCCAGCCGGTCGGGATCGGCGCGCACATGGTCGGCCCGGTCAAGCCCGCCACCGCCAAAGGCAAATGCGGGGGGTGTCATCACGCTATCCATCAGGCTGCGGCCTTTCTCGTCGTCACATCGGCCAGCACGGCCTTGGGAAACTCGCTGTGCACCGGATAGGCTTCCGATGGCATGTATTGCGTATAGCACCCGGCCCGCAGCCCGATGCGGAAATTGACGAAGCCCACCGTTCCTGCCGCCCCCGCCCAGCCATAGGTTCCGGCATCCTCGCCAAGGCCCACCGAGCCGCCCGCACCGAACCCGCTGCCGCGAATGAAGGCGCGGGACAGATCGGTGCCTTCGGGCAGGAGATTGCCTGTCCCCAGCCGCACGGCGGCCTCGCTCATCACCTGCCGCCCTTCGATCGTGCCATATCCCAGCAGCATCCGCTGGAACCGGTCATAATCGCGCGGGCTGGACACCAGACCGGAGCCGCCGAACGGCCAGGGCGGCGGTTCGAGATAGACCGAAGCGGGTGCCGGATCGATCGGCACCAGCACGCCGCCCACCACAGCATAATTGGTCGAAAGCCGCCCCGCCTCGGCTTCGGGCACGCGAAACCAGGTGGAGGTCATCCCGCAGGGCGCAAAGATCCGTTCTTCGAGGAAAGCATCGAACGGCTTGCCCGATGCCACCTCGATGACCCGGCCCAGAAGATCGAGGCCGACCGAATAGCTCCATGTCGATCCCGGCTCGTAAACCAGGGGCATCGTCGCAAGGACATCGGCAAACTCGGCCAGACTGCGCAGCGGCTTTGGCGCGTCCACTCCGGGCACGCGCACGCGGCTCGCCTGCCCCGGCACAAGCCCGGCGCGGATATAGGCGTCCTTGATCGGGCCTTTCTGGATGATCGAATAGCCCAGCCCCGCCGTATGCGTCAGCAGGTGCCGGACCGTGATCTGCGTCCGCGCAGGCCGAAGATCGGTGAGCGATCCATCGGGCACGGCCTGCACCATCATCTTTGCATAGGCGGGCAGAAGATCGGCAATCGGCTGGTCCAGCCGCAGCTTGCCCTCATCGATCAGAATCATCGCAGCCATGCCGGTGATCGGCTTGGTCATCGAATAGATGCGAAACAGGCTGTCCATGCCGACCGGCCGGGGCATCCCGCGCGCCAGCGATCCGCGCGCGATGCCGAGCGGGGCCTCGCTCGCTCCCCACCCGATCGAGGCAATCATCCCTGCCAGCCGCCCTGTGCTTACATACCTTTCCAGCATCGCCGTGACAGCCGGAAAGCGGGCCTCGGCCGCAGCGCTGGCAAAGGCGATGCGCGGCACTGCCGCCGATCCGGCAAGCGCGCCCAGCGAACCCAGCAATCTTCTGCGCGTCACCATCATGTGCGCCATCTTTCAGTCGGTCCTCTCATCGTCGGTTCTTGCTGCAAGCGCCAGCCGCGCCGCCTTGGCAAAGACGGTAGGCAGTCCTGCCGCCTCGATCTCGGCAAGCGGCCACCACTCGGCACCCGGCAGACTGGGCGCTTGCGGCCCGTCGCCAAGCAGCAAGTGCAGTTCCAGATCGAAGTGCGTGAACGAATGCCGCACGATCCCGCCCGGCTTCCATGCTCCTTCCAGCATGACCGCACCATCCTGCCGGGCCGACCAGTGATCGTCGGGCAAGGCGCGCATCCCGCCCAGCATTCCGCGTCCCGGCCTGCGCACCAGCAGAACCTGCCCGTCCTCCTCGATCCAGTAGGCCCGGCCCTGCCGCACTGGCTTGGGCTTTTTCGCTGCCTTCACCGGCAGGCGTTCGGGCGCGCCATCGGCATGGCCGCGGCACGCCGCTTTGAGCGGGCACAGCATGCAGCGCGGGCTGCGCGCGGTGCAGATCGTGGCGCCAAGGTCCATCATGGCCTGCGCAAAATCGCCCGCGCGCATCTCCGGCGTGATCTGCCCGGCGGCAAAGCGGATCGCGGCCCTGCCGGCGGGCAGCGGCTCATCAATGCCGAACAGACGCGCCACCACGCGCTCGACATTGGCGTCCACCACCACAGCGCGCCTGCCGAAGGCAATCGCCGCCACGGCGGCTGCGGTATATTCGCCAAGGCCGGGAAGCGCGCGCAAGGCCTCCTCGGTATCGGGAAAGACCCCGCCCATCGCGGCAACAGCCCTTGCGCAGGCCAGCAGATTGCGCGCGCGGGCGTAATAGCCAAGGCCCGCCCATGCCGCCATGACTTCGGCATCGTCCGCTGCGGCCAGATCGTTCACCGTGGGCCAGCGTTCGGTGAACCTTGCAAAATACGGCCCGACCGCCGCCACCGTGGTCTGTTGCAGCATCACTTCGGAAAGCCAGACGCGGTAGGGGTCGGGCGGAAGTCCGGTCCTTGCCCTTTCGGCGGGCGACGTGCGCCAGGGCAGCCGCCGCGCATGCACATCATACCATTGCAGCAGCCGGGGGGCGATTGCCTCCGGCCGCATCATGGCGTGATCGCGCATTGCCTGCGTTTGCACGGCATCCTCTCTGGCTTGCATGGCTCACCTATGGCATGGCACCTTGCAGGATGAAAAGCACCCCTTCGGACGCGGACAGGAACGGCACGGCGAGGCCGCGCAAGGCAGCGCGTGCCACCGGACCTTCTGCCGCAAGACCTTACGAGCGCCCGCGCGGCGGCGAGGCGCGCCAGATCGCAGACCTCATGCCCGCCATCGGGCGCACCGCGTTTCGCCGCTTCGGTTTCGTGCAATCGAGCGTGGTCACGCGCTGGCCGGAAATCGTGGGTGAACGCCACGCGCGCCACTGCATGCCGGAATCGATCCGCTTTCCGCCGGGCGAGAAGTCCGAAGGCATCCTGCAACTGGTTGTCAGCCCGGCCCATGCCCCGCTGATCCAGCACGTGATCCCGGAAATCATCGACCGGGTGAACCGCTTTTTCGGCTACAACGCGGTGGCGCGCATAAAGCTGCGGCAAGGCACGGTTCATGCGCCGCGCCCCAAGGATGGTCCGCGCACCGCGCCGCCATCGCTCAAGCCGATTCCGATGGAACTTGGGGATTCGCTGCGCGATATCGGCGATCCCGAACTGCGCACCGTGCTCGAATCGCTGGCGCGCAGTCTCGACAGCGCAACCGGGGGAAAGAACCAGTCATGATCCGCAAGATCGCCACCATCACCCTTGCTGCCGCCGCGCTGGTCTGGTCGGGCACAGGCGCGGCCCAGCCCGCGCGCAAGCCCCTGCCCAATGCGGGGGCGCGTCCCAACTGGAACGCCACGGTCACGACCACGCCCGAAGGAAACCGGGTGCTCGGCAATCCGGCGGCAGCGCTGCGGCTTGTGGAATATGTCAGCTATACCTGCCCGCACTGCGCACAGTTCGAGAGCGAATCCGAAGGCGAACTGAAGCTGGGCATGGTCGGCCCCGGCAAGGGCGCGATAGAGGTTCGCAACTTCGTGCGCGATCCGGTGGACATGACCGTGGCCCTCATCACCAATTGCGCGCCCGCCAATCGCTTCTTCACCCTGCACACGGCCTTCATGCGGGCGCAGTCCACATGGATCCAGCCGCTGGCCAGTTCTACCGAAGCCCAGCGCCAGCGCTGGAGCACCGGCCCCTTCGCCAGTCGCACCCGCGCGATTGCCGCCGACTTCAAGTTCTACGAGTTCATGGCCGCACGCGGCATGGACCGGCCCGCACTCGATCGCTGCCTCGGCAACGAGGCGCTGGCAAGGCGCCTTGCCGAACAGACGCAGCAGGCAGTGGACAGGCAGGGCGTCACCGGAACCCCCAGCTTCATGCTCGACGGAATCCTGCTGGCCGGAACGCACAACTGGGCCGCGCTTCGCCCCCAGCTCATGGCCCGCACGAAATAGCGGCGCGCAGCATTCTGCGGGGCAGAGTTTCTGCCCTGCCCCTTCAATCCGGCCCGACAATCCGCTAGCGTCCGCGGCGCACCTTGCCAAATCACGGGATTATCCAGACGATGAAGTTCGCCCGCGCTCTCCTTCTTGCCACCCTGCCGCTCACCCTCGGCCTTGCCGCGTGCGACAAGAAGGACGCCGCCACCAGCCAGACCGTCTCGGCCGAACCGATTGCCCGGATTGCCCCGCCCGCAGGCAAATCGTGGACCGAGACCTTCACCGCAACGCCCGAAGGCGGCTACCTGATGGGCAACCCCGATGCCCCGATCAAGCTGATCGAGTTCGGGGCGCTTTCGTGCTCGCACTGTGCCGAGTTCTCGGAGAAAGGCTTCCCGGCACTGCGCGATGAATACATCGCATCGGGCCGCGTCTCGTTCGAACTGCGCCTGTTCCTGCTCAATGCGCTCGACATGCCCTCGGTGCTGCTCGCCACGTGCAGCACACCCGAAGCCGTGATCCCGCTGGCCGAACAGTTCTGGGGCTGGCAGCCCAACATGTTCAAGAATCTCCAGCAGAACGAAGCGGCCTTCCAGCAGGTTGCCAGCCTGCCGCCGGAAAAGCGCTTTGGCGGCATCGCGCAGGTTTCCGGAATGACCGAGTTCTTCGCCTCGCGCGGGGTTGCGGCGGCGCAGGGCGCATCCTGCCTTGCCGACAGCGACCGCGCGACCAAGCTGGCCAACCTCAACGAACAGTGGGGCAAGGAATACGACATCACCGGCACCCCCACCTTCTTCCTTAACGGCAACAAGACCGGCGTTGCCACCTGGGCCGAGCTTGAACCCCTCCTCCAGAAGGCCGGCGCCCGCTAAGCGGCCGGGCAGCATAGCCGGGGAACGCTGAAGATGCATTTCAAGCGCTTGAAACTCACCGGTTTCAAGAGCTTCGTCGAGCCTGCCGAACTGCGCATCGAACCCGGCCTGACTGGGGTTGTCGGCCCGAATGGCTGCGGCAAGTCGAACCTGCTCGAAGCGATCCGCTGGGTCATGGGCGAAAGCTCGGCCAAGTCGCTGCGCGGCGGCGGCATGGAAGACGTGATCTTCGCGGGCACCGCCACCCGTCCCGCACGGGCCTTTGCCGAAGTCATGCTCACGGCCGAGACCGATCCGGACGGTCCCTTCGGGGGCGAACTGGAAGTCGTGCGGCGCATCGAACGCGGCGCAGGCAGCGCCTATCGCGTCAATGGCCGCGACGTGCGCGCCAAGGACGTGGCGCTGGTCTTTGCCGATGCCGCCACCGGTGCGCACAGCCCGGCGCTGGTCAGCCAGGGCCGCATTGCCGCCGTCATCGCCGCCAAGCCCACCGAACGGCGCATGATGCTCGAAGAGGCAGCGGGCATTGCCGGGCTGCACGTGCGGCGGCGCGATGCCGAGCAGAAGCTGCGCGCCACCGAGGCCAATCTCGCCCGGCTGGAAGACATGCTCTCCGGGCTTGAAAGCCAGATCGCCGGCCTGCGCCGTCAGGCCCGCGCGGCTGAGCGCTACAAGGCGGTGAGCGAGAAGATCCGCCTTGCCGAGGCGCGGCTCGTCTTTGCCCGCTGGCGCGATGCCGCCGCCGCCGCCGATGCCGCGCGCAAGCAGGCCAGCGCCGCCGAGGATGCCGTCAAGGCCGCTGCCCTGCGGGCAAACGAAGCGCAGGCCGCCCAGCACAAGGCCGCCGCCATGCTTGCCGAGGCGCGCGACGAGCTGTTCGATCGCCGTCAGGATGCAGCCGCGCACGGCCAGCGCATGGCCTCGCTCACCGCACAGCTCGAAGCAGCCGAACAGCGCGTAGCCGACATCGAGCGCCAGCTTGCCCGGATCGAGCAGGACCGCGCCAGCGCCGACCGGCTGACCGAGGATGCCGCGGCCGCCATGGCCCGGCTCGAACAGGATCTTGCCGCGGCAGAAGCTGCGCTGGCAACGCAGGCCGCGCGTCGTCCGATCCTGTCCGCCGCTGCCGAGGATGCCGATCGCGCCGCCCGCGCGGCAGAACTCGCCCTTGCCCAGCGCGTGGCCGAACAGGCCGGCATCGAGGCCGAATGGCGCGTGGCCGAAGCCGCCGTCGCCGCAGCCCGCCAGCGCCTGCTCCGCCTTGAGGCCGAGGCCGGGCGGCTTTCCCGGCAGGCCGAAGCATTGCTGCACGAAGCCGATCCGGCGGCCCGCATCACAGAGGCCGAGGCGCAGCGCGCGGAAGCCGCCGCCACGATCGCCGCCGCCACCGCACAGCGCGCCGAACTTGTCCGGCAACGCGAAGCGCTTTCGGCGGAGCGTGACCGTGCAGGCAATGCGCTGGCCGAGGCCCGCGCCGAACTTTCAGGCGTGGAGCGCGAGGCGGACGCCCTCACCCGCGACAAGGCCGCCCGCGACAAGGCCCGCGCAGCCAGGGGCCTCGGCCAGACGGCCATTGCCCAGTGCCGGGCCAAGCCGGGATTCGAGCGCGCGCTTGCCGCCGTCCTTGGCCGCGATGCGGCCGCGCCGACCGGCCCTGCGCCCGCCGATGCCGAAGGCCGCTTCTGGACGGGCGCACCCGCTCCCGCACCTCTGGCCGATTCGCTTGTCCATCAGATTCCGCAATGTCCTCCCGAACTCGCTGCCCGCCTTGCGCTGGTGCGCGTTGCGCCTGCCGATGAAGGACAGGCGCTCAACCCCGGCGAGTGGCTGGTCACGCAAGCCGGAAGGCTGCGGCGCTGGGATGGCTTCGTGGCGCGGGGCGAAGGCGCGGCAGAGGCCGCCGCCCTCGAAGCGGAAAACCGGCTGGCCGAACTTCAGGCCCTGCTGCCAGACCGGCAGGCGGCCGTGCAGAGCGCAAAGGCCGCGCTCGATGCGGTGTCGCAAAGCCTTGCCGGAGTTTCAAGCGCACTCGGCGAACAGGAAAGGGCGCTGTCCAGCGCCGCCGATGCGGAACGCTCTGCCCTGCGCGCGCTCGATGCGGCAGAGGCGGCGCGCGCGCGGCTTGAACAGAAGCGGCAGGAAATCGCATTGGCCGAGGCCGATCTTGCCGAACAGCGGCGCAGCGCCGAAGCCGAACTTCAGGCCGCCGAAGATGCCCGTGCCACGCTGCCCGATCCGATGGGCGGACGCTCGGCACTGGACGCTGCGCGCGCGCGCAACGATGCAACGCGCACTGCGCTACAGGCCGCTACCGCTGCCGTGGCGGCGCTTGAACAGCAGATCTCGGCGGAGAAGGAGCGCGTCGCAAGCCTGAAAGGCGACATTCGCGCATGGCAGGCCCGCGCGGGGGATGCGGCCAAGCGCCTTGCCGAAATGGCCGGACGGCGCGAGGAGCTAGAGGCCGAACGCGTGATCTGCGCCGAAAAGCCGAAGGGCCTGATCGCCGAGATCGAGCAGGGCGAGAGCATTCGCGCCCGTCTTGCCAGCGATCTGGCCGCTGCCGAGGCTGCGCTGGCGCACGCGGAAAGCACGGCGAAACAGGCAGATGGCGCGCTTTCCTCGGCCAACGAGGCGCTGGCCACCGCGCGCGAGACACGCGCCGGCGCCGTCGCCCGCGCCGAGAACGAGGATGCCCGGCGGCAGGAGATGGCAGGAATATCGGGCGAGCGCTTCCAGTGCCCGCCGCCGCTCCTGCCCGAACGCTTCGGCTTTGCCGGTACCGACATCGGCAGCGCTGGCGAGGAATCGGCCGCAATGGACCGCCTTGTTGCCGAGCGTGAACGGATCGGCCCGGTCAATCTGGTGGCGGCCGATGAACTCGCCGAAGCCGAGGAACGCCACGGCACCAGCGTTGCCGAACAGGCCGAACTTACCGAAGCGGTGCACCGGCTCAGAGGCTCCATCGGCAGTCTCAACCGCGAAGGGCGCGAGCGGCTGCGCGCCGCGTTCGAGGCAGTGGACGGCCACTTCCGCCGCCTCTTTGCGCGGCTGTTCGGCGGCGGCGAAGCGCACCTTGCGCTGGTGGACAGCGACGATCCGCTGGAAGCGGGCCTCGAAATCTTCGCACAACCGCCGGGCAAGCGCCTGCAATCGCTCACGCTTCTTTCAGGCGGCGAACAGGCGCTGACGGCCGTGGCGCTGATCTTCGCCCTTTTCCTCACCAATCCCGCACCGATCTGCGTGCTCGACGAAGTGGACGCGCCGCTCGACGATGCCAACATCGAACGCTTCTGCGACCTGCTCGATGCCATGGTCGCAGAGACGACAACCCGCTATCTCATCGTCACGCACAATGCCGTGACCATGAGCCGGATGCACCGGCTGTTCGGCGTCACCATGGTCGAACGCGGTGTCTCCCGGCTGGTCAGCGTGGACCTTGGCGGGGCGGTGGAACTGCTTGAAGCCGCGGGCTGAGAGGACGGCAAACGCTCATGGCTGCCCCTGCCCCTGCCCCGCTCACGCCGCAGCAGCTTTCCGCCTACCTTGCCCGGATCGGCTTTACCGCAACCCCGCGCCGCGATGCGGACACCTTGCAGGCGCTGGTGCAGGCGCATGTCCAGTCGATCCCGTTCGAGAACATCGACGTGCAACTGGGCCGCACGCTGACCACCGATCAGGACGCCGCCTATGGCAAGCTGGTCGAAGCGCGGCGGGGCGGCTGGTGCTATGAACACAACGGCCTGCTGGCAGCAGCGCTGGCGGCCATCGGCTTCAAGGTCATGCGCGTGAGCGGGGCGGTGATGCGGCAGGTTCGTGGCGAAGCGGCCATGGGCACGCACCTGTGCCTGCTGGTCGCTTGCGATCAGACCTGGCTGGTTGATGCCGGTTTCGGGAGCTGGATTGGATCGCCCGTGCCCCTCGCGCAGGGCTGCTGGATGCAGGCCCCCGTGCCGGTCGCGCTCTCCCGCACGGATGATGGCCTGTGGCGCCTGACCGTCACCCCCGGCGAGACGGTGATGAGCTATGATTTTGCGGCAGAACCGGCGAACGAAGATCAGCTTTCGGCGCTATGCCATTGGCAATGCACCGATCCTTCCTCAGTCTTCGTGCAGAATCTCAGCATTCAGCGCCGCCTTGACGATACCTTGCTGATGCTGCGCGGCAAGGTGCTCAGCCGGATCGACCCGTCAGGCGAAACCCGCCACGAACTGGCCGATGCCGATGACCTGATCGCTTGCCTCAGGCGCGACTTCGGCCTTGACGTTCCCGAAGCGACAGGGCTGTGGCCTGCCATCTGCGCGCGTCACGCGGCGCTCTTCGGCGGTCAGGCCGCGCCGACCACATAGCAGGCCGCCGCCATCAGCAGTCCGGCAAAGCGGTTCGATCGAAACTTTGCCAGAGCATCGCTCCCGTCCTTGCGCAGCGTGACGACCTGCCAGCCCAGATGCAGCGCCACCGGCAGCAGCGCCGCCATGGCCACGGGATCGGGCCGCACCAGCCAGACGGCGCCTCCCCATCCCGCCAGTGCCAGCGCATAGAGCGCGCCGACGCCCGCACGCACGTGCCTGCCGAACGACAGCGCGGATGACCCGATTCCCACCAGCGCGTCGTCTTCGCGGTCCTGAAGGGCGTAGATCGTGTCGTAGGCCATGCACCATGCCCAGCACCCGGCATAGAGCGCGACGAGCGGGGCAAGGCGATCAAGCCCCGCCGCCTCGACCCAGCCGACCGGCGCACCCCATGTGAAGACAAGGCCGAGCCACGCCTGCGGCCAGCCGGTGATGCGCTTCATGAAGGGATAGGCGGCCACCAGCACAAGGCTGCCCAGTGCGACGAGCTGCGCTTCCCGCCGCAGTTGCAGCAGGACCACCAGCCCTGCCGCGCACAGCGCGAGCAGCCAGCCCCACGCCGCGCGCTTGCTCACCGCGCCGCTGGCGATTGGCCGCGCGGCCGTGCGGGCAACTCTGGCGTCAAGATCGGCGTCGACGATATCGTTATAGACGCAGCCCGCCCCGCGCATGGCGATGGCCCCCAGCAGCATCCATGCCAGCACGCTCCAGCGTGCGGTCCCTCCGCCAAGGAACAATCCCCAGGCGCAGGGCCAGAACAGCAGCCACCATCCGATCGGCCGGTCAAACCGCGCCAGCAGCGCAAAATTGCGCCATGGCTGGGGCAGCCGGGCAACCAGCCCTGTGTGCTCGCTGTCGGGAACGATGGCGCCGGTTGCGGTCTCGGTCATGTCGGCCAGCCTTACCGCGCCGGGCAATTTGCGCTAGGGGCGAAATCATGTCTGCCCCGCACATGCCAGCCGTTCCCGCATGGCCGCCCAGGTCGGCCCCGCGCCTCTTCGTCGATACGCCGTTGGCAGAGGGGCTGACGGTCGGCATAGGGGGGGCGCAGGCGCACTATCTGGCAAAGGTCATGCGCGTCAGCCCCGGCGATGCGGTGATCCTGTGCGATGACCGGACCGGCGAATGGCTTGCGCAAGTGGCCGAAGCGGGCAAGCGCGATGTTCTGCTGGCGGTGGAACGCCTGCTGCGTCCGCGCGAGGCGGTGCCCGATTTCCGGCTCTGCGCGGCGCTCATCAAGAAGCCGAACTTCGATCTGGTGCTGGAAAAGGCGACCGAACTGGGCGTGGCCGGGATCGTCCCGGTCATCACCCGCCGCTGCGTGGCCGACAAGCTGAACCCCGAACGGGCCCGCACCATCGTGGTCGAAGCGGCAGAGCAATGCGCGCGCACCGCCCTTCCCGCCATCGCCGAGGCGACGAAGCTCGACGCCTTGCTGAAAGGCTGGCCGCAAGACTGCATCCTGTTCTTTGCCGACGAGAACGGCGGCATGCCCGCAGCCGCTGCCTTTGCCGCAAATCCGGGTCCGGCCGCGCTGCTGGTCGGACCGGAAGGCGGCTTTGACGAGACCGAGCGCGCCGCCATCCGCGCGCATGGGGCGGCGGTTCCCATCAGCCTTGGCCCGCGCATCCTGCGTGCCGAAACGGCGGCAATTGCCGCAACGGCGCTGTGGATGGGGCTGAACGGCGACTGGCGGGGCGACTGACCCGTCGCGCGATTGAAACGTGCGGCATTTCTTGCTGGCCTGCAATGCCATGTGCCAAGAATTGCACTGGCATAAACCTGTCTGACGGATTAACTGCGCGGGCATGAGCACGCGGCAAGTTTCAGATCGCAACGATCCCGTCATCGAAAGCCGCGACATGCTTGTCGCGCCCATGCAGAAGGGCGAGAAGCCGAAGGCGCGCTGGCGCATCGGGACCGAGCACGAGAAGTTCGTCTATCGCAAGGATAACCGGCGCGCACCGTCCTATGCGGAACCGGGCGGCATTCGTGATCTGCTCATGGCGTTGACCGAATATGGCTGGTCGCCGATCATGGAGGGCGACAACGTGATCGCCATGTCCGGCCCGGATGGCGCGGTCAGCCTTGAACCGGCAGGCCAGCTTGAACTTTCAGGCGCGCCGCTGGAAAACCTGCACCAGACCTGCGCCGAAACCGGGCGGCACCTCGCCCAGGTCAAGACCATCGGCGACCGGCTGGGCCTTGCCTATCTCGGCCTTGGTCTCTGGCCCGACAAGACCCGCGAAGAACTGCCGATCATGCCCAAGGGCCGTTACGACATCATGCTGCGGCACATGCCGCGCGTGGGTTCGATGGGCCTCGACATGATGCTGCGCACCTGCACGATCCAGACCAACCTCGATTATTCGAGCGAGGCCGACATGGTGCAGAAGTTCCGCGTCAGCCTTGCCCTGCAACCGCTGGCAACCGCGCTGTTCGCCAATTCGCCCTTCCTTGAAGGCAAGCCCAACGGTTTCCTGTCCTATCGCAGCCATATCTGGACCGATACCGATCCGGCGCGCACCGGAATGCTTTCGTTCGTGTTCGAGGATGGCTTCGGCTACGAACGCTATGTCGACTACATGCTCGACGTGCCGATGTATTTCGTGTTCCGCGACGGCAAGTATATCGACGCGGCCGGGCTTTCGTTCCGCGATTTCCTTGACGGCAAACTGTCCGTCCTGCCCGGCGAGAAACCGACGCTGGCCGACTGGAACGACCATCTTTCCACCGCCTTCCCCGAAGTGCGCCTCAAGTCCTTCCTGGAGATGCGCGGCGCGGACGGCGGACCGTGGAGCCGGATCTGCGCGCTGCCCGCGCTTTGGGTGGGCCTGCTCTACGATCAGGGCGCGCTCGATGCGGCGTGGGATCTGGTGAAAGGCTGGGACATGGAAGGGCGCGAACGCCTGCGCGCCGAAGTGCCGAAGCTGGCCCTCGATGCCCGGCTGCCCGATTCGTTCAACGGGGGCGGCGGAACGCTGCGCGATATTGCAGGCAAGGTGCTGGAGATCGCGCGCAGCGGCCTGTCGGCGCGCGCGCGGCTCAACGATGCGGGCGACAATGAAACCGGCTATCTCCAGCCGCTCGACGAGATCGTGGCAACCGGCAAGGTCCCGGCGCAGCGCCTGCTTGATCTCTATAACGGCCCATGGGAAGGCGATCTTTCGCAGGTTTACGGCGAAAAGAGCTTCTGAGCGCTATTCGGCGGGCTGGATCACCGGCCGCCGCAGGGTGATGGCGCGGGTCAGCCGGCGCAGCACCCGCGTGATCGGGCCATGCTCGGCCATCCATGCGTGGTATTCGCGATATTTCGCGTCCTCGGCCAGCAGGTGCTTTTCCTCGGTGCGCGCGCGCCAGTAATAGATGCCGCTTACAATGGCGAGCAGCACGGTGTTCCGGATGGCATCCACCATCGATCCGCTCGTGGTGAGGAAAGGCAGCGTCGCCAGCCACCAGTAGGCATTCTTCGACAGATAGGCCGGATGGCGGGTGAAGGCATAGGGTCCGTTGGTGAGGACGCCGCGATAGGTGAGATTGGAAAAGCGCAGGCCGAAGGCCACGGTCGCCCAGGCATAGATGCCGGTCAGGAACACCAGCGCACCCGCCCAGATCCACAGCAGCACATCGTGGCCCTGAAGCCAGAAAGGCCATTCCGCACCGTTGTAGTGGTAATCGAGCACATCGCCGCCGCCCATGAGGATGAACGGCGGATAGCAGATGAGCGCGGCCACCCACGCCGAAAGGTGCGGGTTGGCGGTGCGGATCTGCGCATCAAGCGGCTTCATGGTGACGAGGTAGCCGACCATGGCAATCTGCACGTCGATCATGAACATCGTTTCGATCAGCAGGCCCGCCAGCCGCACCGGATCAGCCAGCGCGCCGCTCCAGTCAGACCCGACGACCGCGCCGAAACCGCCCGGCACGATCGAGATCATGAACGCGCAGAAGAACCCCTTGACCAGCCAGGCGAGCCAGTGCCGCTTGACCTCGGCCGGATCCCACGGCTCGCGCCCGATGAGCATGGCGCCGAAGTGCCAGGCGCCATCGCGCGGGTTGACGAGCACACGATCCAGCCAGAGCACATAGGGAATGGCGCCAAGGAACAGGAACGGCACCGCGCTTTCCAGCACCTCCATGGCGAAGAGGTATTGCCCGCGCCAATACCAGCGCGCCAGGCAATAGACGAAGGCGATGATTGTCCAGGTGGCCCACAGACCGGCGATCTTGGTGATCGAAATGTCGAGCACATCGCGCAAGGGGCGCGGATTGCTCCAGTCGATCCCGGTCGATGGCCGCAGATGGACCTTGTCGACCAGCAACGACCAGCCCACCATCGCGCTTCCCGAAAAGACCAGCGCCAGCATGGCAGCGCCGGGGCCGTCCATCACCGCGCGCGGCGCATCAAGGCCCAGCCCGTCCACAATCTGCGGCCAGTAGCGGCACACCAGCACCCAGAAGGCCAGCCCTGCCAGCCCGGCAAGGCCCACACCGGCAGAAACATCGGACGGCGGCGGGGCCGGTCGATCGGAAGGACGCGCGCTCATGCACGCGAGCCATAAACCCCAAGCGTTAGGAAAGCGTTTGCGATCAGCGGAAGGCGGTGATCTTGCCGCCGTCATCCAGAATGTAGAGCGTCTGGTTCGCAACCACGGGCGCAAGGCTCACCGCGGAGCCGACCTTCGCGAAGGGGCTGACGGTGCCGTCGGTCGCCGATGCCGCCACGACCTCGCCACGCGAATTGGCCAGCCAGAGCCGGTTTCCGGCCAGAACCGGACCCGTCCAGTAGATCTGGTTCTTCTTTTTCTTCTCGTTCCTGTAGCGCTGCAACTGGACCATCCAGCGGACCTTGCCGTTGGACTTGGCGATGCACAGCAGCTTGGCCTCGTCGGTCAGGGTGAAGATCCAGTCGCCCGCGATGGCAGGGGTGGAAATGCCCGCGAGGTTCAGTTCCCAGATGCGCTGGCCGGTGACGAGTTCGTAGGCGGCCATGCGCCCGCCCTGCCCAAGGGCATAGACGCGCCCGCGCTCGATGATCGGATCGGCGTCGATGTCCGTCAGCGTGGAAACCGAGGTGGCGATGCTGGTGCGCGCCAGCGCGTCGGCCCAGAGTTCACGTCCGTTTTCATAGCGGTAGGCCACCAGTTCGCCCGATGAATAGCCCGCCACGATGGTGCCCTGCCCCGCTGCCGGCGAGGCAACGCCGAACACGTTCGTCTGGCCGACCGAGGCGTTCTCGTTCCACAGCACCGCGCCGTCATCGGCATTGAGCGCGATGATCTGGTTGTCCTGCGTCATGACCATGACCTGCCCGAAGGCAACCGTGGGCGAACCGCGCATCGGCCCGGCAGGCTTCACCCGCCACTTCACCGCGCCCGTGGCCGCATCGATCGCGCCCACCTCGCCAACGCCGTTGGTGACATAGACCATGCCATCATCGAAAGCCGCGCCCCCGCCGAAAGTGGAAGTGGCGTTCTGCTTGTCGGCCCGGAACGAGGTTTGCCAGATGCGCGCGCCGGTCTGCGCGTTGAAGGCATGAACCGTGCCTTCGGTATCCATGACATAGAGCCTGCCCGCGCCGATCACCGGCGATGCGGCAAGGCGCTGCTTGGGCGAGGAGCCGCGAATCCCCACGCTCCATGCGCGGACAGGTGCATTGCCGATGGCAACATGGCCATAGGACTTGGCGGCATTGCCGCCCCCTTGCGCGAACTCGTCGTTCACTTCCGGCGCAGGCAGCACCACTGCCATCGACGCGATCGAATCGTCCACCTTGGTGCCCGCCTCGATCTTGGACAGGATCGGCTGGCGCGCGCCCACGGTGGGCGTGATCTTGCCCTTGTTCTTGCCACAACCGCCAACCGACAGCGCAAGCGCCAGCACGAGCACGCTGGCGAGCGAAGCGCGGCGAAACGAGGAGTTGGAAGTCATGGCTCGGATTCCCTGAAACTTACTTTGCCGGCGCGGTGGCTGGTTCTACCGAAACTTGCAGACCCGGATCTTCGACGGCATCAACGCCGAGGGCTCCGGCCATCTGGCGGGTGCGCCGCCTGAGCGAATCGGGCACGGTCTTGTCCTTGGCGATCTGCGCGAAGAGCGCACCGGCCAGTTCGGTCTTGCCCTGCTTGAGATAGGCCATGCCGACCAGTTCGCCCGCACTGCCGAACCACGGATTGCCCGGCACGGCAAGCGGCTTGAGGCGTTCCACCACCTTGTCCGCACCGATCTGGTCGAAGGTCAGGGAAACCTCGCGGATCGTGGCGAGATCGCGGTAAGCCTGCGGCGCCGCAGCATCGGCGGCAATGGCGGCAAACGCCTTGGCTGCCTCGGCGGTCTTGCCCTGATCGGAAAGAATGCCGGCCTGAAGCACGCGCGCGGCTGCCTTGTAGCCGGGGGTGCCATCCTTGGCGAGCGGCGCGACATCATCCGCTGCGGCCTTGAGATTGCGCAGTTCAAGCTTGTCGATCGCCTGCGTCAGCACTTCGCCCTGCTCACCGGCAACGGTCCGGGTGTGGTGGTCATACCACAGCCATCCGGCAAGGCCGAGCAGCCCCGCCGCAATCGCCGCGCCAACGGGTTTGCCATACTTCTGGAGCGAGGTGAGAACCTGATCCTCGCGCAGGGCATCGTCCACTTCCCTCAGGAAGGCATCGGCCTGCGTGGCCGAACGGTCGGCAAGTTGTTCGGAACGGGATTGCGGGCGATCGGGACGGAGAGCCAAGGCTGCGCTTTCGGGTAGGGACGGGGAAGATTGCTGGCGTTTGTCTGGCGCGGTGTTTAGCGGATAGGGCCGCCATTTCAACCGATTTGCTTGTTTGCCCCCTCAGCGTGAACCCTTGCTGAAGCGGGAATTGCGCAGCCGACAGGTCAATCCGGGGCGCCGCGCCTCGATCAGAAGGACGCTTGCGGCAGAACCTGCGCATAGACCTCGGCGTAACGCCGGGCCATGGCCGCTTCATCAAACTCCGCCCCGGCCCGCGCGCGATTGGCCTTGCCGATGCTTTCGCGCAGCGCTTCATCCGCCGCCAGCGCCGCAATCGCGCGGGCAAGGGCGTCCTCGTCACCCGGCGCCACGATGAAGGGGCAGTTCTGCCCGGCCACCATTTCCGGCACATCGCCCACGGCAGGGCTGGCGATGGCAAGGCCCGCGGCCATGGCCTCGATCACCGAAAGCGGCGCCTGCTCGCTGTCCGACGAAAGCGCGAACAGATCGAACAGCCCCACCGCTGCCGAAGGATCGGCAACATGGCCCGGCAGATGCACCCGGTGGCCAAGATCAAGCCGCATCGCCTCGGCCAGAATGGCATCGCGCTCAGGCCCTTCTCCCAGAATGACAAGGTGCCATTCGGGCGGAAGACCGCGCATGGCGCGCACCATGCGCGGCAGGTTCTTGACCGCCCGCAGCCCGGCCAGCGTGCCCAGCCACCGCTCGCCCGGCCGCTTGACCACGCGCGGCAGCGCATCCGGCCGGGGTTTGCGCGCATAGAGCGCGGTATCGATCCCGTTGGAAATCCGCTGCACCCGCGCCTGAGGCTGTCGCCAGGTCCTGAGTGCGATATCCTCAAGCTGGCGCGACGGCACGATCAGGCCGCTCGCCCGCGACAGCGCGATCATGCGATACCAGTTGCGGCTGCGTTTCAGCCCGCCAGCCTCATCGGCATTGAACCCGTCCTCGTGATGGATCAATGGCGCAAGGCCCATGGAGGGGGCGAATACCGCATGGGCCATGACCGCATCCATGGCCCCCCAGTTATAGGTGAGGATCAGATCGAAGCCCTGCATCGCGCGGGCCAGCCGTTGCAGACGGGCGATGCGCAGCTTGCCCGCGAGCGGGGGAAAGCCGAAGGGAAAGAATGCCCTGACGCGCTTGTCGATCAGGGCCTTCGCGCCCACGGCCGAAGGCACGGCGGACACGATGTGGTGCTCAAGCCGGTTGGCGTAGGGTGGCCTTGCCCAGCGGTTCATCAGGGCAACGACACGGCGCTCCTTGCCGCCGGCATCGAACGTGGAATGCAGATGCAGGAGCCTGATCGGCCCCCGCCCGGCCGCATCGCTCATACCCGGCCGAGCAACCGGCCGATGGCCGCCATGCTTTCCGGCTCGTCCAGCGTCGGCGCATGGCCGATGCGCGGCAATGTGATCAGTTCTACCCCCTCGCGCGCGGCCATCTTCCGCGCGGTCTCGGCCGAGAGGATGTCCGACGTCTCGCCCCGCAGAACCAGCAGCGGCCGGGTGGCAAGGGCATCGAACATGGGCCACATGTCAACCTGCGGCGTTGCGCCTTCGGGCGCCTCGAACGGCTCGGCAATCTTCATGTCGTAGTCGAAGGAAATGCGCCCGCCTGCTCCCAGAACCATGATGCGCTTGGCATGGCGCAGCCACTGGTGGATGTCCCAGTCGGGATAGACATCGCCGCTGCTTTCCTGAAGCGCGCGGGCCGCATGCATCCATGTCTCGAAATTGCGCCCCTGCCCCACATAGCCGCGAATGCGCTCAAGCCCGGCGGGTGACACCTCAGGGCCGATATCGTTGAGAACCGCGGCCGCGATGCGCGCGGGGTTCGCCGCGGCAAGCAGCATCGTCAGCAGACCGCCCAGCGAAGTGCCGATCGCCACGAACCGTTCGATGCCTTCCTGCGCCAGCAGCGCCTCCACATCCTGAAGGTAGTGGAGCGGCGTGTAGGTCATCGGATCCCTGGCATAGTCGCTGTCGCCGCGCCCGCGCATTTCGGGGCACAGCACCCGCCACGAACCTGCCAGCGATGCGGCCAGATCCTCGAAATCGCGGGCATTGCGCGTCAGTCCGGGCAGGCAGATGACCGGCGGGCGGGCCGCATCGCCATCGTAATGGCGAAAATGCAGGCGCAGTCCGTCGCTGCTCGTCCAGTAGCGATCTTCGTAATCGGCCATGATTGATCGTTATTCCGCGTCAAATCCGGTGAAGCCTGCTTGCTTGCAGGCGGGTGCTGCCCCACTATTGCCGGATGACAGCGCAGCCGCAAGACGCGATCTCCTCTCCTTCCCCCGCCGCAACCGCTCCCTATCGCCCTTCGCCGCGCATTCTGGCACTGGCTGACTGGATCGGCGACCCGGTAAGCGCGGCAGACTTTCCCGAAACTCTGTTGCGCTGGCGCAATGACCGGGCGGCCGCGCAAGTCGGCCTGGCATCGCTTTCGGACGAGGACTGGGTGCGCCACTTCGGCCGCTTCGTCCCCCTGCCCGAAAACCTGCCAGGGCCGCTTGCGCTGCGGTATCACGGCCACCAGTTCCGCGTGTACAACCCCGATCTGGGCGACGGGCGCGGCTTCACCTTCGCGCAGATGCTCGATGCCGACGGACGGCTGATGGATCTTGGCACCAAGGGTTCAGGGCAGACGCCATGGAGCCGCGCGGGCGACGGGCGACTGACGCTGAAAGGCGCGGTCCGCGAAATCCTCGCCACCGAAATGCTCGAAGCGCTGGGCGTGAACACCAGCCGCACGCTCTCGGTGATCGAAACCGGCGAATCGCTCTGGCGCGGGGATGAACCGTCGCCCACGCGCTCGGCGGTGCTGGTGCGGCTCAGTCACGGCCACATCCGCATCGGCACGTTCCAGCGCCTCGCCGCGCTTGAGTGCGAGGACGAGATGGCGCAGCTGGTGGGCTACTGCCTTGCCAACTTCCCCGGCCCGGCAATGGCCGGGGACACTCATCCCGCGATCCGCTTCTTCAACTACGTGGTCGAGCGCATGGCCGATATGGCCGCCAGCTACATGGTGGCGGGCTTCGTGCACGGCGTGCTCAATTCCGACAACATGAACGTGACTGGCGAAAGCTTCGACTATGGCCCGTGGCGCTGGCTTCCGGCGTGGGAGCCGGGCTTCACCGCCGCCTATTTCGATCATGCGGGCCTCTACGCCTATGGCCGCCAGCCCGAAGCGATTCACTGGAACTGCGGCCAGCTTGCGGTTGCGCTGCGCACGCTGGTCGAGGCTGCACCGCTGATCGAGGCGCTGAACCGCTATCCGCAGCTCTACCAGCAGGCCATGGCGCGGCGCTGGTGCTGGCGGCTGGGGCTGGTGCCGCGCGGGCTTGAAGAGGATACGGCCATGATCGGAACCTGCGAGCAGGTCATGGCAAGGCAGAACATCGGGCCGGACGCCTTTTTCTTCCGCCATCGCGGCGGACGGGGTCCGTTCGGTCCCTCGGCCGAAGAGCAGGCCCTCAAAGAAGCGCTTGCCCCCTATCAGGCCACCAGCAGCAATCATCCTTACTGGTCGGGGCCGGAAGCGCAGTCCATGCTGATCCATGAAGTCGAGGCGATCTGGCAGCCGATTGCGGCCACTGACGACTGGTCGAGGCTCCACGCCAAGATCACGGCCGTGAGAGAGATGGGAGAGGCGATGGGCAAGCGTCCCGAACCCGCCGGACATGCGGGCTGAAATGCGTCCGCCGCGTGCATGGCCGGTTGGCCGCGTTTCCACCGGCCGGTTGCGCAGGGCACTGTTTTCCAATCGGTAACGGGTATAACGTTATCAGACAGAACCGCGCGGCCAGCAAGGCTAACCGGTCCGCCAATCTGGCAGTAACAGAGAAAAGCAGGCATATTTCCGTGGCAACTGCCGAAATCGTCTCGTTTGAACCCGCCACCGGTGCCGAAATCTGGCGCGGCAAGACCGGTGATGTCGAGGACGTGGTGGCGCGTGCCCGCCGTGCCTGGCCGGCCTGGGCCGCGCAGCCTTTGGCCACCCGGATCGAACTGGTGCGCCGCTTTGCCAACGAAGTGCGCAAGGATGCCGAAAAGCTGGCCACCATGATCGCGCGCGAAACCGGCAAGCCGATGTGGGAAGCGCGGACCGAGGTGGAAAGCGTGGTCAACAAGGTCGAGATATCGATCCGGGCCTATGCCGAACGCACCGCGCAGCGCAAACTCGATTCGGCGCTGCAAGGCACGGCGGCCTTGCGCCATAAGCCTCACGGGGTCATGGCGGTGCTCGGCCCCTACAATTTCCCCGCGCACCTGCCCAACGGCCACATCGTTCCGGCGCTGATCGCGGGCAACGCGGTGATCTTCAAGCCATCGGAAAAGACCCCGGCAACGGGCGAACTGCTCGTCCAGTGCTTTCACCGGGCGGGCATTTCCGCAGCCGTGGTGCAGGTGCTGATCGGCGGGCCGCAGGAAGGGCAGGCGCTGGTCGCGCATGATGGCATCGATGGCGTGCTGTTCACGGGTTCTGCCCATGTCGGCATTGCCATCAACCGCAAACTGGCCGCCAACCCCGGCAAGATCGTGGCGCTGGAAATGGGCGGCAACAACCCGATCGTGGTCTGGGACACGCCCAAGATCGAGGATGCCGCCACGCTGATCGTGCAATCCGCCTTTACCAGCGCCGGCCAGCGGTGCAGCGCGGCCAGGCGGATGATCGTCAAGTCATCGCTCTACGATGCGATCGTGGGCGAAGTGAAGCGCCTGGCCGACCGGATCATCGTCGGCGCTCCATTCGATGAACCGGCGCCCTTCATGGGCCCGGTGATCGACAACCGCACCGCAGACGGCCTGACCGAAAGCTTCGTCTATCTGCTGTCGTCGGGCGGGCGGCCGATCAAGCACATGGTCCGTCTCCAGCCCGATCTGCCGTTTCTTTCCCCCGCCATCATCGACGTGACGGGGGTGGCCGAACGCCCGGACGTGGAACTGTTCGGCCCCCTGCTGCAAGTGGTCAGGGTCGATGATTTCGACGAGGCCATCGCCGAGGCCAACAACACCCGCTTCGGGCTGTCTGCGTCGCTGATCGGCGGCGATGCGCAGGATTACAACCGCTTCTGGGCCAATATCCGCGCTGGCGTAGTCAACTGGAACCGGCCCACGAACGGCGCATCCTCGGCCGCGCCCTTCGGCGGTGTGGGTCTTTCCGGCAATCACCGCCCCAGCGCCTATTATGCCGCCGATTACTGCGCCTACCCGGTTGCCTCCACCGAGATGGACCAGCCCCGTGCCAGCATCGGCGTGGGCCTGCGCAGCGAGTAGCCAGCCCGCCGCCAATGGCCACGACGGCGGGGGCGAGGCAGGATCAATCGGGCAGCGGCAAGGCGGGATCCACCGGGCCGCCCGGAATGATCGCGTGGTTGGCCATGTTCTGCTGGCTGAGATCGGGATCGACCATCAACTGGCCATGCAGCGCCTCGGTCATGACCGGGTCAAGCGGCGCGCCCTGCTCCATCACCGGCTCGCTGTTGCAGGCCGCAAGGCCCATGCAGAGCAGCGCGGCGGAGAAGGGCAGAATGCGCATGCCAGCCATCTAGCTGCACATGGTTAACAAATGCGAAAGCGCACCGCACCCGGAAGAACGGGGACGATGCGCTTTCTTCCGACCGTTCAGAGCGACCCGAAGGGCGGTCGGCTCGGTCCGGACGCATGCGGAGAGGCAGGCGTCCGGCCCGGAAAGTTCAGCCTTGGGCGATCAGCGGCAACGCGACCCGCCCCGGTCGATCTCGCGGCCGAGCAGGGCGCCGCCCGCAGCACCCAGCACCGCGCCCAGCGTTCTGTCCCCGCGACGCCCGGCAACTTCGCTGCCGATCACGGCGCCCGCTGCTCCGCCGATGAGCAGGCCCACGGTTCCGTCCGAACGGCGGCAGTAATAGCGGCCATCCTCACCGCGCCAGGAATTGCGGTTTCCGCGCCAGCCGCGCCGATCATCCCAGCGCCGGTCATCCCAGCGCCGATCATCACGCCAGCCATTCCATGACGTGCCCATATCCGCGCCAGCGGCCGCGCCAAAGTGCGCCTGCGGCAAGGGAGCGGCAACAGCCGGGGCCGCGGCAAAGGTGACGGCGGCGCTGGCGGCTGCGGCAAGGGCCAGTGCAGCGTTCCCGATCTTGAACATGGTCCTTCTCCTCTTCATTGCGAAGACCCTTGCCCCGTCCGTGCTCTGGCATGGCTCTGGTCTCAGCTGCGATGGTTCAGGTTTAGCGCATCGAAGCTGAACGGCTCGCAACCGCGCTGTCAGCTTTGCGGATTGCGGCAAAGCGTTTCATTCCGTCGACCGGTCGTTTCGCGATAGAGACTTGGCCTGCCCGGCCAATACTGGCAGGGCGCGTCGCGATGAATACGTCCGCAACCTTCCGCACCGGCCTGCTTGCCGCGCTTGGCGCCTATGTCATGTGGGGTCTGCTGCCGCTCTACTTTCGTGCGATGCGCGGTGTCCCGCCGCTTGAGATGGTGGGCTGGCGCGTGCTTTTCACCCTGCCGGTCTGCCTTGCGATCATCCACCACCGCCGGCTGTGGCCGGAAATGCGAGACGTCCTGCGCAACCGCCGGATTCTGGGCCTGCTGGTGCTCAGCGCGCTGCTGATCGGCGGAAACTGGCTGCTTTTCGTCATCGCCATCGACAGCGGCCATGTCCTGGCCACCAGCCTTGGCTACTATATCAACCCGCTCATCAACGTGCTGCTGGGCACGGCCTTTCTGGGCGAAAGGCTGAACCGGGTGCAGTGGATGGCAGTGGGCATCGCCGGTATCGGAATAGCCACGCTTCTGGCCGGTGCCCTCGACACGCTTGCCCTTGCCCTCACCCTTGCCACAAGCTTTGCGCTCTACGGGTTCGTGCGCAAACGGGCGCCAGTGGGCGCAGTGCCGGGCCTGACGATCGAGACCGCGATTCTCACCCTTCCAGCCGTGGCGATTGTCGTGATTGCCGCGCAATCGGCAGCCGGTTCAAGCCTTGGCTCAAGCGGGCAGATTACCGAGCTGCTCATCGCATCCGGCCTCGTCACCGCGGTGCCGCTGCTGCTGTTCACGGTGGCCGCGCGCAGCCTGCCGCTGTCCACGCTGGGCTTCGTGCAGTTCATAGCGCCCACCATCAGCTTCATTCTGGGCGTGACGGTATTCGGCGAAAGGCTCGATCCTTCGCGGCTTGTCTGCTTCATCCTGATCTGGACCGCCATCGCGATCTACACCTGGGACATGACGCAGCGCGCGCGCCTCGCAAAGGCGGCTGCCTGATCGATCAGGCCATCCGCCAGCCCAGCGTCTCGCCCGCATGGAACGGCACGATCAGGGTGCCGTTGCAGTCCAGCACTTCAGGCACCTCGACCGGCGCCTTCTCCAGCGTAACCGTGCCCTCGTTCACCGGCATCCGGTAGAACTTCGGCCCGTTGAGCGAGGCAAACGCCTCGAACCGGTCAAGCGCGCCTTCCTCGTCGAACACCGTGACATAGCTTTCCAGCGCGAAGGGGGCGTTGAAGATGCCCGCACAGCCGCATGCGGTTTCCTTCAGATGCCTGGCATGCGGGGCAGTGTCGGTGCCAAGGAACACGCGCTCGCAGCCGGATGTGGCAAACCTGCGCAAGGCCAGCCGGTGCTTTTCGCGCTTGGCCACCGGCAGGCAGAACGCATGGGGGCGGATGCCGCCCACCAGCATGGCGTTGCGGTTGATATGGAGGTGCTGCGGCGTGATCGTGGCGGCGATGTTCGGCCCGCCACTTGCCACGAACTGCGCGGCTTCCTCGGTCGTGATGTGTTCGAACACGATGCGCAAGGCCGGCATGTCGGCCACGAGCTGCGTCAGCGTGCGCTCGATGAACACGGCCTCGCGGTCGAAGATGTCGACATGGCTGTCGGTCACTTCGCCATGGATCAGCAAGGGCATTCCGATGCGCTGCATGGTTTCCAGCACCGGATAGATATTGCGGATGTCGGTCACGCCGTGGGCCGATCCGGTCGTGGCATGGGCGGGATAGAGCTTTGCCGCAACGAATACGCCTTCGGCAAAGCCGCGTTCCACCTCTGCCGTATCGGTCGAATCGGTGAGATACAGCGTCATCAGCGGGGTAAAGTCGCTGCCTTCGGGCAGGGCCGCCAGAATCCGGTCGCGATAGGCGGCAACGCCCGCCACATCGGTCATCGGCGGGGAAAGGTTGGGCATAACGATGGCCCTGCCGAATTGCCGCGCGGTATAGGGCACGACCCCCACCAGCACGTCCCTGTCGCGAAGGTGGGTATGCCAGTCATCAGGGCGGCGGATCGTCAGGCGCTGGGGGGGAGTCGCTGTCATGCCCTTCCCCTTAGCGATGGCGACGCCTATCTTCCAGCCATGACCAGCACTGCCGCACGCCTCTTTGAACGCGCCATCCTCCGTCTTGCTCCGCTCGATCCGGCAGAGGACGTGCGCGCGTTCCTCCAGGGCCTCGTCACCAACGATGTCAGCGGCGCCCTGCCGGTCTGGGCGGGGCTGCTTTCCCCGCAAGGCAAGGTTCTGTTCGATTTCCTCGTCTGGCCGGGTGGCGAGGATGCCCTGCTGATCGACTGCGAGGCAGCGCAGGCCGAAGCGCTTGCCAAGCGCCTCACGCTCTACCGTCTGCGCCGCAGGATCGCGATTGCCCGCGCCGATGAACTGGGCGTGTTCTGGACCGCTGCCGCAGATGACCGGCCGCAATCCGATCAGGGAGCGTGCGATCAGGGCGCGTGGGATCCGCGCCTTGCGGCCTTGGGCTGGCGGCGGGTTGCTCCGGCATCGTCCGGCGATCGGGCGGCAGACGGCGCTTGGCTGGCGCATCGGCTCTCGCTGGGTGTCACCGAAGGGGCGGTCGAACTCGGCAGCGGCGAAGTGCTCTGGCTTGAATGCAATGCGGCAGACCTCAACGGCGTGAGCTTCACCAAGGGCTGCTACGTCGGGCAGGAGAACACCGCGCGCATGAACTGGCGGCAGAAGGTCAACCGCAGGCTGGTGGTTGTCCCGCTGGGGCAGTCAGACCCGGCGCGGCAGCGCGCCGCCTATCCCGGACTGGGCCTTGCCGTCGATCACCGCCGGGTCGAGGACATTCCCCCCGATCTTGTCCCCGGCTGGATGGCGCTTACGCCTCAGGCGTAGCCTGTGCGGCAAGGATCCCTTCCACCAGCATCTGCTCTGCCCGGTCGCGCGCGGCATCGCGCGGCAGTTCCAGCGCCTGCGCCAGCGGGCCGCCCATCAGCGCATCGCCCAGCGCCATGAGCGTAAGCGCCAGCGTGGTGCCGCGCTGCGTGCCCGACTGGTACTCGTCAAGATCGACCACCAGATCGTGGATCGTATCGACGATCGGATCGAGCGCATCCTCGTTGCCCGAAAGCAGCATCCATGATGCCAGTGCGCCAGCCCCTTCCTTGTCGAAGGCATCGAAGGTCAGGTCCACCACATCGCGCGGCGATCCGATGCCCGAACGGCTGGCAATCACCGCCTCGCGGATGGTGGCGCAGATCGTTTCGGCAAGATGCTTGGCAAGCGCCTTCTGCAACCCCGCGGCAGAACCGAAATGGTGCAGCAGGTTGGCATGGGTGCGGCCGATCCGGCCAGCCACGGCCTTGAGCGTGACCGCCTGCGGCCCTGCCTCCACCAGCAGCCCGCGCGCGGCCTCAAGCGCAGCCATGCGGCTTTCCTCAGGTGGGAGACGCTTCCTTATTGACATTTGTGTAAGTTTGCCTGATTTATGGCTCATGACCGCCATGACCCCACCCTTCGCCCTAAAGCGCAGCGACTCTTCCGACAAGGGCGCGCGCACCGCTCCCTTGGCCAGAACGGCCCCTACCCCCGCCGATCTGGCGATCACGATACGCGACCGGCGCTTCGGGCGCAATGAACCGGCCGGACGCTGGTGGTTGAACAACGATCCCGTCGCCACGGCATGGCACAATGCGCTGTCCGCCACCTTCCC
>JBKBKD010000021.1:0-43525 GCA_046294595.1 Novosphingobium sp.
TGGCCCCCACAAGGGTCCGATCGAGGGCCGCCTGAACGGTGTTCTGATCTCGAACGCATCGGGCGAGGCCGTGGCCTATGCGCTCAACAGCCTTGAAGAACGCGGCGTGCTGTTCGTGCGTCCGCAGGACAAGGTCTATGAAGGCATGATCATCGGCGAAAACGCCAAGCCCGAAGACCTCGAAGTCAACCCGATGAAGTCGAAGCAGCTCACGAACTTCCGTTCGAGCGGCAAGGACGACGCCATCCGCCTGACACCGCCCCGAATCATGACGCTCGAACAGGCCATTGCCTATATCGACGATGATGAAATGGTCGAAGTGACCCCCAAGACCATCCGCCTGCGCAAGGCCATCCTCGACCCGCACGAGCGCAAGAAGGCTTCCAGAAAGAAGGAAGCGGCTTAAGGAAAGAGCAAGGGCGGCGCCACGGGGCCGCCCTTTTTCTTGCCGCAGAGGGGATTGCGCCGGACGGCTTTCGCGCCCGACCCTGCTGCCACCATGTTTCCCCAGAGAAACAAACGTAGAACATATAGCTTGTCCGGCCCGTCTGGCAAGCCCTGTCGCGCGAGAAATCTCCTCTGTCCCGCGCGGCTGTCACTCGCCATTCATGTTTCATCGGTCTATGGCGCAGGCGATGACCCAGGCCGAGGCGACTTCCTTTCCCACCGATCTTTCCGATCTGCGCGTGGCGCTGTTCAGCGGCAACTACAACTATGTGCGTGACGGCGCCAATCAGGCGCTGAACCGGCTGGTGGGCTATCTGCTTCGGCAGGGCGCCGATGTGCGCGTCTATGCGCCGAAAGTGGAAAACCCCGCCTTTCCCGCCACGGGAACGCTGATCGGCGTGCCCTCGTTCGCCATTCCGGGGCGGGCGGAGTATCGCTTTCCCCTGGCGCTTTCCCCGCGCGTGCGGCGCGATCTGGCGGCCTTCGATCCGCATGTGGTGCATGTCTCCTCGCCCGATGTGGTGGCGCACCGCGCGGTATCGTGGGCGCGGCGGCGGCGTCTGCCGATCCTGGCATCGGTCCACACCCGCTTCGAAACCTATTTCCGCTATTACAACATGGCCTGGCTGGAGCCGGTGATCGAGGCGCTGATGCGCCGCTTCTACCGGCGCTGCGATGCGCTCGTCGCGCCTTCGGAATCGATGGCGCAGGTGCTGCGCGACCAGCGCATGAACTACGATATCGACATCTGGTCACGAGGGGTGGACCGCGAGATCTTCAACCCCGCGGCGCGCAGCATGGAATGGCGGCGCAGCCTTGGCATTGCCGACGACGAAGTGGTCATCGGCTTCCTCGGCCGTCTGGTCATGGAAAAGGGGCTGGATGTCTTTTCGGATTCGATCGACCAGTTGATCCGGCGCGGGGTGAAGCACCGGGTGCTGGTGGTGGGCGAAGGCCCCGCGCACGACTGGTTCGCCGCGCGCCTGCCCGATGCGGTTTTCGCCGGATTTCAGGGCGGCGCGGATCTGGGCCGCGCGGTGGCGAGCATGGACGTGCTGTTCAACCCGTCCGTGACCGAAACCTTCGGCAACGTCACGCTTGAGGCCATGGCCTGCGCGGTGCCGGTGGTGGCAGCCGCCGCCACGGGCAGCCAGAGCCTTGTCGATGATGGCATTTCGGGCCGCCTCATCACGCCGGGCGCGGTGCGGCAGTTTGCCGAGGCGCTGCGCCTCTACGTGGAAGACGCAGGATTGCGGGCAAGGCACGGCGCGGCGGGCGAAGAGCGCAGCCTTGAGTTTTCGTGGGACCGGATCAACCAGGCCGTGGCCGACACATACCTGCGGCTGGTGCGCCAGAAGGCCAAGCAGAACCGGCGTTAACGCAGCACCCCGGCCGCGGTCATCCGGCGCGCATACCACAGGAAAAACAGGAGCGCGCTCCAGATCAGCAGGTTCATCACCATCATCGCCCCGCTGTTCATCGAGGCGGGCATGGCGGCATCGAACAGATGGTAGGACTGGCTGACGGCAAGCCCGACAAGCGAGACCGCAAAGGCCGTGACCGCATGGCGCGAGCGGGCGAGCAGCAGCACCGACCCGGCGAGCGAGCCCCAGACACCCAGCGCCCAGAACGCGCTGAGCCATGCGGGCATGGCCTGCATGTAGGCGATTTCCTCAGCGCTCATCCCCACGGACTGCATGTAGGCCAGCGGATCGAGCTTGGTCATCGTGTAATCGACACAGCCGAAGCTGTTCCACAGCAGGCTGACAACGGCCACGGCCCAGAGATGGCCCGGCGTTGGCACTGGCGTCGGTTGCAGGTTCTCCATGGGCCCCCTCCCCCGGTTGAGGAGAGGGAGGCTATCATGACCGAGCGCAACCTCAAAGGCTCTCGACAGGCCGGATTCAAGCTGCATCAGAGCCGTTCGATCCGCCGTGCCGCATCGTCGAGAATGTCGGCAATGGCCAACGCGGTATCCTTGTCGAAATCCTGCGCCATGGCGCGGTTGCGCAGCACGGTGTGAAGGTTGCCGATGGCGCGGCGCACCGGCGGGCTTTCAGCCCGTTCGCGTTCCTCGCCCAGAGCCTTGAGCCGGGCAAGAATGGCATCGAGTTCGGCGTCCTTCCCGGCCAGTTCGGCCCTTCCCGCACCGGTTGCTGCAAACGCCTTGCGCGGCCCTTCGGCCATCTCCTCTGCCGCCAGCCCTTCATCCACCAGCAGGCTGAGCGTGGGATAGACCACGCCCGGACTGGGCGCATATTCACCCCCTGCCAGATCGCTGATGGCGCGGATCAGGTCATAGCCGTGGCGCGGCTGCTCGGCGACGAGATGGAGCAGGAGCAGCCGCAGTTCGCCGCCTGCGAACATGCGCCCGCCACGACGCCCGCCCCCGCGCGGACCGCCGCCATGGCCATCGCCTCTTCCCCGTCGGCCACCAAACCCGCGGCCTTCATCGCCGGGTCCGCCGAAGCGTCCCCCCATCATCGCCATGATCTTCATGGCATGTCGACCATCGCAACGATGGCCCCGTTCGAAATGCATGTGCATGTATCCTTTCATGATGCGTCTAAGATATATCTTTTAATCCCGATTGCAAGAGGTCCGTGCAATTTCTTTCGGCACTGCCTATTTCAGCCGCGCATGGCCGACCTTTTCGCCCCTCCCCCGCAGGACCAGCCGCCGCCCGAAGCCGGAGCGCAGGCACCGCTGGCCGACCGGCTGCGCCCGCGCGATCTTTCGCAGGTTATCGGGCAGGACCATCTGACAGGGCCGGACGGCGCGATCGGGCGGATGGTGGCCGCGGGCAAGCTGACCTCGATGATCCTGTGGGGGCCGCCGGGCACCGGCAAGACCAGCATCGCGCGCCTTCTCGCCGAGGCGGTGGACATGCGCTATGTGGCGATCAGCGCGGTCTTTTCCGGCGTGGCTGACCTCAAGAAGGCCTTTACCGAAGCCGAGGCCATGGCGTTTGCCGGACGGCGCACGCTGCTGTTCGTGGACGAGATCCACCGCTTCAACCGCGCGCAGCAGGATGGCTTCCTGCCTTTCGTGGAGAACGGCACGGTCACGCTGGTGGGCGCGACGACCGAGAACCCGTCGTTCGCGCTCAACGCCGCTCTGCTCAGCCGCGCGCAGGTGCTGATCCTGCACCGCCTGGATGCGGCGGCACTGGGAACGCTGCTGGACCGGGCCGAGGAGATCACGGGGCTTCGGCTCCCGCTTACCCCGCCCGCGCGCGAGGCACTGGTGGCATCGGCCGATGGCGACGGGCGGTTCCTGCTGAACCAGGCCGAAATGCTGTTCGACGTTTCGCTTCCCGCCCCGCTTGATCCCGAAGCGCTGGGCAGGTTCCTGATGCGGCGCGTGGCGGTTTACGACAAGGACCGCGAAGGCCACTACAACCTCATCTCCGCGCTGCACAAGGCGGTGCGCGGGTCCGATCCTCAAGCGGCACTCTATTACATGGCACGGATGCTGGTGGCAGGCGAAGAGCCGCTCTACGTGCTGCGGCGGCTGGTGCGCATGGCGGTGGAGGATATCGGCATGGCCGATCCGCAGGCGCTGGTGCAGTGCCTGGCCGCCAAGGACGCCTACGAGTTTCTGGGCAGCCCGGAAGGCGAACTGGCGATCGTGCAGGCGCTGCTTTATGTGGCGAGCGCGCCCAAATCGAACGCGGCCTACATGGCCCACAAGGCGGCGTGGAAATCGGCACGCGAGACCGGATCGCTGATGCCGCCTGCCAATATCCTGAACGCGCCCACAAGGCTGATGAAGGACATCGGCTATGGCAAGGACTATGCCTATGACCACGATGCCGAAGACGGCTTTTCGGGCGCGAACTACTGGCCGGAAGGGATGGCGCCGCAAACCTATTACGAACCGGTAGAGCGCGGGTTCGAGCGCGAGGTGCGCAAGCGGCTGGAATGGTGGGACAGGAAGCGCCGCGAACGGCAGGGCTGATGCTGCAACGATGACGCCCGATCGCTTCGGACATTTCCTTGCCATCGACTGGTCGGGCGCGGCAGGCGAACGGCACCGGGGCATCGCGCTTGCCATGGCGCGGCGCGGCGACGACACGCCGCGGATCGTGCGGCCCGGCCATCGCTGGTCGCGCACCGAAGTGCTGGACTTTCTGCGCGAGGAGATCCCCGCCGATACGCTGGTGGGCATGGACCTTGGCATTTCGCTGCCGTTTGCCGATGGCGGCGCGTTCTTTCCCGGCTGGCCCGAAAGCCCGGCCAGCGCGCGCGCGCTGTGGGCCATGATCGACGCGATCTGCGCCGATGAACCGCATCTGGGCGTATCTGCCCTCGTCGACCATCCCGAACTGAGCGCGTGGTTCCGCAGGCACGGCGGGCGCGAGGGCGTGCATTTCGGCGGGGGCAAGGGCCGCCTGCGCGTGACCGAACATGCCCAGCAGCGGATGGGGTGCCAGCCCTGTTCCAACTTCAATCTGGTGGGCGCTGCACAAGTGGGCAAATCGAGCCTTACGGGAATGCGGATGCTGCACCGGCTGGGACCGGCCGTGGCGGTCTGGCCGGTTGATCCGCTGCCGCCGCAAGGACCGGTGGTGTGCGAAATCTATACCACCATCGCCGCCCTGGCCGCAGGCCGCAGCGCAGGCCGGTCGAAGATGCGCAGTGCCGCCGAACTCGATGCGGCGCTTCATGCGCTGGGCTGCGCGTCTTCGGGGCTGGCAGGCCCGCTCGACGATCATACCTGCGATGCCATCGTGACGGCGGCGTGGCTGCGCCGCGCCGCCAGCGATGCGCACCTGTGGACCCCGCGCGACCTGACCCCCGCGATTGCCCGCACCGAAGGATGGACCTTTGGCGCCCGATAGGCGAAGCAATGTGGCCGGGCCAATCGAGCGGGGCCTTTTGATCGGCCCCTTGTGAAGCGCACCGACCGGCGCTAGGGAACGCGGCGATACGATCTGGGCCGGCTTAGCACAGCGGTAGTGCAGCGGTTTTGTAAACCGAAGGTCGGGGGTTCGATCCCCTCAGCCGGCACCATGACAGCTCAGCGCCTGCGAACCCCCTCGGTCTGACAGTGCGTTTCGCGGCAAGCCGCTCCACTGGGGGGTTCGATCCCCTCAGCCGGCACTATGACAGCTCAGCGCCTGCGAACCCCCTCGGTCTGACAGTGCGTTTCGCGGCAAGCCGCTCCACTGGGGGGTTCGATCCCCTCAGCCGGCACCATGACAGCTTGGCGTCTGCGTCCTTCCGACAGACCCACCCACAAGGTTCAGTCCACCGGCAGGGCGAGTGCCCGCGCGGCAGCCACTACCGCCAGCGCGCGCTGGCCGCGTGCGGCGGCAAGGCGCAGCTCGCTTTGCGCAAGCGCGCTGGCCGACAGGCTGAAGGCATCGCGGCTGATGGCCCCGGCGCGAAATGCGGCGGCATCGCGCGCGTGGGCCTTGCGGATGAGCGCGGTTTCCGTATCGGCGCGGGCCAGCGCTTCGTGCGAGGCGGCAAGTGCGGCATGGGCGGTTTCCACATCGGCGGCGGCGCGCAGGACCGTTTCCCGATAGGCGGCCAGCATTTCGCGCGTGCGGCCGCGCGCAGCCTTTACCTGCGCATCGATGCGGCCGAAATCGAACAGGCGCCAGCGCAATCCCGCCGCGCCCTGCACCGCCACCGAATCGCCGGAAACGAGGTTGCCGAACACGTTGCTTTGCAGGCCGAAAAGACCGCTGATCGAAAGGCTGGGCCAGTATTCCGCAAGGGCCGCGCCGATCCCGGCGTTGGCGGCAATGAGCCGGGCCTCTGCCGCAGCCACATCGGGCCGCGCTGCCAGCACGGCGGCAGGAACATCGGCCAGCGGATCGGGCGCGGCAAAGGCAAACCCGCCCGCAAGATCAGGCGGAAGCGAGGGCGAGTGGCCAGTCAGGACGGCAATCTGGCTGCGCTCCTGCTCGATGCGCGCAGCAAGATCGGGCAGACTTGCGGCAGCCTGTTCGGCAAGGGCGGAGAGGCGCTCCTGCTCGGCCAGCGATGCCGCGCCCGCGCCAAGCCGCGCCGCGCCGATCCTTTCGCGCAGGCGCGCATCTTCGGCCAGTGCCGCAACGGCCTTGTGCTGCGCCTCGGCCACGCGCAGGCGGAAATAGGCCGCCGCCAGTTCGGCGCTGACGGCAAGGCGGGCCGCAGCCACTCCGGCAGCGGCTTCGGCAAGACCGGCGCGGGCGGCCTCCTCGCGGCGGCGCAGCCCGCCTGCGAGATCCAGATCCCACGATCCGCTGATCGTGGCCGCGCCGTTGTTCACCGTGCGCGGAAGATCGGGCACGAAGCGCGAAAGCTGGCCGATCCCTGCGTTGAGCGACTGTTGCGCACGGGCGGCGGTGGCGCCCGCCTCGGCCGCAGGCAGGCGCGCCGCACCTGCGCCGCGCAGGGACGCGCGTGCCTGATCGAGCCGGGCCAGCGCCTGTTCGACCGAAAGGTTGCCTGCCAGCGCCTCGCGCTCAAGCCGGGCAAGCACGGGATCGCCGAACGCCTCCCACCACGGCGCGCTTGCGGCTGCGCCGCCATTCGCGGGTGCGCGCCAAGCCGGGGCGACCGGCAGTCCGGGTGCGACATAGTCCGGCCCGGCAGTGCAGGCGCCAAGCGCAAGCGCGAGAAGCGGGAGCGCGCGTCGATGGAGGGCGGAAGGGATCATGCCAAGGCTCCTTCCCTTGCCGGGGCCGAGGGTTCCGCCGCCTTTCCGGGGGCCAGCAGGAGATACATGACCGGCGTTGCGATGCGCGCCAGCACGGTGGAGGAAATCAGCCCGCCGATCATGGCAATGGCCATGGGCGAGAACAGGCCGCTGTTGTCGATCGCCAGCGGCAGCAGGCCGCCGATGGCCGTGACCGAGGTAAGCAGGACAGGCAGGAAGCGCAGTTCCCCCGCCTTCTCCACCGCGGCACGCACCGGCAGACCTTCGCGTTCAAGCTGCTGGGTGAAATCGACAAGGAGGATCGAGTTCTTGATCTCGATGCCCACCAGCGCAATCAGCCCGACCGCCGCCGTGAACGAAAGCGAATTGCCCGTGATCCACAGCGCAATGACTGCGCCCAGGAAGCCGAAGGGAACGATGCCCGCCACAACCGCCACCGTGCGGAAGCGCCCGAACTCCAGCACCAGCACGGCAAGGATGCCGAGCGAGGAAATGACGATGGCCGGAACCAGCCCCGCAAAGCTGCGCGAGGAGCTTTCCGCCTCGCCGCCGAGGGTTATGGCATAGCCGGGCGGGAGATCGAGCGCGGCCGTGACCTTTTCGAGCACCTGCGCCGTGGCTTTCGAGACGAGCACGCCCGGTTCGACATAGGCGGTGAGCGTGACCATGCGCGCGCGGCGGATGCGGTCGATGCGGGCCGGTTCGGAACGCAGCTCCATGGCGGCAAGTGCCACAAGCGGCGCGCTGGCGCCATTGCGGGTGGGCACGAAGATGCTGCCAAGCTGGCCCAGATCATTGCGGCCCGCATTGGGCAGGCGCACGGTGACGCCGTAATCATCGCCATCGGCATCGCGGAAATTGGCCACCGTTGCCCCCGAAAGGCCGATCTGCACCGCATCGCGGATCGCGCCCGGCGTGGCGCCCAAGGCGGCTGCGGCGCTCTGATCGATGGCAAGGTGCAGGTCGGTGCGCGGCTGGCGCAGCGGGTTGCCGATATCCCGCACGCCGGGAACCGACGCCATGGCGGTTTCTGCCTTGCGCGCCAGAACGGCAAGCCGCGCCACATCCGGCCCGGATAGGCGCACCACGATGGGCGCTTCGCTTTCCGGCCCGTTGACGAAGGTGACAATGCTGATGCGCGCGCCCGGATAGGCATCGAAGCGGCGGCGCAGATCGGCCAGCAGCGCATCGGACTTGCCCGGCTCCCACTTGTGGAGGCCAACGCCCACCTCGCCGAACGCCGGATCGGTCTCGCGCTGGGGGACGTTGTAGTAGAGCTGCGGATTGCCGCGCCCGACATTGGCCGATGTCCAGCGCACTTCGGGTCGGCGGGCCAGCACCTGCTCCACCCAGCGCACCGCCTGATCGGTGCGGCGCTGCGCGGTGCCCTGGGGCATTTCGATGCGCACGAGGAACTGCGGGGTTTCGGCCGGGGGAAACAGGCTGGAGCCGATCACCTTGACCAGCGGCAGCGAGAGCGCGCAGACAAGCAGCAGGCCGATGATCCAGCGCCTCGGCCGGTCGAGCGCGCGGTGCAGGACCGGCCCGTAGAAGCGCTGAATGCCGCGCTGCACGGCTTGCAGGATGCGGTTGCCTTCGGGATGTTCGTGCCGCGACAGCATGACCCGCGCGGCCAGCGGGGTTATGGCGAACGCCACGATAAGCGAGCCGATGACTGTGGCGATAACCGCCACGGGCAGCGAGCGGATGAACTCGCCCGATGCTTCGGGCAGGGCCAGCAGCGGCACGAACGCGAAGATCAGGCAGGCGGTGCAGCCCACCACCGCCAGCGCGATCTGGCCGGTGCCCTGCACCACGGCGGTGGCGCGATCGGCCCCCTCGCGCAGCCAGCGGGCGATGTTCTCCACCACCACGATGGCATCATCCACCAATATGCCCAGCGCCAGCACGAAGCCCGATATGGCGAGCTGGTTGAGCGTGAAGCCGAGCGCGGCAAGGATGGCAACGCCGATCAGCAGCGAGAGCGGTATGGCGATCATCACCACGCCCGCCGCGCGCAGGCCCAGCGGCAGCAGCGTGATGCTGACCAGCAGCAGCGCGATGGTGAAATCGCGCGTCAGACCGCCAAGCCGGTGACGCACGTTGTCGGACTGGTCGAAGCCGCGCTCCAGCCTGACACCGCCGGGCAGCGTGCGTTCGAAGGCATCGAGTTCGGCCGTGATGGCGCGCGAGAGGCGCGTAACGTCCTGATCCTTGCCCTGCGTAGCGGTGACAAGCAGGGCGCGCTTGCCGTTGAAGCGGGTGATGTGATCGGGATCATCCTGCGCCCAGCCAACGCTGGCAAGATCGCCCACGCGCAGCACGCGCCCTTCGCCCGCGACGACCGGGACGGCGGCGATGTCGTCCGGGCTGCGGAAGGCGCCGCCATATTTCACGGTAAGGCGCCGGTCCCCGGCATGGACGGCGCCCACCGGGGTTTCGCGGCCCGCACTGCGCACCGCATCGGCCACGGCAGCAGGCGAAAGCCTGAGCGCGGCGAGACGCGCCATGTCGAGCGAGACGCGCATCTCGGTGCGGCCTGCCCCCCAATACTTCGCCTCGTTGATGCCGGGGATCGTGCCCAGACGTTCGCGCAGGCGGTCCGCCAGCTTCTCCAGCCGCCGCATGGGCAGACGCTCGCTCACGAGCGCCACCTCGACGATAGAGACATTGATCGGCCGTCCGCGCACGACATCGAGTCGCTGCAAGCCCGCCGGCAGGCTTGAACGCAGCGCGGTGACTTCGCGCGTCAGCCGGTCATAGCCGCTTTCGGGATCGGTGCCCCAGTTCAGTTCCACCCGCGTGACCGAAAGGCCATCGCTGCTGCGCGAGCGCACTTCGCGGATGCCGTCGAGCCGATAGACCGCATCCTCGATCGGGCGCGTCACCAGTTCTTCGATCTCGGACGGGGATGCCCCCGGCAGGACGGCGTTGACCACGAAGATCGGCGGATCGAGCTGCGGGTCCTCGGTGCGCGGGATGGCAAAGAAGGCGGCAAGGCCCAGCGCGGCAAGCAGCATCGCACCCAGCAGCGTGAACTGCCATCGCGCCAGAGCGAAGGCGGCGGGGTTGAAGCTCATTGCCCGTCCACCCGCACTTTCTGGCCATCGCGCACGAAACCCGCGCCCGCCGTGATGACGCGGGCATTGGCGGGCAGACCCGACACGCGCAGCGCTTCACCGGCAAAGCCGTGCAGCACCACGCCCTTGCGGCGGGCGACGGAACCTGCCGGGTCGACAACGAAGACATGGCCGCGCGCGCCATCGGCATCGACCAGCGCTTCGGCGGGAATGATGACATGATTGCCCGAAGACGCGGCAGGCACGGCATTGGCCGGAAGGGCCGCGCTGCCGGCAAGCCCGCTGGGAAGGCGCGTGCCCGCTGGCAGGCGAATGTCGATCAGGATCGTGCCGGTGGCGGGATCGGCCGCGCCGCCCTTGCGCATCACGGTGCCGATCAGCTTAACGCCCTGCGCCAGCGTGACCGGAACCACCGCGCCGATGGCCAGACCTGCGGCAACCGAGGGCGCAACCGCCGCCCGCGCCAGCAGGGGCGAACCCGTATCGGCCAGACGCGCGACGGGTTCTCCGGGAGAAACGGTCTCGCCCGTCTCGCGCAGCCGTTCGAGCACGACCCCGGCAAAGGGTGCGCGGGCAATGGCGGAGGCGCGATCATAGCGCGCCGCCGCAAGGCTGGCACGCGCGGCGGCAAGCGCGCTTTCGGTATCATCGCGCTGGGCTTCGGAGATGGCGCCTTCGGGCAGGAGCGTGACATTGCGGCGCGCGGCGCGTTCGAGCCGGGCCACATCCGCGGCTGCACGCGCTTCGGCAGCGGCATAGAGGGTGGGCGTGATCGCCGCTATCACCGCCCCTTGCGACACGCGGTCTCCCGCACGGACAGGCACGGCCGAAAGCGTGCCGCCAAGGCGCAGCGCGATCGTGGCTTCGCGGTCATAGGCGAGGCGCACGGGAAACGATGCGGCATCGCCCGCCGCCCCGCCCCCGCTTCCGCCCGCGCCCGGCACCTGCGGCACGACCGCTTCGACCGCCAGCGGCGCAGGCTCGGCCGATTGGGGCGCGCCGCCGCACCCGGCCATCAGGAGACTGAGCGAGGCCGCCCAAAGCGCGGGGCCTTTCCCGCCTCGGATAGCAACTTGCCGCATGGCGCGCATCAGGTTCGACTCCGCAACCTATCAGTGATAGCCTATCGATGATAGGTTGACGCGGGTTCGTCAAGAGAGGAAACAGGGCCATGACCGAAAGGGCGCAGCGCAGACCAACCGGGACAGCATCGGGCGGGGACCCAGCAAGTGGAGCTGCCATTCGTGCCGGGCGCGTGGCCGACCGGCGCGAGCAGATTCTCGACGAGGCGCAGCGGCTGTTCCTGGAGCACGGGCTTGACGGCGTGACCACCCGCCAGATCGCCAAGGCCGTGGGCATCAGCCAGCCCTCGCTCTATGCCCACTTCCCCAACCGGGATGCGATTGCGGTGGAACTGTGCGTGCGCGCCTTCCGCCTCCTGGAAGCGCGCCTGCTGGCGGTTGACGACAGCCAGACCGGCGCGGAACGGATACGCCAGCTTTGCCGGGCCTATATCGCTTTCGGGCTGGAGCAGCCTGCGGCCTATCGCGTGGCCTTCGTTGCCGACATGGCAGTGGACAATGAGAGCGGCGTGCACCGCGGGCTGGAGGCTGGCCTTGCCGCCTTTGCGGTGGTGCGCCGCGCGTTCGGCGCGGTCCATGCCGATCCGGCGCGCGCCGAAGTGGCGGCGCAATCGGTCTGGGCAGGGATCCACGGGCTGGTCACGATCCTGCACACGCGGCCGGAGTTCCCGTTCGTTGACAGGCGCGCACTGATCGAAGCCCACATCGAACGCCTGCTTGCCCCCGAACTGCGCGGCGGCTGAGACGGAAACTTTTTTGCCGCAGGGGCACTGGGGGGCAGACAGCGCGCCCCGAATCTGGTATAAACTGAAACCAGTTTTCGCGAGCCGACGCGCATGGCTCCGCCCCACATCACCCGCCGGGAGAGCGCCTTTGACCCAGAGCCAGGCCGCAGCCGACCTGTTCGAGAACCCCTTGGGCCTCGACGGTTTCGAGTTCATCGAGTTTTCCGCGCCCGAACCGGGCCTGCTGGAACCGGCATTCCGGCGCATGGGCTTTACCCACATCGCCAACCACCGTTCCAAGGCCGTGCAGCTTTGGCGGCAGGGCGGGATCAACCTCATCGCCAACTACGAGCCGCGCAGCCCGGCCGCCTATTTCGCGGCCGAACACGGGCCATCGGCCTGCGGCATGGGCTGGCGCGTGCGTAATGCGGCGCGGGCCTATGCGCTGGCGCTGGAACGCGGGGCCGAGCCGGTGGAAGTGCGCACCGGCCCCATGGAACTGCGGCTGCCCGCGATCCGGGGCATCGGCGGCGCGATCATCTATCTGATCGACCGCTATGAAGGCGCGCCGCAGGGCGATCTTTCGATCTACGACATCGACTTCGAGTATCTGCCCGGCGCGGACCGGCATCCCGTGGGCGCGGGCTTTCACACCATCGATCACCTCACACACAATGTCTATGGCGGGCGCATGGCGCACTGGGCCGCCTTCTACGAGCGCGTGTTCGGCTTCCGCGAGATCCGCTATTTCGACATCAAGGGCGAATATACCGGCCTCACCAGCCGCGCGATGACCGCGCCCGACGGCAAGATCCGCATTCCCCTGAACGAGGAAGCCCGCACAGGATCGAACGGGGGTGGACAGATCGAGGAGTTCCTGCGCGCCTACAACGGCGAAGGCATCCAGCACATCGCCTTTGCCTGCGATGATCTGATCGGCGGATGGGACCGGCTGAAGGCGCTGGGCACGCCCTTCATGTCGCCGCCGCCCGATACCTATTACGAGATGCTGGACGAGCGGCTTCCCGGCCACGGCGAGCCGGTGGCTGAATTGCAGCGGCGCGGCATCCTGCTGGACGGTTCCACCCGAAAGGGCGATCCGCGCCTGCTGTTGCAGATCTTTTCGGAAACCCAGATCGGGCCGGTGTTCTTCGAGTTCATCCAGCGCAAGAAGGACGAAGGCTTTGGCGAGGGAAACTTTACCGCGCTGTTCGAATCGATGGAGCGCGACCAGTTGCGCCGCGGCGTGCTGAAACCCGAAGAGGCCGCCGCGCCGGAGGCGGCACAATGATCCCGCCGATCAGGCGCATCCATCATGTCGCCTATCGCTGCCGCGACGCGAAGGAGACGGTGGAATGGTATGAGCGGATCATGGGCATGCGCTATACCACCGCCTTTGCCGAGGACACGGTTCCCTCCACCGGCGCGCATGATCCCTACATGCACGTGTTCCTTGATTGCGGGGGCGGCAATGTGCTGGCCTTCTTCGAGCTGCCTGGCCAGCCGGAAATGGGCCGCGATCCCAATACCCCCGCGTGGGTGCAGCACCTTGCCTTCGAAGTGGATGACGAGGCCGCGCTGCTGGCGGCCAAGGCCCATCTGGAAGCGCACGGCATCGACGTGCTGGGGCCGACATGGCACGGCATCTTCAAGTCGATCTACTTCTTCGATCCCAACGGGCACCGGCTCGAACTGGCCTGCAACATCGGCACGCCTGAACAGTATGCCGAACTGGCGGAGCTGGCGCCCGTCATGCTGGAGGAATGGAGCCGGACCAGGCGCGCGCCGCGCCACGCGGCATGGCTGCACAAGGAACCGGCCGCCGATTGAGCGCGCCGATGATTGCATCAGGCGCCGGTCGGCAATGCACGCGATGACCGATCGGCGGCATTGCGCATCACCGTGCGAGCGGGCAGACCTGCGGTGATGATCTTGCGCCGCCGGATTGCCGCCTTTCTCGCCCTTGCCCTTGTGATCGCGCCGGGCCTCGGCGGATGCGCGGGGGCGCCGGGCCGCATTCCATCGGCTGCGGCGCAGCCCGCCCCGCTCACGGCCGCTGCTTCCGCAGTTTCCCCGGCAAGGGACTGGGCCTTCGAGGGCAGTGACCTTCCCCCCGATCCGGAGTTCCGCTTCATCCGGCTGGACAACGGCATGCGCGTCATCGTGCGGCGCAATGCAACGCCCCCCGGCACGGCGCTGGTGCGGCTGAACATCGCCACAGGATCGCTGCACGAACGCGAGGACGAACGCGGCTTTGCCCACTTCGTCGAGCACATGGCGTTCAACGGATCAACGAGCGTCCCCGAAGGCGAGATGGTCCGCCTGCTGGAGCGCAGCGGCCTTTCCTTCGGAGCGGATACCAATGCCCAGACATCGTTCGAGCACACGACCTACATGCTCGACCTGCCCCGCAGCGATCCCGCCCTGCTGGACACCGCGCTGATGCTGATGCGCGAAACGGCCAGCGAACTGACCTTCAGCCCCGATTCCGTTGCGCGTGAACGCGGCGTGGTGCTGGCCGAACTGCGCGATGGCCAGGGCTGGCAGCGCGCCAGTCTGGAAGCGCAGCTTGCCTTCTTCCACCCCGATGCCACCTATCGCCAGCGCCTGCCGATCGGCACCATTGCCACGCTGGAGGCGGCAACGGCGCCTGCCCTGCGCGCCTTCTGGGAGCGCGAATACGTGCCCGAAAAGGCCACGCTGATCGTGGTGGGCGACTTCGATCCCGAAGCAGTGGAAGAGGCCGTGCGCCAACGCTTTTCCGATTGGCGCGCCCGCACGGCCACGCCGCGCCCGGATGAAGGGCGGATCGATCCGGGGCAGAAGCGGGCCAGCACGGTCTATCTGGACCCGTCCCTGTCGGAACGCGTCACCGTTTCCCGGCACGGGCCGTGGCTGGGCCAGCCCGACAGCGCCGAGGAACGCCGCCGCGCCCTGCTGCGCCAGATCGGCTATGGCGCGATGAACCGCCGCTTCCAGCGCATGAGCCGCCTGATCGACCCGCCCTTCCGGGGCGCCGGGCTTGGCACGAGCGAGGTTTTCCGCATCGGCCGCACCACCAACCTGATTGTCGATACGGTCGACGGCGGCTGGGAACGGGGGCTTGCCGCCGCCGCAAGTGCCTATGCCCGCGCGCTTGACCGGGGGTTCACCCAGGCCGAGATCGACGAGCAGGTGGCCAATATCCGCACCGCGCTGGAAAATGCGGCAAGCGGCGCGCAGACGCGCCCGCACGCCGCGCTTGTGACCGCGGCCCTTGCGCTGGTCCGCGACGAGCAGGTGCCGACGACCCCCCAATCGGGTCTGGAGCGGTTCAACCGCTATTCCGGCTCCATCACGCCGCAAGCCGTCCTTGCCGAATTGCGGCGCGAGCTGGTGCCGCTGGCCGATCCGCTCATCCGCTTTCAGGGGCGCCGATCGCCAAAGGGCGGCGCGAAGGCGCTGCGGTCTGCATGGAACCGGGCCTTGCGCGCAAGGACATCGGCCGAGGAGCCGCCGCCGAGCGCCCCCTTCGCCTATGAGAACTTCGGCCCGCCGGGCCGGGTGGTGGCGGATGTGCTGGAGCCGCATTTCCGCATCCGTCAGGTGCGGTTTGCCAACAATGTGCTGCTGAACCTCAAGTATTCCTCGCTGGCGCAGGACCGCGTGGAAGTGCGCATCAACCTTGACGGCGGAAGGATGCTCGACAGCCGCGACAATCCGCTTGCCACCGAACTGGTAAGCAGCCTGCCGCGCGGCGGCCTGGGCCAGCACAGCGAGGACGACCTGCAAACCCTGCTTGCGGGCCGGTCGGTCAGTCTGGGTCTTGGCACTACGGGCGATACCTTTGCCACGGGCACCACCACCACGCCGCGCGATCTGGCGCTGCAATTGCAGCTCTGGGCCGCGCTGCTGACCGATCCGGGATACCGGCGCGAAGGCGAAGTGCTCTACCGGCAGAACATCGTGAACAGCTTTGCCCGGCTGCGCTCTTCGCCGGGTGCTGCCCTTGGCAACCAGATCGGCGCCATCCTTTCCGACGGTGATCCGCGCTTCACGCTGCAAGCGCTTGACCGCTACACCGCGCTGACCTTCGACAAGCTGCGCGCCGACATCGGCGAGCGGCTGCGCCACGGGGCCATCGAAATCGCGGTGGTGGGCGATATCGACGAGAGCGCCGTGATCGACGCGGTGGCCCGCACCTTCGGCGCGCTGCCTGAGCGCGAGGCGGGTTTCCGCGATTACGCTGCACAGCGCGAACGCCCCTTCACCGCGCGGCGCGGCCCGGTGATTCTGCGCCACGCGGGCGAACGCAATCAGGCCATCGTGCGCCATGTCTGGCCGACGCGGGATGACAGCGATCTGGAAGAAACCGTCACCCTTGCGCTTCTGGCCGAGGTGGCGGGAATCGAACTGATCGAGACGCTGCGCGAGAAGCTGGGCAAGGCATACAGCCCCGCCGCCGCCAGCAACCCCAGCCGGGTCTGGCGCGGCTACGGCACCTTCACGATGAACGCTTCGGTCGATCTCGCCGATGTTCCGGCCGTGCGCGCCGCACTGGACGAGACGGCGCGGCAACTGATGGACAGCCCGATCGACGCCGACCTCCTCCGGCGCGCCCGCGCGCCCATGATCGAGCGCATGGAGAACGCGCTCAAGACCAATGCGGGCTGGATGTCGCTGGTCGAGCGCGCGCAGGGCGATCCGGCAAGCCTCGTGCGGGCGCGAAGGGCGAAGGCCGTTCTCGAATCACTCCTCCCGGCCGATCTTCAGGCCGCAGCACGGCGCTATCTGTCGCCGGGACAGGCTGTGCAACTGGTGGTGGTGCATGACGAAGCCGCGCTTCCGCCGGAACTGGCCGGAGCCGAGCCGGGCGTGCCGCAGCACTGAGCCACGATGCTGCCTGCTTGACGAAGCGCGCTGTCAGGGTCTATCGGGCCGCGCATCAACCCACGGGGTGTCTTGGTGCCACCAAGGCTGAGAGGCGCGTCAGGAACAGTCCGGTTCCTTGCCTGCCAACCCGAGAACCTGATCCGGTTCATACCGGCGGAGGAATAGGGCCATGCGCAAGCACGCCACACGTATATCCACCATTTCGCCTGCCCGCCTGCTGGCGGCTTCATCGCTTGCCCTGATGGCGGCAAGCCTCATGCCTGCAACGGCCCGCGCGGCCGACGCCGATGACGCGGCCGCCGCGACGGCGCAAACCGGCGCCGACATCGTTGTCACCGCGCGGGGGCGCACCGAAAGCCTGCTGAACGTGCCGGACACGATCACCGTGTTCAACCGCGACGACGTGCCCGCGCTGCGGCTGGAGACGATCGACGATGTGATCGCGGTGACGCCCGGCGTCTTCATCATCAACGATCAGGATCCCGGCACCAATCTCATCTCCATCCGCGGGGTATCGACCAACCGCAATCAGGCCCCTTCGATTGCCTATATCGTCGACGGGCTGGCACTGGCCGATCCCGAACTGTTCACCTTGCGCACGTATGACCTTGAACGCATCGAAGTGCTCAAAGGGCCGCAGGGCGCGCTGTTCGGCCGTTCGGCATCGGGCGGGATCATCAACATCACCACTGCCGATCCCGGCCCGCAGGCGGGCGGCGAGGCATCGCTGGGGCTTGGCAACGGGCTGACGGTGAACGCAGATGCCGCTTTCAACCTGCCGCTGTCTGAAAAGGTGCAACTGCGCCTTGCCGGATCGCTGCGCGATACCGAAGGCTTCATCACCAACACCTTCCTGCGCCGGAAGGTTGACGGCTTCGTGACCCGCAACCTGCGCGCCAAGCTGCGCGCCGAGCTTGACGAGGCGACAGTGCTGAAGCTGCGGCTGGGCTGGGCGAACGAGGATGGCGGCGCGGCGTTCATCTCGTCGGGCAATGTCACGGGGCAATTCGGCGGGCGGCTGGCAGGCGCGGCACTGACCCAGCCTTTCGGCGACTTCGAGGGCCGTGCATCGCGCGAATGGTGGGGCGTGCAGGCAACGCTTGAGCACGAGACCACCGGCGGCCTGCGCGTGTCATGGACCGCCGGGCTTGACGACTACGCCAAGCAGTTCGTCGAGGAACTGGATTTCCGCAACGGCCCGATCAGCGTTTTCGGGCAGGACTATCCCGATGGTCTTGCGCCCATTTCGCAACCGGTGGGAATCAGGGCCTATACCACCGAACTGCGCCTGACCTCGCCCGACGACCAGCGCCTGCGCTGGCTGGCCGGGGTCTTCGCGCAGCGGCTGGAGCGCGACCGGACCGATGATTTCGGCCCCTTGCTGGGCGGGTTCGAGCCGCAGCGCTGGGAAACGCGTTCAAGCCAGATCGGGCTGTTCGGGCAGGTCAGCTATGATGTGGCGCCCACCTTCGAGGCAACCATGGCGCTGCGCTATGACCGCGACAGCCGCACCGAACGCAACGTGGGCGCGGTATCGGGCACTCCGTTCGGGCGGCGCGAGCGGGTGTTCGAGAAGTGGCAGCCCAAGGTTTCGCTGGCATGGCGGCCGAGCAGCGATGTCACGGCCTACGTGACCGGTGCCATCGGGTTCAAGGCGGGCGGCTTCAACCCTGCGCCCTTCCCGCCGGTGGCCTATGACGAACAGTTCGCGGCGGAAACCACGCGCTCCGTCGAGGCGGGCATCAAGACTGCGCTGGCCGATGGCCGGGTGCGTCTTTCGCTCGCGGGCTTCCTCACCGATTTCCGCAATTTCCAGAATACGGTGTTCTTCGGCAATTCCATCGTGTTCTCGGTGCCGCGCGTGAATGTGCGCGGGCTGGAAGCAGCCCTGGAGGCCGATCTTGGCGCAGGCTTGCGGCTGCAATCGGGCGCGGCATACACGCGCAGCCGGGTGGGCCGCTATCTGGTGCCCAACCCCACCCCCGAACCGGGCGAGCCGGACATTCTTGACCTTACCGGCAACCGCACGCCCAACGCGCCCGACTGGACGGTGAACGGCGCGCTGGCCTGGCGCGGCGAGGCGGGCAAGGCCACGATCGATGCGCGCATCGGTGTGAACTGGGTCAGCCGTGTCGATTTCGAGATCGACAACATCCTGCATACCCCCGGCTATGCCTCGGTCGATACGCGGCTGGCCGCCACCATCGGTCGGCTGACGCTTGACGTGTGGGCGCGCAACCTCCTCGACAAGCGGTGGGCAATCTCGGCCTTCGGCCAGCAGCAGTTGCCGCTGCTCCTGCTGATGCAGCCGGGCGGGCCGTTCGACAGCTTCACCATCAATCCCGGTCGCCAGTTCGGCACCAGCGCCACCATCCGCTTCTGAAGGGGGAGGATCTGCCATGAGCTTCTGCAACGCGATCTGGGAAGAGATGCTGCCCGTGCGCCGCCAGATCCTTGACCTGCCGTTTCTGGCCGAACTGACACAGGGCACTCTGCGAGAGGATGCCTTCCGGCACTACATCGTGCAGGACAGCCTCTATCTTGGCGAATATGCCCGCGTGCTGGCGCTGGCCGCGGCCAAGGCGCCAACCGCAGCGGCGCGGGCCGAATGGTCTGACGGGGCCAAGGTTGCGGTGATGGTGGAGGAAAGCCTGCACCGCTCCTACTTCGCCATGTTCGGAGTGGACGAGGCGCAAGTTCTGGCCGCGGAGCCGACGCCGGCGTGCCTTGGCTATTCCAGCTTTCTCGGCCATCTGGCCGCCACGCGCAGCTACGCCGAACTGGTGGCGGGCATCCTGCCGTGCTTCTGGGTCTATTGGGAAGTGGGCTGCACCATCAAGCCCAGGGCCGCCACGCCCAATCCCTATGCCGCCTGGATCGATACCTATGCCACCCCGGAGTTCGGCGGCGCGACCGAGCGTGCGCGCGATCTGGTGGACGAGGCCGCCGCTGCCGCGACGCAGGAAACGCGCGATGCCATGGCGCGCGCCTTCCGCACCGCCACCCGCTATGAATGGATGTTCTGGGATTCGGCCTACGCCTGCGCGGGCTGGCCGGTATAGCCGCCCGCGCAGGGCTTGTCAGAACCGGTCGAGGTCGCTGGCGAGCGTGACCGGGCCGGAGTAGGTCTTGCGCACCTGCCCGACGACGGCGCTGAGCCACTCAGGCCCTGCCGTGCCGCCCGCGAAATGCGTGACAACCAGCGCCTTCGCACCCGCGCGGCTGGCGAGAAGGCCCACGTCCTGCGGGGTAAGGTGATGGGTGGTGAGGTGCTGCACCAGATCGGCCTTGGCCTTTTCCGGCATGTTCGGCGAATTGCGCGCCACCGTTGCCAGCGTGGCGTCGATGTCGATCATCTCGCTGACCAGGAGATCGACTCCGCGGGCCAGCTTCTCCACCGCAGGCGAAGGCCCGGTATCGCCGGTATAGAGGATCGAGCGCCCCGGCAGATCGAAGCGCAGCGAGAGCGACTTGTAGGCCCGATCCTCGGCGCTGCCGGGGACGAAATCATAGTGCGTGTTCTGAACGGCGCGCACCGTCATGGCCCCGATCGTCTGGGCAAAACCGTCCCCCATCTCGACCACATCGACCGTGGCGGCAGGATCATCCCACGGCTGGCCGGGAATGCCGTAGCCGGCCTTCGCCGCCGGCTGCATCGAGGCGACAATCCCCGCCACCGGTTCGCGCGTGCCGGGCGGGCCATACACGGTCAGCGGAAAGGCAACCTTGGTCTGGTTGCGCAGACCGAGAATGGCCGAAAGTCCGCCGGTGTGATCGACATGAAGGTGACTGAGAAACACGGCGCGCACCTGCGGAAGCTGGAAACCGGCCTTCGCCAGTTGCTGCACCGTGCCATCACCGGCATCCACAAGATAGAGCGCACTGCCCGCTACGAGCAGGTTGGCCGGTTGCGACCGCTTGCCATCGGCAACCGGCCCGCCCATCGTGCCCAAGGTGATGAATGCGCCGCCTCCGGCCACCGCGTCACGCGCGATGGCCGGAGGCGTGCCCCCCGCAAGAGCAAGCACGCAAAGAGCGGTTCCCAGCAATCGCGTGGCAGGAGCGAGACGGGAACCGCGCCGCATCAGAACGAATAGCCCATGCGGATGCCGTAGGTGCGGGGCGGCGCGAACGTGCCGACCGAGAAATCGAGGATCGGGCGCGTTCCGGCGCGAACCAGAACTTCCTTGTCCTCGATATTGCTGATGAAGCCGGTGATGGTCCAGCGGCCGCCATCGCCTTCGAGCGTCACGTAGGCATCGGACATCATGAAGCTGCCCTGCTTTTCGTCCTCGCGGTAGTTGGCGTTGAGGAAGCGGCTCGATTCAATGCTGGTGCGCGCACCAAGGAGCAGGCGCGTCCTGTCGCTCACATCGAAGCCGCGCTCGTAGCCAAGGCCGAGCGTCCATTCGGGCGCCTGCACGGCAGGCTTGCCGGAACAGTCGAGATCGAAGAAGCGGGCGTTGTTGCCGGGCACGCCCGGATTGGCAAGCCGGCTGCCAAGAATGGTGCAGCCCGTGGCCACGGGTGCGCCGGTGGCCGAGAAGTTGGCCGTTTGCAGGCTGTTGTATTTCCCGTTCAGATACTGGACGTTCATGTCGAACCGGTCATTGCGGGTGGGCTGGAAGCGCACTTCCGCTTCAAGACCGTAGATCCGCGACTTGCCGGCGTTTTCGGTGCGTGAGCCTTGCGCAAACAGCCCGTTCGAGGTGCGCACGCCGCCCACGAAGGTGATCTGCTGGTTGGTGTAATCCCAGTAGAACGCTTCAAGATTGAGCTGCAACTTGTTGTTGAAGAAGCGGTTCTTGGTGCCAAGGGTATAGGCGGTCAGCGTTTCGGGGGCGAAGGTGTTGTCCGGCGGCGCGGCGACGAAGAACCCGCCCGACTTGAAGCCGGTGGCAACATCGGCATAGACCAGCGAGGACGGACCCGCATCCCATTCCACCCCGGCCTTCCAGGTGAAGCGCTCAAACGAAAGCGCACCGGGGAACGGCGCCCCCAGCGGCGGGTTGACCGGGCCGGGACGCCCGCCCGAAACCGTGGCGGTGAGCTGGTCCTTGGTTTCCTTGGTATAGCGCCCGCCTGCAACGAGGCGGAAGGTATCGGTCAGGCTGTAGGTGAACTGGCCGAAGGCCGCATAGCTTTCGGTCTTGATGTTGGGCGTGAAGCGCGTTGTCGAAAGATCGCCCTGACGGAAGAAGTTCAGCGCGTTCTGGTCTTCGCTGAAATAGAACGCACCCAGCACATAGCGCAGCGGGCCGTTGCCGTTCGACGAAAGACGCATTTCGACCGAATACTGCTCGGCATCCTCGACCACTTCACCCCGGAAGCCCGGCAGGTAGGTGACGAAATTGATGTCAGACTTGCGCCAGGCAGGCTGGATGGTGAGCGTTGCAAAGCCGAGGTCGCCCTCCAGCGTTGCGCTCAGGCCGTAGAACTGGTTGTCGAGGAAGCCGTTGTCGGCGGGCAGATCGATGCAGCCGCTGGTGACGAACCCGCCCGGACCGCCGCAGAACGGCGGCGCGAACAGGCCGGATGCAAGCGTGCGGATCGCGGCTTGCGCCTCAGGGCTGGAAATGCCGATGTGCCGGTTGATGTCGGGCACGGCGAACCGGTTGTTCGGCAGCAGCACGCTGCCCCAGCCCTTGCCATGCTGGTTGAAATAGTCACCCACCACCAGCACCGACCAGCCTGCCGCAGGCTCGACCAGAAGCGAAGCGCGCACGCCTTCGCCGCGGTCGTCGCTGTAGCCGTCGGAAAGGAAGCCGTCACGATCGACCACCTGCCCCGCAACGCGCAGGGCGGCCGAATTGCCGATCGGGATGTTCAGCGCGGCCGAAGCCTTCTTGCTGTCGTAGTTGCCGTATTCGGCGCGGATGTCGCCGCTGAACTTGCCCAGTTCGGGCTTGCGCGGAATTGCGTTGATCGCGCCGCCGGTGGCGTTGCGGCCATAGAGCGTGCCCTGCGGCCCCTTCACCACTTCGACGCGGGCCAGATCGTAAAAGACCCCCGCAGGGCCGGACGGACGCGCCACATAGACACCGTTGAAGTTGAAGGCGACCGCGTTTTCGGAGAACGAGTTCTGCGAGTTGGTGCCCACACCGCGCAGGAAGAAGCTGGTGGTGCCGCCCGTTGGCGCAACGGCAAGCGCCGGGACGAGCTTCTGAAGGTCAACCACTTCGGTAATGCCGGCCGAATCGAGCGCAGCGCCCGTGATGGCGGTGACGGCAACGGCGGCCCGTTGCAGGCTTTCCTCGCGGCGCTGCGCGGTGACGACGATGTCGGCAAGCCCGTTTTCTTCGGGGGCTTCCTGTGCTTCCTGTGCATGGGCCGGGAACGCGGTGCAGATCGCGGCAAGCGAAACCGCACAGCGGAGAAGGAATCGGTCGCTCATGAAAATCTCCCATCCAGATCGCTGGTCTGTTATCGCGTCTCCCGATGCACCAAGCAGACCGATATGAAAAATAGATTATGTGACTGCACTTTTATCAATGCGCTATATGTATTCTAATTAATATAGGGGTTCTTATTTTAATATTGGCAGACGAGCCAGGCATGGCATCCCGCAACGGGCCGTGACAGGAACCGGGGCGCCAAGGGCTGCGGGTTTGCGTGACGGCCGGCTTGGCCCTATATGCGCGCGATGCACGCCCCGGACCATACCAGCCCCTCGCTTCCCGCCACGATGCCCATTGCCGGGCATGTCGATCCCGTTCCCGTGCCCCGGCCAGGCCTTGTCGACGGCGTGACCCCGCGCGAAGACGGGCGCGTGGACCTGATCGGCCTGCCGCGCGGCCGGATTGCCGAACTGTTCGCGGCGGCCGGTCTTGATGCGAAGGCTGCCCGGCTGCGCGCCAAGCAGGTGTTCCACTGGCTCTATCATCGCGGTGTCACCGATTTTGCCGAGATGACCGACATCGCCAAGGCCATGCGCCCGTGGCTGGCCGAACGCTTCGTGATCGGACGACCCGAAATAGTCGAAGCGCAGGTCTCTGCCGACGGCACGCGCAAGTGGCTGCTGCGCACGGCGGACAAGCATGACTTCGAAATGGTGTTCATTCCCGACGCCGACCGGGGAACCCTGTGCGTTTCCAGCCAGGTGGGCTGCACGCTCAATTGCCGTTTCTGCCACACCGGCACAATGCGCCTGGTGCGCAACCTCACGCCGGGCGAGATCGTCGGGCAGGTCATGCTGGCCCGCGATGCGCTGGGCGAATGGCCCAAGGCCAACGACACGCGCATCGGCACCATGGCCGGCCTCGATTTCGACGATGACGACGAAGACGCCGCGAGCGCCTATACGTCGGACGGACGCCTGCTGACCAATATCGTGATGATGGGCATGGGCGAGCCGCTCTACAATTTCGACAACGTGCGCGACGCCCTGAAACTGGTGATGGACGGCGACGGGCTGGCCCTGTCGAAGCGGCGCATCACGCTCTCGACCAGCGGCGTGGTGCCCATGATGGCGCGCTGCGGCGAGGAGATCGGGGTGAACCTTGCGGTCTCGCTCCATGCCGTGACGAAGGAGGTGCGCGACGAGATCGTCCCGCTCAACCGCAAATACGGGCTGGAGGAACTGCTGAAAGCCTGCGCCGAATATCCCGGCGCGTCGAATGCACGGCGCATCACTTTCGAATACGTCATGCTGAAGGACAAGAACGACAGCGACGAGGACGCGCGCGAGCTGGTCCGCCTGATCCGGCAATACAAGCTGCCAGCCAAGGTGAACCTCATTCCGTTCAATCCCTGGCCGGGCGCGCCCTACGAGTGCTCCAGCCCGGAACGCATCCGCAGCTTTGCCAACATCGTGTTCGAGGCCGGCATCAGCGCACCGGTGCGCACCCCGCGCGGGCGCGACATCGATGCGGCCTGCGGCCAGCTCAAGACTGCCGCCGAGAAGAAGAGCCGGGCCGAGCTTGACCGGCTGGCAGAGGAAAAGCAGGCCGCGCTGGGCTGACCGGCCCGGCACGCCCGTCAATGGCGAGCCTGCCCGATCCGGCAGAACTAGCCGACTTTACGCTCTAGCCGACTTTGCGCGGGGGGATATCGTCGGCTTCCGTGTCCGCCGCGATCCGCGCAACGACAGCGGCAATGCGGCCCTTGTCGTCCAGCCGCAGGGGCTGCGAGAACTCAACGCCCATGCGATCCTCGTTGCACCAGCGACAGGTGGCCGTGACGATGTGGTTCTCGGCCAGAATGACGCGGAAGATCGTGCCCGGCGGCACGTTCCAAAGGCCTTCGATCATCGCGCCGGTCTGGCTGATGTTGCGGATCATCGCGTTGTAGCGGTGGCCGCCGTGATCGAGCACGACCTTGCGCAGCATCGAATGGCGCGCCGCCCGCGCTGAACGCGGCCCCTGCGCGATCGCGATGAGGCCGGTGGAAAGGCGGGCGCCCGCGTTGGTTGCGGAAAGCGGGCGTTCGTAGATGTATCCCTGCACGTGGCTGCAACCGAGCATGCGCACCAGATCCAGCTCGTCGAGCGTCTCGACGCCTTCAGCGGTCGTTTCCATGCCGAGGGATTCGGCAAGGCTGACGATCGAGGCGATGATCGCGCCGTTGCGGCTGCCCGGCTGGGTGGCGCCGCGCACGAAGGACTGGTCGATCTTGATCTTGTCGAACGGGGCCGAACGCAGATAGCCGAGCGAGGAATAGCCCGTGCCGAAATCATCGAGCGCAAGGCGCACACCGATGGATTTCAGCGACTTGAACATCTGGTCGGTGCCCTCGTCATCGTTGAGGAAAACGCTTTCGGTGATTTCCAGTTCGAGCCGTTCGGCCGCAACCTGCGCATTGGCCAGGGCATTGGTGACGATGACGGGCAACGACGGATTGGCAAACTGGAGCGGCGAGACATTCACCGCCACGCGCACGTTTTCCGGCCACTTTGCCAGATCGCGGCAGGCCGTGCGCAAGGCCCATTCGCCGATCGGGGCAATCAGCCCGGTATCCTCGGCGATGGGAATGAAGCGGGCCGGGCTGATCCAGCCCTGTTCGGGGTGATTCCAGCGCAGCAGTGCCTCGAACCCGGTGATCTTCTCGGTCGTCGTCTGGACCACCGGCTGGTAATAGAGTTCCAGCCCGCCATGCGCGACCGCATCGCGCAAGTCCTCTTCCATCTTGCGGCGCTCTTCGGCATCGCTGTGCAGGTCTGGCGCATAGAAGTGATAGCGGCCGCGCCCGCCGTCCTTGGCCGCATAGAGCGCAAGGTCGGCATTGCGGATCAGCGCTTCGCTGGTCACGCCATCATCAGGCGCCAGTGCAATGCCCACCGATGCGCCGATCATCACCCGGCTGCCCTCGATCGAATAGGGCTGCGACAGACTTTCGATGATGCGCGTGGCGAGGTGGGCAAGCTGCTCGCGATCGATCTTGCCCGGCATGATGACCTGGAACTCGTCGCCGCCGAGGCGTCCGACACGGCCCATCTTGCCGACCACGCGCTCAAGCCGCTGCGCCACCTGCTTGAGCAGCGCATCACCCGCCGGATGGCCCAGCGTATCGTTGACCTGCTTGAACCGGTCGAGGTCGAGCAGGAACACCGAGCAGGCGCGGTGATGAAGCTGCGGGGCCAGAAGGATCTTTTCCAGCGTCTGCGACATGCGGAAGCGGTTCGACAGCCCGGTGAGCGAATCGAAATGGGCCAGCCGCGAGGCGTGCTCCTGCGAACGGCGCTTTTCCGTCAGGTCGGTGCCGGACCCGCGAAAGCCGGTGAAATTGTTGAAGGTATCGTAGGTCGGGCGCCCGGTGATCGACCACCAGCGCTCTTCATCCGGCGTGGCGGCGCGCACGGCAAGTTCGCTGAAGCTGGCGCGTGCGGAAAGGTGGAAGGCCAGCGTGCGCTCGCCCTCGCCCGCCTGTTCGGCAAGGTTGAAAAGTTCGGCAAAGGGGCGGCCCAGCAGATCCTCGACCTTGCGCCCCAGTATTCCGGCGACGGGCTTCGACAGATAGGTCAGGTGCCCGCGGCGGTCCGTTTCCCAGAACCAGCCCTGCCCGGTTTCCTCGTAGTCCGCGAGGATTTCCTGCGCGCGGGTCTGGATGCGCGCGTCATTCTCGGCCTTCTCGCGCAGGATCAGATCGATCCTGCGCTGGCGCAGATAGGCCGCAACCGCGATCGCCACGCCGACGACAAGCGAGAAATAGCCGCCGATCGTGCTGGCAACGCAGGTGATGCCGGACCAGACCGAAACCTGCACGGCCAATACGCCGACCAGACGGCCGGACTGCACGATGGTTGCCAGCAGCGAGACGATGGCCACGGCAACGAGGCAGTAGAACCAGTGGACCTGACCGAACTCGCCCCAGATGCCCAGAGCCGAGCCGAACAGGAACATCGGGAACGCCACCACGCCGCCCATCATGACCATGCGCTGGCCGGTGTCCATCGAGCGCTCTGCTTCGAGCCGCACCGCAATGCCGGACATGTGCGTCACCAGCCCCGCCAGCAGCAGGAGCGCGATGCTGAACAGGTTGGGCACGACCAGATTCAGCGCCGCGATTGCGCCGGGCACCAGCACCATGGGCACGGCCATGCGCGGCCACTCCGGCGCGATCAGCCGGTTTGACGGATCGCTGCCGAAAAGGAAGCTGGCCCCGACCTCGCGCCCTGCTGTCACCGGCACCCGTTCGCGGCGATGCGTACGCGAATATTCGCGCGCAACCGGTTCGGGATTCGGCATCTTGACAGGATCGTCGAGTGACATGCCCGCGGGAATGCGCCGGGTTGGTTTGAGAAACGGTTAAACATCCTGCCATTCAGGCGCTTTTGCTGCGAGTGCGAAGGTGCTAATCGCAGGACGGCGCAGGACAGGAACTATGCCGGATACAGCAATTCGATCAACCATCGGCGTCGGGGGGCGCCGACTTCACCTTGCCCGCTGGCATGTTGGCGGCAAGGACGGCGAAGCTGCCATGCATCGCCCGTTGCTGATGCTGAACGGCATCGGCATGAATCTGGAAATGCTTGCGCCCATCGCCCGCGCCCTGCCCGAACGCGAGGTCATCTGCTTCGACATGCCCGGCATCGGCAGTTCGCCCGATCCGGTCCTGCCCTACACCATTCCCTGCATGGCGCTGACCACGGCCGCGCTGCTCGACCGGCTGGACATTGCCGAGGCGGACATTCTGGGCATAAGCTGGGGCGGCGCAGTGGCGCAGCAGTTCGCCTTCCAGCACCGCACCCGCACGGGAAGGCTCGTTCTTGCGGCAACGGCGGCAGGCGCAACGATGGTGCCCGGAAACCCGGCCATGATGGCCCACATGGCAGACCCGCGCGAATATACCGTGGAAAAGACGCTGAAGCGCAATCTTGCCGCGATCTACAACGGCGGCGGAAGCGCACGGGTCTCGCTCAACGCTGCCAAGGCGCCTTCGCCGCTCGGCTTTTCCTATCAGCTTGCCGCCTTCGCCAGCTGGACCAGCCTGCCCTTCCTGCCGATGTTGCGGATGCCGGTCATGGTCATGGCCGACGAGGAAGACCAGCTCGTGCCGCCAGCCAATGCGCATCTCCTGCACAATGCCATTCCGGGCAGCCGACTGGAGATGTTTCGCGGCGGCGGGCACCTGTTCATGCTCTCGCAGCGCGAACGCTTCATCGAACTGCTGCGCGGCTTTCTGGACAAGCAGGGATAGAGCGCCCCGAACGCCGCGAGGCGCTTTCCTTTTCCCGGCAAGGCGATAGCATCTCCCGGCGAGACTCGGCCACGCGGCTGGCCGGGATCGACAGGCTGGGGAGAGGCCATGCGACATATCGCCATCGTCGGTTCGGGACCGGCCGGATACTATACCGCCGAAGCTGCACAGAAGCTGTGGGGCGAAGATGTCTGCATCGACATCTTCGACATGCTGCCGGTGCCCTACGGGCTGATCCGCTTCGGCGTGGCGCCCGATCACCAGTCGATCAAGGGCGTGACCCGCCGCTACGAACAGACCGCGCTTTCCGGCAACGTCCGCTTTCTGGGCAACGTCAAGGTTGGCGAGGATGTGGCGATCGGTGAATTGCAGCAGCTTTACGATGCGGTCGTGCTGGCCACGGGCGCGCCGCGTGACCGGGAACTGGGCATTCCCGGCGATCACCTCCGCAATGTGTTCGGCAGTGCGGCCTTCGTCGGCTGGTATAACGGCCATCCGGAGTTTGCCGCGCTTTCACCCGACCTTTCGGGCCAGACCGCGGTGGTGATCGGCATGGGCAACGTGGCGCTCGACGTTGCCCGCATCCTTGCCAAGACCCGCGAGGAGTTTGCCGGGAGCGACATTGTCGGGCACGCGCTCGATGCGCTCATGGCATCCAGGCTCCGCCGCATCGTCATCCTGGGCAGGCGCGGCCCGCACCAGATCATGATGACCCCGAAGGAACTGGGCGAACTGGGCCAGCTTTCGCGCGCGGCCCCTTATGTCGATCCGCGCGATCTGCCCGATGCGGCCGAAGATGCGCTGCTGGAACCGGGCATCCGCAAGTCGGTGGCGCATCTGCGCTCTTTTGCCGCCATTCCGGAAAGCATCCGCGGCGAACTGCCGCTGGAAGTGGAGTTCGATTTCTTCGCGGCGCCGCGCGGGCTTGTCGGGGATGGCCGGGTTCGCGCCATCTCGGTCGAGCGCACCCGCGTGGAGGCAGGCCGGGCGGTGGGCACGGGCACGTTCTACGAAATCCCCGCCGATCTGGTGGTATCCTGCATCGGCTATCAGACTTCGCCCATTGCCGGCGTGCCGTTCGATGAGCGCGCCGGGCGCTTTGCCAATGACGAGGGGCGCATCCTGCCGGGGCTTTACTGCGTAGGCTGGGCGCGGCGCGGGCCTTCGGGCACGATCGGCACCAATCGCCCCGACGGCTTCGGCGTGGTCGAGATGATTGCCGAGGATTTCCCTGCCAGCCGCGGCAAGGCGGGCCGCGAAGGTTTCGACGCTCTGGCCGCAAGGCGCCGCCTTGAGGTTGTCAGCTTCGATGACTGGAAAAGGATCGAGGAAGCCGAACAGGCGCGCGCGCGCAGCGATGCCCCGCGCGAGAAGTTCGTGGATGTAGAGGACATGATCCGGGCCAGATGATCGCGCCCTCGCCTCGCCCGCACGATTGACCGCGCGGCCAACCTCTGACTTAATCGCATGCTTAAAGCGCAAGGCTGACCCAGGCGAGTCGGCCAGCGCCGGAGAAGGAGCCTGCCCCATGCCTGCCTATGACCTCATCATCAGGAACGGAACCATCGTGGATGGCACCGGCGCCCCGCGCTTTACCGGCGATGTCGCCGTGAAGGACGGGCTGATCGCCGCCGTGGGAACCGTGCGCGGCGATGCCGACGAAGAGATCGACGCGACCGGACGCATCGTCGCGCCGGGCTGGGTGGACGTGCATACCCATTACGACGGACAGGCCACGTGGGATCCGGAAATGGCGCCTTCATCGTGGCACGGTGTCACGACGGTCATCATGGGCAACTGCGGCGTCGGCTTTGCCCCTGCCGCGCCCGACCGGCACGACTGGCTCATCGGTCTGATGGAAGGGGTGGAGGACATTCCCGGCACCGCGCTGGCCGAGGGCATGACCTGGGATTGGGAAACCTTCCCGCAGTATCTTGATGCGCTGGAAAAGATGCCCCGCACGGTCGATATCGGAACCCATGTGCCGCATGGCGCGGTGCGTGCCTATGTGCTGGGCGAGCGGGAAAGGCCCGGCGCCGTTCCCACGCCCGAAGACATCCGGCAGATGGCCGCGATCGTCGAAGAAGGGGTGCGGGCGGGCGCGCTTGGCTTTTCCACCAGCCGCACGGTGATCCACAAGTCGGTCGATGGCGAAGTGGTGCCCGGCACCACGGCCACGGCGGAGGAACTGATCGAGATCGGCCGCGCCATGGGCCGGGTGGGCCACGGCGTGTTCGAAATGGCATCGGACATGAAGCGCGAATGGAACGAATTCGGCTGGATGGGCGCGCTGAGCCGCGAAACCGGCCTGCCCGTGACATTCGCCGCGCTGCAATCCATCGCCAAGGAAATGCCGCTTGACGAACAGATTGCCGAGATGCGCCGCCAGAACGCGCGGGGCGCCAACATCGTGGCGCAGATCGCGCTGCGCGGAAACGGCGTCATCATGGCGTGGCAGGGCACGATCCATCCCTTCCGCTTCCGCCCCAGCTATGCCGCGATTGCCGACCTGCCATGGGACGAACAGCTTGCCCGGCTGAAAGACCCCGCGGTGCGCGCCCGCATTCTCTCGGAAGAGAATGTCTATCCCGAAAGCGACATCATCGGCCTGCTGATGATGATCTCGCAAGGCTGGCACAACCAGTTCGTGATGGACGAAGGCTTCGACTACGAACCGCAGCCCGAAGCCAGCGTGCAGGCCCGCGCCAGGGCCGCAGGCGTTGCGCCCGATGCCTTTGCCTATGACACGCTGATGGAGAACGAAGGCACCGGCTTCCTCTACCTGCCGATCCTCAACTATGCCGATGGAAACCTTGATTTTCTTGAAGACTTGCAGGCCGCCGACGATACGGTGAACTCGCTTTCGGATGGCGGGGCGCACTGCGGCACGATCTGCGATGCGGCCAGCCCCACCTTCATGCTTCAGCACTGGGTGCGCGACCGGCCGCGCGGTGCCGGCCGCGAAGGCGGCCGCATCAGCCTGGAACGCGCGGTGCAGCGCCAGTGCCGCGATACCGCGCGGCTCTATGGCCTTGACGATCGCGGCGTGCTGGCGCCGGGCTACATTGCCGACATCAACGTGATCGACCTCGACAACCTCAGGCTGCTGAAGCCCTGGCTTGCTTTCGATCTTCCCGCAGGCGGCAAGCGGCTGCTCCAGAAGGCCGAAGGCTATGACTACACGATCAAGAGCGGCAAGGTGACATTCCGCCGGGGCGAATGGACCGGCGCAACGCCGGGCGGCCTGATCCGCGGGCCGCAGCGCGCGGAGATGCTCGAAGCGGCCGAATAGGCCCCGCTGCGTTCAGGCAGCATGGAGCAGGCCGGAAACCGCCGGCCTGCCATGCTCCTCCAGCCGGAAGCGCGAGACAAGCGAGGACAGGCGATCGGCCTCGCCCGCAAGGCTGCGCGCGGCGGCGGTGGCTTGCTCGACCATGGCGGCATTCTGCTGGGTCATCGTGTCCATCTCGCGCACGGTTTCGCGCACCTGCCCGATGCTTGCGGCCTGTTCGTGGGCCATGCTGGCGATGTTGCTGGCAAGCTGGGCGACATGGCCCACCTGATCGACGATGACGGCGAAGGTCTCGCCCGTCTGGCCAACAAGGCTGACGCCGCGCTCCACCTGCACCGAGCTTTGGCTGATGAGCTGCTTGATGTCGCGCGCGGCATCGGCAGTGCGCTGGGCAAGCGCGCGCACCTCGGTGGCCACCACGGCAAAGCCGCGCCCTGCATCGCCCGCGCGGGCTGCCTCGACCCCCGCGTTGAGGGCAAGCAGGTTGGTCTGGAAGGCAATGCCATCGATCACCGAGATGATCTTGCCGATTTCCTGCGCCGAGGTGTGAATGTCGTTCATTGCCGAAACGGCCTCGCCCACCACTTCGCCGCCGCGCAATGCCTCGCCATGGGCCTGCTGGACCGAACCGTGCATGTGCTCGGCATCGTCGGCGGCAGAACGGACCGTTGCGGCCAGCGTGGTCATCGCGGCGGAGGCTTCCTCAAGGCTGGCGGCCTGCTGTTCGGTGCGGCGGGCCAGATCATCGGATGCCTGCCGGATTTCCCGCGCGCCCAGATCGACCGATCCCGACGTGTCCGCAACATCGGCCAGCACGCCCGAAACCTGAAGCCGCATCCCGTCGAGGTGCTTCTGCAATTCGGCAAAGGCGGCGGGCAGGTCCGGAATCTTGCTGGCGAAATCGCCCGAAGCCATGGCCTTGAGCGCGCCGCTGACCTCGTCGATCACGGCAATGCGGGCGGCTTCCTCGGCCTTGAAGTAGCTCGACAGCGCCACTTCCATGTCGAGCAGGGCCATCTTGATCATCGATCCCATCGAACGCGCTATCTGCCGACGCCGGAAGAAGGCACCGAAGCCGGAGAACATGGCATTGACGATGCGTTCCAGAACCGTGGCATAGGCCCCGATATACCAGCCCGGCTCCAGCCCGATGCGGGCATGGATGTTGCCCACCCGCTCGGCGCTGTCGAAATAGCGCGCGTCCACGCTGCCGCCGAACATCGCGGCCCAATGCTCTATCTGCTTGTCGCGCGCATGTTTCATCATCTGGCGCGAACCGAAGAAGCGCGCGGTTTCAGGCGTTGCGGCAATCTGGTCGTAAAGCGCGTCAAGCGCAGGCGGAGCATGGCGCCGCATGGCTTCGGCAATGTGCGGAAACCGGGAAAGATCATCGGCGCCGATATTGAAGAACTTCAGCTTATGGGCGGCGGCTTCGGGATCGTGTGCCTGCGACATGAACGTGACCTCCTGGGACGCATGACCTATCCCACGGGTCCGGTTCAAACACGGTAATCAGGACATTGCCGGCATTACGGGTGCGGCTGGCAGGAAGCGGTTAATCCTTTGCCTGCCCTGCACGGCCTTGATGCGCCCTGCGGCAGCGATCAGACCCGCATGGGCATCAGCACGTAGAGCGCCGGGCTCTTGTCGTCCTTGCGGATGAGGGTGGGCGCACCTGCATCGGCAAGGTGCAGTTCCACGCTATCGCCATCGATCTGGCTGAGGATGTCCTTGAGATAGCCCGCATTGAAGCCGATCTCGAACCCAGCGGCGCCATAGCTGGCGGGCAATTCTTCGGCGGCGGTGCCATTGTCCGGGCTGGTGACGGACAGCGTGACGCGATCGGTTTCCAGCGCCATCTTGACCGCGCGGGTCTTCTCGGTGGCGATGGTGGCCACGCGATCGACGCCTTCGTAGAAGGCGCGCGGATCGAGTTTCAGCAGCTTGTCATTGGCGGTGGGGATCACGCGGCTGTAATCCGGGAACGTGCCGTCGATCAGCTTGCTGGTGAGGACAACGCCGTTCTCCCCGCCAAGGGTGAAGCGCACCTTGCTGGCGGAAAGATCGACCAGCACCGCCGAATCCAGCACGTCTTCCAGCAGCTTGCGCAGTTCGCCCACGCATTTGCGCGGCACGATCACATCGGGCATTCCTTCCGCGCCATCGGGTCGGGGAATGGTGAAGCGCGCCAGCCGGTGGCCGTCCGTTGCGGCAGCCTTCAGCACCGGCTGGGCTTCGTCCGAGACGTGCAGGAAAATGCCGTTGAGGTAATAGCGCGTCTCTTCGGTGGAGATGGCAAAGCGCGTGCGGTCGATCAGTTCGGCAAGCGTGCGCGCGGGGATCTCGAAGCTGGTGGGCAGATCGCCTTCCACGATCACGGGAAAATCGTCGCGCGGCAGGGTGGGCAGCTGGAACCGGCTGCGGTTGGCCTTGACGATCATCCGGTTGTCGGTCGTCTCAAGGCTCACCTCGCTGCCATCGGGCAGCTTGCGCGCGATATCGAACAGGAGATGGGCCGAAACCGTGATGGCACCGGGTGTTTCCACGCGCTTGGCCGGCATGGTCTCGACGATCTGGAGATCAAGGTCGGTCGCCATGAGGCGCACCGTGCTGTCGGGCGAAGCCTCGATCAGCACGTTCGACAGGATCGGAATGGTATTGCGGCGTTCCACCACCGACTGGACGTGGGACAGGCAGCGCAGGAGCGTCGCGCGTTCGATCGTCGCCTTCATTCTCGTCTCGATCCCCCGGAGGACCGGGCCGAAGCCCTGCCCCGTGAATATGGTTGATCCGGGGAATCACGCCCCCGGCATCTGGTTCGGACTGCCTGTCTTAACGCAGAGGCCGGACTCGGCAAGCACCGGCCCCGCCCTTGTGCCCTAAACTGGGGATAAAACCCCCGAAATCCGCCTCAGGACAGCATGGCCATGCCGCCGTTGACGTGCAGCGTCTGCCCGGTCACGTAACCGGCTTCCCTGGAGGCAAGGTAGGCAACGGCCGCGCCGATGTCTGCGCCCTCGCCCATCCGGCCCATCGGAATGCGGGCGTTGAGCGCGTCCTTCTGGGCATCGGGCAGAACATCGGTCATGGCAGTGCGGATGAAGCCGGGGGCCACGCAGTTCACGGTCACGCCCCGGCTTGCCAGTTCCTGACCGAGCGACTTCGACATGCCGACCAGCCCCGCCTTGGCAGCGGCATAGTTGACCTGCCCCGGATTGCCGGTTGCGCCGACCACGCTGGTAACGGAGACGATCCGCCCGAAACGCGCCTTCATCATCGGCTTGGTCGCCGCGCGCATCAGCCGGAACGCGGCTTCGAGGTTGACGCGAATGACCGCGTCCCATTCCTCGTCCTTCATCCGCATGGCCAGGTTGTCGCGCGTGATCCCGGCGTTGTTCACCAGAATGTCGAGCTTGCCGAAGGTGTCGAGCGCCGCCGGAACGAGGTGTTCGACCTGTTCGGTGTTCGAAAGATCGCAGGTGATCTCGACATGATCGTGGCCATAGGTGTCGTTCAGCTCGTCGCGGAAGGCGCGCAGCTTGGCCGGATTGGTGCCCGACAGCGCGATCCGCGCCCCCTGCCGCGCGAGGGCATGGCAGATTGCCGAGCCGATGCCGCCGGCAGCACCGGTGACAAGGGCGGTCATGCCGGTCAGATCGAAAAGACGCTGTTCCATATCTCGCTCCACTAGATCGGTGCGCAGCAAGGCGCGCCATGCCTGTCAGATGGTCCTGCTTCAGATGTCCTTCAGGATCGCCTCGATATCGGCCATGCCGACCACGCTGGTGACGGAAACATCGGCCAGCGTCCGGTTGATCATCGGGCCAAGCACCTTGCCGCCCAGTTCGATGAACTGTTCGACACCCGCCTGCTGCATCGCAATGGCGCTTTCACGCCAGCGCACGCGGCCCGTGACCTGTTCGACCAGCAGGCGCCTGACCTCGGCCGGATCGATCACGACCGATGCGGTGACATTGGCGAAAAGCGCGATGCGCAGGGCAGAGGGCGGCGTCTTCTCGAACGCCTCGGCCATGGCTTCGGCGGCAGGCTGCATCAGCGGGCAGTGAAACGGCGCGGACACCGGCAGAAGCACGCCGCGCTTGATGCCGTGATCCTTGACCATGGCGACCGCCCGCTCGATCGCGCCGCGATGGCCCGAAAGCACGACCTGCGTGGGATCGTTGTCGTTGGCCACGGTGCACACTTCGCCTTCGGCCGCCGCTTCGGCAAGCGCGGTTGCCTTCTCGATGTCGGCGCCCAGCAGCGCGCACATCGCGCCTTCGCCCACCGGCACGGCCGCCTGCATCGACCGCCCGCGCAGCTTGAGCAGGCGTGCGGTGTCGGCAAGGCTGAAAGCGCCCGCAGCGCAGAGCGCGGTATATTCGCCAAGGCTGTGCCCGGCAACGAAATCGGCCTTCTCGGCCAGGGTGATGCCGCCTTCGCGTTCCAGCACGCGCAGCACCGCAATGGCATTGGCCATGATCGCAGGCTGGGCATTTTCGGTAAGGGTCAGAACGTCTTCGGGGCCTTCCTTCATGATCTGGAAGAGCTTCTGGCCCAGCGCATCATCGACTTCCTCGAAGACCTCGCGGGCCGCAGCGCTGGCCTCGGCCAGTTCAAGCCCCATGCCGACCTTCTGGCTGCCCTGCCCCGGAAACACGAATGCGCGCATCTCACTCTCCTCTTGTGCGGCCCACCACCATGAATGGCGCGCCCCCTATTGCGCCCCTGCCGCCGAGGCAAGGCCGAAGGGCACGATCCTGTTGGCAGCATCATGGCCGATATCGGCCGGTCCCAGAAAGGCAATGCCCGTGCGCGCGCACCAGTGCCGGGCCATCGCCTCGACGGTGCAGCCGAACGGGCGGTCGTTTTCGGGCACGTCGCTCACCCGGCCGAGACGCAGGCCCGCAATGCCCATTGGCGCCAGAGCATGGGTGACATGAAACAGCAGCCGGTCGACCGCGTAATCATATTCGGCCACTTCCTCGACCATCACCACATGGCCCGAAAGATCGGGCATGAACGGCGTGCCGCAGAGCATGGCAAGGGTCATCAGGTTGAAGGCAACGGCCGGCCTGCCATCGGCCTTGAGCGAAGGCTCCAGCCCGTCGGTCAGGCCAGACAGCCAGCCGAGCGTGCGGCGCACCGCCGCATCGCCCCCGGCACGGCGGATGTCCGCGGGCATGGGGGCATGGGCCTGCCTGCCGATGCGCGCGCGGTAGAGCGCGGCCAGCAGCGTGCCGCCATCGGAATAGCCGAGATAGACCTTGTCGTAAGCCGCAGGAGAGAGCAGCGCCAGCGCATCCTGCGCAATCCGGTTGGCCCCATAGCCGCCGCGCACGAACCACACCGCATCGAAGGCGGGGTCGTTGGCACACTCCACGAAGGCGGCCAGACGCACCGCATCGCTTCCGGCAAAATGGCCCTCGCTGGCAAAGCACTGATCGTGGAAGGCAAGCCGGAGCCGGGGAAACTCTGCCGCAGCCAGCGCCGCGACGCGCGCCGCATCATCGCGCGTGAAGGGCGTTGACGGGGCGCAGATGGCGATGTTCCGGCTCATGCGCCGAACCCTAGCCGCTTTCGCGTATCGGGTGAAAGCGGCAATCGGGTGGTTGTCACCAGCGGCGCGGGCGCATACCGCTCAATGCCATGACAGACAAAGCACTTGCCGAAGCACTTGCCACCCCGGCCGATCTTGCGGCGAAGGACTGGTTCTTCTGCGGCATCGGCGGGTCGGGAATGCTGCCGCTGGCGCTGATCCTGCGCGGGATGGGCGCGCGCGTGGCAGGATCGGACCGCAGCCGCGACCAGGGCCGCACGCCGGAAAAGTTTGCGTGGCTGGAAAGCATGGGCTTCCGGCTCTTTGCGCAGGACGGATCGGGCATCGTTTCTGGCGATCAGGTGCTCGTCGCCTCGGCAGCGGTGGAGGACACGGTTCCCGAAGTGGTCCGCGCGAAGGCGCTGGGCTGCCAGCGGTTGAGCCGGGCGGAACTGCTCGCCCGGCTGTTCAATGCCGCCCCGCAGGGCATTGCCGTGGGCGGCACCAGCGGCAAATCCACCGTTACCGGCATGATCGGCTGGATCATGACCGCCACCGGACGCGATCCCACGATCATGAACGGCGCGGTGATGAAGAACTTCGTCGCCCCCGATGCGCCCTTTGCCTCGGCGCGCGTCGGCCAAGGCGGGGCTTTCGTTTCCGAGGTGGACGAAAGCGACGGTTCCATCGCGCTCTACCGGCCCGCAGTGGCGGTGCTCAACAATGTGAGCCTCGATCACAAGAGCCTTAAGGAACTGCGCAAGCTGTTTGGCGATTTCCTTGCCAGTGCGCAGGTCGGCGTGGTCAACGCCGATGATCCGGAAAGCATGGCGCTGATCGGCCATGCGCGGCAGGCAATCACCTTCGGGTTGGCTGCCGAGGCGACGATCGGCGTGGTGGCAGGCTCCATCCGCGAAACGCCAACCGCGATTGCCGCCCGCGTGATCGACCGGCGCGACGGCACGCTCCATGACCTTGCCTTGCAGGTTCCGGGGCGGCACAATCTGGCCAATGCCCTTGCCGCGCTTGCAGCGGCAAGCGCTGCCGGAGTGCCGATGGACGAGGCCGCAGGACAGCTTGGCGGTTTTACCGGGCTTGCCCGCCGCTTCGACATTGTCGGCACGTCGGCTTCGGGCATCACCGTGATCGACGACTTCGGCCATAATCCCGAAAAGGTGGCGGCAACGCTGGCCACGCTGAAAGCCCATCCCGGCCGCGTCATCGCCTTTTTCCAGCCGCACGGCTATGGCCCCTTGCGCCAGATGGGCGAGGAACTGGCCGAAGTCTTCGCCTCGCGGCTGGATGCGCAGGATGTGACGGTCCTGTGCGATCCGGTCTATTTCGGCGGAACGGTTGACCGTTCGGTCGGCGCCGAACGGATCGTGGCGCTGATCCGCGCCCATGGGGGAAATGCCGAACATGTGCCGCAGCGCACCGACTGCGCCGACCGCATGGCCGCAATCGCCCGGCCGGGCGACCGCGTGGTGATAATGGGCGCGCGCGATGATACCCTGTCGCAGTTTGCAAGCGATCTGCTGGCCCGCCTGTAAAGCGTGAGGCCGGACAGCGCGGGCGCGCGATCCGGCCTCCCCCTCGTGACATGCCGCTCCGGCCCTTCCCCCGGAGCGGGACCAGAGGGCTAGCGGAAGCGCCTTTCCAGCATCACTAGGTGCGGATCACCTTCGACCCCGTGAGGCGCGAAGCCCTTTTCGCGTTCGAGTTCGATGGCGGCATGGTTGTCGCGGTCCTCGATCGAGATCACGCGCGCAAGGCCGCGCCTGCGTGCTTCTTCGGCCAGAAGATCAAGCATGGCCCAGCCCACGCCGCGCCCGCGCCAGTCCCGCCGGATCGAGACGGCAATCTCGCCCGTGTCCATGGCCGCATCGCAGGCCAGCATGGCCGATGCGACAAGCGAACCGTCATCATGCGCAAAGGCAAGGAAGCTCTCGGTGCGCCAGTGATCGACATGGGTCATCGCGGCAAGCTGATCGTGCCCGACATGCCTGCTGGCGGCAAGGAAGCGGAAACGGCGATCCTCGTCGCTCACCCGGTCGAAGAAGGCTTCGAGCACAGGCTCGTCTTCGGCGTAGGCGGAGCGCACATCAAGCACGGCGCCATCGCGCGTGACAAGCTGGCGGACGGGCGCAAGTTCGGCCAGCGTGGCGGCGGTATCGGACATTCCGGGTCTCCTTCCGGGCTGGGTGGCCCGATGCCCCGGCTTCTAGACCGCGCTGCCGAACCGACCTTGATCCAGCGCAAGCCGGGGCGCGCCGGCACTTGCAATCATGGCGCACGCGCTTGCAGGAAACGCGAGGTTTACTTGCAGCTCCGCACATTCCCGCTCTGAAACGCGCGAAACCGCGGCCGTTCTTGCCTGTGTTGGTTAACGCAAGTGGAGGAATGGCCATGTGGCAGGATGCCGAGAACCCCGATTTCGACGCGAAACGCCGCGCGCCGCGTGTCGGCATCGAACTGCCGGTGCGCTGCAAGCGGGGGGCCGAACGGTCAACCGTGATCCTCAAGGATCTCAACCCCTATGGCGCGCGTATCGAAGGGCTGGAGAAGCTGCGGATCGACGAGCCGCTCTATCTGCTGCTGCCGGGCCTCCAGCCCAAGCTGGCCTTCGTGGTCTGGAGCCGCGACAGAGTGAGCGGGCTGGAGTTCGAACGCCGCCTGCATGACGAGGTGTTCGAGAGACTGGTCAGCGAATTTGCGATCAGGCACTACCGCGAGGCGGGCGCCGCCCGGCTTCCCGTGCGCCACGCCGCCTGAGGCAGCGCCAGCCGCGGTCAGTGCCCGGCCGCGGCCAATGCCGGGATAGTCAATGGCCGCCGCGTGCTGCCGCAACGAGGTGGACGATCACGGCGACGATACCGCCAAGGAGCAGTCCCACCACGGCGGAAATCGCCGCATAGGTGATCCAGCCGAACACACCGGCAAGGGGACCGCCAAGCGGGCTGGCGGCATGTTCGACCATGTGCTGCACGCCGTGCGCAAATGCGGCCGGCGGCGCAAAGCCCAGCACTTCCCCGCCGTGAAGAATGATCTGGCCGCCTACCCAGAGCATGGCCACCGTGCCGACCGATGCCAGCAGCGTCATAAGCACCGGCATGGCGCGCAGCAGCAGCCTGCCCAGCGCCTGCCGTGCCGCGCCTTCCTTGCTGACTAGGTGAAGGCCGATGTCATCCATCTTCACGATCAGGCCGACCGTGCCATAGACCAGCACGGTTATCACGATGCCCACCAGCGCAAGTGCCATGGCCTGCTGGAAGATCGTCCGCTCCGCAACTTCGGACAGGGCAATGGCCATGATCTCGGCCGAGAGGATGAAGTCGGTGCGCACGGCGCCCGATACGCGCTGCTGTTCGAAGGCGGCGACATCGCCGGGGCCATCTTCGAGCGTTGCCCCGTGCTTGGCGCCGCCCAGCTTCTCCATCACCTTTTCCGCGCCCTCGAAGCACAGGAAAAGCCCGCCCGCCATCAGCAGCGGGGTGATCGCCCAGGGCAGGAACGCGCTCAGCAGCAGGGCCACGGGCAGGAGAATGACCAGCTTGTTGATCAGGCTGCCACGGGCGATGCGGGCGATGACCGGCAGTTCGCGGTCAGGCGTGAAATCGGTGACATAGGACGGGGTGACGGCCGCATCGTCGATCACCACGCCTGCTGCCTTGGTCCCGGCCTTGGCCGCGGCGGCGCCAACATCGTCGAGCGAGGCCGCAGCCGCGCGGGCAATCACGGAAACATCGTCAAGCAGGGCAATGAGGCCGGATGGCATGGGGCTGCGGTTCCTTCATCGGCGGCAACGGACACTCGCCTGTCTAGCGCGGATGTGCGTGAAGCCGCCGCGCTGCACAAGCCCCCTTCATCACCGGACCGCAGCCACGAGCCTGCCCCGCGCAAGCTGCGCTTCTATTGGCGGCAAAAATGCTCTAGGGCGCAGCGATGAACGCCGCCCCCGCCCGCCTGCACCACCTCGATCTGGCGCGTGCCGTGCTGCTGCTGCTGGGGCTGCCGTTTCATGTTGCCACCAAGGCCATTTTCGAGACTGCCCCGCCCGCGCTCGATTTCCAGCAATCGCTGCTGATCGGCGGCTGGAACTCGGTGACACATGCCTTCCGCATGTTCGCGTTCTTCATGCTGGCGGGCTACTTTGCCGGGATGATCCGCGAGCGCAAGGGAACGCGGATCTGGCTGGGCGAACGCCTGCGCCGTCTGGGCCTGCCCTTTCTGGCCGCCCTGCCGACGCTGGGCGCGTTGCAGTTTCGCTTGCAGGAAAGCCTGCTGCACAAGCCTTCCGACCGGTTTTTCGGAATGCCGCTGGCGCTTGACCATTTCTGGTTCCTGCTGGTGCTGCTTGGCTATTGCGGGCTTTATGCCCTGATCCCGGTCCGATGGATCAGACCGGGAGAGCGGATGCGCCGCGCCATGCTGCTGGGCGGACCGCAAAGCCTGTGGCTGTTCGGCGCACTGGCGCTGTGGGGGCTGCTGCGCCATGCCGCAGAATGGGTGCCGCCCATACCCGATGCGCCTTCCGAAACGCTGCTGTGGCTGCATTTCCTGTTTCACGGCGCGGCCTTTTCGCTGGGCGTGATTGCCTGGCATTCCGGGATCGGCGCGCAACTCTTCAACCTGCCGGTGCGCTGGACCGTGGCGGCAATCGTAGTTCTGCTGGCAATCTACATGCCGCTCGATCCGATGTTCCGCCTAGCGCTGGGGCTGGACTTCTATCCCGGCCTTTCCGGGGCGCTGGTGCTGCGCACCATCCAGTTGCCACTTGCCTATCTGCTGACACTGGTGCTGTTCAGGGTGCTGGCGCGGCTGATGCGCGGGCCCAGCCGCATCGTCTCGTTCTTCGTCGATGGCGCGCTGGCGATCTATCTTTTCCACCTTGTCTGGGTCATGGCACTGCTGCCCCACGTGCGCGCCCTGCCGGTTGCCGCAGAACTGCAATGGCTGCTCGTGTCCGCGGCCGTGCTGGTGCTGGCCACGGCCAGCTACCTCGTCGCGCGGACCAATGGCCTCACGGCGCTGCTCTTCTGCGGAACACAGGCAAGGCCGGCAGGGATCGAGCCTGCGAAAAGCCCGCTGCCACAGGTCTAGGCTCCCAACTCAACCATGCCAGCCTTTCAGGACTGCGTGCGACCCCGCTCCATCACCGCGCGCCGACGCGCCTCGACTGCGGCGGCATCGACCGCGCCGTTCATCTCGCTCGAAACCTTCGCTTCAAGCGCAAGCGCATCGGCCAGGGCAAGGCCATGGCCATCATCGATCAGCCGCTTGTAGGCGGTTGCCATGCGCGGATCGATGCCTGCCATGTCATTGGCAAGCGCGATCGCGGTAGGCAGCAGCGCATCGGCGGGCACCACCCGGTTGACCAATCCCCATGCCAGCGCCTGATCGGCACCGATGAAGTTGCCGGTCAGCGAAAGCTCCTTGGCGCGCGCAATGCCGATCATCCGCGACAGTTTCTGCGAAAGGCCCCAGCCCGGCATGATGCCGACGCGCGCATGGGTATCGGCAAAGCGCGCATTGTGCGAGGCAATCAGCACGTCGCAGGCAAGAGCCAGTTCGAAGCCGCCCGTTATCGCCACGCCGTTGATCGCCCCGATCACCGGCTTGCGGCACTGTTCGACCGCCCGCACCGGGTTGCGGGCCGCATCCTGCGCATTGGCGGCGCCCAGATGCGATGTATCGGCCCCCAGTTCCTTCAGGTCCAGCCCGGCAGTGAAGGCCCTGTCCCCCGCCCCGGTCAGCACCACGGCACGAACCGCATCAACGGCATCCACGGCCAGCATGGCTTCGGCAAGCTGCGCGCGCAGGGCCGCCGAAAGGGCGTTCATCGCCTCAGGACGGTTGAGCCTGACCACGGCCACCGGGCCATGGCGTTCGATCTCGACAAGCATCTTCATCCCTTCGGTTTCACCGCATGATTAAATCCCGGCTTAAACTGCACCAGCGGCCCCATGCAAGACGCGCCATGCCGGTCCCACGCGGCAAATCTGCTTGCTTTCCGCCGCGGAATCGCTAAGGGCCGCTGCTTCACCGCAGGGTCGGCTGCTGCCGCAACCGGGTGAAACAGGAAGAAAGCCGGAGGGGCCCCGCAATCCCGCGGACAAGCCAGCGATCGGTTAGTTAGACAAGGAAGCACGAAGCATGCCGCTTTATGAGCATGTCTTTCTGGCGCGCCAGGATCTGAGCCA